>JBJEPW010000046.1:0-4224 GCA_051881435.1 Candidatus Fimenecus sp. | reverse complement strand
CCCCAATCCCCTAAAAAATCAAAGAAAGGACTGATGTTATGAATGAAGTTAAGAACAAAAATCTGTTTATCCGTGTAAGTCAAAAAGAGAAAAATGCCATCGAACTAAATGCTGAAAAGTGCGGGCTTTCCGTGTCGGAATATCTACGCCAGCGTGCGTTGGGATATATGCCGAAAGCAGTTTTGCCCGAAGTATTCTTCTCTTTAAATGACAAGTTAGATGAACTCTGCGTTGTTTGTGAGGGCAAAATCTCACCTGATACGGAAGAAAAAATTATCGCACTCATTGACAGTATTACCGAAGAACTGATACTGCCGAAGCGTGAAAGGCTGGTGATTTAATGGCAACTACTGGTTTCTGGCCTGTCAAAAGCAGGCTCAAAGAAGTGATTGACTATGCGGAAAACCCCGACAAAACCATAGACAAAAAATATGTAGACAGCGACCTATACGCCGCCTTGCAGTATGCGGCAGATGATAACAAAACTGACAAGCGTATGTATGTGTCGGGCATCAACTGCAACGCAAAACGAGCCTATGAGCGTATGACGGCAACTAAAAAACGCTTTGGTAAAACAGGCGGCAATGTAGCGTATCACGGGTATCAGAGCTTTCAGACGGGTGAGGTTACACCTGAGGAAGCACATAAAATCGGGATAGAAACCGCAAGGCGTATGTGGAGCGGGAATTACGAAATTGTTGTTACTACACACCTTAATACAGACAATGTCCATAATCATTTTGTTGTTAATTCCGTATCCTTTAAGACCGGCAGAAAGTTTGAAAACCATATTTCCGACCATTACAGACTTCGTGAAATCTCCGATGCCGTATGTTTGTATTACGGTAAAAGCGTACTTAAAGAAGCAAACTTTTACGGCGGCGATAAAAAAGAATACTGGCTGAAAAAGAAAGGCAATATGACCCACCGAGAACTATTGAAATCGGATATTGATACCGCTATTTCACAGTCAACCAATTTTAAAGCCTTTGAAATTCGCTTAAAGGATATGGGATATATCATACAGCGTGGCGAGGAATATGCCCACTATTCCATAAAAGCACCAAGCTGGCAGAGAGCCATTCGTTTAGACGGGCTGGGAAAGGAATACTCTCCCTCCGCTATTCGTGAAAGGCTGCTTGATAATCAGCGCTATATCGGTTATGTTCCGTTTCAAAAGCCTAAGTATACGCCGCTGATTATGCTTGAAATCGAATACCGAAAGGTAAAGAAGATGGACGGCATACAGGTAATGTTCCAACTTGTAATTGAGCTCTGCAAATTGATTACAGGTAATAATATTACGCCGCAGACTCCGAGACCGCTGTCTCCGGAAATGAGGCAAGAGGTTGTAAAACTCGATAAAACGCTGAAAGAATACAAGTTCCTATGTGAGAATCATATAGATTCCCCGCAGGAGCTTGTTTCTTTTATCAGCGAAAAACGTGAACAGATAGATGTTTTAGAAAAAGAAAGGCAGTCTGTCTATAACCGCAACCGTCACAAGAAAAGCAAGGAGCTAAACGCACAGGCAAGAGAAATCACATCAAAAATCAAGCCTTTGCGTGAAGAACTATCCGTAGCAAAAGCGGTTCTTGAAAAAATACCGAAACTAAAAGAACTGCTTGAAATCGAAAGGCAGACAGAAAATGCTGTCATCTACAAAACGAAAGAAAGAGGTTATACACGATGAAAAATACAGAACAATTAGTAAATGAAATCTTATCCCCACCGAAGAAAAAGGCGGCGAACATACCCATTGAAAAGCTCCATACCTTTAACGGACATCCGTTCAAAGTCCTTGATAACGAGGAAATGGAGATTTTAACGGAAAGTATCCGTCAGCAAGGAATACTCTCGCCGCTTATTGTAAGACCGATGGAAAACAAACCCGATGAATATGAGGTCATATCGGGACACCGCAGGTTGTACGCTTCTGTGAAAGCAGGGCTTACGGAAGTACCTGCTTTAATCTATCCCCTTGACCGCAATGCGGCAATTATTGCGGTGGTGGACAGTAATATCCACAGAGAACGGATACTGCCCAGCGAAAAAGCCTTCGCATACAAAATGAAAATGGAAGCGATGAAAGAACAAGGTAAAAGAACGGATTTAACTTTATCGCAAGTTGCGACAAAGTCGGATACCGCCGCTCGAATCGGCAAAGCACAGGGCGAAAGCCGTGACCAAGTATTCCGATATATCCGTCTTACTAACCTTATTCCCGAAATCCTTCAAAAAGTTGACGAGGGTGCTATCGCTTTAAGTCCTGCCGTTGAGCTGTCATACTTATCCGAAGAACAGCAAAAAGTACTGCTTGACGCTATGAGCCTGAACGACTGTACTCCCTCGCATGCCCAAAGTATCCGTATGAAAAAATCGGCACAGCAAGGTACTCTTTCTTCGGACAGTATTTATGAAATTATGTCAGAGGAAAAAGCCAATCAGACCGAGCATATCAGTTTTAAGGTACAGGATTTGCGGAGTTTCTTCCCCAAAAACTACACTCAAAAGCAGATGACAGAAACCATCTTGAAACTGCTGTATGACTATCACAGAAAAACCGAACGAAAGCGTAACAGCCGTGATGAAAGATAAGGTGACGATATGAAGAAAATAGATATGTTTCCGAACAATGAAGTAGTTTATGTGACTCCGCCGGAACAGATAGATGAAACCGAAGAAATCTGCGTTGTAGATTATCTGATACCGAGAACTGATGAGCGCATATTTGACTATACCAAGGTACGCCGTTTCGGTGAAGATAATTTCACAATGAAAATCGGTGGGACAACATACGAAGTATCCACACATTTTAATCCAAAGGGCAGACAGTGTTTATTGGAACAATTCAAAGAATTGATATTGTCCGAACATTTAATTGGATAATCGCACCATAGAAAAAGACAACAGGGCATACTACAATAATTGTGCCTTTGCTATGCCCTGTTGTCGGAAAGGAGAAATGATTTATGACAACAGCAAACAATATTAACGGGCAGACAGAAGAAAAAATTACAGCGTTGTACTGTAGATTATCGGTTGATGATGACAAGAAAGACGCCGAGTCAAATTCCATAACCAATCAAAAGCAAATACTGTTAGATTACTGCCAAAAGCAGGGCTTTACAAACACGATGTTTTTTGTAGATGACGGTATTTCCGGCACAAGTTTTGAGCGAGGCGGCTTTCAGCAGATGCAGAAAATGGTGGAGGATGGCAAGATATGCAGAGTTATCGTTAAAGACCTCTCCCGTTTTGGTCGAGAGATGGTTGAAGCAGGCAGACTGACTCAGATTGTATATCCCTCTTTGGGTGTTACCTTTATCTCACTCCACGAAAATGTAAACAGCACTACCGGCGAGGGTATGGAAATGCTGCCGTTTTACAACATATTCAACGAGTGGTATGCGGCACAAACCTCTAAGAAAATCCGTGCGGTATGGCAGTCGAAAGCAGAAAACGGAAAGCGTGTCTCACCGACTGTTCCTTTTGGATATATGAAAGACCCTGACGACAAAGAGAAATGGCTGATTGACGAGCCTGCCGCCGAAGTGGTACGAAAAATCTATGCTTTATGTCTTGCAGGGCGAGGGCCGTCACAGATTGCAAGACAGTTGGAGAAAGAGAAAATCCTTGTTCCTTCAGCCTACTACGAATCTGTCGGCAGAAGCCACGCACAGAAAGTACCAACTAATCCGTATAGTTGGGATCAGGCAACGGTTGTAGGTATTCTTGAAAACCGACAGTATACGGGTTGTGCCGTCAACTTCAAAAGCACTACGGTCAGCTACAAGGTTCACAAGAAAATCCATAATGCCACAGAAGATTACCAAATCATACCGAATATGCAGGAGCCGATCATATCCGAAGAACAATGGCTGAGGGTGCAGGAACTTCGCAAACACCGCCGCAGACCGACAGCAACCGGAAGAACAAGCCTGTTTTCGGGATTGGTATATTGCCCCGATTGCGGCGCAAAGCTGCATTTCTGTGCTGCAAAGAGCCTGAAACGCAATCAGGAATTTTGGAGATGTTCCAACTACAAGGACGGCAGAGGGACTTGTCAAATCCACTATATCCGTGACGTTGTGCTTGAAAAAATCGTGCTTGAAGCAATCAGCAGTTTGACGGATTTCGTGAAATGCCACGAGCCGGTATTCCTGTATATGCTTGCAAAGAAAACCAATGCTATGCGTCAGAAAGAACACAAAAGGCTGGAGC
>JBJEPW010000045.1:0-77651 GCA_051881435.1 Candidatus Fimenecus sp. | reverse complement strand
ACCGATTAATCTTTACCGAACCACGCGTCTAACGCGTGGTTTTACTATACAAAAAAACCGGGCAAACCGCCCGGTTAAATTTAAAGTGTATTTTGTAGTTTATTTATCAGCGACTTATTTCTTGTTGCAGAAATATTATTGATATACAGCACATCTTTAACGCCGTTCTGCTTTGCAAAGCCGCTCACGCTTCCGCTATAATATCTGTAATCAATTACATAAACCTTGTGGTAATTCTCAACAAGGAAAGGAACAAACGCATTACCGAAGGATTCCTTTACTACAACAATTGAGGAATTATCGGTAATATCGGGATTTGTAATCTCGGTGAAGGGATTATCGCCGCCTATAAATGCGCTGTATTTGATTGACTGAGGATATGAACTCACGTCATTGACAATGGGCCAGCTTATCTTATCACCTTTGGTGGTTGTATATACCATTTTTGCATTTTCGTTCGGTATATACGCGACAACCGTATCGGGATTTTTCTCAAGCTCCGGCAATTTTCCCGTATCATTATAAAAACTGCCTAAAAAACCGCTGTATTCTGCTTTTTTATACGCCGAGAGAGGTTTGCATTCAATACCTGCCGACTTAGCAAACTGCTCATACGCATAATATGCACCCAGCGTTGTCCAATGGTGGTCGGTATTAAAGTAAATATACTCGCTCCTATGCGACATAAGAGTGTTATAAATATTTATCGCTTTAACATTGCCTCCGATTCCGCTGTAAAAATAATCAATAGCCTTTTTCTGATCGGAACTGTTAATAGTGTTTTTGAAATTATCAGGCAATGTAATTCCTATGCTTGTTGGAACAACCATCGCATATACATTTGCCGTGTCGCTTAGATTTGATGCCTGTTTATTGATTAAAGTAATATAACGGTCTGCCTGTTCCTTACTGAAATTATAATATTCATAACCCACATTCCCGGCAACAAATACTGCGCCCAGGCTTTGCGTATCGACCTCTTTGATTATTTCGTCAAAGTTTTCGTCAGTATCTTCGGGTAAAGTCAAATCGTCACCGGTAGGAGGTACATATGCGTCGGGTATCTCATCGCCTTCTACTACATCGCCGTGTATTTCAACGCTTGAAATACCGTAGCGGCTTTTAATCTTGGAATTCAGTCCTACAAGCGTTTCTCTGCCCGGATAAGTATCGGAATACCAATCGCCGATTCCTTGGAAATACGAGCCGTCGAAAAAGGTTTTAAAGGTAAAATGAGGAAATTCGGCTAATTTTCTCTTTTCCGATTCGGAATATTCAGGACGAAGCGGCATAAGAAGACCTGTAACTGCAAGCACCGCAAGCGTTACTGCAAACACGCACATTTGTGCCAGGTAAACAACTATTCTTTTCTTTTTTATCTTTTTATCGTTTCGCATTTTAAAGCTCCATATCAGAATTGAAAGTATAAAAACGGATTGTAACTGCTTCCTACTATGTTTATCAGTGAAATAAATATAAGTACGGCGGGAGAAACAACTGTAAGCACAGACCACGCAACCATTGCCGTACGGCTTTTAACTGAAAGGTTTTTAAGCAATATGCCGGCATATTTTATTAAAGGCACAACGGCTATTAAGCACACTATGATAAAAACGAAATTGCTTTTAAACACAGTTGAGGTTTCAAAGCTTATAAATCCGTTTTTGTTCAATCCGAACATTCCTTTTAAAACCGCCGCCATTGCGCTCATATTTTCAAATTTAAACAAAACCCAACCGAAATACACTACAAAAAGCAAATAGAGATTCGGCAAAACTTTTAGTTTTTTAAGTTTTTCACCGAGAAATGCCTTTTCAAGGGCGATGAACACAAAGAAATACATTCCCCAGAGGACATAGTTCCAACTTGCGCCGTGCCAAAGCCCTGTAAGAGCCCACACAACAAATAAATTGAGATATGTCCGCATTTTACCCTTACGGTTACCACCCAAAGGTATATAAACATAATCTCTGAAAAATGAACCGAGTGAAATATGCCATCTGCGCCAAAATTCCGAAACTGACCTTGAAATATAAGGATAATCAAAATTTTCCTTATAATCAAGACCTATCATTTTGCCCATACCTATCGCCATGTCTGAATATGCGGAAAAATCAAGATAAATTTGCAATGAAAACATCAGCATTCCGAGCCAGAGCGATACTGTGGATTTTGATGAAATCACGGAAACAGCTTCAGCAGTATTCAGCAAATTATCAGGTACAATAAGTGTTTCAACAAGCTTACCGCAGGTATTGGCAAGAACTGCTTTTTTAGCAAGACCTACGCAAAATCTGTTAATACCGGCACTAATTCTGTCAAGAGAAGTTTTTCGTGACAAAAGCTGTTTTTCAACATCTTTGTACCGTACAATCGGTCCTGCGATGCACTGATGAAAAAGGCTGGCATACAAAAGCACGATATGAAATTTTTCTTGAGCTTTTACCTCGCCCTTATAAACATCGGCAACATATGACAGTAACTGAAAGGTATAGAAAGATATACCTATCGGCAAGGCAATCTGTGTGACCGTATCGGGAAAACCGAAAACATTATGAAAATTGGTTTGTATAAATGTGCCGTACTTAAACACGCCGATAAGCCCAAGATTTACAATGCAAGCGAGAATCATAAAAAATTTTTTTATATTCGGCTTGCGTTCCATCATCAAGGCTAAAAGCCAATCCGCAAAGGACATAAACAAAAGCAGTAACACATATTTCGGCTCGCCCCATGAATAGAAAATCAGGGAAAAAATCAAAAGCACTATATTTCTTTTTTTAATATCCTTTGCAAAAATATAAAACAGCATGCAAAGGGGAAAGAATACAAGTAAAAACGGCAGACTGACGAAAACCATTTATTATTTCTCCTTAAATCTCAATAATTCCTCGGGATACGGGTGAGGTCAAATATACTTCGCTGTAATTTTCCGACAACTTTTCAAAGCATTTACAAGCCTGCTCTTCATCGGAAAACAGCCCGAACACAGTGGGTCCGCTTCCGCTCATACAGCAAGCGTCTGCGCAGAATTTACGCATAACGCCCTTGATATGCGGTCTTTTTGGCACTTCAACCGCCTGCTCAAAAACATTACCGCAAAGCGAACATATTTTTTCATAATCTCCGTTTGAAACAGCTTCAATCATTGATATTCTGTCAAGATGCCTTACTCTCTGCAAAGAATCATACTGTGAATATGCCGCAGGTGTTGATACCTCCTGTTCCGGCTTTGCAATCACAATACTGCAATCAATCAACGATTTCACGGGTGCAATCACATTCCCTGTACCAAGCGCAACCGCAGTACCACCCGTAAGGCTGAACGGAATATCTGCACCGACAGTTTCACCGATTTCACAGAGCTGATAATGTGAAAGCCCTGTATTGTACATCTTATTTAGGCAATACAATACAGCGGCACCGTCCGCACTGCCACCCGCAATGCCTGCGGCGATGGGTATTTCTTTTTTAATGTTTATTGATACTCCGCAATCTTTAATGCCACAAACATCAAAGAATTTTTCCGCACATTTATAAGCAATGTTTTTGCTATTGCAGGGAACCCCCGGCTTATCACAACTGATAATTACACTCCCCTCACCGTTTTTCTCAACGGTAACGGTATCGTATATTCCCACGGACTGCATTACCATAAAAAGGCTATGATAACCGTTGTCAAGTTTTTTCAAAATATCAAGCATCAAGTTAATTTTCGCTGCGGCTTTTACTTTCATTTTTAATCCTCATTCTGTATTTTCATAAGCATCGGTGTTCTTCTCTGGAAGAAAGTTATACTGTCAAATCCTGCCTCAATTGCGGCGTCATAAGCCTTATCAATACCTGCGGCAAGATGCTCTGCGTAATGAGCGTCCGAACCGACGGTAACATATTTTCCGCCCAATTCTTTAAAACGCTTTATAACATCAATTTCGGGCTGAAGCTTATTCAAAGGTTGCCTTAAAGCGGCGGTGTTTATTTCAAGGGCTTTGTCTTTTTTTGCCGTCAACAGTAAAATCTCATCAATCTGTTTTTTGTAATTGTTCAAATCAATCGTTAAATTTGACTGAGAGTAAAAATATCTTAACGGATATGTGAGATGAGCGACAACATCAAAATTACCCCATTTAAGCATCTCAATGATTTCATCAAAATATTCACTTAAAAGCTTGGTAGCGTCGTCATACGCCACATTTTCCATATAGTAGAAATCCTCTTTACCGCGAAGATTATGAACGGAACCTATAACCTGGTCATAATCGTATCTGTTTATAATATCGTCGGCCTGTTCGGTATCATATGCGGGCTGACCTAACTCAATTCCGTTGAGAACGAGAATTTTACCGCGAAACGCGGAACGAACCTTTGAAATTTCAAAAAATGCCTGAAAAATTCTTTTTTCATACTGCCTGTTACCGCGAAATTGGTCAACCTCGCAGTGGTCGGTAAAAGCAACGGCTCTCAAATCAAGAAATTCAGCTTTCTCGCAAAAAAATGTTGCGGAATGATTACCGTCAAATGAATTATCGGTATGTACATGTAAATCAACAATATTTTTATACATCTCGTTACCTCCAAATACAATATTAGTTTACTACATTAGAAAATTTCTTTCAACTGATTTATAACTTTTTTTAAGCATATTTTGTAAAAATGTTTTCTTTTTCGTTTTTTTATGTTAGAATACCCGTAATATGTTTTTGGAGGTAAAAATTATGAGAGGTATTATTACCGTAGTCGGTAAGGATATGGTAGGAATTCTTGCAAAAGTTTCCGGTGTTTGCGCCGAAAACGGCGTTAATGTTATTGAGGTTTCACAGTCAATATTGCAGGATATGTTTTGTATGATTATGCTTGTTGATTTTGAAAAATGCACAGTAGCGTTCACAGAATTTTCCGATAAGGTAACATCTATCGGTAATGAAATGGCTCTTTCCATACATGTTATGCACGAAGATATTTTCAATTCAATGCACAGAATATAAATTGAGGTTACATAAAATATGATTAACACCCACGATATACTTGAAACAATAAATATGATTCAAGAAGAAAATCTTGACATAAGAACCATAACAATGGGCATTTCTCTTCTTGATTGCATTGACAGCAACATTGATAACGCCTGTTCAAAGGTTTATGATAAAATTTGTTTTAAAGCGGAAAACCTTGTAAAAACAGGCGAAGAAATCGAGAAAGAATACGGTATTCCCATAATAAATAAGAGAATATCCGTAACTCCTATTTCTATGATATCCGCCGCTTCAAAGGGCGACCCCATTAAATTTGCAAAAATTCTCGACAAGGCGGCTAAAGAAGTTGGTGTAAACTTCCTCGGCGGATACTCAGCCCTTGTTCAAAAAGGCTTTGCCGCAGGCGATGTTGAGCTGATCAAAAGCATTCCGCAAGCTTTGGCTGAAACAGAACGCATTTGTTCAAGCGTTAACATAGGCTCAACAAAAACGGGAATAAATATGGACGCTGTAAAGCTTATGGGCGAAATTGTCCGTGAATCGGCAATACTCACAAAGGATAACGGGCTTGTAGGTCCCTCTAAGCTTGTAATATTCTGCAATGCAGTTGAAGACAATCCCTTTATGGCAGGCGCATTTCACGGCGCAGGTGAGCCTGACTGCGTAATAAATGTTGGCGTTTCAGGACCCGGCGTTGTCAGAGCCGCTCTTTCAAAAATACCCGACGCCGACATTACGGAAATTGCAGATACCGTTAAAAGAACTGCATTTAAAATTACAAGAGTAGGCCAGCTTGTTGCGACAGAGGCTTCAAGAAGACTTAATGTACCTTTCGGCATAGTTGATTTGTCACTTGCTCCTACACCTGCAATCGGCGATTCTGTTGCCCATATTCTTGAAGAAATGGGCTTGGAGCAATGCGGTGCTTGCGGAACTACTGCCTGCCTGGCTCTCCTTAATGACGCTGTTAAAAAAGGCGGAGTTATGGCTTCTTCTCATGTCGGAGGACTTTCGGGCGCGTTTATCCCTGTTTCTGAGGATGCGGGAATGATAGACGCGGCAAGGAATAATACACTTTGCATTGAGAAGCTTGAAGCAATGACTGCCGTATGCTCTGTCGGTCTTGATATGATAGCCATTCCCGGCGATACTCCCGCAGAAGTTATTTCGGCAATTATCGCTGACGAGGCCGCAATCGGTATGGTAAATTCAAAAACTACGGCTGTTCGTGTTATTCCCGCAATAGGTAAAAAAGACGGTGAAGAAATTGAATTCGGCGGTCTTTTCGGCGTCTCACCCATAATGAAGGTGAACACCGCCTCCCCTGCAAAATTTATTAACCGCGGCGGAAGAATTCCCGCACCGCTTCAAAGTCTTAAAAACTAAAACTATAAAAATTCAGGGTGGAAGCCAAACGGTTTCCACCCTTTTTTGTCAGGCAGCGTTTTGAAGCATCTGTTCGTACTTTTTCATTTCCTGACAAACGGAGGTTTCAAGCATTCTCTCGGCGAAAATAGCGTATCCTTGTTTCGTATTATTCACAAACACATGAGTAACAGCACCCACAAGCATACCGTCCTGAATTATGGGCGTACCGCTCATACCTTGCAAAATTCCGCCTGTTTTTGAAAGCAATTCTTCATCTGTAATTTCTATAACCATATCCTTGTTGACCGATGCGGAATTTGAATTAACCTTAACAATTTTCACATTATAAAGCTTTGGTTCGGAGTTATCGATTGTGCAGTAAATTTGAGCTTCGCCCTTGCGAACTTCTTGTTTCACAGCAACAGGATACCTTTTTCCGTTAATCGTTTTTGTTGTGTATCCGTATATTCCCGTTTCGTCATTTACACAAAGAACGCCTGTATTTTTACCTGTAAATACTCCGCAAAGCTCGCCAACACTTCCGTTGCTGCTTTTATAAAACCCATTCACATATGCCTCAGCCATATCGCCGTTTTTCATAGGCATTATTTTATCGGTATCAGTATCGCAAATTGCGTGTCCGAGCCCTGCAAAAGAATTGTTTTCCGTTTTGTAAAATGTTACAGTACCTATTCCCGCAGTACTGTCTCGCACCCATAGTCCCGCTCTGTACTTATTGCTTATTTTTTCTTTAACTGTTCTGAAACTGATTATTTTCTCTGTTCCGCTTCTTAAAACAGTCATATTTACATATTCCCCGTTACTTTCCTGAATAATTGAGGATAAATGCTTGACAGACTGTATATCGGTACCGTTAACAGAAATAATAATATCGCCTATCCGCAAATCCGATTCTTTTGCAGGATTTACATTTCCCGCATCGGTTTCGATAGTATCGGTGGAAACAACTATTACACCCTTTGTGTAAAGCTTGATTCCGAAAATATCTCCGCCGATAGTAACATATTGCCTTTTTGAACCTGTAATTTTTGCGTTTTTTACAGGTATTATTTTTAAAAGTGTTACTTCCGTTTCATTTTTTGAAGTTCGGGCAGTCCCCTCTGCAACACCTGTTTCATATACACCCTTAACTCCGTAAATTGACGCTCCGAAAAATTCGGGAACAATAGAGCGCGAATTTTCAACAATAGTAAAGCTATCGGGAATAAAGCGGCATCCAAAATAAATTAAAGAAAAAATTATTACGCACAAAGCCGAGCAACAAATTGATAAAAATCTGATAAAATAACGCATTTCTCACCTCCGCACTAATAATTTGCCACGCATACGGTTTAATATTAACGGAAAAATAAACGCCTTTCGGTGAATTTTCTCATTAAAAGAAAATACCGCAAGACGTTTGTTTTTTGTTTAAAATTTTATTATTTCACAGATTTTTTCAACAGTATGTTCTGCACAGCAATCAGTTAAATCGAGGACGAAATCGGCGTATTTTTCGTAAAGCGGCGAACGCTCATTGAAAATATCGTCAATACTCTCGCCTGCCGTGGCGGCGATTCCGCGTGTTTTAATATTATTAAGACGATTTTTTATTTCATCAACAGGCACATTCAAATAGAAAACTTTTCCTGTTTTTTTCAAATGAAGCATGGCATCGTCCCGAAAAATAACACTTCCGCCGGTCGCAATCACAGTATTATCGCAAGAAACGGACTTAACCGCCTCAGCCTCGCAATTAAGGAAGGCATCAATGCCTTCAGTATTGATTATATCCTGCAAGAGCCTTTTTTCACGCTGTTGAATAATCAAATCTGTATCGACAAAGCCTATTCCCAGCGTCTTTGCGAGTATTACTCCCACCGTGCTTTTGCCGCAGCCGGGCATACCGATTAAAACAATATTGGACATAATCAGATTGAAATTTCGTGAGCAATTTTGTAAAGATTGAGGTCAAGGGATTTTTTCATATTGAGCGCTTCAAAAATATCGAAATCAACTATTTCGTCTTTTTGCATAGCAACAACTCTGTTTCCTATGCCATCCTTCAAAAGCTCAACAGCCTTATATCCCATAAGACTTGCTGTTACACGGTCACGAACGGTAGGAACACCGCCGCGCTGAACATGACCGAGTATGGTTGCTCGTGACTCAACGCCGGTTTCAGCCTGAATACGCTTAGCCATTTCTTCAACACCGCCGATACCCTCAGCAACAATTATAATGAAATGTTTTTTACCTGTTTTCTGCGTTCTTATCATGCGGTCAATAACATCACGCTGAAAATCGTATTCAACCTCAGGAATAAGAATCGTTGTAGCGCCGCAGGCAATACCTGCATTAAGAGCAATGTATCCGGCTCTTCTGCCCATTACCTCAACAACCGAACAACGGTCGTGAGATTCGGTTGTATCGCGAAGTCTGTCAACCATAGCAAGAACGGTATTCATAGCGGTATCGTAGCCTATTGTATAATCACAGCAAGCAATATCGTTATCAATGGTGCCGGGAACGCCGACACAAGGAAGACCTCTCAAAGACAAATCTCTTGCGCCTCTGAAAGAACCGTCGCCGCCGATAACAACAATACCCTCCATTCCTACTTCTTTTGCAACATTAAGTGCCTTTTGAAGACCTTCTTCGGTTTTGAATTCGGGACTTCTGGCAGAATAAAGAACTGTTCCGCCGCGGTTAATAATGTTAGATACGCTGCGAAGGTTCATTTCATACATATCGCCCTGCATAAGTCCGTTGTATCCTCTTCTGATACCCATAACGCGCATTCCGTTTTCACAGCCTGCACGCACAACAGCGCGAACAGCCGCATTCATGCCAGGTGCGTCGCCACCACTTGTAAGAACACCTATTGTTTTCATTTAATCACCCTCTGATTACTAAAAATTACCACATTGAGCTTTTATGATAACATAATTATATACAAAAAGCAAGCAAATACCTTTATTTTTGTAAAACGACATCGGAATCACCGATAAAATCCTTTAAACCGTCTATTATACTTTTGTCAGCAGATATTTTTTTATACGGAAAATACTTTTTACTTGTTGAAAAATAGAAATACAGCGGAATATCTCCGTCTTTTGCGTTGTTTTGAATATAATCAAGACATTTCTTATATTCAGGCGCTTCTTCGCTTTCAACGCGAATAAAAAGTCCCTTCCTCTTGGTTCGGTTGACCTTAATATTCTCCGCAGTATCCGCAAAATCAAGAATAAGCTTTGGATTTTCTTCCTCGCGCACGGAAATTCGCCCGCCGATAATTACAGCGGACCCGTTGTTGAAAATATTTACATATTTAGCAAATAATTTCGGGAAAACTACGATTTCTATTGAACCGCTGACACCCTCCAAATTAACAAAAGCCATAGTTTCACCGTTTTTTGTTTGCTTTTTGGTAATTCCGTTTACGATTCCCATTACCTTCACCGAAACAGAATCGGCATATTGGGAATCAAAATCATTTTCGGAATTAAGTATGTCAACTAGGCGGTCACATCTGAGCTTTTGCTCCAATTCGGCATATTGCTCCATCGGATGAGAGCTTATATAAAGTCCTGTTGTTTCTTTCTCCATTGCGAGAAGCTCTTCGGTTCGGAACTCATCTGAATGTTTTATTACATAAGGATTTTCAGCCCCGCCGCTCATTAAGTCAAACAAACCGATTTGACCTTCAAGATTACGCCTCCTTGAAGAATCAAGCTCATCAATGATGAACGGAAGATTCATAAGCATTTCGCGGCGGTTACAGCCGAGATTATCAAGGGCTCCGCACTTAATAAGACTTTCAACAGCACGCCTGTTGAAGCCTTTTCCGTAAACACGGTTACAGAACGAATAAAATGAATCAAATTTACCGTTTTTAATGCGCTCATTTACTATTGAATCTATAAAATCCCGCCCGAGATTCTTGATTGCAAGCAAGCCGAAAAGTATTGCGTTATTATCTTTATCCGCCGAAAAGTTTTTAAAACTGTAATTAACATTGGGCGCAAGTATTTTAATACCGTTGCGCTTACAGTCCTCAATATAATCGGAAACCTTCGAGGAATTATCAAGCACGCTGGTTAAAAGCGAAGCCATAAATTCACAGGGATAATAGCGTTTTAAATATGCCGTTCTGTAAGCCACAACCGCATATGCCGCCGCATGGGATTTATTAAAGGCATACGACGCAAAAGATGACATATCGTCAAAAATCTCATTGGCAATGCTGTTTTCAATTCCGTTTTTAGCCGCTCCTTCGCAGAAAAATGCCCTTTCTTCTTCCAGTACCTTATGCTTTTTCTTTGACATTGCACGGCGCACAATATCAGCCCTGCCGAGAGAATACCCTGCAAGTGACCTGAAAATCTGCATAACCTGCTCCTGATATACCATACAGCCGTAAGTAACATTAAGTATATCTCGGAGCATAGGCGTTTTGTATTTAATTTTTTGCGGATTATGGCGGTTTTCGATATAAGTGTCAATTGAATCCATGGGTCCAGGTCTGTAAAGGGAAATAACGGCTATAATGTCTTCAAGATTTGTGGGTTTAAGCCGCATAAACACGCTTCTCATACCGTTTGATTCGCATTGGAACACGCCGTCAGTCTGACCGCTTGAAAAAAGAGCATATACTTTTTCGTCATCAAGGGGTATTTTTTCAATATCGAAATCGGGATTGGTTTTTCTGACGGCTTTTACACAGTCGTTAATGACTGTTAATGTGCGAAGTCCCAAAAAGTCCATTTTGAGAAGTCCCAATTCCTCAATAGTGGTCATTGTAAACTGAGTTACGATTGATTCGTCATTTCGTGCAAGAGGAACATAATCGCTTACAGGCTTATCGGTTATAACAATACCTGCGGCATGAGTAGATGCGTGCCTCGGCATTCCCTCCACACTCTTTGCAGTGTCAATAAGCATTTTCACCTTTTCATCGCTATTGTATAACGCTTGAAGTTCATCACTTTCGGTCAGAGCTCTTTCAATAGTCATTCCGATACTTCTCGGAATTTTCTTTGCAACATTATCCACAGCCGCATATGACAAGCCCATAGCTCTGCCCACATCACGGACTGCCGCCCTTGCCGCCATTGTACCGAAAGTCACAATCTGCGCCACATGGTCGGCACCGTATTTGCGGATAACATAATCAATTACTTCTCCCCTGCGCTCATAGCAGAAATCCACATCAATATCAGGCATACTGACACGCTCAGGGTTTAAAAAGCGTTCAAAGATAAGGTTATATTTGATTGGGTCAATATTTGTAATCCACATACAATAGGCGCAGATACTGCCTGCACCCGAGCCTCTGCCCGGGCCTACGGGAATACCGTGGTTCCTCGCGTACTCAATAAAATCGGCAACAATAAGGAAATAATCTACATATCCCATACTGTTTATTACAGACAGTTCATATTCCAGCCTGTCAATATACATTTTATCCGGATTTGTGCCGTAACGCTTATACAAACCGTCATAACTTTTTTCCTTTAAATAGTCAAAGTGCGTAATACCCTCAGGCACATCAAAGTTCGGAAGCTTTGTTTTACCGAATTCAAAGTCGAAATTACACATATCGGCTATTTTTTGAGTATTATCTATGGCGGAGGGTACATACTCAAAGAGAGAGCGCATTTCCTCCTCTGTTTTTAAATAGAAATTATCGGTTTCAAATTCGAGAGAGTTTTCCTCATCAATAGTATGGTTTGTTGCAATGCAAATCAGTATTTTCTGAACATTTGCATCCTCTTTGTTAACATAATGGACATCGTTGGTTGCAACAACAGGAATACCCGTTTCGCGGGAAATACGCATAATACCGTCATTAACGGTAAGCTGTTCGGGAATACCGTGATTTTGCATTTCAAGATAATAGTTTCCCTTGCCGAACACATTTTCATACCAAAGGGCGGTTTCTTTTGCTCTTCTGTAATCGCCGCCGGAAATAAGCTTTGGCACCTCACCTGCAAGACAGGCCGAAAGCGCAATAAGGCCGTCATGATACTTTTCAATCAGTTCACGGTCTATTCGGGGTTTCGTATAAAATCCGTCTATCCAGGCAGATGACACCATTTTTGTCAGATTTTTATAGCCTGTTTCATTTTTGCAAAGGAGTACCAAATGGTGCTTTTCGGAATCAACGCCGTGTACTTTATCGAACCGTGAGCGGGAAGCTACATACACCTCACAGCCGATTATGGGTTTGATACCGTGTTTTTTTGCCGCTTTATAAAAATCCACGGCTCCGAAAAGATTGCCGTGGTCGGTAATTGCAAGAGCAGTTTGTCCCCGTTCTGCGGCAGCACTGCAAAGCCTGTCCAGACGGCATGCGCCGTCCAGCAGGCTGTATTCGGTATGCACATGCAGGTGAACGAAAGACAATTAAAACACCTCTGAAAATTACTCGGTTACTTTACTCGGTTACTTTTTTATAAAAATCAAAGCAGTCAAATGTTCTGAAATAGTCGGCAGGAGTTTCCGCACGGCGGATAAGTTCAAAGGAACCGTCCTGCTTTAAAAGTATTTCCGCTGATTTCAGTTTACCGTTATAGTTGTATCCCATTGCAAAGCCGTGAGCGCCTGTATCGTGAATATATATAAGGTCGCCCATATCAACCTTCGGCAACATTCTGTCGATTGCAAATTTATCGTTATTTTCGCAAAGTGAGCCTGTAACATCATATTTGCAGTCGCAAGGCTCATTTTCCTTACCCATAACCGTTATATGGTGATAAGCACCGTACATTGCAGGGCGCATAAGGTTTACTGCACAAGCGTCAACACCGATATACTCTTTATGCGTATGCTTTTCATTGATAGCTCTTGTAACAAGTGCACCGTAAGGTCCCATCATAAATCTGCCGAGTTCTGTATAAATTGAAACATCGTCCATTCCTGCGGGAGCGAGCACCTCGTTATACACCTTTTCAACACCTTTACCGATTTCAAAAATATCGTTGGGCTCCTGTTCGGGTCTGTAAGGAATACCTATGCCGCCCGAAAGGTTGATAAATTTAATATGTGCGCCTGTTTCTTCTTTAAGCTTAACGGCAACCTCAAACAATGTTTTTGCCAAAGTGGGATAATACTCGTTTGTTACTGTATTACTTGCCAAAAATGCGTGAATACCGAACTCTTCAACGCCTTTTGATTTCATTATTTTAAATGCTTCAAAAAGCTGTTCGGTTGTCATGCCGTATTTAGCGTCGCCGGGGTTATCCATTATATTATTGGAAATTTTGAAATATCCGCCGGGATTATAGCGGCAAGACATTTTTTTAGGGAGCTTTCCGAGAGTTTTCTCAACAATATCAATATGTGTAATATCGTCAAGATTTATTATAGCGCCCATATCGGCGGCATATTTAAACTCTGCGGGCGGAGTGTCATTTGATGAAAACATAACATCATCACCCACAGCGCCGATTGCCTTTGAAAGCATAAGCTCCGTTACGGAAGAACAGTCACACCCGCAGCCGTATTCTCTCAAAATGTTTATTAAAAAAGGATTGGGAGTTGCCTTAACCGCAAAATACTCTTTAAAGCCTTTATTCCACGCGAAGGCTTTTTTCAAATTCTCTGCATTTTTGCGCATGCCTGCCTCGTCATAAATGTGAAAAGGTGTGGGGTATTTTGCCGCGATTTCTTCAAGCTTTTCTTTTGTTGTAAAAGGTACTTTATTCATGATTAACCTCCGATATATTGTTCAATGAATTTCTTAACTGTTTCGAGCCCCTCACCGTTTTCGGCAGAAAAGGGAATTATTCTGTCAGGCGGAACAAAGCTCATTTCTTTTTTGGAATTTTCAAGACGTTCAGTATAATCTTTCTTTTTCTTCAGTTTATCGCTTTTTGTCATAACAACAATAAACTCATAGCCTGTCTGCTGTAAAAATTCCATCATCATAATATCGTCCTTTGTTGGTGGATGGCGCATATCTACAAGCTGAACAACAAGCTTTATGTTACGGTTTGAATTAAAGTAGCCCTCCATCATTTCAGCCCAGCGCTGTTTTTCCGTTTTAGCCACTTTTGCGTAACCGTAACCGGGCAAATCAACAAAATTTACGCCATCAACGCCGTAAAAATTTATGGTTATGGTCTTGCCGGGAACAGAGCTTACACGGGCAAGGGATTTTCTCATAAAAAGCTTATTGAGCAATGAGCTTTTTCCCACATTCGACCGCCCTGCAAACGCAATTTCAGGCAAATCTGACTCGGGAAGCTGTGAAAAAGTTCCGTATGCACTTTTAAATTCTGCTTTATCGTATCTCATAATTACCTCAAAATCACACCAAAGCGGTTTTTAAAACATCATCACCCGTTTGAGCGAAAACAAAATTTATCTTTTCTTTCACCTTTTCATCAATCTTTTCAAGGTCACTGCGGTTGGCCTCGGGAACAATTACTGTTTTTATTCCCTCAACATAAGCCGCCATTGTTTTTTCACGCAAACCGCCTATGGGCAAAACTCTGCCTGTAATTGTAATTTCACCCGTCATTGCCACATCTGCTTTTACCTTACATCCCGACAAAGCGGAAACAAGGGCAGCAAAGATTGTGACACCCGCAGAGGGTCCGTCCTTTGGTACGGCGCCCTCGGGGAAGTGAATATGTATATCCTTATTTTGATAAAAATCTTTATCTATACGGTATTTTTCTGCGTTTGTGCGGATATAACTCACTGCCGCCCTTGCTGATTCTTTAATAACATCTCCGAGAGAACCTGTAAGCTCCAATTTACCCGTTCCGTCCATAACGGCGACCTCAACTGTGAGCATTGTGCCGCCCACAGAGGTATATGCAAGTCCGTTTACAACGCCTACTCTGTCGGTCTTTAACACATCGTCGGGTTTAAACTTTACGGGACCGAGATACTTTTGAAGTTCCGTATCCTTTACCGTTATTTTTCCGTCAAAGCCCTTTGCATATTCAACGGCAATTTTTCTGAAAACAGATGCGATTGTTCTTTCAAGAATACGGACGCCTGCTTCCTTTGTATAGCCGCTGATAATCGCTTTTAAAGCTTTATCGGTGATTTTAACATAAGACTTTTTCAGCCCGTTTTCTTTAAGCTGTTTAGGAACAAGGTGCTTTTTGGCGATATTAAATTTTTCCTCATAGGTATAGCCGGGCAAATCAATAATTTCCATTCTGTCAAGAAGCGGCGCAGGAATAGAACTTTTATCGTTTGCTGTTGTTATAAACAGAACCTTGCTTAAATCATAAGGAATTTCAAGATAGTGGTCAATAAAAGCACTGTTTTGCTCACCGTCGAGAACTTCAAGCAATGCAGAAGATGGGTCTCCCCTGTGGTCACTACCCAGCTTGTCCACCTCGTCAAGAAGAATAAGCGGATTTGAGGTTTTGGCGGACTCAATCGCTTCAATTATTCTTCCCGGCATTGAGCCGATATATGTTTTCCTGTGACCTCTTATATCAGCCTCATCACGGACACCGCCCAAAGAAATACGGGCATAGCTCCTGCCCATAGCGCGAGCTAATGATTTGGCAATTGAGGTTTTGCCCACACCGGGAGGTCCTGCAAGACAAATAATCTGACCGCGCACATCGGGGTTAATTTTCCGCACGGCGAGGAATTCCACAATGCGCTCTTTAACATCATTAAGACCGTAATGGTCTTCATCAAGTATTCCTGCTGCTTTCGCAATATCAAGATTATCCTCAGTAAAAGTATTCCACGGAAGTGCTGTAATTTTATCAAGATAATTGCGTATTACGGCAGATTCAGGGCTTGAAGACTGCATTTTAGCCATTCTGTCGCATTCTCTTAACAATTTTTTCTCAATATCCTCTGAAAAGCCGATTGCTCTTACTTTTTCACGGTATTCCTCTGCTTCGGATAAAGCGCTGTCGCCCTCGTTAAGTTCCTCGGAAATTGCTTTTATCTGCTCGCGGAGATAATAATCGCGCTGATTATCGTCCATCTGCTCCTGAACTTTTTCATTGATTTCTTCTTCAATGGTCAAAAGTTCAATCTCTTTTGCCAAAATGACGCAAAGCCGCTCGGCTCTTTCCAAGGGATTAAGCTCTTCCAGCAAAGACTGCTTTACTGCGTAATCCAAAGGAATATTTGAAAGTATATAATCCGTAAGCTCCGCAGTTTCTTTTCGCACGGACACGCCGATTACAACATCGGGGGGAAGTTTCGGGATAAAGTATGCGTAATCCTCAAAAATGCTTGTAAGGCGGCGTACGAGCGCTTGCTCATACATCAGTTTACCCGCTTCTACCTTCTCTGTTTCAACACGGTGCACAACGGCGGAAAGATACGGATTTGCCGAATTTATATGCAAAAGCTCCGCACGGTAAAGACCGTAAACTACAACACGCAGGGTATCTGTGCCCGGAAGCTTCATAACCTGCTTTATCTCACATACAACGCCTGCGGAAAAAATATCGTCATACCTTGGGTCATCGCACTCCATATCCATCTGTGCGGCAAGGAAAATATTAGTTTTTTGCTCCATCGCCGCTTTTACGGCACGCACTGATTTTGCCCTGCCCACATCAAAGTGCAGAGTCATTTCGGGAAATATTACAAGTCCTCTCAGTGCAACCATAGGCATTGAAAAGGATTTTTCGTTAAACTCATTTAAAACACTCTTGCTGTTTTCCATTATTACTTATATCACTCCTATTATTTGAGTTTATATTATATAATAAAACATCATTTACTGCAAGAATTAGCAGGAATTTTTTTGAATTTTTGTATATTACCCCGACTTTGTTAATTTTTTGCACAATTTTCTTGTATAAAATATGGAAAATGGCAAAAACTTTGTTATTTTTTTGTCAATTCGTTGACTTTTTGATTATTATTTTGATATAATGGCAACAATGCGCAATCAAAAATCATATTATGGATTACGCTATGTGTATTTTTTGGAGGTAATATCAAAATGGCAAGAGTTTACAATTTTTCTGCGGGTCCTTCAATGCTCCCCGAGGAAGTTCTTAAAAAAGCGGCGGCTGAAATGCTTGATTACGAGGGCAGCGGCCAATCCGTTATGGAAATGAGCCACCGTTCCAAGGTGTATGATAAGATTATCAAGGACGCCGAAGCTCTTCTTCGTGAGCTTATGAATATTCCCGATAATTATAAGGTACTGTTTTTACAGGGCGGCGCTTCAACGCAGTTTGCGGCTATCCCCTTAAACTTTATGAACGGCAGCGGAAAGGCTGACTATGTTGTTTCAGGTCAGTGGTCAAACAAAGCATACAAAGAAGCAACAAAATACGGCGATGTGAAAATTGTCGCTACATCAAAGGAGCAGAATTTCTCATGCGTTCCTGAGATGGATAAAAATGAATTTCGTCCCGATGCAGACTATTTCTATATCTGCATGAACGAAACCGTTCATGGTAACATTATCCGTGATTTACCTGATACGGGAGATGTTCCCCTTATTGCCGACATTTCTTCCTGTTTCCTTTCAGAGCCTATTGATGTTTCCAAATTCGGTATGCTCTACGGCGGCGCACAGAAAAATGTTGCTCCCGCAGGTCTTACAATCTGCATTATCCGTGAGGACTTACTCGGCAATGCAAGAGAAATGACACCGTCTATGCTTGATTATAAGCTTATGGCCGATAATGATTCTCTTTACAACACTCCCCCCTGCTACACAATCTATATTTGCAAACTCGTACTTGAATGGCTCAAAGATTTAGGCGGTCTTGAAGCAATGAAGGAGAGAAACGAAAAAAAGGCAAAGCTTCTTTACGATTTCCTTGATAACAGCAAGATGTTCAGAGGTACTGTTGTCCCGAAAGACCGTTCGATTATGAATGTTCCTTTTGTAACAGAGTCCGAGGAACTTAACGCAAAATTTGTTAAGGAAGCAACCGAAGCAGGACTTGTAAACATTAAAGGTCACCGTTCGGTTGGCGGTATGAGAGCTTCAATATACAACGCTATGCCATATGAAGGCGTAGAAAAGCTTGTTAAGTTTATGGAAGAATTTGAAAAAGCAAATTCATAAGGAGACAGGGAAATGTATAATATTCTTACACTTAATAAAATTTCAGAAACAGGTCTTTGCAATTTCAGTGACGAATACAACTGCGCAACGGGAATTGCAAATCCTGATGCAATACTTGTTCGCTCCGCGGCTATGCACGATATGGAATTCGCTGAAAACACACTTGCTATTGCAAGAGCAGGCGCTGGCGTAAACAATATTCCCATTGACCGTTGCAGTGAAGAAGGCATTGTTGTTTTCAACACTCCCGGCGCAAACGCAAATGCCGTTAAAGAGCTTGTTATTGCAGGTCTTTTACTCACATCAAGAAAGATTGTTCCCGCTATTGACTGGGCAAAGACTTTAAAGGGTAACGGAGATACAGTTCCGAAAGATGTTGAAAAGGGCAAAAGTGCTTTTGCAGGCCCCGAAATTCTCGGCAAGACCTTGGGCGTTGTGGGACTTGGTGCTATCGGCATACTTGTTGCCAATGCGGCATCTTCCCTCGGAATGAAAGTTATCGGTTATGACCCCTTCCTTTCGGAAAAAGGCAAGGCTTCTCTTAACGCAGGGGTAACTGTTACTGCTGATATTAACGATATTTTCACAAAATCCGATTATATCACATTACATCTTCCCCTTAATGCCGATACGAAGGGACTTATAAGTAAATCAAGCATTGCGGTTATGAAGGACAATGTTAGAATTCTCAACTTTGCCCGCGGTGAGCTTGTTGATACAAATGACATTATCGAAGCCCTTGAAGAAGGCAAGGTTGCGGCATACATTACAGACTTCCCCAATGACGCTCTTATAGGCGCAACGGGCGTTATCGCTATCCCCCACCTTGGTGCCTCCACTCCCGAATCTGAGGATAACTGTGCGGTTATGGCTGTTAATCAGGTTGCAGATTACCTTGAAAACGGTAATATTACAAACTCGGTTAACCTGCCCGCTGTTTCCGTTGCAAGAAACGGTAAACACAGAATGACAATTATCCATAAAAATGTTGCGGGAATTGTGAGCAGTATCACATCAACTCTCGCTTCGGAAAATGTTAACATCGACAACATGGTTAACAAATCAAGGGGCGAATATGCTTATACAATGATAGATACCGACACCGATGTTTCGGAAGATGCTATCAAGGCTGTTACCGATATTGAGTCTGTTATCAGAGTAAGAGTTATAAAATAATTTTACCAAGTGTATATAAGAAACCCCGTTCTGTAAGCTTACGGAACGGGGTCGTTTTTTACTGATTATTCTCTTTAACGGGAGCTTCGGCAGGTGTTCGTATAATCTCGGAATAATTGCGTTTAACATCAAGTCTGTCATAAAACTTTTTTATACGGAGATTAACGCGAAATTCACGGTTACAGTGCTCGCAGAAAAACACTCCCCTGAACGACTGATTGGTAAATTTCCAGTTTTTCAGCGTTTCTACCTTGCCGCCGCAAATATCGCAAAAGCAGTTGAACATACTTTTGTCAATAAGCGGGTCGTTTTTATCTTTAATCACATAAGGACGGAAAGCAAGGCGTGCATAAAAGTCGCTGTCACAATTTACGATATGGGCACTTATTTTTTCAGCGTCAAATACCTTTTTAAGACATTCCGCGCTCAATAAACTGTCATCAAGCGCTCTGTGGTGCGGAAAGCTTTCAGTATCAATTTTAAGACACTCAGCGGCATAGGAAAGCCCCGCCTGCTGAACATTCTCCATATCAATAAAGCATTGGCAGTACTTTTGCAAATCAATATACTTTTTTATAAAGCTGATACTGCTTTTTTGAAGGAACATTTTATAATTGCAGAGTAATGTTCTTATATCAGTATCGCCCCAAGTCATTATAACCGCATCTTCACCAACCCAATTCTCAAAATCTGTCATAACGGCGGAAAAGGGCTTTCCTCCCTGAATATCGTCATTTGTTATGTGGGTAAGATTTTTAATGCGTGAACGCAATTTCTTTGAAATAACAGGTTTTATCAATTGCGAAAAAGTATCAACGGTTTCAAGCTTATCGTTAAGCTTTATCGCACCGATTTCTATTATCTCATTTATAAATTTTTGTGTTGACTTCACATAAGAGTTATTCCATTCAAGATCCATTATTATGTAATACATAAATCACCGTTTATTCTGAATATTCAATGCATTTTTATCGGCAAAAAGCCTTACTCCGTCAGCTTTTACGGAGTTTTTAATTTTTTCTCTGTCAAACAAAGGGTTTTTAAAATCAATATCAAGCAAAGGAATTAAAACAAAGCCGCGTTCAAACATTCTTGGGTGAGGCAGAGTTAAGATAGGAGTATTGTATTCCTCGTTTTCATAAAGCAAAAGGTCAATATCAATAACTCTGGGACCGTTTTTAATTGTTCGCACCCTACCGATACCTGCTTCTATGCCCAAAGCGGCACCGAGAAGGCTCTCGGCAGGTAAATCGGTTTCAACCTCAACGGCAATATTTAAAAAATCCTCTTGATTATCATAGCCCACGGGGTCGGTTTCATAAATATTTGATATTGCGTTAACCTTTGTAAGAGGAAGCAGATTTAAAGAATCAATCGCCTTTTGAAGATTTTCCATTCGGTCGCCTATATTTGTACCTATCCCTAAATACGCTTTATTCATTGGCGCGTCCTCTCAATCTGCACAGCCACATAATCAAAATCAGCGCTGATTGGCGCCTGCGGTTTTTTAAGGGTAATTTTTAATGCGGAAATCTTTTCAAACTCATCAAAAAGAGCGTCCGCAACACGCTGACTCACTCTTTCAAGCAAATCGTTCTTTTCGCTTTGCGCCACACGGCGAACGGTTTTTATTATTTTAGCATAGCTTACCGTATCATCAACGCAATCCGTTCTGCACGGTACAGCCAGCGAAACATCGGCTTCAATATCGAAAATAAAGGGCTGACCGTCCGTTTTTTCCTCGGGATTTACGCCGTGATAGCAAAAAAGCTCCAATCCCTTAACTATAATTCTATCCATTATATACTCCTCATTACTGCATCAGCCATTTTGGCGGACAGTACGCTTTCTTTTACATCATGTACTCTTATCATATCGGTTCCGCCTGCAATAGCCAGAACATCTGCCGCTATTGTGCCGAAAACACGGTCATATCCATCCGCGCCCGTTGCAGTGCCTATTACCCTTTTGGAAGAAAGCGCTGTTAAAAGTCCGCAGTCTTCCCTTTTAAGTAAATTTACATTTTTAATAAGCTCCAAATTATCCTCATAGGTTTTTCCGAAGCCTATTCCCATATCCAGCATTATATTTTGGCGTGAAATACCGAAATCATCGCACTTTTCAAGCATATTATCAAAGAAATCAATAACATCGCTTGTAACTCCGTTTTTATATTCGGGCACCGTTGAAGCGTCTCCGCCGCCTGTATGCATAATTATCCAGCCGCAATTATACTTTGCAACAATTTTCGCCATTGCAGGATTAAATATACCGCTCACATCATTTACGATTGATGCGCCGTTGTTCAGCGCATATTCGGCAACCTCGGGAAAAAATGTATCAACGGAAATTACTGCGCCCGTTTCATTAAAAACAAGCGGCAGATAATTTTTTATAATATCTAATTCCTCATCGGCGGAAAGCGGAGTATGGCCCGGGCGTGTGGATTGAGCGCCTATATCAATAAGGTCTGCTCCGTCACATAGCATTTGCCGAGCGTGCTCAACAGCACAGGACGGCGAATTATATTTTCCGCCGTCATAAAAAGAATCGGGTGTTACATTGAGAATACCCATAACATATGTTTTTTTACCGAGTTCAAAACTAAAATCTTTACCGCAAAATCTCATTTTATTCCCAAAAGAGTCATAACTTCGGCTCTTGTCCGTGCATCCTTTCTCATAATACCGCGAAGTGCAGAGGTCTGTGTTTTTGAACCCGCAGCTCTTATTCCCCGCATTGTCATACAAAGATGCTCCGCCTCAACAACAACAGCAACGCCTCTCGGTTCCATTTCCTTTTGAATGAAATCCGCAATCTGAGCTGTAAGGCGCTCCTGCAACTGCGGACGGCGCGCATATGTATTAACTATTCTTGCAAGCTTTGAAAGCCCGATTACAAGCCCCTCATCGTTTGGTATGTAAGCAATGTGCGCTTTGCCAACGAAAGGTAAAAAATGATGCTCACACATTGAATACATGGGAATATCACGGACGATTACAATTTCATCGCTTTGTCCCTCACGGAACATTTTCAGGTGCTTTTCGGGATTTTCATAAAGCCCTGAAAAAATTTCCTCATACATATTCGCAACTCGTTTCGGCGTTTCAACCAAACCCTCACGGTCGGGATCTTCTCCTATTGCTATCAGAATTTCTCTGAAAGCTCTTTCAATTCTCTCTTTATCCAAAATATCATTCCTCTACAAAAACCAAACATATATAGTTCAGGTTGTCAACATTTATGTACTCAATATTATTAACCGCAAGCTTGCGCCCGCTTTTCTTTACGGCGTTACGGACAAACGAAAAGAACTTATTATCGTTTTCCAAAACAGAAACAGCTCTGTTATAATCCGACTTTTTGTCGAAACGGAACTCAATATAATTTCTGCCTGATTTCAAAGCTTCGGCAGTTACGCCGGTTAATTCATCGTAACCGTTAAATGAATACAAATACCGGCCGCTTTTTACAAAATAATTGTCGTCTGTATAAACACAGTTGTTATTCTCAGGTGAAAGCTTTGAATGATCATATAAAATATCAGTGTCCGTTACATTAAAATAGCGATAGCTTATTTCATCGGTATCATCAGAATCGTCCCAAGTTACATCAAGGTGATAATTCTTACCGTTGATTTTTACAATGTTCCACATATGCGCTTCTGTCGAGCCGTCGCTTGTTGCGTCACCCACAATTAAATAATTCTCAATTCCCGATTTGTCAAGCAAAAGCTGCATTGCCTTTGCGTAGCCTTCGCAAATTGCTTTACCGTTAAGTAAAGGATAATAAGCAGTTCCACCGAAATTGCCCAGTGTAGATTCATCGTAAACCGTATTCAGGCATATATAATCGTGAAAGAACTTTTCCTTTTCATACGCAGTTGAATAATTTTGAGATTCCGTAATCAGTTCATTAACCTTTTTGTTTAGAGAATTTGTTAACTCATCTGCTTCTTCCTTTGTGTTTTTATACTCAAGGCTAATATTGACATGATTTTTAGTTTCCGTATATTTATAATTACTGTTCATCCAAAACAACTCGGGATTATCAAAATATACCGCCAAATACACCTTATCTGCATTGGATTGAGATAACTCTAAATTGCAGTTAGGTT
This sequence comes from Candidatus Fimenecus sp., assembly GCA_051881435.1. Taxonomy (GTDB): domain Bacteria; phylum Bacillota; class Clostridia; order Oscillospirales; family Acutalibacteraceae; genus Fimenecus. Next base: position 53,986 of record JBJEPW010000045.1, on the reverse strand, counting down.
CAAAATTTTTTACAATCTTATAGAGCGTAATGTAATGTTCTTTTAGATTTTCATCAAGATTGTTATAATAATACATTGTTTTGCCGCCGAATTCAGCTTGAAAATCAAATGAATCGGGGGCGGTTTCATCCTCATTACCGGAAAAAATCTCCTGCATTTTTTCCTTTATGCTGCCCTGAGCGTTTTCCCCAAAATCAATCCCAGTAGTTAAGGAAAACAATACGGCGCACATCACCAATGCAACTATAACGGCTAATTGTTTTTTCATAAAATCTCCTACGGTTGTTTAATCTGCGGGAGGAACTTATCCTCAGCTTTTGAATATACAATCAAATTGTTAATAAACTCGGAATAGTCAATTACCGAAATATCGGTTTTTGTTGAATTTACAAATTTATTGAAAAGGCGTTCCGATTTCTCGGTATACTCCGGTCGAAGAACTCCCGACACAATATCGCAAATCACCGAAGCCCTAGTTTGGTTGTTGCTGACTTCAAGATATTTATACAAATACTCTGCCGACAGAATTTGTTTTCCGGTATCTAACTCCAAGTTAAAACTATCGGATTTATAATCCACTTTCTCTTTTACATTCACTGAAATACCGTCAAATTCCGAAAAGAAAGTTAAGAACGCATTTTTATCAAATACAACATATTTTTCAGCTACAATATTCAAAAAAGAAAATGCTTCTTTTACGCCGGCAACACGATATTTTTCATACAAATCGGTATAACTTATCGAACTGCCGTTGTATTCCGCTTTATCTGCCCCGTCAACAACGTTAATAAACATACTTTTTGCCCCGAAATCAGTATCCACCGAAAAGGCATATTGCAGTTTACCGTTATTATCCTCGCATATAAAAAGCACACAGCACTTTCCGCTTAAATCATTCACGGAATATGTTATACTTACAGGTTCAGTTTCCGATTGGGAAGTTGAATCCGTTTCTGCATTTATCAGGTTTCCGAAGTCAAAATCAATAGACCTCATAAACAGATAAGCAGAAACAGCCGCCAAAGCAACAATAAAAACAGCAAAAGCAATAATAAAATACTTTAATGAACCGTTATTCTTATTTTTCTCTTTAAATATATCGTTTTTACGCATTTCAACACCAAAAAAATATCATTTTTAATAGTATATCATAAAACACCGTGATAAACAATACAAATTAGAATAAGAAGGCAGCAGATAATACTGCTGCCTACACTTAATAAATTATATTAAACTCATCGCTTATATCAATCATTTTTAAACCCTCTGTACTGTCGGAGGCTTTCAAAAACACTGTTAAAGTTTGTAAAATTAGCTTAATATCATACCAGATACTGAATTTTTCAACATAAATTAAATCCATAGCCAATTTGTCAGCAGGAGTTGTGTTGTATTTACCCAAAACTTGTGCCAAACCTGTTAATCCGGCCTTAACATTAAGACGATATGAGAATTGCGGCAAATCCCTTTCAAATTCCACAGCAAGTTCAGGACGTTCAGGACGCGGACCTACCAAACTCATTTCACCTTTAAAAATGTTTATGAGCTGAGGCAATTCATCAATTCGGAATTTTCTCAATATTTTACCGACTCGTGTTACTCGATCATCATCTTTTGTTGCCCATTGCGCTCCGTTCTTTTCCGCATCAGTACGCATACTTCTGAATTTATATACTTGAAAGACTTTCCTGTGTAAAGTGAGTCTGTCCTGCTTATAAAATACCGGTCCACCGTCATCAAGCTTGATAGCAATTGCGCATACCAGCATAAGAGGACTCAAAACAATCAGAGCTACCGAAGAAACAATTAAATCCATAGCGCGTTTTAATATACGCTGCTCAAAGGTCATTTCATGAACCTGTGCAGCAAATACGGGTTTATCATCTAAGACCACATTTCTGCCGCCCATGGCTACAAGGTCATATATTTCATAATTATAGTAAATATTTTTTGCATTTGCATAACAAAACTCAACAAGATATGTTCTGTCATTTGTAGGTACACCGGCAAAAAATACAGTGTCATTTCTCAAAATCACATCAAGTATCTGAGGTGAATTATACATAATAACATCGTTTATGCAATACTGTTTTTTATATTTACGAATTTTAGGAACAATTTCATTCAAATCATATTTTGATGAAATGATCACACAACATTTTTCTGGTGGATTTATTGTGAAAAAGACATGATTACCGAAATATGCAAAAAGAATAATTAAAGCAATTTGTATACAAATAACTAACAGTAACAGATGGGGAGACTCATATATAAAGTGAGAATTAAGATTTTCATTAACATTCATTATACACAATTGGAGGTGTGTAACTAAATCTGTTATAACCGTCGCCAAAGACATCGAGATTATAATCGGTTTACTTTTCAGCCTGCCTATCAAAAAGCCGCCGTAAACCGCAATCAGAGCCGCTTCGAGAACACAAAATGTTACAAGCATTACGCCTGCTGTTCTGGATGGTCTTAAAATCCAATTATACTCTGTACCGAAAATAACAAAAAATGTTCCGATTAAAAACAGATAAAGCAATGCTTTTATTACAAAAACAACTGTTTTTTGAAATTTAAAAAGTATTCTCATATATGCCTCCAAAAGGAATATAATGCTTTGGATATTTTACTTTATGTGACATATTTTGTCAATGATTTACAGTAAAATGTAATAATTGTGTCATTTTTATTGTTTGTTACGGAATTTGTTGCAAATTTCTTTTAAATTCAGTTGTGACAAAACAATACCTATAAAAATTAAAACACAACCTAAATATCCTCTGCCGCTCATAATCTCGTGAAGTATTATTGCACCGCCGATTGCACTGAAAACGGATTCGGTTGAAAAAACAATTGAAGCAAATGTTGGGTCAGCGTCCTTTTGTCCCAAAATCTGGCAGGTATATGCAACGCCTACGGACATTAAGCCACCGTACAAAATCGGTACTAATGCTGATTTTACGGCAGTAAATTCAATATTCTCCGTAAACAAGGCAATTATCATACTGATTAAACCGCAAACAAAGAATTGAAGCATACTGAATTTTAACGGGCTTATTTCGTTAACGAACTTATCAATTATAAGAATATGCAAAGCCCAGAACACGGCACCTATAATTAAAACAATATCACCCTTGCCAAAGGTAAGCTTGTCCCCTGTCATACACAAAAGAAAAAGCCCGCCCACAGCAAAAAAAGCTCCGACAAATGTTAAAATATCTGTTTTTTTGCCCATTAAAAATCTTATTACAGGTACAAGAACAGTATAAAGTCCCGTTAAAAATCCTGCTTTGCCTGCACTTCCTGTCAAAACAACTCCGTATTGTTGAAGCGAAGCGGCAATAAAGAGAATTGTTCCTGCTGCAACAGAAACAGCGAAAGTTTTAAGCATTTTCTGCTTATCATATTTTTCCCGTTCAAATACTAAAATAACAGGTATCAGCGAAAAAGAGCCTAACAGAAATCTAATTCCGTTGAAGGTAAAGGTGCCCACATAATCTGCACCTACTCGCTGTGCAACAAAGGCAAAGCCCCATATAATCGCAGTTAAAAAAAGGAGAACAGTGGATTTAATTTTTGTTTTCATATGTATTTCTTCCTGACAAACCATAAGCCACGGTTAATCCGTGGCTTATATTAAACTTTATATCGCCTTACCGATACTCTTTGAAGTGAGTATGTTGGGTTTTCTTCCCTCGTCCTTAATAATTTCAGGAGAAACACCGTCAACAACACATTCACGGGTGATAATTACCTTTGCAATCGTGTGTTCCGAGGGAGTATCATACATTATCGGCATAAGCACATTTTCCATAATACCGCGAAGTCCTCTTGCACCCGTTTTCTTTTCAAGAGTTTTTTCGGCAATTGCATTAAGAGCGTCATCGGTAAATTCAAGCTCAACATCATCCATATTGAACAATGCTTTAAACTGCTTTAATAAAGCGTTTTTAGGCTCTGTAAGAATTCTTATTAAATCCTCTTTAGTAAGCTGCTGTAAAGCGGTTATTACGGGGACTCTGCCCACCAACTCGGGAATAAGACCGTACTTAACCAAATCCTGGGCGATGACCTTAGAATAAATGTCCTCCTGCTCAAATTCCGCTTTATTCTTAATATCTGCACCAAAGCCCATACCTGAATTTCCTGTACGCTTTTCAACGATTTTTTCAATGCCGTCAAAAGCGCCGCCGCAGATAAACAATATATTAGAGGTGTCAATCTGAATAAACTCCTGCTGTGGATGCTTTCTGCCGCCCTGCGGTGGAACATTGGAAACGGTGCCTTCAAGTATTTTAAGCAAAGCCTGCTGAACGCCCTCGCCGCTTACATCACGGGTTATGGACGGATTTTCGCTTTTTCTTGCAATTTTATCGATTTCATCAACATAAATGATGCCCCGTTCCGCCTTCTCAACATCATAATCGGCGGCCTGAATAAGGCGAAGCAAAATATTTTCAACATCCTCGCCCACATAGCCTGCTTCTGTAAGAGTTGTGGCATCCGCAATTGCAAAAGGAACATCAATTATTTTTGCAAGAGTCTGTGCAAGCACGGTTTTACCCACACCGGTAGGTCCTAAAAGTACAACATTGCTTTTTTGGATTTCCACACCGGCATCATTACCGTGATATATTCTTTTATAATGATTATAAACCGAAACGCTGAGAGCTTTTTTAGCTTCTTCCTGACCGACAACATATTCGTCAAGCGCCGCCTTGATCTGATGCGGCTTGGGAAGTACCTTTTCTTCAAGCTTAACCTTTTTCCCGGAACGCTTATGAGTTTGCTCTGCATTTTCATCAATTATTCCCATGCAAAGCTCGATGCACTCATCGCAGATATATACGCCGGGACCGGCAATCAGCTTATCGACCTGTTCCTGAGTTTTTCCGCAAAAGGAACAGCGAACAGCTCTTTCTTTTTCGTTATCTCGTGCCATAAAAATCTCCCTGAAGCTTATCTTTTATAAAAAACTTTGTCAACAAGGCCGTAATCCATTGCCTCCTGAGCAGAGAGCCAATTATCACGCTCGGTATCAACGGCAATTTGCTCAATAGGCTTACCTGTATTTTCGGCAAGAATTTTATTGAGTCTTTCACGGGTTCTTAAAATATGGTCGGCTGTGATTTTAATATCGCTTGCCTGACCCTGCGCACCGCCTGAGGGCTGGTGTATCATAATCTCACTGTTGGGCAGAGCAAATCTTTTTCCCTTTGCTCCCGAAGAAAGTAAGAATGCGCCCATACTTGCCGCCATACCCATACAAATGGTTGACACATCGCATTTGATATACTGCATTGTGTCATAAATTGCAAGTCCTGCCGAAACAGAACCGCCCGGACTGTTAATATAAAGACTGATATCCTTTTCACTATCCTGCCCTTCAAGATAGAGAAGCTGTGCAACAACAAGAGAAGCCGTTGCGTCATTTACCTCATCCGACAATACGATAATTCTGTCATTTAAAAGTCTTGAGAATATATCGTAAGATCTTTCTCCCCTACTTGTTTGTTCAACAACATACGGTACAAGTGCCATTATAAAAACCTCCTGTTTAGGGTAACGGTAATAGCATTAAAGAATCGCCCGCAGCATTAAGACGGTATGCCGCCTTACACGCCAAATTATTGGACAATTCTTCAACACTTATACATATAATTTTTTTAGCGGATAATTATTCCTCGTCTGCTTTTTTCTTTGTAGTTTTCTTAGCAGCGGGCTTTTTTGCGGCGGGCTTATCTTCCTTTGCGGCAGTATCAGCCTTTTTCTTGGCAGCGGGCTTTTTCTCAGCCGGCTCTTTCTTTTCCGCAGTCTTTTTAGCTGTTGCTTTTTCCTCTGTTATTACAGCATTGTCCTTAATAAGCTCAATTGCTTTTCTTGACTTAATATCGCCTGTAATTGCATCCGCGGGAAGTGACTTTTTGATTACATCAGCCTCCATATTATATGCTTTTGCAAGTCTGTCATATTCGGCGTTTATGTCGTCCTCGGAAACCTCGATATTTTCAGCCTTAACAATTTCTTCAAGGGCTAACTGAAGTTTAACCTGATTTTCTGCATTTTCCTTGTAGCCTTCTCTGAACTTATCCTTATCCATACCTGTGTACATAAGATATGTGTCAAGATTGAGGCCCTGAGACTGAAGTCTGTAATCAAAATCGCTTACAATATCATCAATTGCCTTTTCAATCATACAAGCGGGAATTTCAGCCTTAATACCGTTTGCAACCTCTGTTAAAAGGTCATTTGTAACTTTATTATCGGCATCTTCCTTTTTTGCCTTTTCAAGGTCAGCCTTTATGCTCTTTTTAAGCTCATCAAGAGTATCAAATTCGCTTACATCCTTAACAAACTCATCATCAAGAGCAGGAAGCTCTTTCTTTCTGATTTCGTGAAGCTTAATCTTAAATACGGCATCCTTTGACGCCAAGTCCTCCTGATAATCCTCGGGGAAGGTTACATTAACATCAAACTCGTCGCCTGTTTTGCGGCCGATAATCTGATCCTCAAAGCCGGGGATAAATGCACCGCTTCCGATGGTAAGGTTATAGCTTTCTGCCTTACCGCCTTCAAAAGCAACGCCGTCAACAAAGCCTTCAAAGTCAATAATAACAGTATCGTCCTTTTTAACGGCTCTGTCATCAATGCTTACCATTCTGGAATTCTGCTCCTGCATTCTTGAAAGTTCGGTTTTAACCTCGTCGGCAGTAACCTTAGATGCAGGGCGGGTTGCCTTAATGCCTTTATATTTACCGAGTTTAACCTCAGGCTTTACGGTAACTTTAAATTTAAGAACTACACCGTCTTTACCGATTTCGGGAACTTCAAGGTCAGAGGGAGTATCAACAACATCAAGCTCTGCCTCTTTAATTGCATCGCCTACGGCATCGGGATAGAGGATTTCAAGCGCATCTTCATAGAAAACGCCCTCACCGTAAACCTTTTCAATAAAGCTTCTGGGAGCCTTGCCCTTTCTGAAGCCCTTAACGGCGATATTCTTTCTCTGTTTGAGATAAGCCTGCTGAACGGCTTTTTCAAACTCTGCACCGTCAATCGCAACTTCAAGCTGGTAGATGTTTGTTTCTACTTTGTTTGATGATTTTAACATTAAATATTCCTCCTGAATATCATTGTTTACTTGCAAAATTCTATTTATTATATCACAGAAAAAACACAATTACAATATTTTCCCAAAGTTTTTCTGCATATTTAAGAAAAAATGCGGTGTTTTTTGTAAAAACTAATCCTGATTTATGAACAAAGGGCAAAAATTCAGGTGATCGGCAGATATTAAGCGAAAATCAATTCCGTATTTTTGTCCGTTTACCGCATTAAGTGACGCACCGCCGTGAAGATGACCGTAATAACAGCGTTTAATGTTATTTCTTTTCAGCACATCTACAATGGGTTCGCAATCCTTCGTTTCGCTGACAGGCGGATAATGCAAAAATACTACGGTTTCACCGCCCAAATCTTTTGCGCAATCAATTGAACGCTGTATTCTGCCGCACTCTCGCGCCATTACTTTGTCAATATTTTCCTTTTCTGCGTCAAAAAACCAACCGCGTGAACCTGCAACGGAAATGCCTTCGGCTTTAAATGCATTATTATGAAGTATTTTTAATGTGTCAAAGCCTTTTTCTTTAAAAAAAGTTTCCATTTTTGAAGCGGTATTCCACCAATAATCGTGATTACCTTTTAAAATAATCTTTGTACCGTTCAGGCGGTTGAGAAATTCAAAATCCTTTTCCGCTTCATTAAGACTCATAGCCCAGGAAATATCTCCGCAGATTATTACCGTATCGTTTTCCGAGACAAGCCTTTGCCAATTGTTTTCAAGACGGTATATGTAATCGTCCCAGCCTTTAAACACATTCATGGGTTTATCGGTTGAGAAGGAAAGATGTGTATCTCCGATTACAAAAACTGACATAAAACAATATCTCCTATGAATAACACGCCGTTCTTTTCAAACAATATAATGAAAGGAGGTATGTAGAAATGGAAACAAAGAACAACAACATTACTTGCGACGCATGCCATTGCACTTACAATGACGGTAATATGAACTGCACCGCAAACGGAATCAAGGTCGGCACACATGACGCTTGCACATGTGACGACACAAGATGCGCAACCTTTCAGATGAAGGCTGATGCCAAGAACTGCCGCTAAGCAGTAAAAAGCGGAAACCGTACGATTTGACATCGCCCGGTTTCCGCAATTTTTTTAACAGGGCTTATATACCTAACATATCAAAAACAACCTGCTTCATATCCTCTTTCTTACATACGCCGGTAAAACGGGGTGTTTTGCCTTTAAGCGTTGCAAGCTGTGCGGGAACGGGTTCACCTGATTTTTCAAACAATTCTTCCACCATATCAAATTCGTTATCGGCTTTTATACTGTCCGTTATAGCGGAGAGCACGCTTGCAGAGAATTTATAAGGATTGGCTGTGGACGCAATTACGGTGGGCGTTACATCCCCTGTTTTTGCCTTATAATCGTCATAAACCTTTACTGCAACGGCGGTGTGGGTATCGCAAAGATAGTTTTTCTCTGCAAAAACCTTGCCGATGGTTGCTTTTGTCTCAACATCATCACAGCAGCCTGCCGCAAATAATTCTTTGATTTTGCTTTCAACATCATCGGTAACGGTATATTTGCCGTTCTCGGAAAGCTCAGTCATCCACTCTCTTACCTGTGCATCGTTTTCGCCGCAGAGATGGAAAAGCAGTCTTTCAAGGTTGCTTGAAATCAAAATATCCATTGAGGGAGATGTGGTGCAATAGAAATCTCTGTTTTTATCGTATGTACCTGTTGTTAAGAAATCTGTAAGAACATTGTTTTTATTTGATGCACAAACAAGAGTTTTAACGGGAACACCCATTCTTTTTGCATAATATGCGGCAAGAATATTGCCGAAATTACCTGTGGGGACTACAACATTCATTTCTTCGCCGTTTTTAAGCTCTCCCGATGCAATCATATCGCAATATGCCGATACATAATACACAATCTGAGGAACAAGTCTGCCCCAGTTGATTGAGTTTGCAGAAGAAAATGCAAGTCCGTTTTCTTTGAATTTCTTTTCGATATCTTTATCCGTAAAAATCTTTTTAACTCCGCTTTGAGCATCGTCAAAGTTGCCCTCGATGGCGCATACGCTTACATTTGAGCCCTCCTGCGTTGTCATTTGAAGTTTTTGCATAGGGCTTACGCCGTCAACGGGATAGAATACGAGAATTTTTGTGTTGGGAACATCGCGGAATCCTTCCAAAGCCGCCTTACCCGTATCACCCGAAGTTGCAACAAGAATTACAATTTCCGTGTCCTTTAAGGTTTTCCCCGCAGAAACTGTCAAAAGATAAGGAAGAAGCTGTAAAGCCATATCCTTAAACGCACATGTAGGGCCTCTCCAAAGCTCAAGCACATTTGCGGAATCGGTAAGCTTATAAAGGGGCGCAACTTTTTCGGAGCTGAATTTACCCGCCTTATATGCACCCTCAACGCACATTGAAAGCTCCTCAGCGGTAAAATCCGTAAGATAAAGCTTTAAGACCTCTTTTGCACGGTCGATATAGCTCATAGGCACAAGATTATTTATAAAATCGGCAGTGATTTGAGGTATTTCAGTAGGTACGAAAAGTCCGCCGTCTGCGGAAATACCTTTTGCGATTGCCTCGGCGGCAGTCACCTTAACCGATTTATCTCTTGTACTTGTATAATACATATAAACACATCCTTTTCGTGTGGTATTCTATCATATATTTTTATGCATTTCAATTATAATTTAAAATTATTTGCCCTCTGCGTTAAAGGCATTTTCCATATGATTGATTTTTACGGGATTTTCGTCTTTAAAATACACCTCGATTATATCAAACCGAGGCTGACGCTTCATATCGTAATCCTTTAAATACATCTGAGCAGTTGAAATAATCTTCGACCTTTTGGCAAAATCAACCGCGTCGGCAGGAGAATACCTCATACCCTCGCTTCTTGTTTTTACCTCAACAAAAACTATGTACTTTCTATCCTCGGCAATTAAATCAATCTCACCGAATTTGCTGTTGTAATGAGCGCTTAAAATTATGTATCCGTGTTCTCTTAAATAGCGAGAGGCTATTATTTCACCGTAATAGCCCAAAAGCTCTTTGTCCATTATTTTTCACCGATAAGCTTTTTGAGAAAGGATTTTCGGTGTACGGGAGAAATGCCGTATTTTTCAAGCATTTCATAATGCAGTTTTGTGCCGTAGCCCTTATGCTTTTCAAAACAGTATTGGGGATATTTTTCCGCAATTTCAAGCATAAAGCGGTCACGGCTCACCTTTGCAAGTATTGATGCCGCCGCAACGGACATACTTTTTCCGTCACCTTTCACGATTGTTTCTTCGGTAACGCCGCCGATATGAGGATATTGGTTGCCGTCAATCAAGGCATAATCAGGCTTAACTTTTAATCCCTCAACTGCTCTTTTCATTGCCAAAAATGTTGCGTTCAATATGTTTATTTCGTCAATTTCCTTTTCATCGGCAATACCGATTGAAAAATCAACGGCTTTTTCACAAATTACGTCAAAAAGCATTTCGCGCTTTTTCTCGTTAAGCTTTTTGGAATCGTTCAAACCGTCAATATCAAGCCCTAAGGGCAAAATAACGGCGGCAGCATATACGGGACCTGCCAACGGACCTCTGCCTGCCTCATCAATGCCGCAAACGGTTTTAAAGCCCTTTTCAACGGCTTTTTCTTCATAAGAATAATCCATAATCAATTCTCCGGTTTTTCAAGGGAAATTGTACCGAGCCTGCCGCCCCGATATTCATCAAGAAGCATAACGGAGGCTCGTTCCGTATCAATTTCTCCGCCCTTTATCATCATACCGCGCTTTTTTCCGATCATTTCAAGAACTTCCCATGGCTCTTTATCGGTAAAATCGTTTATCTTGTATCTTTCGGCAAGTCGTTCGGGATAATCGTTTTTCATAACCTCCAACAAACGGACGGCAAGTGTTTCGCTATCGAGGATTTCATCCTTTACGGAGCCTATGAAAGCGAGCCTGTCCCCCACCTTGGGATCATCGAATTTAGGCCAAAGCACGCCCGGAGTGTCGAGTAATTCTATACCGTTGCCGATAGCAAACCACTGATTCTGACGGGTAACGCCCGCCTTATCGGCAACTTTTGCTTTTGCAGAGCCCGCCATACGGTTTATAAATGAGGATTTACCCGTATTGGGAATACCTACAACCATAATTCGCAGCGCTTTTCCCGCCATTCCCCGCTCCTCGTTCTGCCTGATTTTATCCTTTAAAACCTCGCGAACGGCTGAAATGTAGCTATTAAGTCCCTTGCCCGAACGGCAGTCAACGGGAATTGCCGAAACTCCCATTTTTTTATAATACTCCACCCATTGACGGGTTGTATCTCTATCAGCTAAATCGCACTTATTCAACAGCACGATTCTCGGCTTATTGTTTATTAACTCGCCGAGCTCGGGATTTGAACTGCTGTACGGTATTCTTGCGTCTAATAATTCAGTAACGCCGTCAACAAGAGGCAGACTTTCTTTAATAAGCCGTCGCGTTTTTGCCATATGGCCCGGGAACCACTGCACGACCTGTTTTTGACTGTCAGGCATTTTTACTCTCCTTAAAATCGCTGTTGAAAAGCTGTTTATCACCGAATTTATACATAACCTTACCCACAACATACCTTTCGTCGATAAATCCGACATTTTTATCGCGGCTGTCCGCAGACTCGTTTCGGTTATCACCCATAACGAACAGACAGCCCTCGGGAACGGTATAGGTTTTGTTCATATCCGCAGTAAAAATCATATTTGACCTTAAATACGGCTCGTCGAGTGCAACACCGTCCACAACCACTTTACCCGATGTGCTGTCAAAGCTTACGGTTTGACCTCCAACAGCAATAACACGCTTTATCAAAACCTTTTCGTAACCGTTCGGCTGAGATATAACCACAACATCACCGTATTTAAGGTTTGGGGTTACGGCTAAAATAACAACATTATCACCGTTGTGGAGCGTTTCTTTCATCGAATTGCCGATAACAGCCGATATTTTAAAGCCAAAGGTAAATATAACGCTTACCGCCAATATGGCAGTAAGCAAAACAGAGGAAAAATCGTATATTGCGTTTAAAAATTTGTTATTGTTCATTATCATTTATCTTCCAATCGCCAAAGGGAAAAATTCTTGCCTGAGCAACGCCCAAAACATACCGTTCATCAATAAAGCCGATAGTTTTAAAACGACTGTCCAGAGAATCGTTACGGTTATCCCCCATTACAAACAAACAACCGTCGGGCACAGTGAGAGGATACACGAAATCTCCCATTCTCGAAGTGGGTTCCGCAATATACGGCTCATACATAGTTACACCGTTCACAGTTACGGTATGCTCTATAAAATCAATATTGATTGTATCGCCGCCCTTGGCAATTACTCTTTTAATAAGAGGTTCATTAAGAGAATTAGGCTGTGTGACCACAACAATATCGCCCTGATTTATCTTTGTAGGTATAGAATTCACGGTAAGCCAATCGCCGTTATTTAATGTTGGGTACATTGAAAGGCCGTGGACACCCACAACTCTGAACAAAAATGTAAAAATAAGCAAAATGAGTATTATGGCGTATATAAGTGAATCAAGCCATTCATATATAAACGCCCACGCTTTTTTCGGCGAAGCCCCAATACTTTCCGAATCACTGAATGAAATTGAAATTTCTTCTTTTTTTCTCATATTCTCCACCTGCTTAAATGCTTGGTTTATTATTTTATTTCTTCCGCTATTGTACAAATCTTTTTCAGTCTGTGATTAACCCCCGACCGCGAAATGGGGACTGTAAGCGCATCGCCTAATTCACGCAAAGACATATCGGGATTTTCAAGCCTTACTCGTGCCAATTCTTCCAAATCACCTGATAAATAAGAAAGCCCCACAGTGTTATTTATATGCTCTATTGCGTTAATCTGCCTGGAAGAAGCATCAATAGTTTTATCAAGGTTAGCATTTTCAAAGTTTAATTTACGGTTAACATTATTTCGCATATCCTTATACATTTTTACGCCCATAAGCTCAAGAGAAGAGTTATATGCGCCCATAACCGTAAGCAAATCCTCAATCGCTTCGCTGTCTTTAAAATACACCACATAATTGGAATTTCTCACAACGCTTTTCGGCGTTATATCAAGCTCGTCGTAATCAGTTATAAAAAGCTTTAAATCCTTGCTTAAATTCAAATACGGAACAACAAATTCAAGGTGATAGCCTTTATTGGGGTCGTTCACCGTACCGCAGGTAAGAAAAGCGCCTTTCAAAAAGGCCTGTTTACAGCACTCACCTGCAAAATTGCTCCAATTCAAGCGAGAAACTTTTGATTTTTTATCGTAGCCGAAGGTATCCATTACCTTTTCCCTATCAGCCGCGGTTACAACCTCGACCTTGATTTTTCCCGCATCGGATTTATTCACTTCGGGTGAAACTTTGCAAACGGTTTTTAAAATCTGCTCGTATTTTTCGGCAATAGCCTCCTGCTCGGTCAGCAAGGACACATCGAAAAAGGAAAACGCCCTTGAAAAAAGCAACATACCGTAGGCAAAAGCGTGAAGGCAACATTCATCTGTTATTTCACAAGACAGTATTTCATTTTTTACATGAGTTGAAAACGACATTTATACCCCTTACCTGTTAATATCTCTGTGATATGTAGCCGCATTGTAGCCTTTTTCTTTTATATCCTTATATACAAGCTCCGCAAACACAACGGAACGGTGCTTTCCACCGGTACAGCCTACGGAAATTGTAAGCTGGCTTTTGCCTTCGCTTCTGTAAAGCGGAACAAGATAGTTGATTAAATCGAGTAATTTAGGAACAAGACCTCTTGACTGGTCAAATTTCATTACATAATCCCGAACAGGCTCTTCAAGACCTGTATGATGCTTTAATTCAGGAACATAAAACGGATTGGGAAGGCAACGAACATCGAAAACCAAATCGGAATCCTTAGGAATACCGTATTTAAAGCCGAAAGAAACAACATTGATTTTTAATGTGTTTGAAATATCGTCCAAAAACAGCTCGGCAATTCGCTCTTTTAACTGCGAAGTAGTAATCAAAGATGTATCAATTACATAATCGGCAATATTGCGCGCTTTTTTCAAAAGCTCACGCTCTTTTATGATTATGTCAAGTAACTCCTGTGAAGAATCGTCACTTGAAAGCGGATGCTTTCTGCGTGTTTCCTGATAACGGCGCAAAATCACATCGTTATCAGCGTCAATAAACAGGATTTTATATTCGCACTCCATTATACGAAGCTCGTCAAGCGCCTTAAATAACTCTGAAAACGAGTTCCCGAGCCGCACATCGGCAACTATGGCAACCTTTTCACGAACCTCTGTGGAGTCCTTTAAAATTTTTACAAAAGTAGGAATTAACTGCGGCGTCATATTGTCAACGCAGAAAAAACCTATATCCTCCAAATTGTCAATCGCTCTTGATTTTCCTGCACCGGACATACCGGTTACAATGACAAGCTGCACAACAGCACCTACTCTCCTATAATTTTCACTTCGGGTTCAAGCATAACTGAATACCTTTCAAAAACAGTTTTTTGAATATGTTTAATAAGGGAAATAATATCCGAAGCTGTGGCTCCGCCCTTATTTATTACAAATCCTGCGTGCTTTTCGCTTACTTGGGCACCGCCGACCGAGTAACCCTTTAATCCGCATTCTTCAATAAGCGCACCTGCAAAATACCCATCGGGGCGCTTAAAGGTACTGCCGGCACTGGGATACTCCAAGGGCTGTTTTTCACGGCGGCGCATAAGCTTATCGTCCATTGCGGCTTTAATATCTTCTTTTTTCCCTTTTGTAAGCTTCAAAATCGCCGATGTAATTACAAAACCGTTATCGGTATATGCACTGCGTCGGTAACCGAGGTTTAAGTTCTCTTTTAATAAAGTACCGAAAATACCGTTATTATCAATATGTGAACAGCTTTCAAGAACATCCTTCATCTCACCGCCGTATGCGCCCGCGTTCATATAAACTGCGCCGCCGAGAGTGCCCGGAATGCCGTAAGCAAACTCCAAGCCGGACAACGAATTCTCAAGCGCAAACATACACAAGGCCTTCATGGAAGCACCTGCTTCGCATTTAACGGTACAGTCATCAATAAGCTCGATTGAAGAAAGAGAATTGCCGATTTTTATAATTGCACCGTCAAATCCCTTATCGGTTACAAGCAAATTTGAACCGTTGCCTATTACAAACATTTTAACATGGTTTTCACGGCAAAAGTTAACTGTTCTTTTTAATGTATCAAGAGAATCGGGTATAATAAGGATACTTGCATTACCACCTGCCTTAAAGCTTGTGTATTTGCTCATGGGCGCATCGGCTTGCACCTCTGCTCCGAGATTTTTTGCGAATAATTCAAGTTCCTTATACACCTGCAATACCTCACTTAATTCTGTCCTTCAAGCAAAGCGGCACCGATAACTCCTGCATCGTTTCCTAAAACCGCCGCGCAAATGATAGTCTGATTTTGGGCTCTCAAGCTGTAATGCTCATTATTTACATAGTATCTTACCGGTGAGAGAAGCGCTTCGCCCTCGTTGCCTATTCCGCCGCCGATACAAAGAATTTTCGGCTGGAAAATATTGATTACATTAACTATTCCGACTGCAAGATAATATGTATAGTTATTTACTATTTCTCTTGCAGCGGCGTCACCCTCACGCATTGCGTCAAATGCGGTATGACCTGTAACCTTTCTCACATCTCCTCCTACCATATCCCACATAATAGTATCGAAGTTTTTACTCATAATATCCTGTGTTTGACGAATAAGAGCCGTTGCAGAGCAATATGCCTCCCAACATCCACGGCGCCCGCAGGTACAACGCTCACCGCCGAACTTTATAACCATATGACCGATTTCACCTGCCGCGTCATTACAGCCGTGAACAATCTTTCCGTCAACAACAATGCCGCTTCCCACGCCTGTTCCGAGAGTAATGGCAATAAAATCGTCAACACCGTTGCCCGCTCCCGCTATCGCCTCTCCGAGAGCCGCACAGTTTGCGTCGTTCTCAATGTAAACGGGAAGCTTAAACTCATCCTCCATAATCTGCTTTATGGGTACATTGTTAAAGTCCAGGTTATTGGCATATTCGATAACGCCTGTTTTACGGTTAACTGTACCGGGAGTTCCTATTCCGATTGAAGAAACCTCAGACCAATCAATTCTTGCCTGCTTAACAGACAGTCTTATGGATTCTTTTATATCCTCGATAACTTCGTTACCCGAACGGTTGCGCTGTGTCTGCACCCAACCTTTGCCGATTATGCAGTGCTCGTCATTAACAACACCTGCAACAATATTCGTACCACCTAAATCAACGCCAATTTTATACATAATATTTCCCCCTTAATAATTTTGCCAAATATCTACTTCTTCTGCCTTAGGCTCGTATCCGTCATCCATGCCGAGATGATGGAGAAGCTCACGGGCAGCATTATAGCCCATTTTCTTCTGACGGTTATTCATAGCCGCACACTCAATAATTACCGCAAGATTTCGACCGGGTTTTACGGGAACTACCGTAAGCGGCACTTTAATTCCCATAATTGTTATGTACTCATTATCGAGCCCCATACGGTCATATACTTTCGTGCTGTCCCACGGTTCAAGCTGAATAACCATATTTATTTTTTCCGTAAGCTTAACGGCGCCCATACCGAAAATACGCCTTGCATTTATTATTCCTATTCCGCGAAGCTCAATAAAATGACGGATATTATCAGGAGCCGAGCCCACAAGGGTTTTAGCGGACGCCTTTCTGATTTCAACAGCGTCATCTGCGATAAGACGGTGGCCGCGCTTAATAAGCTCAATCGCCGTTTCGCTTTTACCTACTCCGCTGTCACCAACAATTAAGACGCCTTCACCGTAAACCTCAACCAACACTCCGTGGCGGGTAATGCGCTCTGCTAAGGCAGTGCCGAGAAAGTATATTAAAGACGCCATACACGATGATGTGGATTCCGAAGTTCTTAAAACGGGGACGCGGTATTTTTCCGCAAGCTGCAAAAGCCCGTCAACAGGTTCAAGATTTCGTGTGATTATAACAACGGGCGGTTTTTTACTGAATAGGCATTCAAGCCTTTCCTCCTGCTGTTCCTTCGGCAAGGATTTTACAAATTCTGTTTCAGCCAGTCCCAAAAACTGAACTCTCGCAGGGTCGAAATAATTGTCGTTACCGGCAAGAAGCAACCCCGGACGGTTAACCTCCTGTGAAGTTATAGAAAGCTCGGATGCATCGCACGGCAAATACAGCGTTTCATAGCCATACTCACTTATTACTTTTTCAAGTGATACCGAATATTTTGATACCAAAACGCCGACCTCCCCTTTATAAGTATAGTTTATATAATTATATAACATATACTTTGATTTTCCAATAGTTTTTTTAAATTTTTTTAAATAAAGACCGAACCCGACAGGATATTTCCCATCGGGTTCATAAATTCAGTCAGAATTCAGCTTATTTCATGCCTTCTTCATAAGACTTGATCATCTTTTTAACCATCTGACCGCCGACAGAACCTGCCTGCTTAGAAGTAAGGTCGCCGTTGTAACCCTGCTTAAGATTTACGCCAACTTCAGAAGCAGCTTCCATCTTAAACTTATTGAGAGCCTCGCGTGCCTCGGGTACTACGCTCTTAGAATTTCTTGACATCTTATTACACCCCTTATCAATTAAATTTTATTTGAATTGCGTTTGCAATAGTAGTGTTATCACATATGCTTTTTTTATTATTGAAAATATTTGCTAATTTTGCGGAAAATCTCTCAGCGACATAAAAGAATATCCCTCTTCGCGGGCCTTGTCGATTATGCGGCTGAGGGCATTTGCATTGTCAGGTGAAACAGAGTGCAAAAGTATTACGGCACCGGGATGAAGCCTTGATATAACTGTTTCATAAGCATACTGTTCGCCTTTTTGATTGTATAAATCCCAATCGGCATATGACAGTGACCAGAACACGCTTTTATAGCCCAAAGAATCTACGACGCTTAATGCAACCTCATTATACTCACCCTTTGGAAAGCGGAAATAAGGCTCGCTGTAATTGAAGTTTTCCCGAAGATAAGCGTCCATCGTCTTTATTTCATCAGCCATTTGATTTTCCGAGATTTCGGCAAAGGACGGGTGTGTTACGGAATGGTTGCCCACAATATGGCCTTCGTCTATCATTCTTTTTATAAGCTCGGGATTTTCTTTTACCTGCGGTAAGGTACAGAAAAACGCCGCATTGACATTTTTCTCTTTAAGCACATCGAGAATTTTTGAGGTGTAGCCGTTTTCGTAGCCGCAATCAAAGGTCAGATACAAAACGTTATTCTGTGATTTTGTATCCAGACAGAACGCATTAAAACCGCCCTGTTCAAAATACTTTTGCGCATTTTTTGAAATATCGTGTGCCTCGCCGTTTTTTGCTACACCGTAGCTATGGGACTTTTTCTCTGTTGAAAGCTTCTTCCCATTGTCTGCTATGGGTTCCGGTATAACGGTAGTTTCAGGTGAATATGACCTTTCTGACGGCTTTTCCGTATAAGTCTCGTCGGTAATCGGTTCATATTTTGTACGGACACATGAACAGAGCATACATAAGGTTAAAACAAGGCTTAAAATTTTTACGGTTTTTCTCATAATACCGCCTTATTTCATCATACTGTTCATATTATCGACAACATTGGAAAAAGTGTTTACAGCCTTTTTAGTTGCCTTTTTCATTTTTCTTTTTGTTGAATTTTTTGAAGCCGCACCTGTAATTGCAAGAGCCGCCGTGCCTGCAAGAACACCTGCTCCAAGCATCTTATACATATTGTTATTCATATCTCTTCCTCCTTTTTTGAAATTACTCTCAAAAAATTATTTGAGAGCAATAATATTTTTTGAAAAGGAATCAAAAAAATTATAAAATCGTATTTAAAATTATTTCTAAAAATGTTATACTTTTAAAAAAACAAAACAAGGTGATTATATGACGCTGAATATTGTTATGGTGGAGCCTGAAATACCGCAGAATACGGGAAATGTGGCGCGAACCTGTGCCGCGACGGGTGCAAGACTGCATCTTGTAGGTCCTATGGGATTTACACCCGATGACAAAAAATTGAAACGCGCAGGACTTGACTACTGGTATTTATTGGACATTACATATTACGATTCCTTGGAAGATTTTTTCCGTAAAAACCCCGACGGTAATTTTTTCTATTTTTCTACAAAAGCGCAACACAGGCATACAGATGTAAAATATCCTGATAATACATATCTTGTGTTCGGCAAGGAAACTGCGGGACTGCCTGAAAAACTACTTTTTGAAAATCCCGACAAATGCGTTCGCATACCTATGATTGATGAGGCAAGAAGTCTTAATCTTTCAAACGCCGTTGCTATCGGAGTATATGAGGCGTTACGCCAATGGGATTTTCCGAAGCTTTTGGAGTCGGGCGAGCTACGCAATTACGATTGGGGACAGCAATAATTATAATGCAAAACAGCACCCGGTGGGTGCTGTTTTTATTTTACTTTGAATGTATAAATCCTGCCGCCCGAATTATCGGGTGAAATTGTGACTGAAACATATTCTTTGGGGACTTTCGGGGTATCCCCTTTTTGCCGTGTTATTATCCAATCCTTGTAAGCATAAAATTTGCCGTATTCCAAATTTTCAATATACTCCTCAAGAGTAAGGCTGTTTTTATAAATTATTTCCGAATGTGGCAGTCCCACATATCTTAAATGCCACGGTTCGTACTCAATGCCAGTAGATTTCTTTCCGTAATACGGATATCGGATTATAAATCCGTACTGCCAGCAATTTTTATTGACGAACTGTCCCACATCGGATTTCAAAAAGCTTTTTCCTGAATGATACTTAACATATACATCCAACGCCAAGCCTGCCTGATGCTCGCTTGCATCCTTTTGAGTTGCATATTTATTGTTTGTTTCCAACGCCGATTGGTCCTCAGAACTGCGGTAAGCGCTCGAAATATAGAGCTTTTCGTCGAATTTTTCGGATATTTCCTCCGATAAATTCTCATAGCTTTCAGTGACACAGAAATTCATCTGTACCTCTGTGTTTTTATAATATATAACATTGGCTGAAAAATCGTCGGGTAACAAGCAATCGGTATTTATTAAAAGCAGGGATTGATTTAATACGGTTTGGTTATCTTCTAAAAGAGAGTACAAATCGGATTCAACCGTATCACAAGAGACTTCATAAAAATCTGCCTTTTGCTTAAACGAGTTCATATACTCTTTAAAGACAAATTCAATTTGAGGATTTGAATAAAGATAAACACAAATTCCCACGGCGGAAATCAGAATAATTATCAGTACAATTAAAATCTTTTTAAAGCGTTTACTTTTTTTCATAAGCAAGTGGTAAAGTGAGTCTTACTTTAAACAAATCGCCGTCTATATCAATTTCAAAGCTTCCGTTCTGAAGCTCTGCGAGGCTTTTGGCGATTGAAAGTCCGAGACCGCTGCCCTCCGTATTTCTTGAGCTGTCGCCGCGTACAAAGCGCTCCATCAGCTCATCTCCCGAAATATTAAGCTGTTCTTTTGACACATTTTTGAAGAGTATTTCGGCTGTTTTGCCTTTTTTAACCGCATCAATATAAACTCTTGTATGTGGCTGTGCATATTTTGAAATATTGTTCAAAACATTATCGAATACCCTCCACATCAGGCGGCTGTCCGCAACTACTGTGATTGGTTCTTCGCTCTTGTTGAGAACAAGCTCTAAATCCGCATTATTAAAGCGTTCATTATACTCGCCCATTGCCTGAGAAAGAAGTATTCCGATTTCAAACTCTGAAAATTCAACCGAAATATTACCGGTTGAAGCCTTTGAAGCTTCAATCAAATCAACAATCAGCTTTTTAAGCCTTGCAGACTGGCGTGAAATAACCTCAATATATTCTTTGGCATTGTGGTTCTCTATGTCCTCTTTTTCAAGCAGGTCAACATAGTTTATGATTGATGTAAGGGGGGTTTTAATATCGTGGGAAACATTTGTTATAAGCTCCGTTTTGAAACGCTCGCTTTTCATTTGCTCCTGCACAGCGGCAGCAATACCGTCGTTAATACGGTTGATATTTTCGGCATGACTTTTAATATCGCCGAACATATGAGATGTATCAATTTTTCCGTAAATATTACCGTCGGCAACATTCTTTGTGCCTATTTGAATTTTTTTCAGCAAAATTGATATGAGCACCGCAAGAGCGGCAAGCAATAAGTTCAGCAATACAATCACGGCAAAGCAATCGGTTGCCATAAGCATTTCCATAAAGAACAAAGCCGTTACAGCCGCAACTGTTTTCCAAACAAGGGGTAAGCCTTTAAAGAACTTGGAAATCAACTTACAGATTTTTTTAATAAACTTAAAAGTGAGATTTATAGTCTTAAAGGCTAATGATGATTTTATAAATGTTTTTGTTTTCAGCCGCACAGCAGATGTCATTGACACAACGGTAAGCAACACCGCGGAACAATAAACAGCCAAAAAGCACAATACTATACATGTTTGCGCTAATGCGTAAAAGTCGCCGTAAAATGACACATTTTGATAAGCATCATAAAGCGTTTCATCTAACAGCCATACGGAACCGCTGACCATACCGATTACCGCCGTCCCCGCAAGCACCAGAATGATATCAATGGGGAACTTATCCCACCTTGAAATATGGATACCTTCTACTCCGCTTTTATGACCTGACGCGCACATAAGGAAAATAAACAGTCCCAAGGACAAAACTGCCGATACCGCCATAGTTACTGCAAAGCCTGCTTTATTTTCGCTTACAAAATTTACTGCTTTTGATAAAAGATAAAAGCTGTCTTTCTCGCTGAGGTTCTCTGTAAGCTTAACGGTAATTGTATAATCGGTTCTGAGCTTAATTTTATCCGCATCTTTTTCCGTTTCTGCGGAAGGATTTGTAACATTCTCAACATCGTATTGAACCGTTGTTTCGGTCGCTTCACCCTCTGTTTTATAATACTTTTCCGATTCAAGTTCTTTTAGGTATTCTTCGATAATTATTCTTGATTCCTCGTCAAACAGTTCTTTATTGTATATCAAGCCGTTACGCATAACATAATTCAAACTGTATTCTTCGGAAAAACTCTCTGTTTTTTCAAGCTGAACAGGTGTATCTTTTAAATCGGAATAAAGCACCTTGCCCGAGCCATCCGCAACCTCATACATAACATTGCCCGAAACATCGGGATAGGAAGATGTATCGTACATATTATAATTTATTTGCCAAAGTACGGAATTCAAATGCTCCTCAATAATACTTTTCTTTGCGATTTCACAGTTATCAGCATTTTTGAAAACGCCCGAAAAAACTCCGAAACCCATACAAAGGGTTAAAAATACGAAAGCGGTTAAGGTAACGCCCAACAATAAAACGGAAATAAGCTTTAAAATAAAACTGCTTTTTATACTGTTTTTCATTCCTTAACACCTCGTTCAATCTTGTAGCCCTGTCCCCACACAACTTTCAGATAACGGGGCTCGGCAGGGTTAATTTCAATTTTTTCACGGAGATGTCTTATATGTACCGCTACTGTACTTTCAGCACCGTAAGGGTCATCCTTCCAGACCTTTTGATATATTTCTTTGGGCGAAAACACCTTATCGGGGTTTTGCATGAGCAAACGAAGAATTTCGTATTCTGTCGGTGTAAAAGATATTCTTTCACCATCAACGGTAACTTTCTTTGAAGAATCGTCCAGCTCAATTGAGCCGATTACAATGGCTTTTTCAGGTAAATTACCGCCACCAAGCATCATATAACGGCGGATCTGTGATTTAACCCTCGCAATAACCTCAACAGGATTAAAGGGCTTCGTAATATAATCGTCCGCGCCCACATTAAGTCCCAAGACCTTATCGGTATCCTCGCTTTTTGCCGTTAATAAAATTACCGGAATATTGCTTATTTCACGGATTTTTACCATTGCGGTTATACCGTCCATTACAGGCATCATTATATCCATTAAAACAAGATGAATATCCTCTGTTCTTACTTTTTCCAAAGCTTCTCTGCCGTTGTAAGAAAGAACTGTATTATATCCCTCCGATTTAAGGTAAATATCAAGGGCATTTACTATGTCCTTTTCATCATCACAAATAAGAATATTATACATATTTTCAACCTCCAACGGTATTTTACTTCATTTCACTTTAAGAAAAAAGTGAGTAATTTATTAAGAATTTATTAATGTGAGGAGAGCCAAACACAATATGCCGAAAAGGGCCCGAATTACGTCCTCTGCGGCGGGTTCGAACTTGTCGGCTTTGCCTAACAAAAAAAATCCACAGACGAACACCTTATTCCGTCTGTGGAGTATATTATAAGATATCCACCTTTAATTCTGCGTCATTATATTTATAAAACTTTCTATCCTCCAACGCCCAAAGCCGCTGGGAAAACTCACCTTTTTCAACGCCTTCAACAGCGCTCATTATTTCATAAACACGGGCGTCCATAAGGTCAAGCTCCGACAAAAGCTCTGCTTCCAAAAACTGCGGTCTTACTGCGGCGCCGAAATCGGGCTCACCGTGATGAGACAAAATCATGTGCTGTAAAAGCATTGATTTTTCGCTGTCGATTGAAAGCTTCTTTGCCGCTTCCTCAACCATCATAGCGCCTTTTACAAGGTGACCGATAAGATTCCCCTCCACCGTATAGCCTGATGCAAGACCTGTTTCACGCACATCAAACTCAACAGTTTTTGCTATATCGTGAAGAATTGCACCTGAAATAAGCAACTCGCGGTTGACAAAGGGATACACACGGCACACGCCTTCGCACAGTTTTACTATTGACGCAGTATGCATCAGCAAACCGCATCTTATAGCATGATGAAGTCTGTAAGCCGCGGGATAAAAAAGTATTTTTTCTTTATTTGAATCAAGCAGATATAAAACAATTTTTTTAAGTTCCTCGTCCTGAAAAGCACTGACCTTTGAAACGAGAGAATCAAACATTTCGTTGCCGTCATAATCGGCAGACTTTACATAATCCGCCACATTCACATTATCACTTTCCGTAACGGGGCGTATTCTCTCAATGCGTAACTGGTCGTTACCGTTATATTTTAAAACAGTACCTCTTATTTTCACAAACATATCGTTTTCATATTTGCCGTGGGATACTTCATTATAGTCCCACAATTTAGCGAATATTTCTCCGCTTTTGTCGGACAAGACAATATCAAGATAAGCGTTTCCGTTTTTGGCGGTTTTTTTATCGCACTGTTTTATCACCGCAAAGCCTTCAACCTGGCCGTTATTTCCGATTTCGGTAAAATTCATTACAAACAAAATCCTTTCAGTATATGTTGCTTTAATTATACACTTTAAGGAGCATTATTGCAACAATTTTCAACCGAAAAGCATTGTTTGAGTTTCATTTTGCGCCGTAAAAATACCGCAGAATACTATTGTTGTTAAAACTATAAGTATTGCAGAAACCAAGTAGCCTTTTATTATTCTTGAAAGCTCCGTCATATTATACCTCATAATCTTTCATTAAATCGGACAAAGACATTGCAAAAAGCCTTGCGGCATATACAGACTCTGTCAGCGTATTTGCATCGGAGCCTATTTCAATCTGCAATGCGCATGTTGTTAAATCCATATTATATTTTCTCCCACAAAAAAGAAGCGGCCGCATAAGCTCAGGGTTTTGTACAACAAGCTTTTGTTGAAGGGCAAGAGCAAAAGCAAGATTTTTTTCCCAATTGGGGAAATCCGTAACATTACCGTCTTCACATCCGCTGATAACCTTTATCTGCGCTGTTTTTTCACCGTTTATTACGCATACAGGCTTAATTCTGGTGCCGTCCTTTTGATATATTGAATCACGGTGAATATCGAGAACAATTTGTATTGATGGGTTCTCTTTTAAAGTTTTACTTACATTCTCTCTTGAACGCTCATATGCTCCGTTGTACTGTATATCATATACTGTTTTATCGTGAATAACTTTATATCCGTTTTCGGTAAGAATTTGACAAATTTCCTCTCCTATACGAATCATATTTTCCTGAGGATTTTCGCTTCTTGTGCTTCTTGAATTTGTATAAAAGCCCCTGTCAAGCAATTCATAGGT
Source organism: Candidatus Fimenecus sp. (assembly GCA_051881435.1). Classification (GTDB taxonomy): domain Bacteria; phylum Bacillota; class Clostridia; order Oscillospirales; family Acutalibacteraceae; genus Fimenecus. The sequence goes on along the minus strand of JBJEPW010000045.1, from coordinate 28,731 downwards.
TTCGCAGGCGTGAGTATGATATATCAAAACAGACGGTTCGTCTTTATTTATATTTGCGGACACCTTTTTTTGCAAATAACTTTTAATATCAACACTTTGACTTTTTGTTGTATTTCGGATATATATGCCGTTGTACTCCGAGGTTGCATTCTGCGCACCGTAATCAACTTCAAGAATCTTTCCGTCATTCGATGAGTCGGCATACTGTTTTTCCGCATTTTCTGTAAGTTTCTTTATATCGTCGGGAACAGATGATATTTTATACGAAGCGGCAGACACAGTATCCCCCGTGCTCACTATTCCCGCATAATCCTCTTCTATATCTTGTTGCGGTGTTTGATATGAATTTAGGAAAATGCTCTCAAATGGGAATGTTAGCGCAGAGCTTATATAAAGAATACGGTTCGCCGTGGACTGAAAGCCTCCTGAAAACACTAATACAAGAGCTATTATTACAGGTAAAATATTTCTGCAAAAGCCTGACACATATGGAGTGCCCATGTTTGTCCCTTTTCTCAAAAAATCATCTCTTTTCCTCATTTATCTATAAATAATATGTTTGATAAACAAGGAAAATAACAACGCCTTGTATCTTTTAAAGCGACAAAAAAATCTGCGGCTCTATATGGGGCTGTAATGCACAATTTATGCTTAATGCCAAAAGCTTTGCGGCACGGCTTATAACCGTGTCTATTTCCCTCGGGGTTACCATCATACCGCCTGCCTCCCGCGAAATTTTTTCGTTTTTGTTTTCACCGTCGGTAAGGTCATATACAATCGTAGCGCCGTCAACAACCGTAGGAACGCCTATTGCAACAACGGGAACGCCGATGGTACCTTCATCTATTTTTGCCCTTGCGTTGCCTACGCCCGAACCGGGTGTTATACCCGTATCGGATAGCTGTACTGTTTTTCCAAGCCTTGAAAGCCGTCGTGAAGCAAGAGCGTCAACGATTATTACGGCATCAGGCTTAACAAGTTCTGCAATCCCCTTAATATATTCGGAGGTTTCAATACCTGTTTGCCCCAATACTCCGGTTGATACGGCGGCTACGGGATTTAAGGAGGGTAAGCCCAATTCTTTCGCCGTATTTTTTTCAATATGTCTTGTAGCAAAAATCTGCTTTGCGCAAAGAGGACCTAACGCATCAGGGGTAATACCTTCGTTGCCAAGCCCTGCGACAAGCACATTTTTTGCCCCTGTGGGAAGCAATTCTTTTACGGTTTCTGTTAAAGCAGTCAGCCTGCCGTCAAGCAGTTCACTCTCGTGGGAAAATTCAGGCAAATCAACGGTTATATATTTTCCCATAGGTTTTCCGATAGCCTCTTCGCCGCTTTTATCCGTTATCTCAATTTGTGTTACACAGGCGTTTTCTATTTCCCATTTTTTCACCTTTACGCCGCTGTGTTCACCCTCCTTTAATAATTCTTGCCTTTCCAGCGCCAAATCAGTTCTGCAATTCATATTTTTCCTCTTTCTTTTAAAATATCATTTATATTATTGTCAGGAGAAAAAATAATAGTCATTTTGTAAAAAAAACTTGATTTTTATTAAATTCCGTGATAATATATGTATCTGTAATGCGAAGGAGGTGTGACACATGCCAAACATTAAATCAGCTAAAAAGCGTGTTCTCGTTAACAGGACAAAGGCACAGCGCAACAAATCAACCAATTCAGCACTTAAAACCGCCATCAAAAAGGCTAACGCTGCTATTGAGGCTAACGCTGCGGATAAAGATGAGCTTGTAAAGGTAGCTGTTAAGAAGATTGATCAGGCTGCTGCCAAGGGTCTTCTTCACAAGAATAACGCTGCCCGTAAAAAGTCCGCCCTCGTTACTAAGCTTAACAAAGCGTAATTATGTGCGCAGTTCTTTGCCGTTGACGAAAGTCTGCGGCATTTTTCTTTTTATCATTTTTTTAACTATTCATTGACTTTTTGTTGTTTTTTATGTATAATATCTATAACATTATTTTTTCGGGAGGTATATTTTATGAAAAAAGCATTGAAGGTAATCGCAGTTCTCGCCGCAATCGCCGGCGCTATGGTTGCAGGTTATATCATTGTTAAAAAGTATGTTGACAGCAAAAAGGTTGTAATCGGAAACGACGCTGAAAATTATGTTTCCTGCTCCTGCTGTGACGACAGCTTTGTTTCGGAAACTGTTGCTTAATTTGTTTATATAAAATTTAGGACTGTTCTAAAATAAGAACAGTCCTTTTTTTATTTTGACCTTGGTTTTGTTACAAATGAGGTTATAAGTCCCGAAACAAGAGCAACGGTTATACCTGCCGAAGCCGCTGTCATAGGTCCCGTTATTATTCCCAGCGCACCTTTTTCTTCAATCGCTTTTTTGACGCCTTGCGCCAATGCATTTCCGAAACCTGTCAAGGGCACCGTTGCACCTGCCCCTGCCCAGTCAACGAGTGGCTGATATAATCCTAATCCGCCTAAAACTACTCCCATTACTACAAAAAGCACCAGTATTCTTGCCGGCGTAAGTTTTGTGCAGTCAATGAGCAGTTGACCCACAACACAAATTAAACCGCCCACTAAAAACGCTTTTAAAAATATCATAATTTTACCTCCTGCTCAATCTCAAAAATAGTTTTCCGCGGAAAGTAAAAAATATACAAAAAAGCACGAAGCATTGCTCCGTGCTTTTTTATCTGAAAAATTATTCGCCCTTCATTTTTGCAAAGCAATCGCTGCAATAAACAGGTCTGTCATCTTTCGGAACGAAAGGAATTTTTGCTTCACCGCCGCAGGAAGCACAAACAGCAGTATGATACTCTCTTGCGCCTCGGCTTGCATTTTTACGAGCTGTGCGGCATTCTTTGCACATCTTCGGCTCGTTTACAAATCCTTTTTCTGCATAAAATTCCTGTTCACCTGCTGTGAAAACGAATTCGTTTCCGCACTCTTTGCAGGTAAGTGTTTTGTCTTCGTACATTTTGCTACCTCGCTTGAAATTTTTTACCCCATGCGGATTTGCACCGCATTCATTGGAACAATGAACCTCTTAAATAAAGGGCATTTATTTGATATTACGGATTTTCTTTCTGATGCGTTGCAAGGTGTTATCCACCGACTTTACGCTGCAATCAAGAATTTCCGCAATCTCACTGTAAGATAAACCGAGCAAATTCAGTTTAAATACCTTTCGCTCTGTTTTTGATAAATTATTCTCCACAAAGCTGTTTATTGTATCAAGCTCTTCATTAAAAATAAGCAAATCCTCCGGAGTGGGTGCACCCGATAAAAGATTGGTTTCATCTTCAAGGGGAACATAAGAGCGCATGGGAAGATTATTTTTACTGTTCGCTTTTTTCAAAGCGGAAAGCATTTTTCTTGACGCCAGAGTAGAAACATATGTAGAAAACAAGACATCACGTGATTCATCAAAGGAATACACGGCGGCAAGAAGCCCCAGCATACCCTCCTGATATAAATCGTCGCTTTCAAGGCCGCTCAACCCTTTAAAGGAATTTGCTTTTTTGAGAACGGAATCCGAATAACGGTTAATGAGCACGGTAAGTGCCTCGCTGTCGCCTGCTTTTGCGCGGGCAACAAAGATATTATCGTTAATATCCGTATTCAAAATTACACCTCAAAACAAACAAATCTTCAAAAACTAATCGCAACCTACTGAAATATATTCAAATTATATCACAAAAAAAATAATTGTCAACAAAATAATTTGTATAAAATTCATAAAATTGATATTTTAATTGCAATTGCAAAAAAATCAGACTGCAATCGTCAAAAATCGCAGTCTGATAATCTGTTAATGCATAAAAATTTGAATTAAAACCGTTGATGTGCTTAAAATCATAATAACGGCAAGAAAAACGGCAACGGCTTTTACGAATTTATTTCTGTCCATACTTTACACTCCTAAAAGCTCGGAAACCGCTCCGGCGAGCTCCTCTGATTTTTTCTCGGAATCTTCACGGGAAGTACCGTAAGCCGTAATGTATGCTTTGATTTTAGGCTCGGTGCCTGAGGGACGAACAATCAGCTTACTGCCGTCAGATAAATAATACGAAAGCACATTTGATTTAGGCAGATCTATTGTTTCTTCCTTGTTATTTACAATATCAAACACCTTGCTTGTTTTGTAATCGGCGGTTTTAACAACATCTTTTCCCGCAATGGCTTTGGGGGGATTCTCTCTTAATGAAGTCATCATATCGCTCATTTTCTGCATTCCGCTGGCGCCCTCAAAAGCAAAGTTCAAAACGGTATTAAGATACATGCCGTATTTTTCGTAAATGCTGTCCATAAACTGTTTCAGGGACATACCTTTAAGCTTATAATAAGACGCCATTTCGCAAATGAGGAGCGATGCAACAACTGCATCTTTATCTCTTGCATGAGTGCCGCGAAGATAACCGTAGGATTCCTCCATACCCACAATAAAGCGCTCCTCCTCGCCTTTTCTTTCAAGGTTTGTGACAAGCTCACCGATATATTTGAAGCCTGTAAGCAAATCCGCTGTTTCTGCGCCGTATGACGATGCTATTGCCTCAACCAAGGGAGTTGTAACAATTGTTTTTACAACAACGGGATTTTTCGGAAGTTTATTCTGCTCTTTAAGGGAATGAAGCAAATACTCGCAGAACATTGCGCCTACCTCATTACCTGTCATCAGCACATAGTCGTCACCGTCACGCACGGCTATTCCTACACGGTCACAGTCGGGATCTGTTGCCAAGAGCAAATCGGCATCGGTTCCCTCTGCGGCTTTTATTGCACACTCAAATGCCTGACGGATTTCCGGGTTGGGATAGGGGCATGTGGGGAAATTGCCGTCCGGCTTTTCCTGCTCTTTTACTACCGTTACTTCCCCTACTCCCGCTTTTTTAAGCACCTTGCGCACGGGCTTATTGCCTGTACCGTTCAGGGGTGTATAAATAACCTTTAAGTTTGCCTTTTTAATTGCTTCGGGATTAACGCGGCAGGAAAGCACTTTCTTATAGAATTCATCGAGGAGCCAATCCTCAATGAAATCCACCATATCCTCTGCCAAAGCCTCGTCAAACTCCATTGTTTTTACGCCGTTAAACATATCAATTTTCTGAATGTACTCATATGTTTTTGCGGCGGCCTCATCGGTCATCTGATAGCCGTTGGGGTCATAGCACTTATATCCGTTATACTTTGACGGGTTGTGGCTTGCGGTGATAATAATACCCGAGGAGCAGTTAAGTCTTCTTACAGCAAAAGAGAGCATGGGTGTGGGAACGAGCTCGGGGAATATATATACCTTTATTCCGTTAGCCGCAAGGACGCCTGCGGCACTTTTTGCAAAATCCTCGGACTTAATTCTTGAATCGTACGCCACGGCAACAGAGGGATTTTCAAAATTAGCGTTAAGATAATCGGCAAGTCCCTGAGTAGCCTGATTAACCGTATAAACATTCATACGGTTTGTGCCTGCGCCTATAACACCGCGAAGTCCTGCCGTGCCGAATTCAAGATTTTTATAGAAACGGTCAAGTATAGCGTCATTATCCCCTTTTATGCTTTCAAGCTCGGGAATCAAATCCTTATCGGCGACAGCGGATTGTATCCATTTATCGTAAAGAGAGTTTATGTCGTTCAAATTAAAGCCTCCTAAATTTCAATATTTATATTGTACTCCAAAATATTATAAAAGTAAATATAAAAAGGATTGAAAAATAACCGTAATAATGTATAATTATGTTATAATTTGACGGATAAACAAAAATTACCGCAATCGGGAGTGAAAGCAGTGTTTGCAAAAATTACGAGTCTCGGGCTTTTCGGTATGGAAGCATACAAGGTAATAGCAGAAGCCGATATTTCAGGAGGTATGCCCAGATTTGATATTGTAGGACTTCCCGACACGGCTGTTTCGGAAAGCCGCGAAAGAGTGCGCTCCGCCATTAAAAATTCAAATTTGCAGTATCCCGTAAGCAGAATAACGGTAAACCTGGCTCCCGCTGATATGAAAAAAGAGGGACCTTTATACGATTTACCCATATTTATTGCTTTGCTCTGCGCAAATGACCAATTAAAAGGCGTTACCGATGATATGGCATTTATAGGTGAGCTTTCGTTGAACGGTGAGCTTCGCAAAATCAACGGTGTACTGCCTATGGTGCTGTGCGCTAAAAAATGCGGTATTAAAAAGGTGTTTATTCCTGCCGACAACATAAATGAGGGTGCAGTTGTTAAGGGAATTGAGGTTTATCCCGTAAAAAATGTTGTGCAGTTGCTTAATCATCTGACAGGAATTAAAGAGATTTTTCCCGTTTCGGCAGACGATTATACGGAATACAGGCATCCTGACAATATGCCCGACTTTTCCGATGTGCGCGGTCAGGAAGAAGTTAAGCGTGCCCTTGAAGTTGCCGCCGCAGGCGGTCACAATGTGCTTATGGTAGGTCCGCCCGGTTCGGGTAAGAGTATGCTTGCAAAAAGACTGCCCTCAATACTGCCTGATATGACCTTTGAGGAGTCCATAGAAACTACTAACATTTATTCAATAGCAGGCGCTTTGCCTACGGGGATTTCCCTTATGCGCTCGCGGCCTTTCAGGTCGCCCCACCACACGGTATCCCCTGCGGGGCTTTCAGGAGGCGGTGCAATCCCCCGTCCCGGTGAGGTTTCATTAGCTCACAACGGCGTGTTATTCCTTGACGAACTGCCTGAATTTACAAGAAACACCTTGGAGGTACTGCGTCAGCCCATTGAGGACGGAGTTATAAGCATTTCCCGCGCGGCGGCAAAATTTCAGTACCCTTGCTCTGTTATGGTGGTTTGTGCCATGAACCCCTGCCCCTGCGGCTATTACGGTCATCCCACAAGAGAGTGCACCTGCTCACATGGGGCGGCGCAAAGGTATTTAAACCGTGTAAGCGGGCCCCTTATAGACAGGCTTGACATACATATTTCCGTTCCGCCTGTTGATTTTGAAAATCTTTCGGGTAATCAAAAGGCGGAGTCCTCGGCCTCTGTTAAAGAAAGAGTTGAAAAGGCAAGGGAAATACAGCTTAAAAGATTTGCGGGGACAAAAATCACCTGTAACGCAAAGATGGACGCCGCAAGCACGAGAAAATACTGCAAATTAACGGAAAATGCACTTATGATACTTAAAACCTCGTTTGAAAGGCTTGCACTTTCGGCAAGAGCATACGACAAGGTTTTAAGGATTGCACGGACAATCGCCGACCTCGATAATTCCGATGAGATTGATACCAAGCACATTACCGAGGCGCTACAATACAGAAGCTTTGACAGGCGGTTTGATGAAATATCGTGATAACACTAATTGCAAAATAAAGCCCCACATTTCTGTGGGGTTTTAATTATTTAAGGTCTGTTATAAATATTTGCCGGAATTACATATCAATAAAAGCGAAAAAGCAAACCCATCTACCGTCATACTCATACAAGTAAATTACTGCCTCCCCGCCATTTTGATAGCCGTCAGGATATTCTGTGTCTATTTCAACATCTGCGTAATATCCTTTGGAAATCTTATCATAGTATATGTTGCTTAAATCAGGATCGAACCCTGATAATTCAAATTCCTCTGCGAGAGAATCGAGCCATTCCTGTAAGCTATCACGGAACAATTGATTCATATCCTCATCTGTTCCGTAATCCAATCCGCTTTCAGCAGCAATATCTTCAGCAGACACCTCATAGGATTCATAGATGCTGAACGAGGGGCTGCAATCCGATTTATCGTTGCCGTTATGGTACATATTGTTAATACTATCAAGTTCTCCGGCTTTTGCCATAGCAACATATAAATCAGACATATCTTTGATTAACAAGTAGTTCTCTAATTCATCGTATTCACCGTAAAACAGCAATTCCGCAACCTTTAATACTACCTCGTCCGCAGTCATACCCTCGGTTGTAAACTCTTTTGATTTAGTATTTTCGGTTAAATTTTTATCGGATTTTGTATCACCGCTATCCTTATCGCCGCCGAGAACGAAAGCCAACACAACACCTACGATTGCTATTAAAGCAACTACACCGGCTACAATGCCGATGATAAGCCCTTTGTTATTTTTAGGTTTTTGAGGCTGTATTGCCGATACATTCTGAAAAGTCTGAGCTGTTTGTTGAGGATTGTTGAGCGGTGCTCCGCAGCCTGAACAAAAGGCTGAAGTATCGGGATTTTGCGCTCCGCAATTGTTACAAAACATTTCAAAAACTCCTTTCAGTTTCTGTGATTGTGATTAAAGATACAGCGGGGGCTTGTCCCCGCCGTACACAATCGGAAATTATTATAAACCTTAAATTTTACACATTATTAAAGCATATCGTGCATTGGTTCACCGACTACGAGCCAATTGCCGTTATAATTTACAACATAGCCCCAGAAATCGAATGTATCAGAAGTACCGTCAGATAATGTTACTGTTACCTCTGCCTCAATATCGTATGCTTCTGTTATTTTTGATGTGTCAACATACTTTGGCAAATCATTTTCGTCAAAGCCAAATCCCCAAAAAGCATAACAATCAATATATTCTTCTTTAATGTCATCCATATCGTAAGAATCGGTAATATCGAGTAAATCAAATTCTGTAATTTTTACTTCTGATACAGTATAGCTTCCCATATCTTCTCTGAACATTTTGCCCATAACGGTATAGAACTGATCAATGCTTGTTATTTCTACTTCTTCATCTAATTCATAATAAATAATGCCTTCAAGAGCATCACAAATCGCGCTCATGCTTGAACCATTTGAATTTGCAACATCGGTCAAATAACCCTCAACATCAATAGCAGAGTATTTGAGAGCACCGCTAAAATCACCTGATAATATAAGCTTTGAATATTCTTTTACAACATCCTGATATGACATACTTGATGTTGCAGGCTTATTATTAGATTTATTATTTTCTTTGTCGTCCTTATTCTTATCCCCTGCATCCTGTGTTACGGCTGCTTTTGTGGTGCCTGAATCGTCTTTTTCGTCGTCCTTATCTTTATCGCCGCCGAGTACGAATACAAGCACAACGGCTACAATTGCTATTAAAGCAACTACGCCTGCTACGATGCCGATGATAAGTCCTTTGTTATTTTTAGGTTTTTGGGGCTGTGCGGGTGTTACGGGCTGAACAGGTGCCGCAGGCTGTGAAGTCTGCTGAGCATTATTCAGGCGTGCACCGCAATTTGAGCAATTGTTTGCTCCGTCGGGATTTTGCGCTCCGCAATTGTTACAAAACATTTTTAAAACTCCTTTTTCTCTTTCAAATCTTGTCGAAACAAGTCGTAATGCCATTATATAGCATAAAATACCGAATTTCTATACTCTAAAAGAGTACACTTGAAAATTTTTTTCAAAAAATATAATCAGGCATAAAAAAAGAACAAGGATTTCTACCCTTGTTCTTTCCGTTTTATTCTAACTTATTTTGCGTTCTTTACGCTTGTGAGCTGAGGAATTTTGCCTACAACAGCCGCAACTATTGTTGTTATGATGATTTCAGGAATCATATAGAAGCCGTTGTAAATCACGGAATATACAAGTGAAAGCATATCTCCGCTGAACTTATTAAGAATTGTCTGTCCCCAAGAATAGAAACCTTCCTGAGTGAAGAACCACTCTGCCCATGCACCAAAAAGAATGTAACCTGAAATAATATGGCTCAAATAACGGAGAAGAAGAACCGTGAATGCGCCCAGTGCCAAAGAAAGCCAAGCCTTTTTTATAGCCTTCTTGTACATTGATGCAAGACCGAGAACGGTATATGCAACTATGTAATCAAGCAAAAGCATTAAGACTACCTTACCTAAACTGCCGAGATAATCCTCCGAAGAGGGCATTATCATTTCAGCAATTGTATGTGAGCCTAATGCCATTTCAACCAAAGAATAGACGAAGCCTGTTACAAGTCCCTTTGCAATTCCGTACTTCCAGCCTACAAGAATAACAGGAAGCATGCTGACGATGGTAACCTGTCCGCCGAAAGGCATTTCAGGGATTATCATTTTGGAAACAAGTTCCAAAACAACTCCCAGCGCAATCATAAGCGCGCTTTCAACAAGCCAATAGAGTTTTTGCTTTTTCATTTATTTTTCCTCCAAATAAAAAAAATCAGCCAAGGGAATACCGCAAGGCTGAAAAAACTTCCTACGACGGCATTATCCGTATCAGGTTCAATGGTCAGAGGCGGAATAAGCCTCAATCTCAGCCGACTTACCGTCAGCCCCCACGCACTATTTACTTGGCTTTTTACATTATACTACCTTTTTCGCCATTGTCAAGCAAAAAATGTTTTAAAGATGAATAACGAAGCTGTGTTTTACAGTTTTCAATCATATTATTCACACAGCCTGTTGTTCCCACAAGTATCATAAGATTTTTTGCTCTTGTTACGGCGGTATAAAGAAGATTTCGGTAACAAAGACGGCTGTTAACGGAAATTACAGGCATAATGACCGCGTCGAACTCGCTGCCCTGACTTTTATGAACGGTAACGGCGTATGCAAGCTCGATTTCCGCCAATTGTTCCTTTGAATATGTTGCTCTTTTACCTGAAAAATCAATGATAATCGCGTCATTATGCAAATCAATATGCTCAATAAATCCTATATCGCCGTTGAAAATACCGTCGCCCTCTTCGCTTTCGGTTTCCCAATGAATATTATAGTTATTTTTTATCTGCATAACCTTATCGCCTGTGCGGAACAGACGGTAGCCAGTATTATACTCACGCTTTTCCGATGACGGCGGATTTACAGCCTCCTGCAATACACGGTTAAGGTTCAAAGTGCCTGTGTCGCCTTTTTTTGAGGGACAAAGCACCTGAATCTGTGTAAGAGGATTAAGCCCATATGCTTCGGGCAATCTTTTTGTATATAAATCCTTTATTGTGCGCACTGCGTCGAGAGGAAAATTACGGTGTAAAAAGTAAAAATCCCCCTCTTTATATTCAGTTTCAATATGCTTGCCGCTTACGATTGAATGGGCATTTCGGACAATATTACTTTCGAGAGCCTGCCTGAATATTTCGGTGAGCTGAACAACGGGGACAAGTCCGCTTTCAATCAAATCCTTCAACACATTTCCTGCGCTGACGGGAGGGAGCTGGTCGCTATCCCCTACCATTATAAGGCGGCAACCAAAGGGCAACGCGTCCAAAAGACTTGAAAAGAGGAAAATATCCACCATGGACATTTCATCAACAATCACGGCCTGACAATCAAGAGGATTACGCAAATTTCGTTTAAACACGGGTTTATCGTTACTGTCCCACTCAACTTCAAGCAATCTGTGTATTGTTGCGGCTGTTCTGCCTGTTGCTTCGGTCATTCGCTGTGCGGCTCTGCCTGTGGGAGCGCAGAGGGCAATGTCAAGATTATCCTTTTCAAACATACCGATTATTCCGTTAAGTGTCGTTGTTTTACCTGTACCGGGACCGCCTGTGAGAATAAGAATACCTTTATTTACAGCCGTGATTATCGCCTGCTTTTGCTTTTCGGCGTATTCAATGTTGCTCTGTTTTTCAAGCATATCTAAATACTGCTCAACAGGTATGGGATTTTCCGGCGGATAGCGCAAAAGCACTTTCATTCTGTTTGCAATAGAGCGCTCCGCACGGTATGCTTCGGGCAAAAATACAAAATCACGCCCGTTTATCTCTTCAATTACTATTCTTCGCCTTTCAGAAAGACTGTCAATGGCAATTTCAATATTTTCTCGGCTTTCATTCAGTAATTCGCATGACGGAGCATAAAGCTTTTCAAGGGGTACGCATGTGTGTCCGTTATAGAAATTATGGGTAATCACATAAACTACGCCCGCTTCAATGCGGCACTGTGACTGCGGCTTTGTGGGAAGCATCCCTGCAATTTGCTCCGCTCTTTCAAAGGAAATCCTGTTTTCTCCCTCACAAAGAATATAGGGGTTTTCTTCAATAAGCTCAACGGCGTTATTGCCTAATTTTTCAAACGCCAATATGCACTCGCCTGTATTCAGCCCGTAGCGGGATAAATTCATAATCAATGCGCGTGTGGAGCACTGCCTATTATACTCTTTACCGATTTTTCTCGCTTTTTCAAGAGAAATGCCCTTAATTTCAGCAAGGCGTTCCGCATCATTTTCAAGAATTTCAAAGGTTTTTTCGCCGAAACGGTCAACAATTTTGCGAGCAGTTGATTCTCTTATGCCCTTAATTACGCCGCTTGAAAGATAACGGTAAAGGTCATCCACCGTTTCAGGTAAAAGAGCTGTGCACAAATCCGCTTTAAACTGCCTGCCGTAAACGGAATGGTATGTATAATCGCCCACAACCTCCACACGGTCGCCTGTTTTTATATCGAGGGCTGTTCCCACAACCGTTAATTCCTCATCGGAGGTATCAACGGTAAACACGGTATAGCCGTTTGTATCGTTGCGAAAGGTTATATCGGTTACGGTGCCCTGTAATTTAATTTTTGTTTCAAATTCTTCCATTCAAAAAATCCTTTATGTTTTCCCTCGGGACTAAATATATTCCGTCGCTTTCTTTACAGATTTCAAGAAGACTTTCGCGTTCTTCTTCGGTTATTCCCGAATCCAGCACTACTATTTTTCCGTAAATTCCGTCGCTGAAAAGATTGAGTTTCAATCTCATACCGTATGCTTTTTTCCGAACATCTTTTGTGTTTTTATCACAGGGAATAAATATGTAATAATCACTGTCGGTTTTCGGTATAAGTAATTTTAACATAATAATATAGCAAAATGCAACCGTTCCCAGCAGAATTAAGCACACAAAAACGGTCCCTGCCAATGCGTCAATCATAAAAATCACCTCAACACATTATACGGATAATCAGCTTTTTGGTGATTACATAAAAAAAGACGGATAAACTCCGTCTTATAAAATATGAGTAGGTCTGTAAGCCGAGTTCTGTCGTTTAAGGCAATTATCTATCTGCGATGTGCGTTGCCGCACACCTGAAGCCATCCTTCGGAGTATCTGCCCAGCTGACAACTCCTGTCGATGTTGCATCGGGTAGGGTTTGCTCGGCCGCTGCATCTCTGCAACGCCGGTGAGCTCTTACCTCGCCTTTCCACCCTTACCGCAAAAAGCGGCGGTTATTCTCTATGCACTTTCCCTAAGGTCACCCTCGGCGGCTGTTAGCCGTTACCCTGCTGTATGATGCTCGGACTTTCCTCACAGAAATTTCTGCGCAACTGCCCAACCTGCTCATAAAATTATTAAATTATTCTTTTACTTTTATCATTTTACCGTCTTTTTTTATTTGAGTGATTTTATCACCGTCAACCATAAAAACATTTTTGGAAATTTCCATCATAGGCTTATCGCTCATGGAATCGGTATAAAACTCATCAATTTCCGCATCGCCATAGGCTTCACGGAAAGCTTCTACCTTTTTATCTTTATAGCAGACACTTCTAATCTCACCGTTTATGGGGTCAACATCAGAGCCGATATAGTTCTTTATTCCTATTCGGTCACAGGCAATTTTCAAAAGACATACCGGACAGGCAGAAACGATAATATCATTTTCGTCCTGCATTTCGTAGTAAAAGCTTTTTACCTTTTCCATATTTTGATCCCAAAACGTCTCAAATTCGCCGAAAACATCCTGAACCTGACCGCAGTATTCTTTTAAAATTACGCCGTAATCCTCCATTACCTCGTCAATGGTGATTTTACCCCTCTTATACTTTACAAAGCCTTCAAAGAATTTGGGAGTATATTTGAGCAAGCCTTTGGGGTCTTTCTTAAAGAAATAAAGGAACAAATCCATGCCGCTTTCGCCGTCATAGATTGTATTATCAAAATCAAATACCCTCATAAACATCCTCCTTAAAAGCCTCTTGAAGAACCTCCGCCGCCGAAGGAGCCTCCGCCACCGGAAAATCCTCCTCCGCCTGAAAAACCGCCGGAGCCTGAACTGCCGCCTGAAAAACCGCCGCCGAAAAAGTCATCGTTCCCGCCTGAACCGCCGTGAAAGCCTCCGTGGAATCCACCGAAAAACGGACCGAAGAAAAATCTTCTTCTGCCGCGCCTTCCGCCGAAAAATATCAGCAGAACAACGGCGACAATAATCAGCGAAACAATCATATCAACAGCATCGGAAGTTTTCTCGGAATATTCATCAATACCGTAATCGACCTGCGGCGTAACATCATATTCCGCATAAACCTCGGTTACAATCGCTTTATAAGCCTCACTGAGCCCTTTTGAAAAATCGTTGTCTTTAAGATAAGGAACAGCGTAGTTATCAAGAATCCTGCCTGTTTTACCGTCTGTTAACCGCCCTTCAAGACCGTATCCCACCTGGATAGTAACCTTTCGTTCGGAAACAGCCATAAGCAAAACAACGCCGTTATTCTTCTCTTTTTCGCCTACGCCCCACTCTCTTCCCAGTTCAAGGGCATATTCATCAACATCATATCCGTCCAGAGAATCCACCGTAACAACAACGACCTGTGCAGTTGTCTGTTTATACAGACTCGCTCCGATAGCCATAATATCGTTTTCGGTTTCTTCATCAATAACGCCGGCGAAATCATTGACAAAAAATTCGTTTGTCGGCTTCGGCAAATCTATTGCAAAGGCTGTGCAAGACATAATAATGCACAAAACAGTCAAAATGCAGAAGCTTTGAAAAACCTTTTTCATATTCTTAACATTATTCAAAACTTACTGACGGAACGGTTTGTGATTCAGGTGCCGCCTCAAAATATTCTGCCTTTTCAAATCCGAACATTCCCGCAAAAATTACTGCGGGGAATTTTCTTATCGCCTGGTTATATTCCGTAACAGCATTATTATAATCCGTACGCGCTGTTGATATTCTGTTTTCGGACCCTGCAATTTCATCTTGAAGATAAATGAAATTCTCATTTGCTTTGAGTTCGGGATAATTTTCAACCACTACAAGAAGCCTTGAAAGTGCCGAATTAAAGCTCTGCTCTGCCTGCTCATATTCAGCGGGTGTAGCTGCTGAATTAAGCTTTGCGCGGGCATCTGCAAGCGCCGTATAAACCTCTTCCTCGTGAGCGGCATACCCCTTAACCGTATTGACAAGATTGGGAATCAAATCTGCTCTGCGTTGAAGATATGTTTTAATCTGTGAATCGGTGTTCTGAACCTTTTCCTGCTTTGCAACAATACCGTTATATGTTGAAACTGCGCTTGCCGCAATTATTATTACAACAAGCAAAACAGCTCCGATACCGATAAATAATCCCTTTTTCTTCATAAATAACACCCTTTCGTATTATTCCTCAAAACCGTTGGGGTTAGTACTCTGCCAACGCCAGGAATCCTCACACATTTCAAGAAGTCCGCGCTCAGCTTTCCAACCAAGCTCATTATATGCCTTTGAAGCATCCGAATAGCAGGTTGCAATATCGCCGGGGCGTCTTTCAACAATTTTATACTCAATATGCTGACCCGATGCCTGCTCAAAGGCATTTACAACATCAAGCACACTGTATCCCTTGCCTGTGCCCAAATTATAGACATTAACGGCAGGAGTATCTTTTACGATTTTTTCAACTGCCTTAACATGACCGAGCGCCAAATCTACAACATGGATATAATCTCTGACGCCTGTACCGTCATGGGTATCGTAATCGTTGCCGTAAACGCTCAGATACGGGCGCTTGCCGATTGCAACCTGTGTAATATAAGGCATAAGATTATTTGGGATTCCGTTGGGGTTTTCGCCTATTCTGCCGCTCTTATGAGCGCCGATGGGATTGAAGTAACGGAGAAGTGTTACAGCCCAATCGGGATCCGCCTTATGGAAATCCTCCAAAATGATTTCAATCATATACTTTGTGGTACCGTAAGGATTGGTAGTACCGCCTGTTTTCATATTTTCCTTCAAGGGAGAAATATTATTCATACCGTAAACGGTTGCAGAAGAACTGAAAACAATTTTTTTACAGTTGAATTCTCTCATAACCTCGCAAAGAGCAAGGGTTCCGCCGATGTTGTTGTCATAATACTCCAAGGGTTTCTGACAGCTTTCGCCTACGGCTTTAAGACCTGCAAAGTGAATACACGCGTCAATCTTATGCTCTTTGAAAATCTTGCGCATATTATCTTTATCGCGGATATCAAAAGGGTAAAACGCAAAATCCTTGCCAGTAAGCTCACGGACCCTCTCCAACGATTTTTCGCTGGAATTGTAGAGATTATCCACAACAACAATTTCATATCCCGAATTTAAAAGCTCTACGCATGTGTGTGAGCCGATAAATCCGGCTCCGCCCGTAACTAAAATTTTCATACATTTTCCTCCTTGGTTAATGTTGTTCCGTTAAAATATGTTGAAAGAATTTTCTTGTATTTTGTACCGTTAGCGGCAAGTGAATTAGCGCCTGTCTTACTCATACCAACGCCCAGGCCTTCGCCGTATGTTGTAACAGTAAAGGTAGTGCTTGTGCTGTCATAAGTTACGGTAAAGCAATGAGAAGCGAGGGGCTGTGAAGAAAATACCTTTGTTTTGAAATCAAGGCCGCTCATTTCAACGCCGCCCACATTAACCTTGGTTACATATCCGATGCTTGAAGAAACAGCCGCATCGTGGCTTTCAACAGATATCCAGCCTGCGGGCTCATCGGAAAGCGCAAGATTACCGTTGTATGCTAAAAGTATTCCTTTCATTTCACCGAGAGTATATTCTTTTGTTACCTTGTAATTTTCAGCCTTTGTATCGGGATTTCCTGTTACCTCAATATCTCTGAGGTAAGAATAGGACTGTGAAAATACAGTTTGAGCGTTTGAAGTTTTGCGAGCTGCAATACCGAAATAAGGTGTGAGAGCAACTTCGCCGTTATAGGACAAATACTCGCCGAAAACAGCTTCAACAGCTTCCATAACCTCATTATTGTAAGTTTCGCTGATTTCTACGCCGTCAATTACAAAGTTTGTATCACGGTATTTCAAATATGTATAAATTACAACGGTCTGCGCCTTAATTGCCTCTGTATTATATCCCTCGCCCATCTCGGTCATAACGAACCGCGCCAGAGCTTCTTTTGCGGGAATTTTTTCTCCGTTAACCGTTATAAATTCAGGTGCACCTTTATCTTCAACAGTTTCCGGAGCAGTTGAGGAAGTGCTCTCCTCATTTTCGGCGGTTGACGATGACTCTTCTTCTGTGTTTTCCTCTGAATTTTTAAGCATTTCAAGAGAAACAATCTCATTGGCCATAAATTCGGATAATTTCATAAGAGGTTTCTGAACGGGCTCAGGTTCTGTTGTGCTTTCGGTGGTTTGAGGTTTGGTAGTTGACGGTGCTGACTGCGTTGTTGACTCAGTACCGAAAATTCTTTTAATCTTTTGTGCGAATGCACCGTTTTCGCCCTGCATCTTATACACAACACCCAAAACTGCGCAAAGTACGATAATTATTCCCAATACGCCACAGGTCACCGCTACGGTTTTCTTGCTTTTTGCATTTTTTTCAGGTTCACTTTCCGATGCGGCACCGTCGGTAATTTCGATACCGACGCTCTGAACGCCCATTGCCTTTTCACCCACAAGCTCAATTAACTCAACTGCGGCACTTTCAATAAAAGCGTCCTCTGTTTCACCCTCTGACATATAAAGCTTTCTCACTACTGCCGATTCATCGTTTGCAACAGCGATACAAATATAATTTGAGTCGCCTGCCGTGTATATATCGCTTATTGACGCACCGATATTGGCAGCAGACAAATCAAGACTTACCTTTGCAAGCTGAGCCGCGTATTCGGTTGCGTTTACATCGCCTTTATCCTCAACATGAGGAGTAAAGATGAACACATCATCGAAGTTTTCCACACTGTCGCCGCAGCTTTTGAGTATTTCGGCGTTCTGTGTGCCGTTTACTGCCGCAACAGAGCCAGTATCAAGTAATCTTTGTACTGCGATTGTAACCTTTTCATTATCGAAATGCTTGTATTCACCAAGAAAATCACTTTCTTCGGGCGAACCGAGATGTTTTGAGAGGAACGGTACCAAACCGTTTCTCAATATAAGGTTTATTCTCTCATTATCAATGGGAAGCAACGCAAAATACTGACTGCCGTTTTCTATTCCGAAGCCTGAATACAGACCGTCCTTTGATAAAAACACGGTTGCAGGCTCGGGAAAAGCGGAAAAGTCCTTTCGAATATTATCGTCCATTTCCTCATCGGATTCAAGCATATTGAGTATTGACGGATTGTACTGAACCTCCGTTTCAAGAGCCTGAATAATAGCAAGCTTTAATTTTGTATAATGCTTATTGTCAACAGCGGTGATAATCAGCTCGTCATTCTCCAAGGCCTCCTGCAAAGCGGAAAACAAGTCACGCATATTTTCAAAATGCTCAAATGACAGCGAGTCATCTGAATATGACTTAATACTGCTGATTACTCTTGCCTGAAATCTGGCAAAGGGCATATTCTTGTCAACATTCAATGACAACAGTCTTACCTTCATAAATTTACCTCTCTTTAACCCAAATATATACTAAAAATTATTTTTTACGGTGTCCAGTCCTCATCGTCTTTATAGGGATTTACCATACCCTTTGCATCATACCACGCCTGCGGATATTTAGGCGATGTATTAAGGGATGCGGAACTTGTATCTACATCTATATCCTCGTTTTCACGAACCATTCTGCCCATTACCACAAGACGGGCTTCATTAAATTCATTAGAACAAGTGACGAGGGTGAGTATCTTATCGTCAGGCTGAACGGTTACTCCTGTTTCAATTATACTTCTTTTTTCAACTTCTGCAATAAAATTATTAAATCTTTCATCGGTTAAAAAGTCCGTGACAGAATAATTGAAAATATAACCGTTGTCATCCTGAGCCTCAGCATTTGTGATAAAGGCTGCGAAAACCTTGAAATAATATGTTTCGTAAAGCGTATCAAACTTAATTATCGGAGAATCCTTATATCCTTCAAGAGTTTTAAATTTGTCAAGATTTGAAAACATCAATCCGTCAGTCATATGATGGCCGTAAATAACGGTATTGTCATTCAGATACTTTGCGTCATTTCTGTAATCCATATACGGACAGCCGTATCGACTTGACTTCCCGTAAAAATCACGGCGAAGATAATAATCGTTATCGTCACTTTGCACTACCTGAACATCCATATTTGTATTCTCAATTCTCAGCCAGCCCACAAAATCCTGATTAAGGGCATAGAGATAAGCATATTTTAAATTCATTCCCTCCGGGAAATTCATATTCGGATATGTTGCAAAAACATCCTCCCACGCCTCTACATACTGATTCTCATCAAAACTTGAGGTATCAATAAATTTGTTTTTCAGTTCTTCCTCGAGTTTAAGCTCTGCACGGTGCTGGCGATACAAATTACCGAACGCAATCACACAGCCTATTATGGCTATGATTGAAATATCCATTATTATTTTTCGGATAATCTCTTTCGTACCGTCTTTCTTTTTTGGTACAAAATTCCCGAAAAATCCCGAAAAAATTTCGTTAAAGGTACGAACCTGTTTTTTCTTTTCGGTTTTACTGTTATTTTCCGCTTCGGCCTCATTTGCATCAGGCTTATTTGAAACGTATTGATCTGTAATATCAAGAAGGGTTTTCCCGTTTTCAATAACTATTTTCCCTTCGGGCACGACTGCATCAGCATTTATCTGCTCTTCAATTGCCTTTTCGATTTGCTCCGTAATATCATTTTCTTTACCGCTTTCTTGGATATTGACGGATTTTTCACCCATTTCCTTATTAGTTTTTTCAATCTTTTTAGGCTTCGGTGTATTATCATCCATACCCAGCTTTTTACGGAGCTCCTCGAAGGAGAGTATTTCATTGTTGTTTTCTTTGCCGTTCATTTACCGAATTACCTCCTGAGGATACCAGCCTTTTTCATTTTTATACGGATTTTGAATACCGTTTTTATCATACCAAAGCTGAGGATATTTTGGGTTTTCATTAACATACGCTTTTTCCGTATTAACCTCAGCACTCTCTCCGTCCCTTACGGCGCGGGCAAGAATTACTATTCTTCCGTCGGCTCTGTATGTTGTGGTTCCTGCCTTGTTTTTCAAATCGAGATTACGCACACAGGTTGAAAGTATCATCAGCCTGTCGTCACTGTTAATATCTACATCTGTTGTATAAAGCCGACGCTTATTAACTTCTTCTATAAAGCCTTCAAAATCATTTTCATCTACATTCGGAGTATTGTAATAGAAAACATATCCGTTGTCTTCGCTTTCAGAAGCACTTGTTATAAATACGCCGTATATTTTCCACTTATACTTTTTCTCAAGCGTATTAAATTCAAATACGGGCGCAGTTTTATAAAAATCAATTTTCTCATATTTCTCAAGGTCTGAAAACATGGTTGTATCATAACAATTATGGCCGTAAAGTATTGTATTTGAATCAAGCTCAGTCGCATTGTTGCGGTAATCCATAAATATTGCGCCGCGGCGGTCGCTTTCCTTATCAAAATTATGATTAAGATAGAATTCGTTATTTGCGGTCTTTACAACAGGGTGATTTATGGATGTATTAGGAACCGTTATCCAACCTACAAAATCGGAATTCATTTCCACAAGTTTAGAGTAATCGGGTGCTTCTTCTCCGTTGCTGTTGTCATTTGACGGCACGAGTTGTGAAAGCTTTTCAAAAGTATCTTTATTTTTATGTATATCAACAAAATGCTTTATTAAAAAACCTGATGAAACGGTGAAAAGCAAAACGCAAATAATCAATGCTACGATTTTACCCGCTGACATCCTTCGCTTATTCAAGATTACCACCCACCGTTTCAATTATCATTTTAAGTGCCTCTTCGCAGGCACGGTTTCTGTTTCTGTTTCTTATATCGAACTTATAACTGTTATTCAGGCATTTTACTTTTGTCTTTTTGCCGTCGGAAACGGCAAGATATATAAGCCCAACAGGCTTTGAGGTGTTATCGGACGAAGGGCCTGCAATACCCGATACAGACACGGCAACATCGGCACCGGAAAGTTTTAACACGCCGCTTACCATCTCGCGGACAGTTTGCTCGCTTACAGCGCCGTATGTTTCAAGCGTTTTCTTGCTGACACCCAGCACCTCAGATTTAATTTCGTTACTGTAACTTACAATTCCGCAGTTAAAAACTGCAGAAGAACCGCTTACATCAGTTATTCTTTTTGCTATTAAACCGCCTGTGCAGGACTCGGCACAAGCCATAACAAGTCCCTTTTCCTTTAAGATTTTTACGGTTTTTTCTTCAAGTGTCATAAGAATTGTACCTTTTAAAAGTAAATATTCTGAACACGGGTGTTGTCCAACGCCTTTTCAATAAGTCCGTCCACATCCAACGCTTTTTCGGCATTCTCAAGAATACTGATTTGGGGCTTTGTTTTGGGGTGTTTCGGAGTAAACACGGTACAGCAATCCTCAAAGGGCTGAATTGAAATATCGAAAGTGTTTATCTTTCTTGAAACTGCAATAATTTCGTCCTTATCAAGACCGATAAGGGGACGGAAAACAGGCATTGAAACGACTGCGTCCGTACAGGCAAGGGCAGGTAATGTCTGGCTTGCCACCTGACCGAGGCTCTCCCCTGTTATAAGCGCCTTACACTCTTCTTTTTCGGCTATCTTCTCAGCGATACGCATCATAAAGCGGCGCATAACAAGTGTGAACAAATCCTCGGGACAATTATCTCTTATTTGCTCCTGAATTTCTGTAAATCCTACTGTGAAAAGCGTTATATTTCCGCTGAATTTAGAAACCTGACGGAGCAATTCATGAACCTTTTCTTCCGATTGCGGCGATGTATATGGCGGTGAGGCAAAATGGATTGCAGTAAGCGTCAGTCCTCTTTTTGCCATCATATATGCCGCCACGGGGCTGTCAATTCCGCCTGAAATGAGAATTGCGGATTTCCCTGCGGTTCCCGTCGGCATACCGCCTGCGCCCTTTGTCTGATTACCTCTGATAAACGCGAATTTATCTCTTATTTCTATTGTAATGAGCACATCCGGATTTTTCACATCTACCTTTAAATGCGGAAATTTTTCCAGCACAGCGCCGCCTACCTCGGCGGACATCTGAGGAGAAGTTAAGGGGAACTTTTTATCGGAACGCTTACCCTCCACCTTAAAGGTTTTAGCGCTTTTAAGCTGTTCCGAGAGATATTCGGGGGCGTATTTTAATATCTCCCCCATATCCTTCTCAACCTGCAAGGCTCTTGAATAGCAGGCTATACCGAAAACACGGGCGACACGCTCGTTTACCTCGTCCATATCTACAAAATCGTCGAGAGGAACAACAGAAACGGTGGACTGTTCTTTCCTGTATTCAAAATCACCGAGAGGTTTAAGCCTTCTGCGGATATTCTTAATCAGTATATCCTCAAAAGTGGAACGGTTTAAGCCTTTTAATGCAAGCTCGCCGTTTTTAATAAGTATTATTTCTTTCATATTATCTCCTGACGCGTTTTACGGTATTTACAATACCATTATACAACAAATCCATATCATTTTCAGTGGTATTTTTTGACAAACTGATTCTGATTGCGCTGTCAATAAGCGAGGGTGCAACTCCCATTGCGGAAAGAACATCGCTGCGGTGACCTTTTGAACACGCCGAACCTGCCGAAACATATATCCCCTCTGCCGAGAGAGCGTTAAGCATAACCTGCGACGGCACGCCTTTTACGGAAATATTTATTATATACGGCAATGCATCATCGGGAGAGTTTATATACACACCGTCAACAGATTTTATTCTATCAACAAAATACTGTTTAACCTTTTGTGTATAGGCAAGATTTTTCTCAATATTACCTATGTCTTCAACTGCGGCGGCAAAGGCACAGACAGCAGGCATGGGCTCAGTTCCCGAAACCAAGCCGTTTTCCTGACCTCCGCCCAAAATACTCGGCATCAGCCGAATTGAGCTATTGACAAACAGTGCACCTGCTCCCTTTATACCGTGAATTTTATGGGCGCTCATACTCATTAAATCAATACCGAGTTTTTTCGGCTTAATTGTCATTTTACCAAAGCCCTGCACCGCATCGCAATGGAAATACGCTTTTGAATTTTTTAATTTTATTATGCTTTTGATTTCGGAAATATCCTGAATTGAGCCAACCTCGTTATTAACCGCCATAACGCTGACTAAAATTGTATTTTCGTCAACGGCGTTTGAAAGCTCAGTAAGGTTAATTTTACCGTTTCTGTCGGGTTTTAAATAAACAGCCTCAAAGCCTGCTTCTTCAAGAAGCTGAAAGTGTTTGATGACGCTGGGATGTTCAAGCCCGGTAGTGATTATTTTCTTACCCTCGCGATGCTTTGTGCGGGCAGTGCCTAAAATTGCGGTATTGTTCGCCGCCGTTCCGCCTGATGTGAAATATATTTCTTTAACATCGCAGGACAAAAATGACGCAAGAGTTTTACGGGCGTTATCGAGCTCTTTTTTAGCATTATATCCGCACATATGCAGACTGGACGGATTACCGAAGTTTTCGTTCATCATGGAAAGCGCTTTTTTTACTGCTGCTTCGCACGGCTTTGTTGTAGCGCTGTTATCAAGATAAACGCTCATTACACTTCTCTCCCATTCTACATAATTAATCATCATAAATTATACTACAAAAAACAATGTTTGGCAAATATAAATTGGACAAAAAACGCGTATATTTTTAAATTTTTTGTTAACAATAATTTCAAATCTGCAAAGGAGCGCAAAAATGAACAGTAAAACCAACTCAAAACGCAAGAAAATAAGAATAATTCTATACACCGCAACGGTGATTATCGTATTGGGAATTTTCGGTATTGTACAAACCGTGAAAGCGGCCCGCTATCAGCGTGAAGCGCTTATTACAAAGCAGATGGCGTTAATATCCCTTGATGAGTATCTTAATAATATATCGGCAAACCTTGAAAAGACGGTTTATGTGAGCACCCCCACTATGCTCTCAAAGCTTTCAACGGAGCTTTGGCGTGAAGCCTCCGGCGCAAAGAACAGTCTTTCAATGCTTTCGGGCAACGATTCTGCGCTTGATAACACATACAAATTTTTATCGCAGGTGGGTGAATTTGTGATGGCGTTGCAGCGAAAGAGCGCCTCAGGAGAGCCGATTACAGACAACGAAAGAGAACAGCTTAAAAAGCTTAATTCTTACTGTAACACGCTGACAGAACAAATAGGCAGAATGTGCTTTGAACTTGAAAACGGGAATTTTAATTTTGAGAATACCGATACAAACCTTCTCAACAGCAAAACAGATACCTCAACGCTGGGCAAAAGCATTGACGATGCAGAACAGTCCCTTTCCGACTTCCCCTCGCTTATATATGACGGTCCGTTTTCCGACCACATTGAACAAGCACAGCCGAGACTTTTGGAAAACGAAAACGAGATTTCCAAAAACGCGGCGTTGACAGTTGCACAAAATGTGTGTGCAGATGAAAAAGATTCTTTAAAATTCGCCTATGAAGAGGGCGGCAAAATCCCCTGCTATGTTTTTCAAAGTGAAAACTGCACCGTTGGAATTACTAAAAAAGGCGGAAAGCCCCTTTATATGCTAAATTCAGGTTATGCAGGGGCAATTGAGGTTAAATATGAGGAAGCAGTAAAATACGGAGCTGATTTTCTAAAAAAAATCGGTTATGACGGATTAAAGGAAAGCTATTATTTTACCGATGACGGAATTTGCACGGTTAATTTTGCCGCAGCAAAAGACGGAATTGTTTATTATCCTGACCTGATAAAAGTAAGCGTAAACTTGGAAAACGGCAAAATAATGGCGTTTGACGCAACTGGTTATGTTTCAAACCATTATGAAAGAACGGCGCCAAGCAATATGATTTCCGCGGCACAGGCGGCAGAAAAAATCAACTCATATCTTAATATAATATCCGTGCAGAAAAGCGTGATTCCCAATGACTGGGGCGGCGAAAGATTTTGCTATGAGTTCCACTGCAAAACCGAAAGCTCTCAGGAGTTACTCGTGTATATCGACTGTATTACAGGCGAAGAGGACGATATTCTTATTCTGCTTTACAGTGACGGCGGCGTCCTGACAAAGTAGAATAACAGAATATAAATTTATGGAGGTAATATTATGAAAAAAGCAGCTATAATTATGATTGCAATTACTGCCGTATTATGTCTGTTTTTTGCAGGCTGCGGCGATGCAGACGACGGTAAAGTCGGCAACACCTCGGCAGGCAATAGCAACAGCACGACAAACAACACGGTAAGTAATCATAACGGCACAACATCTGATATGAAAGGCGATGTTTCCCAAGGTGTCAGCGATTTGGGCAACGGTGTCAGCGATGTTTTGAACGGTGCCGGAGACGCTGTATCCGATGCTGTAAGCGGAGTGAGCGAAGCCGCATCCGATACTGCAAAGGGTATCAGAGATACCTTGCGCTGAGCGCAAAACAAAAGCGGTGTGAACATTTTAAAATTTCAGCACCGGATTAAAAACAAGCGGCCGTAAAATTGCGGCTGCTTGTTTTCATCTGTTACCGGACAAAAGCAAGCCCCAAAGGCTAATGCCTTTGAGGCTTTGGTGGAGACAGAGGGGATCGAACCCGCGACCTCACGGATGTGAACCGTGCGCTCTGACCGGCTGAGCTATGCCTCCGTAATATATTGGAACGGAATTGATTTTATCACATTTTACAAAAATATTCAAGTATATTATCTCGTATCATAGGCGGGTTTTTAAACCCGCCTATGGATTTGATTAAGAATTGGCAACTCCCTCAGTCAGCTTCGCTGACAGCTCCCTCATTGAGGGAGCGTAATTGGTTTCATATGTTTTTTTACGGCGGGGGCAAGCCACCAGCCCTACCTAAATGAGGGAGCAGAACGTGTTTACCAATTCTCAACATATCGGTTAAGGGCGTTTTGGATTCCGCATGCAACGCTGTTGGGGTCGTCCATTGTCTTGTCACACGCCACACGGAAGACCATTACTCCGCCTGCGCCGCTGAACAATGCAAGGGCAGTCTTATCCCCCGCCAATGCCGGTGAACAGAAAGTACCTGTATAAACCTGACCGCCGTCGTGGACATTAAAATACATATTATTCCAATATGTGGCCTCGTCAAGATTACGCCATACCGCCCAATAGGGTGAGCCGTTTATAGGGCGTCCGTATGCGGCGATTCCGATGTTTATTTTAGTTATATCCGCACCGTTATCGACAAAGGCTTTAAGTCCTTCGTGGGCTTGCTGTAAGGAGCTTTGGTAGCCGTCAATATCGTTTCCGTCATAAGCCATAAACTGAATTTGGTCTATGCGATCCAAGGTATCCTGTGACATTCCCAACGCCCATGCTGACAAGGCCGTTGAAATTATGGCATCGGGGTTGGTTTTGTGCATACCGTCGTC
Organism: Candidatus Fimenecus sp.; assembly: GCA_051881435.1. Taxonomy (GTDB): domain Bacteria; phylum Bacillota; class Clostridia; order Oscillospirales; family Acutalibacteraceae; genus Fimenecus. The sequence goes on along the minus strand of JBJEPW010000045.1, from coordinate 2,367 downwards.
AAGGCGTGCCATAAAGTTATCAAAATTCTTCCAGTCATCTGCTGTTTGCGGATATTCCCAGTCGATATCAACGCCGTCAAGGTCATATTTATCGGCAAAGGCTACAATAGTATCTGCAACCTTTTCCCAATACTGAGCCATATAAACATTAACTCCGCCGCCGTCGCTGTGGGCGCCGTCTGCCAAAGCGGTTACAATAACCTTGACCTTATGGTCCTGATTTTCACGGTAAGATATAACCTCTTTAAGCGCCTGAAGCTCTCTTGCAAAGGCTTCTTCTCCGCCGTTGCCGAAAACCATTTCACCGTCATCAGTCCAATCAATGGCACCGAAGACGATTATAGTTGTATATACATCATAGTATTTTGCGTAATTTTTAACATACTCCTCACCTTTTGTCAAAATCTCGGTGGGAACATCTCCGTCAAGCCTCTGATATGCCGTTACTTCAAAATTTTCGGCGGTACGGGGTGCTTCATTGTAGAGTTGGAGAGAACGGATTTTCACGGGAGTATCGCTGCTGCGGAATTTGTCAATAGACAGTCTTACACGGTCTGTTGTTACCGCATCAAAACTGCAAAGGCGGTATTCCTCAATTTTTTCACTCTCGTAAATTGTTATCCATTCGTCGTCAATAAATGCCTGCAAGCGGAAATACTGAGCCTGATTGCCCACCTCTTCGATCACGGCGGTGTTAAAGGTGCTTACTTTTGCAAGCTTAATTTCAACATAGCTGTTATTGCCGTCGTTTTGTCCTTCCTCAGGTTCACGGGCAGGGTCCGAGGGAGTCCAGCAACGGTCGTTGTCCTGTAAAATTGCCTCTGCATCCGGCTTTTCACCCTTTTTAAGGCTTTCAAATGTAACAGTTGCACCCTTGGCGAGGTTTTCAGAAAGAGAAAGCGCAGGGAGCTTATCCCCGTTCCAAGTGTTGCCGGAGCCCACACCTATCGAGAGAGGGGCAACAACAATTGCAATAATTACAACGCCTGCAATGAGGGATTTTGCAACGCTCTTGGGGTTGGTGCAGAATACTGCCGCAATTGGTATGGTGAGCGCTAACGCCAAATATGGCGCTTTGTCGGCACAGGCGGTTATTCCTCTGACAAGGTTTTCAGATGAAATGCCGCTGTCCAATCCGAACACGAGAACAAGGGAATAAATAAACAATACCGTGCCCAAGACGGCAAAAATGCAATATATCACCTTGAAAACAGTCATTCCCGAAACCTTTTTGTCGGCTGAAAATGCGAGCAAAAGTAGGTATGCAAAAATGATTACCGCGCAGGCAATGCCGATGCCTGTTACAGTAGGTATAAAGTTTTCACCGAGAGGATAAAGCTGTGCTATCCATCCGTATGTCCATGTTGCGCTTCTTATGAAAATGAGGGCAAATACGGAAAGTATGAAGGATATGTACGCTCCCACACGGGAAAACAGCGCATTACCAATTCCTTTTAAAAACTTCATTTTTCTTTCTCCTTTTATTTGTGTACGATGCGTTTATTGTGAATGAAAATAAGCACAACCGTCGCAAGAATGAACAGGGATATGCCAAGTGCAAGCATCGGCACCATCAGCAAATAAGCAAGGGGCAGGCGGAACGGTTTGTCGGCAAAAAACAGCTCCCAAAAGAAATTGGGTTTATAAAACGGGTACGCATAAAACGCAGGCTCGGACACAGCACCGCGCACGATGGAAAACAGGGAATATAAAAGCGGGTAAATACCGAATATCCACGCATTTTTGTACCCTACTTTTCTGTCGGTTGCGGGGAACAGCCACAGAATGAGCATCAGCGGCGGTACTATCATATGGTGATACACCTGAATGAAGCTGAGCATCCAATGCGTTGGTGTGTCCCATTGAAACGGCGGTGTAAAGCCCAGCGGTATGCCGCAACAATACACAATCCCTGTAATCAAAATATAGGTCGTGACCGCCGCGCCGACAATCGGATGAAACGCGATTTTTTGCGCCCGTTTGTTCCCGAACACAGCCGCCGCCATCAATAACAAATAAATGCACACGAAGATATTGGACTGCACCGTGAAAAAGGAGAGAAAATTGAATCTGCCGTAATCCACGGGACTGAATTGTGCATCGTATTCATAAACATAATGAAACAGTCGGTGCAGGATTATCAGCGTACTGAACACGCCGAAAATCAACAGTACAACCCCGAACCGTTTTTTGGTGTATAGGGAGTTTATGCGCGATTTTTCCATATTGTCCCCTCTTTTCGTTGGGTTTTTACGGGCTGTCGAGGACGCCAGCCCCTGCCGATTGTAGTTTGTTTGTAGGGACGGGTTTCCTGTCAAGAGTAACATGGTATACACCTGTGTAAGGACATGGTATACACATTATGCC
>JBJEPW010000044.1:0-20159 GCA_051881435.1 Candidatus Fimenecus sp. | reverse complement strand
CGAGTAGATTTTTGTTTGAACAAGGCACAAAATCGCCGCCATACTGCCGTATGGCAAGATTTTTAACGCAGTTCAGGCGAAAATATGCCGTTTTAAACCATATGGGGTTCGACTCCCCTCACCTTAAAATACCGCGGCAATAAAAAACACGGCTTACAGTTCACTGTAAGCCGCTTTTTCATACCTATTTATTCTCTTTATACTCAACAGCCGCTCCTATAAGTCCTGCAAAGAGGGGATGCGGTCTTGTGGGGCGTGAATTGAATTCGGGATGCGCCTGTGTTGCAACAAACCACGGGTGGTCCTTCAATTCAATCATTTCCACAATATATTTATCGGGAGATTCGCCGCATATGTGCATTCCGTTTTCCTCCAAGGCTTCGCGGTAGTCGTTGTTAACCTCGTAGCGGTGGCGGTGACGCTCAGTTATGAGTTGCTTGCCGTATGCCTTATATACCTTTGAGTTTTCATCAAGCACGCAGGGGTACTGACCGAGGCGCATTGTTCCGCCCATATCGGTAACTGAATATTGGTCGGGCATAAGGTAAATCACGGGATTTGCGGTGTTGGGGTCAATTTCCGTTGTGTTGGCGTCTTTAAGACCTAAAACATCACGGGCAAATTCAATAACCGCAATCTGAAGTCCCAGGCAGATACCGAGATACGGAACCTTGTTTTCCCTTGCGTATTTTGCGGCGGCAATTTTACCGTCTATTCCTCGTGTACCGAAACCGCCGGGAACAAGTATTCCGTCGGCAGAACCGAGAATTTCCTTTGCATTGTCGTCGTTAACAAGCTCTGAATCAACCCAATCAATCTCAACCTTAGCATCGTGGGCAAGTCCGCCGTGCTTCAATGCCTCGTTAACGCTGAGATATGAGTCGTGAAGCTCAACATACTTGCCCACAAGGGCAATTTTAACCTTCTTTTTAAGATTTTTGTTAGCCTCAGTCATTTTGAGCCAGTCAGTATGGTCGGGCTCATTGCAGTTAAGCTTTAATGTATCAATAACAATGTCCGCCAAGCCCTCTTTTTCCAATGCCATGGGGATTTCATAAAGAGTGGGCATATCAATGTTTTCAATAACATGATTTGCGGGAACATTGCAGAAAAGCGCTATCTTATTTTTGATTCCGTCATCAATTGGATGCTCGGTGCGAAGTACGATAACATCGGGCTTAATTCCGATTCCCAAAAGCTCCTTTACGCTATGCTGTGTGGGCTTTGTTTTAAGCTCCATTGATGCTCCCAGATAGGGAATAAGAGTAACATGAATAAACACACAGTCACCGGGGCGCTCCTGAGCAAACTGCCTTATGGCTTCAAGGAACGGCTGACTTTCAATATCGCCTACCGTACCGCCGATTTCAACAAGTACAACATCAATACCGCTTACCGCATTAAGGGAAATGCGCCGTTTGATTTCATTGGTAATGTGGGGGATAACCTGAATAGTCTGTCCGCCGTAAACTCCTTTTCTCTCGTTTGAAAGAACGGTGTTGAAAACACTTCCCGATGTGCAAGAGCTGTTTTTTGTAAGCTTTTCATCAATAAAACGCTCATAGTGTCCTAAATCCAGGTCGGTTTCGGCTCCGTCATCGGTCACGAAAACCTCGCCGTGCTGAATTGGGTTCATAGTGCCGGGGTCAATGTTAAGATAGGGGTCAAGCTTAATAACCGTGACCTTCATACCACGGTCTTTGAGCAGGCGTCCCAATGATGCCGCCGTTATGCCTTTGCCCAGACCGGAAACAACTCCTCCGGTAACGAAAATGTACTTTGTTGCCATAAAATCAACTCCTATGTTGTGTGTTTGTTAGTTGTAGTAAAGATTGTCGTTGTTTTTATAGGGCTCGTAAGTTACGGTAATACCTAATTTTCGGAAAACCTCTTTGTCGGCGTCCGAAAGTACAACAGTAGAGTGTGCATCGCTTCCTCTTAAATACTTTATTGCTTCAAGTGCCTTTTGTGCAAGGGGATTCATAGTAGCGCAAATGGAAAGCGCAATAAGGATTTCGTCGGGGTGCAGGCTCGTGTCACGCTCATGAAGCGAAGCGGATTTCAGCTTCTTAATAGGCTCTATAACCGTAGGAGTTATTAAAAGCGTATCGTCGCTGATATTCGCAAGGGCTTTGAGAGCGTTTAAGAGCACCGCCGAGGAGGCGCTGAGAAGCTCAGATGTTTTTCCCGTAATAATCCGTCCGTCATTAAGTTCAATCGCCGTAACAGGGGAGTTGGTTTTCTTTGAAAGCTCCAATGAAGCTGAAATAACAGCCCTGTCATCGGTGGTAATGTCAAGTTGCTTCATAATAAGGTCGATTTTATAAAGCTCGTCCGACACATTCTTGTTATTCTTTTGCATAACAAGATAATTGCAGTAACGGCGGATAATTTCCATTTTTGAGGCGTGGCAAACGGCTTCGTTGTCAAAAATGCAGTTGCCTGCCATATTAACGCCCATATCGGTAGGGGATTTATAGGGGGACTGACCGTATATACGCTCAAAAATAGTGTTGAGAACAGGGAAAATCTCAACATCTCTGTTGTAATTTACCGTTGTTTTGCCGTAGGCTTCAAGATGGAAGGGGTCAATCATATTGACATCCTTTAAGTCGGCGGTCGCAGCCTCATAAGCAAGGTTAACAGGGTGTTTAAGGGGAAGATTCCATATAGGGAAGGTTTCAAATTTTGCGTATCCCGCTTTAATTCCTCTTTGATGCTCGTGATAAAGCTGTGAAAGGCAAACCGCCATCTTTCCGCTGCCGGGACCGGGAGCGGTGATAACAACAAGTGAATGGGTGGTTTCTATGTAATCATTCTTACCGTATCCGTTTTCGCTTACAATGAGCGGAATATCGGTAGGATAATTATCAATAGGATAGTGGCGGTAAACTTTTATTCCGAGCGATTTAAGCTTTTGCTCAAACACTATTGCCGCAGGCTGGCTTGCATACTGTGTAAGCACAACGCCGCCCACAAAAAGCCCGAAGCTGTTGAAAATATCAATAAGGCGCAGAACATCAAGGTCATAAGTAATGCCTATATCACTGCGGATTTTGTTCTTTTCAATATCCTTGGCGCAGATAGCAATAATGATTTCGGCATCGTCTTTAAGCTGTAAAAGCATATTCATCTTGCTGTCGGGCTTAAAGCCGGGGAGAACTCTTGACGCATGGTAATCGTCAAAAATCTTTCCTCCGAATTCAAGATAAAGCTTACCTCCGAATTTGCTGATTCTCTCCTTAATATGCTCCGATTGCATACGAAGGTATTTGTCGTTATCAAAGCCTAATTTACCCATAATTCACTCCTGTAAATACACACAACACATATATTTTAAGGCAAAAGCCTAAAAAACTATTTATTATCAATTCCCGATTTCTCCGTTTCGGGTGCTGTTATTTCGCCGGAAACGGTAATATCATTATTTATCGGCTCGGTTTTTCGTTCATTATTAAGCCATGAAACAATAATTGCATATGATGCCGATGCAATAGGAACACCTAAAACCACGCCTAAAATTCCGCCGATGTTTCCGCCGATAATCACCGCAATTAAAACAAGAATACCGGGAAGTCCAACAGACTTTCCCATAATACGGGGATATATGAAATTATTATCCACTGCCTGAAGCAAAAGAATAAAGATTAGGAAAACGAGGGATTTGAACGGACTAACCATAAAAATTATGAAGCAACCTATTGCCTCGCCGATAATCGGACCGATTACCGGGAGCAGGGCGAAAATGCCTATTACCACCGAGACTACTGCGGCATAAGGCAACCTTAATACAGCCATTCCTATAAAGCATAAAAAGCCCAAGAGCAATGCGTCGATGAACTGACCGGAAATAAAACTTGAGAACGAGTCAGCGGCAACCGAAATAATCTTGTGGAACTTTTCATACAATTTTTCAGATGCAACCCGTTTTATAAGTCGGTCAAAAAACTTGCCGATTCTTTCTTTTTCCGCAAGCACATAAACAGCAATAACCGATCCCAAAGCAAAATTCACAATACCCGAAACAACAGACGACGTTACGCCAACCGTTGTGTTTAAAATTGTATTTGCATTTTCTTTGTTGATGATTTTTTGAGACATCTGCGAAATTTTTTCAAAATCAAATCTCGGATTGTGTAAAAATTTCGTGTCAACTTCAAGGTTCAGGCGTACTATAGTACGATCTACCCATTCAACAAAGGCCTCGTAATAAACCGGAATTTTATTGACGAGCATAACAACAGCATCTTTAAGCTGCGGAATGATTATAAGCAGCAAAACAGCAATAAAGCCTATCGCTAAAATTATCGTTGTAATAAGGCTTGCGGGCCTTGAAAGTTTTTTTACGGCATTATGCTTACTTTTTTGCGTAAATGCAAAAACATTGCGTTCTAAAAGCGACATCGGTATATTTAATATGAAAGCAAGACAAAGCCCGACTGTTACGGGAGCTAATATGCTTAATATTTCCGATATTACAGCCGCAACAACCGATAAATGCTGTGACGCCGCAAACAAAACAACGGTAAATGTAATTATACCGAGGATAATTTTAATGTTTTTCCTGGTAAAATTCATCCTTTTCTCTCCACATCAAAAACATTCTGTTATAAACTCATTTATTTTATACATCTGCCACCGGCAGCGCTCGGCGGCTTCGCCCACACAAAATATAGTCGCACTGCTCGCACCGCTTCGCATTGCTCCTTATTTTGCACAAATAGCCGCTCTCGCTTCATCTGCCACCGGCAGCGCTCGGCGGCTTCGCCCACACAAAATATAGTCGCACTGCTCGCACCGCTTCGCATTGCTCCTTATTTTGCACAAATAGCCGCTCTCGCTTCATCTGCCACCGGCAGCGCTCGGCGGCTATTCCCACTCAATTGTAGCAGGAGCCTTGGGACTTAAATCGTAAAGCACTCTGCCTGCTCCGGGAACCTCTGCTAAAATTCTGTCAGTAATCTTTTTAAGCACCGCCCAGTCAATTTCGGGAACGGTTGCGGTCATAGCGTCAACAGTGTTTACGGCACGGATAATAACAGGCCAGTCAAAAGTGCGCTTGCCGTTTCTTACACCTGTTGAACGGAAATCTGGAACAACCGTAAAGAACTGCCAAACCTTGCTTGTAAGACCTGCATTGTCAAATTCTTCACGCAAAATCGCGTCGGCTTCACGCAAAGTGTGAAGCCTGTCGCGGGTGATAGCGCCTGTGCAGCGAACGCCAAGTCCGGGACCGGGGAAGGGCTGACGGTAAACCATTGAATCCGGAAGACCGAGAGCAGAGCCTACAACACGAACCTCGTCCTTGAAAAGAAGCTTAACGGGCTCAACAAGTTCAAAATTCATTTCTTCGGGAAGACCGCCTACATTGTGATGAGCCTTAACTCCGTCGCTTTCCAGAATATCGGGATAAATCGTACCCTGTGCAAGGAAAGAAATCCCCTCCAGCTTGCGAGCCTCTTCATCAAATACCTTGATAAATTCACCGCCGATAATTTTTCTCTTGGTTTCGGGGTCCTCAACGCCTGCAAGCAGGTCAAGGAAACGGTCTGTTGCATCAATATAAATAAGGTTTGCGTCAAGCTGATTACGGAAAACCTCAATAACCTGCTCGCTTTCGCCTTTTCTCATAAGTCCGTGATTAACATGAACACATACAAGCTGTTTGCCGATAGCCTTAATAAGGAGAGCCGCAACAACCGATGAGTCAACACCGCCCGAAAGGGCTAAAAGAACCTTTTTGTCGCCGACCTGACGGCGGATTTCTTCTACCTGCTCTGCTATAAAAGCATCGGCAAGCGCCTTTGTAGTAATGCGCTCCATATTTTCGGGGCGTACATTGCTTTGCATAACACTACCTCCACACAACACACATTTTTAAAATAAATTTTGCCATTTTAAACAATGGAATTATTATATATTATTTAGGACAACATTTCAAGAATTATTCACAATAAAATCTGCAAATATTACATATTTTTTACTGCCATTATCATCAGATAATTCCGAAGTTCAATCCCATGCCTTTTTACATACCGCGTCTTAATCACTTTATACCCCCGATGCTCAAAAAAAGGCATCGCCGTTACAGATGCATGCGTGCTTATTCTGTCTGCATCGCAAGATTTTTCAAGTTCGTCGCAAATTGCAGATGCAATTCCCTGACACTGAAAATCCTTGTGTACATATAGGCGGTCCAAATATCCGCTTTTGTCTATATCACCGAATCCGACGATTTTTTCGTTTTTAACGGCAACAAGCGTGTAATTTGCGGATAAAGAGGCATCCCAGCGCGCCGTGTCAAGATTTTTCGGTGCCCAAGCGTCTAATTGTTCTACCGTGTAATCCTTTGCATTGACGGTGTGCACCGTATCATAAAACAACCGCAGAATTTCGGTACAGTCACCAGTCTCATATTTTCGAATGACCATAGCTTTCCCCTCATTTCCGATAATCTTTCCGCAGGAAAGGCTCTTTCTTTGCCTCGTTAATCAAAATATGATACTTATCGGGGCGGCGGTAAGCGTTGCCGTGTACCTCATTTTCACGGTATGCACGTATTTCATCCATGGGAAAATCGGCAAGGTAAATTCCCTCTTGTTCTCCCGCCTCAATAATCAGCGTATCCCTTGAAAACGGCTCATCGGGACGGTATGCAATGCCGTCAAACGCCGTGGAATGTCCGTTACAGCCATCTTTTCCGTCAGGATAGTTGCAGGTGGCAATGCCCACCATATTTTCAAATGCACGCGCCCGCAGTTGGGAAATGCGGTTGATTTCCATAGGGCAGGCGTTTGGTACTAAAATCAGTTCCGCACCTTTGAGCATTAAAATCCGTGCGCTTTCGGGAAATTCACGGTCATAGCAAATCATAGCGCCCACTTTCACCGTACCCTGCGCCGTGTCTAAATCGGTAACATAAAAATCCTCGCCGTGCGTAAGCCGACATTCGTCGCCGAAATCGCAGGTGTGCACCTTTGCGTAAGTCAGCTTCTTTTTGCCGAAACGGTCGAACAGGCAAAATGTATTTCTCGGCAAGGGCTCAAATTGTTCCAAAAAAGTTATACCGATTGCCATTTTTAGTTCCTTTGCCAATGTGCCGAAAAAACTTACAAAATCTCCGTCGGCAGATACGGCGGAATTCTTTAATTCGTCCAAATTTTCGGAAATTTTATATCCGCAACTCCACATTTCGGGAAACAGGGCAATATCCGCACCCATTTCTTTCGCTTTGCGGCAGTAATGAGCACCTTTTATGCGGTTTTCCTCTAACGTGTTTTCAGGAAGAATTTGAAGTAATGCGACTTTTAAGTTTTTCATACAATGCCTCCGTTTTGAATTTTTACGGTTTATATCTTATTGCCGATGCCAAGTAATAATAAATTCTTTTTCCTTAGTAGTTTCATCAATGCTGTTTGACTGAATTATGAATTGCTCTCTTTGATAGAATGGGCACTCCACCTAGTAAAATCCATGATTTCTTAACACAACCAAAACAAAGAGCTGTCTGATTTAAACTTTAAACCGGACAGCTCTTAAACTTTAAATACTATGCAAATTGTTGCTGTTTGTTTATAACTCTATGGCGGCTTTTCGAGTGTTGATTTTTTGGATTTCCTCGTAGATTTTTTCGCTGAACTTCTTTTCCCTGTCATAGGTATAGAGTCCGTTTTGCTCTTGCTCCACATCATAAAGCTGAGTGTAACAAAATCCCAGCATACACGCGTTGTCGAGTATGGCTTCGGTCAGCCCTTTGTAGCGTTCAAGCCATTCTTCCTCGGTTTTAACATCGTTGCCGTATCCCCACGATTTGTATTGCTTGTCAGATTCCCACTTGATGCCGCCGTATTCGCTCATAAATACAGGCTCTCCGTTGTATTTCTGCCTCCCGGGATTGTCCTTCAAAACATGGTCATAAAGCTCACCGTCCGTCACAAGCCTTTCATAGCTTTTGCGAAATTCCTCAAATTCGCCCCGATAATCGTGCACATCGTAAATATCAGTAACAACATGGAAATTACCGCTTGTGTCTATACAAGGTCTTGTACGGTCAAATTCCTTTGTGTATTCATAAACGGTTCTGAGTAATGGGTCATATTGCTTTCTGCCCCTGTAATTCCACGTTTCATTAAAGGGACACCAACCGATAATTGCAGGGTGATTGTAATCACGCCGCAGGGCTTCGCCCCATTCGTTAAGGAAAATATCCACCGCCTTGGGATTGGAATAATCCAGCCCCCAGTTGGCGTATTCGCCCCATACCATATAGCCCATACGGTCACAGAAATACAGAAAACGCGGGTCAAACACCTTTTGGTGCAGCCGCGCACCGTTAAACCCGAGCGCCATGGAAAGCTCAATATCCCGCTTTAATTCCTCGTCATTTTCAGCGGTGTATATTCCTTTTCTGTAAAAGCCTTGGTCAAGCACAGTCCTTTGAAATACGCTTTTGCCGTTGAGCATAAATTTGAATCCGTCAAGGGCAACATCTCTCAAACCGAAATAACTGCTCACCGTGTCTTTGCCGAATTTTATTTCCAAATCATAAAGCACGGCGTTTCCAAGCTCCCAAGCCTTGATGTCGCTTATGGGAATTTGAACAATAACAAAGCCCGATGCTTCTTCTATGCACTTTGTGCCTACATTTTTTTCGTCAAGATATGCTGTTATTTCAAGGCTCTGAGTGCCGCATAAATCCAATTCAACGGTTATGTTGCCGTGCTTTAAAGAGGGGGTAAGCTTAAAGCTTTTCACATAATCATTGGGCGTATATTCAATGTAAACACTTTGCCAAATGCCCGTAGTTCTTGTGTAGGAGCAGGCATAAGATTTCTTTCTGGTGCTTTGCTTTCCGCTTGCAATCAGACCGTCTCTGGTGTTATCTTCGCAAAGGATATATAACTCGTTTTCACCCTCAACCGCAAAATCCGTTATATCAAAACACATAGGCGTATAGCCGCCCGTGTGACTGCCTGCAAGCTTACCGTTGAGTATTACCGTGGTTTTGTAGTCTGCGGCGCCGATATGTAAAAACACCCTGTTGCCGTTCGGAGTAATATTTATACGCTTTTTGTACCAAACGCGGTTTAAAAAGCCCGTGTATCCGATTCCGGAAAGCGCGCTTTCAATACAAAACGGCACATTTATTTTGTGCGTAAAAGCCGATTGCCTGTAAAAATCCAAAATCTTTTGCTCGGTTAGGAATTTGTAGTTTTTGACCGCTTTTTTAGAAAATCCAAAGTCCCATTCGCCGTTCAGACTTTGCCAGTTTTCCCGTTCAAAAATAGGATTTGGATGCAAACTGATACTTTTCATTTCTCCACTCCCCAAAAAACAGTGCACCTTGTAACTGCTTAATTGAATATATTTTTCTGTGATTACTTTTTTGTAAACTCACTTTGCTTCGGCGGTTTACCATATCGTTTTCCCGTATAATTGCTTTAATATCTGTATTTTGTATAAGGAAAGGCTGTTACCACATGGAAAACAATCAGAATTTGTCGGGACAAAGTATGAATTTTAAATTATAATCGGGAAAAATCAAATTCGTTAGAACTTTCATGGTTTTATTCTTTTATTTGGATATTTCAAATGTTGCAGTTTTTGTTTCTCCATTTGCAAAGGTGAGCAGTTGCATTTCATCCGACAATCTGCAGGAAACCTCAATAGTCTGAGCAATATCCGATGTGATTGTAACCGTGGCTGTGCCGTCTGCAAGATTCCATTTAAGTGAATCTATAACAGCTCGGTTGCGAGTTCTTATTCCGCAGATTTCGCCGATGTCAAAGGCTGAATCGGGGAGGGCGGGCAGTATTTCAATCTCATTTTTATAAGAATAAATGAGACTTTCGTTGATAATTCCCAAATATCCTATTGCAAAGTCGGTGCAGTAGCAACTCCAACGGTTTGTGTCATGGTTTGTCATAAGAGAATCGTAATAAATCCAGTTGTTTGTAAGTCCGATAAGTGAGCTTGTAACTGTCTGTGAATCTTTCAGCCTTGCACCTATGAGTGCCCGGTGAACAAGTGCATGACTTGCGTTGTTCTCACTTGCACGGTTTTTAATAGCCTGAACACAAGCGTTGTAAAGTGTCTTGTCATCCTGTGTTTCAAACATGGGCCAAACGCAGTAAAGATGGCTTAAATGACGGTGTAAATTATTCTCATCAAAATCTTTTGTGGCCCACTCTTTAATCGCACCCGTTTCGTCATAGAGATAATCAGGCACATCTGTGAGCAATTCCTCCCAGTATGACGTGTCGGCGTTTTCATCAATGCTCGTCATAACATCAATGAGCATTTCAAGATTACTCCTGCATGCGGAAATGTCGATTACTGAGTTTGCAACTGAGGGGCTCGGGTAATTTGCGGGATTGTTTTCAGGTGAATAACTTGGCAGAATTGCATATTTTTCATCGTCAAGCAGTTCAGTCTTGCCTTTTTCATAAACCACATTTCCGTCTTTGTCGGTGTAGTATTCAGGACTCATAATCAGGTCCCAATAATTTGCACTTTTTGTGAGCAACGGCAAGAGAATATCACTTCTCAAATCAAGATATCCTTTGTCTTTTAACGTACTGATTTCTTCATCTGTCAAATCAGTTTCGGTAGTTGAAAGAACCGATTTTAATTCGTTCAAATCGAATTCGTCAGTAATGGGAATTTTCACATCGCCGTAACACAACAGGGTTTCATAAAGAGGCTGTAACATCCAACTTGCTCCCGCGTTCCAATAGCGGAACGGATACGAATAACAAGTTTCGGTTATAACTGCCTTGTCGCCGTCCGCATTTACAGGTGCCTGAATGGCATCGGTAAAGCCGTGAGTTGCCTTTGCATTTTCTTCCCAATCGGCAACCTGACGGAGAATGAACGAAGCATAACCGATATATGCCGATTTCATATTGCTTGTGTTCATTGATGAGGTCTGCAAATTCACATTGGCGTCCATTGTGTACTTACTGCCCCAGCCGGGTGCCCATTCGCCGGTCCACATACCGTAAAGTCGGGTGGTAGAATAACCCGCCGCACAAAGATAAGCGTATCTGCCCGAATAGTAGGCTCTTTCCATGAGGTCGGGGACTAATTCGTTTTTCTGATACTGTTGACCAACCAAATCTTCATTGGAAGAGGTGCTGTTCGTGTCGCCAAGCTTAAATGTAACTGCGTTGAACTGTGCAGAGAAAATTTCAGCGTGATTTTCAAGTGCCTTGTTGTAATCAAACTTACCGTCAACAGTGTATTTTTTCGCAACCGATTTTGCAGTTGTTGCTAATTCGTCAACAAGTGTATAAGATGTTGCACTTTCAAAATCAGCGTAAGCTCCCATATCATAAGTTCTGTCAGAAACCGCAATAAGATATACTGCATCAGCATTTTTAATTTTTATTGCAGGGCTGTTTTCACCGCAATACTGTGCGTCTTTACACTTGCCGTTAGTGATTTCTTTTTTCTCGCCACCCTCGCAGATTACATATACAAGTGTTGCATATCCGCCGTTTTTCAATTCACTGTTTCCATAGTCAGGGTAATGTGCCGCAAATGCGATATATTCGCAATTCTCGTCCACGATTTTCTTGTATTGCAAATCTACTTCGTTACCGTTGCCAAAGTTCGCATAGGTTGAAATATCGTCAAAGGAAAGAGTAAGATTAACCTTTTTACCCTTTGAAGATTCGCCGATTTTTGTTATTGTAACGCCGTCGGTCTGTGAAGTGAAGGTAGTTCTTTCCCAATCACCTTTAATGTCAGTATATCTTACGCCAACCTGGGCGGTTTCGTAATCAGTATAGCGTATGTAATTCTGCTCAATACGGTTGTACTGGTCAATTCTCAAAGCTCCGCCCGGATGGAAGGAATAAACATCATCATAGCTGGCATCATCTGTAATATTCTCGTTGTCAGCAATATTTTGCTTGACCGTTTCAAGCTCGTCGGAAGTATCGGGGCAGTAGCGGATATTCTTATTCGGCAGAATAAAGTGCATATTTTGGTAAATCAATGTGTCGCTGTAAGGTGAACCGCTTGTGATTACCCCCTGTAAGCCGTTGCCTGAAATCATACCTTGACGCCATGTGTCGGTTTCGTTTTTTTCATTGGGAGAAATCTCATAAAAAAGTGAGGAGTATGACATTTTTGATGTGTCGGAAAATGCAGAAAGGTGAGTAGCAATATCGACTTTGTTTTCACTTGCTTTTTGGAACATAAAAACCCCACCTGTAACGAGTATAGCAATCGCAAGCAGAATACTTACAATAATTATAATTATCTTTTTCATAGCCATTCCCCAATTCGTTTTAATATGTAAGAATTGTAGCACAGTTTATCTTATATATCAATCATAAAGCGAATTTTCATCATATAACATTATGTTTCATTGGTGTCGCGGGTTATATATTTTGCTACTTTACTTTGCCATACAACAAAAAGCCTGAGAGTTTTGTAAAAAACTCTCAGGCTGCTTCATAACCGATTGTTATCATTCCCACTCGACCAAGACTAAACAATTCTGTTTATGCGTTTTTGCTTCTCGTTGGTCTTGATTTTTTTGATACACGATGTATCTGTATTATCCTGTGCTAAAATGCCCTTGTTATCATTTTGTTATCGAGGTTGATAACAAGAATAATTTCACCGTGGATAATGTGGAATCGAATATGGGTATATTATAAGCTATTTTGCTTAAAAATTCAAGTGGTTTTAGAAAATTGGCAGCAAGGTCAAACCCTTACCGCCAATGATTTTAGAATTCAACTGTAATTGTTGTGCCTTCTCCAAGTTTGCTTTCAAGCTTGATAGTACCGCCGTGATAGGCTACGGCGTGTTTGACAATGGAAAGTCCGAGACCTGTACCGCCTGTTTCCTTGGAATGGCTCTTATCCACACGGTAGAAGCGTTCAAAGATACGGTTTTGATGTTCGGCAGGAATACCGATACCGGTATCGCTTACAGAGAGAACAATGTTGCCGTCCTTGTTTTTGAGATCGATCATCACCTTGCCGCCGTCTTTGTTATAGCGGATAGCGTTGTCGCAAAGATTATAGACGATCTCATAGAGGTATCTGCGGATACCGTTCATCACGCAGGACTCACCGTTTAGGCGGAGTTCCACTTGCTTTTTCGAGGCCGACACGGTCAGCACCTCAATAACCTCGTTTGCTATATCGTACAGATCCACAGACTCGGTGGCAGTCTCGCTATTCTCATCAAGCTGAGAAAGGCGGATAATATCGTTAATAAGCGAAACAAGCCGTGTAGCTTCGTTCTTGATATTGCCGACAAATCTTTTTGTATCCTCCGATTTTACAAGACCGTTTTCAAGTAGTTCCGCACTACCGATAATGGATTGAAGCGGTGTTTTCAGTTCGTGAGAAACATTGGCGGTAAATTCCTTGCGGGTTCGCTCGGCAAATGCCGTTTCTGTGATGTCAAAGCAGAGAATTACAACACCGATCATCTTACCGTCCGACTCGGTATGGTTAATAATAAACTGATACTCGCTTCCGTTCCTTTCCTCACGCAACTCAGCTTTTTTACCGTCAAGCGCCTTTTCAATGGCACGGCTCATGTCCGTGCTACGGTCAAGGGTGAGGAAATCACAACCGATTACCATTTCATCTGCCCCAAACAGTTTTTTAGCGGCAGCGTTGATGCTGAGGATCATTCCTTTTTTATCAAGCAGAACAAGTCCCTCATTCATTGAAGCAGTTATCTGCTCAAACTCATCGGATTTTTGCCTCAGTTCCTGCATCTGCCGTGTGATCTGCTTGTGCTGTTTGTTAAGCTTGGTAAGAATAGGCGCAAGCTCCTCGTATGTCTCATTTTCGGCAGGGTTTTCAAGGTCAAGCTCATTCAGCGGTTTTACGATGCTCTTTGCCATTTTGTGCGACAGCAACAGGGCTACCACAATAGAAATCAAAACGATGGCGCAAATAGCAGGAAGCATACCGAGAATCAGCGCCCCCACCGTTACCTGACTTACAGAAATACGAAGTACGTTGCCGCTTTCAAGGCGGGTGGCTTCATAGAAAGTTCTCTCGGTCAAAGTGGAAGAATACCTTGCGCTACTACCGTGTCCGCTTTCAAGCGCTTCGGCGATTTCTTCACGTTCAAGGTGATTTTCCATATCTTCTGCCGTTGCCTGTGAGTCATAGAGCACCCCGCCATCAGCATCAACCAAAGTAAAACGGAAAACGGGGGAATTAAAGTTGTCAAAATATTCGATACCTATTTTATCTACATTGGTAGCAACAAGGGAAAGCTCCTCCTTGAGCTGAGACACCTGTGATTTATTGAAATAATCGTATAAAAAGGTGCTTGCAATAAGAAGACCTGCCAAAAGCACAACCATCGCAACAGCTATAATGGAGCGAAAGATTTTCTTTGTCATTTCTTCCCTCCCATACGATAGCCGACACCAATCACCGTTTCAATACAGGAGCCTGCATCGCCCAGCTTCTGACGAAGGGTTTTAATGTGCATATCTACCGTTCTTGACTCGCCGAGATAATCCACACCCCACACTTCCGATAGGAGCTTATCACGGGAGAACACAATGCCTGGATTACTCATAAAGAGTTTTAACATCTCAAATTCCTTAAAGGTAAGTACCACCTTTTCACCGCTGACAGTTACAAGATGCTCCTTGTCGCTGAGTGTGATTTCAGCGACGGAAAGTACTTCTTCCTTTTCATCAGGCTCGCAGCGGCGGAGTACCGCTTTAATACGAGATACCATTTCCATCACACCGAAAGGCTTTACAAGATAATCGTCTGCTCCCGTATCAAGTCCCTGAATTTTGTCCATCTCGGTGCCTTTGGCAGTCGCCATAATCACCGGAATTTTACGGGTTTCGGGATTGTTTCGGATTTCCTTCAAGACATCAACGCCGTCCTTGCCGGGAAGCATAATATCAAGCACAATCAGCTCCGGCTTTTCGGTTTTCAGCGCTTCGAGCATAGAAATGCCGTCAGCAAACCCTTTCGCATCAAATCCGGTTTGTGTCAACGTATAAACCTCAATGTCACGAATGGTATTGTCGTCATCAACACACCAAATCATATTATTCTCCTTTATGAACGCCGGTCACGGAGAACTCAACCCACTCCGCAATATTTACGGCGTGGTCTCCGATGCGTTCAAAGTATTTCGCTATCATAAGAAGATCCAGAGCATACTCGCCATCGGCGGTATTTTCGGAAATCATCTTAATTAGTGTCTGTTTTACACGGTCAAAAGCATCATCCACCACATCATCGTAATCGGATACCGACTTGGCAAACTCAAGGTCTTGTTTTACATAAGCATCAATGCTTTCAGTCACCATTTTGATGGTGGCTTCTGCCATAAGCCGAATATCGTGGCATTCCTCGCCGGTTCTGCCGTTAAGGAAAGGAATAATCTCAGCAATATCCTCTGCCTGATCGCCGATTCTTTCCATATCGGTAATCATTTTAAGGGCGGCGGAAATCACACGAAGGTCTTTGGCTACGGGTTGTTGTTGGAGCAGGAGTTTTAAGCAAATGGATTCGATCTCACGCTCCATTTGGTCAATCTTATGACCTTTTTCTTTTGCTTTGCGTGTGCCTGCGGCGTTGCCTTCAAGAAGTGCTTTTGAGGATAGAGCAATAATGCTTTCGCATTCAGCGCCCATTTCAATCATTTTCTTATTCAGTAACTTAAGCTGCTCATCAAATCTGCTTCTCATAATCTCAACCAAACCTTCCTGTAATGTAATCTTCGGTGCGCTTATCGACGGGCTGTGAGAACAGCTTCTCAGTTTCACCGACTTCTACTAACTCTCCAAGAAGGAAGAATGCCGTATTATCCGAAATACGAACTGCCTGCTGAATATTATGAGTCACTATAATTATAGTGTATTTTTCCTTTAATTGCAATGCAAGTTCCTCAATTCGGGAAGTGGAGATAGGATCGAGCGCCGAAGTCGGCTCGTCCATAAGCAAAACTTTCGGCTCTACGGCAAGGGCACGGGCAATGCAAAGCCTTTGTTGCTGACCGCCTGAAAGACCGAGAGCGTTCTTTTTGAGCCTGTCTTTTACTTCGTCCCAAATTGCCGCATCCCGAAGGGCCCGCTCTACGATTTCATCGAGCTTAACCTTATTTGTGATACCGTGTGTACGGGGACCGTAGGCAATATTGTCATAAATGCTCATCGGAAAGGGGTTAGGCTTCTGAAACACCATGCCGACATCTCGGCGAAGCTCGTTCACATCCACATCCTTATCAAAGATGCTGCGACCGTTATAGAAGACCTCGCCCGTGATTTTTACAATCGGAATAAGATCATTCATGCGGTTTAGGGTTTTGAGAAAGGTAGATTTGCCGCATCCCGAAGGGCCGATTAGCGCCGTAATACTCTTTTCGGGAATGTTTATATTGATATTCTTTAAGGCTTGATTTTCGCCGTACCAAAGGCACAGGTCTTTAGTCGTCATTATTTCACTCATATGCTTCTCCTTTTGGCAAAGTATTTGCCCACCAATGCGGCAGATAGATTTATCAGTAATGTCAGTACCATTAGGATTGCGGCGATAGCAAAGGCAACACCAAATTCGCCTTCTTCTTTTGCATACACATAAAGAGCAACCGTCAAGGTTGCACCGGGGGAAGTCAGTCCCGTGAAAATGCCGTTGAGTGCGTGAGCAAAGCCTGCGGTAAAGAGGAGCGCTGCCGATTCACCGAGAATACGACCAACAGATAGGATACAACCGGTAATAACACCATCTACACATCCGGGAAGTACAACAGTACGAATCACGTGCCATTTGCCTGCACCCAATCCAAAAGCACCTTCACGGTAACTCTGTGGAACGGTTTTTAGACTTTCTTGTGTTGTACGCATAACGGTAGGAAGATTCATAATAACAAGTGTCAGCGCACCTGCGAGCAGGCTTGTACCAAAGTTGTTGGAAAAGAGCAACATACCCACAAGACCATAAATAATAGACGGGATGCCCGAAAGGGTTTCGGCGGCGTATTCAATCATAGCTACCAATTTTTTGTTTTTTGCGTACTCGGTAAGGTAAATTGCCGCACCGACACCGAGAGGTAATACAATAATAAGTGTCGCAATCACGATGTAAACCGTATTCAGAATATCGGGCAAAATACCGATTCGTTTGGTTAAGTAGCTTGGTTTGGTGGAGAGCAGCTCCCAAGTGATGTTAGGGATACCATTCATTAAAACATATCCGAACAAGAACAGCACAAGTGCCGCTGTGATTGCGGTACAAACATACATTGCGCCACGCATAAAACCGATATATAGTTTTCTTTTTTTATTCATCTTATTTCTCCTTATCACGCTTCAAGAAGAAATTGAGCGTAGCGTTAATCAGCATAATAAACAGGAACAGCACAAGGGCGATGGAGAACAGAGCGTTTCTCTGCAAACTGCCGGGACTTGAGTAGGCCATTTCACTTGCCACAGCGGTGGTAAGGAAACGGACACTTTCAAAGAGTGAAGGCATATTGGCTACATTACCGGCAACCATCATCACCGCCATTGCTTCACCGATGGCACGACCGACACCGAGTACAACTGCGGCGGCAATACCGCTTTTTGCGGCAGGTACGGACACCTTGAAAAAGGTTTCGGTTGGCGTTGCACCGAGAGCCAGAGATGCGTCCTCGTATTCCTTCGGTACGGCATCAAGTGCCGTGATAGACACTTTTATAATGTTCGGCAGTATCATAATCGCAAGCACTATAATAGCGGCAAGCAGGCTTGCTCCGTCCGGCACATGAAAGATTTCACGAATGGCAGGCACAAGCACAAGCATACCTACAAGGCCGTACACAACCGACGGGATACCTGCAAGCAGGTTAACAGCGGCTTCTATTACAGCTCTTACCTTTTTGTTTGCAACCTTTGAAAGAAAGACTGCGGTAAAAAAGCCGATGGGCACGCCGATTATTATTGCGCCTGCTGTTCCGTACACGCTGGTCAGTATAAACGGCAGGATTCCGTACTTCGGCTCGGCGGCGGTGGATGCCCATTCTTTGCCGAACAGAAACTCTACAAGACCGATTTCCTTAATGGCGGGTATACCCGAAATAATAAGGTACACCGTGATGAGCAGAACGCAGCCGACGGTTATTAAACCGAGTATGAGAAATATGCCGTGTACGATATTCTCAAACAATCTGTTTTTCTTCATAATCAACCTCAATGGGAATAAGGACCCGACCCGCTATACGCAATTAAAATTGCGGGTGGGTACCCCGGAACCTTGTTGTATTCACAATAAGCGGCGGCACTTTTGCACCGTCGCTTAAAGTCCTCAGTTAGCAGGAACGACACCTGCGTTGCTAATGATTTCAGTTGCCGCTTCGGAAGTAATATAATCGAAGAATTTCTGAGCACTTTCGGAAAGTGCAGTATCCTTCTTGGTTACGAGAACGAAGGGACGCTGTACCACATAACTGCCATCCTTAATGGTTTTCTCGCTCGGAGCAACACCGTCAACGGTGAGGGCCTTAACGGTGTCCTTTATAGAAGCGAGAGAAGCATAACCGATTGCAGCGGGATTGCTTGCTACGGTGGTGATAACATCACCGGTGGAGGTCAGCTCCTGACGGTATTTACACTTGTTCTCGGTATCGGTGATAGACTCAAAGCCATCTCTTGTACCGCTTCCTGCTTCACGACCGATTCGTACGATTTCAGCATCATTGCCGCCGACTTCTTTCCAGTTGGTGATTTCACCGGTGTAGATTTTTGCGATAGTTTCTACATCAAGGTTAGCGACGGGATTAATGGGATTTACAATGATAGCAATCCCATCATAAGCGAGAATGGTTTCTTCAAGTCCGTTTGACTTTTCCTCATCCTTGAGGTTACGGCTGGAAAGTCCAATGTCGCATCTGCTTTCCTGAACCGCCTGAATGCCTGCGCCGGAACCGGTGGCATTGTATGTTACGGTAATGCCGGTGTCAGACTGGAAGGCTTCACCCAAAGCACTAATAACCTTGTTCATTGAGGTAGAGCCGTCTGTTGCAACTGTTTCTTTGTTACCGCCACAACCGGCAAGCACACATACCAGCAACATTGCTATTGTGAGTAAACTGATAATCTTCTTCATTTTCTATATCTCCTTTGACAATTGTTTTTGCAGTTATCTCTTGACTACGGCTACATTATAAGTTTTGATAGTAAAATCCGTAAGCAAATCGGTGTAAAATTGAAGTAAAATAAACTTTCGGATAAAAATGTTTAATCTCCTCGCCGCCATTCTCGGTTAGTTGTAATATATATCGCTATTTACGATTTCTGTAGCTCTGTTGCGTATATTATTCATTTTCTGCACCCAATTCATTTGATTATCCGCTTTGAGTTGTTCGGTCACACCCTCATGTTCTGCCATCTGTTTTACAAGCCGGAAAAACATATCTTCCGCCTGTCGGTTAATATCAGCAAGGTAACTGTTTAACTTGCCGCTTGTCAGCAAATTGGTGTATAACACCCTTTGATTTTGCTTGATGTGTCGCAAATGTCGTTGTCCCCATATGCCGATTGGCTGCTGTTCTTCAGCGGGTAATGCAAGGTCGGGCAGATAATAATCTCCCTGCAAGGTGTAGCGGATTCCCGTTTTTTCGTCTGTAAAATGTTGTTTCATTGTGTTGTCCTACCTTTCATCTTTATAATTTCTAAAGCGTTTTTCACGCTGTTTAGACTGTTTTTCCGACTTTGCTCTTTCAAGCAAGTCATCAATTTGTTTATGACCGAATACTTTGCGGAGAAGTTTGTAATCCCTGTTTTCCGCACGCAGATTTTCATTCTCTCGTGATAATTTCTCATTAACTTTCGATAACTTTTCGTTTTCACGATATAGGTTTCCGTTTGTGATGTTCAATCTGTGGTAACTGTCCAACGCCTTGAAATATCGTGCAAATAAGGTGCTGATTAAAGACTTAAATCGGGCTATAAGCGGCTCAACAAACTTTGCCTTATATGTTCTCGCCGACATCATTGCAGGCGGTTCAGGCAACTGATATTCAGGCTCATTCATTATGCTTTCATCAAGATTTTGTAACGCTCTTTCGCCGTTATCAAAGTTTTCAATGCGGTCAGCCATAACACGAAACTCATCTTTTTTCTCGGCAAGTTGGTTGTCCAATACAGCGATTTCCTTTTCTCG
>JBJEPW010000043.1:0-78172 GCA_051881435.1 Candidatus Fimenecus sp. | reverse complement strand
TCGGGGTGTGGCGAAGTTTGGTATCGCGCTTGGTTCGGGACCAAGAGGCCATGGGTTCAAGTCCCGTCACTCCGACCAAAAAATGAGTTCACGCATTTGCGTGAACTCATTTTTTTCAGGGAAACGGGGCTTGGACCCGAGAGGGTTTTTGCGTTAAAAAAATGTGCCGGCGGAACATTTTTAGCAAAAAGCGTGAGGCGGTTACTGTGCGGAGCATAGTCGCCGAACGAAACAGTATGCAAGGCATAGCCGCCGCATACGGTCAAGTCCCGTCACTCCGCACCAGTCGAGAGCCTCGACACGCAATTCGCGTAGTTGAGGTTCTTCTTTTTTGTAATTTTTCCTCTCGCGTTTTTAAATCCGTTATGAACACTCGCACCATGAGCACCGTTTTATACGGTGCTTTTTTTATGCCAAGAACTATGGGCTACTATGCCCCTCAATCCCTTATGTGTCAACACTCTTGAACTTTCAGCGAAATTTTGTCAAAACGGTTTTTCGCCAATTACGATTGACATAACCCCACTTTTTCAAAATAAAAATTCGGGAACTATTTGGGCTTTTTTGGGAATTAGTAATACTCGTTTTTAATTTTCAGCAATACTACAAATAAATATTAGACATTACGTTAACTTAACATCTTGCAAATCTACATATTTTTATGATATAATTACAATGATTAAGTATAATGATTAAGAAGTAAGCATTATGCTGTTTAGAAGTTTTAAAAGGAGCATTTAATATGAGAGGAGTAACGATAGCACAGAAAAGAATAAAATCAAAAGCGAATATTTAAACGGGGCATACAGTGAGCTTGCAACAAAATACGGTTATAGTGAAAAGTGGATAAGAAAAATACTCAAAGACCATATTGATAATAAGGATTAAAAATATACCATTATTTTAGTTCTTTGAGTTAATTTGTGAGGGGGATACATAATGGAAAACAACGAAACAGCACACAAATTCTGTGCGAATTGCGGGCAGAAAATTAACATTTCAAACAAATTCTGCCCTTCGTGCGGAGCAGCGCAGGGAACTGCGACAAACTCGGATTTACAGGCAACTGCAACAGTACTTTTTGAGGGAGCCAAGAAGGTTGCAGGGAAAACAATGAACACAGTTATTCAAAAGGCTAATGAGTTAACGGGCGAAACAGGAGAAGTAAAACTTCATCTTAAAGACCTTGTTTCTAACGTTTTCAAAAAGCACAGCAAAGAGGAACAGAATGAACTGTTCATTTGCGGAACAGCAAAGACTACTCCCAAAGAAAATGAAATTTCTTCATCGTGGCCTAAACCGTGGCTCTATTCCCGTATATTCTTTATGTTTGCAATCACCTTCGGGTTGCTGTCTATTGTAGCGGAATGGTTTTCTAATGACAACGCAGTTCCGGGACTAATCTTTATCGGTGCTCTTGCCGTTCCGTTCTCAACGGTTATATTTTTCTTTGAGGTTAACGCTCCGAGAAATATGAGCCTTTTTGAAGTTATAAAAATATTCTTTGTCGGCGGTGCATTATCGCTTGTCGCAACGCTTATCCTTTTTGAATTTGCGCCGGTGGGAGAGCTTGATTACGCAGGTGCAATTATTGTGGGAATTGTTGAAGAGATAGGTAAATTTGTGATTGTTGCTTATTACTGTAAAAATGCAAAGGTTAAGCACATTCTTACAGGTCTTCTTATAGGTTCTGCAGTGGGTGCAGGATTTGCAGTGTTTGAAACCGCAGGTTATGCTTTCAATTACCTTTTAGTTGGAGGTTGGGAAACAATGCTTGAAGTTATATATACAAGAGCCATTCTTTCTCTCGGCGGTCATGTAGTATGGGCGGCAATTTCAGGTGCGGCACTTGTTCTTGTAAAGGGCGCAGAAGAATTGAAAAAAGAACATCTTTTAAATTCTCGTTTTCTCAAGCTCTTTGCAGTCCCCGTAGTCCTTCATTCAGTATGGGATATGCCTATTCCCGTACCCGTTGATATACCGCTTGTTGGAATCGCTCTTACCGTTTTAGCTTGGATAATGGTTTTAGTGCTTATTAACACAGGACTCAAACAACTTTCAAAAACTAACCAAGCGGCGATAACAACCAATGAGTGATTTTTTAAGTTCGGTTCTGAATGCGGCGCAGTTTGAGAATGTAACATCGGAAGGAAGCAACTGATATACAACTACCTTTAATCTTTTTGTAACCTCAAATGTCTTTTTCCGTACTTTGATGTAATGATATCTGCTTCAACAGATACATAATAATTTGCAAACGGCATATTCTCATAACCAACAATTTGTATCATAATAAAAATACATATTATTTTTCTTATACTGTTAAAATAAATTATTACACGCAGGGAAAAGCATGATTTTAAGGGCAAGAGTGGTAACGCACTTGCCCTTTATATGTTTTAGTAAGATTTATGAAAACATCTCTTTTTTATCTTCGCTTGCATTTTAGCACGGATCAATCCGGCTCCCTTTCAAAATCTTGCCGAAAAGTTTAGAAAAACAATCATAAAGCCGGACAAAACAAAAATAGCAGTTTTTCTAAAAAATCGAGCATATTTTCTTAATTTTTTTGTGTTTTTCAATAGTAAAATACGATTGTAAAGCGAAAAACAGGAGGTATCTTTCTATGAAAATGTATAAAAAGCTTCTTTCATTAACCGCTGTTGTCAGCGCCGTTTCTTTGGTTTTTCTATCGTTTTCCGCTTGTAAAAAAGAAAATCAAACGGAAAGCAATCCCGATTATTTAAAAAATGTATCCCAATATCCGTTTTGGAAGAATACCGTTGACACTTCCATTCCCGAATATCAAACATACAACCATGTGCACGATTTTTTAGATGTTTGTAAAATACAGGACGGCAACGCCGTTGCGCCGGACGGAAAAATTCGCAAGGTGCTGTTTATTGGCTTTGACGGTATGCGCGCGGACGCACTGCCCTATGTTCTTGACACTGCAAACAACAGCAAAACAGGCGTAAGCGGCATTGCAGAACTGCAAAAGAAAGGCGGCGTGTATCTTGCCTACTGCGGCGGCGAAACGGGAACAGAAACCGAGCAGACCACCTCTACCTCGGCAAGCTGGACCTCCCATTTTACAGGCGTTTGGGGAACAAAACATGGTATCAAAACCAATGATGACAGTAAAAACATGCAGTATAAAACCTTTATGCTGGAATATGCCGAAAAGGGACTGAACACGGCGGTTGCCTTTGATTGGGACCAGTATTTCGATGTAAACTTAAAAGAAGAAGTAAAGGTTGTAATGGCAAACCGTTTGCCTATGCAAATTTGCGACACAGACCGTGTCAAGAAAGAAAAACTGAAAGATACATACGCCGAAACGCTTGAATTGTACAATTTTATTGCGCCCGAAACACCGTCTTCTTCCGCACCCTATGATTCGGGTATGCGGGATTACATTCTGGAACGCATGGCGGCAGGCGACGATATTATCTGCGGTATCTTCCACAATATTGATACCGCGGGGCACAATTACGGCTTCGGTGCAAGCACGGAATATACAGGCGCGGTTATCAACTGCGATATGTACGCCTATTCCGTTTTGCAGGCAGTCAAAGAAAGAGAACAAACATATAACGAAGAATGGCTTGTCGTTTTTGCCAATGACCACGGCGGCATCGGCAAAGGGCACGGCGAGCAGACACTTGAAGAAAGAACTACTTGGATAGCGACCAATATCCCGTTTAATGAAAAATACTATTCGCAAGGCTACAACGGTTTTACCGTGAAATAGGAGAAAGCACTATGCATACAAAAGCTACGAATGAAACATATACCTTGCCGCAAATTCCAAAGACGGTTTATGAAACCGAACGGTGTTCTGTTTTGCTGACGGACAGAAATACGCCTTGCTGGACATTTTTATTTGAGGCGTTAAGCGATGTTCCCGATGCTTTTGCAGACAATCAGGATTACGATTTCGACAAAGTAGATGCGGCAAAGTGGCAAAGCGTCATCGTCCCGTCCGAATTGTGTTTGCAGGGATTTGATATTGAAAATAATACCGAATATTACTATAAAAGAACGGTACATATACCAAAAGAGTATCAGGACAAACGCGTTTTTCTGCGGTTTGAGGGTGTTTATTCCAACGCAAGAATTTGGGTGAACAACAAGTTTTGCGCCTCGCATATCGGCGGTTTTACCCCGTGGGACGCGGATATTACGGCATTTGCAGAAAATGAGGAAATAACACTTGTTGTCGGCGTTGCCGATTTGGAGGGGAACAAAAAATCCCCTTGGAATCCGAACGGTGAATATCAAAGCAACTCCGCATGGGCAAGTTATTATGCGCATCACAATATCGGCGGCATACTGCGGGATATTACTTTGTTCTGTCTGCCGAAACAGGCGATTTTGCAAACACAAATCGACACAAAAATTTATGACGGCTATGCCTCGGCGGAAATAAAAATAGATTTTTCAAAAGGGTGTTCGGGGTTGCGTTTCAAAGCCGTGATAACCGACGGGGACGAGCAAGCGGCGGAAGCGGAAATGCAAATCGACAACGAAAATCTTTTGTTTCATCTCGATGTGCCGTCGGCAAAACTGTGGGATGCCGAGCACCCCAATTTATACACGCTGAAAACCGCTTTATATGATGAAAACGATATTGTTTTGCAGGAAAATGCCGTACAATTCGGATTTAGGGAAATCACCTACGGCGGGCAAAACGGCACGGATAAAAACAGAATCTATGTAAACGGCAAAGAGATAAAACTCCGCGGTGTTTGCCGTCACGATGTTTCAAGGCTTTACGGCAGGTCGCTGACCAAAGAGGAGATTTACCACGAGATAAGAACCTACAAAGAGCATAACATCAATCACATTCGTACTTCGCATTACCCTGCAAGCGACTATATGCTCACGGTCTGCGATGCACTCGGTATGTATGTGGAGCAGGAAAACGCCGCCTGCTTTAAGGGCGCAAACGGCTTTGATATTTATAATCCGCCCGTTGATTTTCTGCGTTCTTTTGCCGAAATGATTGCATTTTCAAGAAATCATCCCAGCGTGATTATCTGGTCTATTGCCAACGAATCGGATTTTGAAAAGTCAAGCGGTTTCAGAGATTGTTATGACTATGTGAAACAGGCGGACAGAACAAGACCTGTCATTTTCAGCTATCCGAACACGGTGAAATCAAAGCCGTTGCCGTATGATATTTTCAGTTGGCACTATAAAAAAGTCACCTCCGACCTCGGAAAATCCGATATACCGATTTTGCACGATGAGTTTGCCCATGTGCCTTGCTATAATCTCGATGATTTGACAACGGACAACAGTTGCCGCGTCTTTTGGGGTGAAAGCATCAAACGGGGCTGGGACAATATTTTTGATACACCTGGCGCACTGGGCTGTGATATTTGGGCGGCTGTTGACGATGTGTTCTATTTGCCCGAAAAGCGTATGGAAAAGCATCAAAATCACTTAAAAGGCGAATGTGCGGGCTACGGCGAATGGGGCTGTATTTTTGATGCGTTTCAGCGGTTAAAACCCGAAGCGTATCTAACCAAAAAAGCCTTTACACCGATTAAAATTAAGGATACCTTTGTTTGCGGTAACCAAATCAAATTACAAATCCAAAACCGTTTTGACCACACCGATTTAAACGAGGTGACTGTAACCGTTCAGGATAAAAACGAAAATGTACTTTTCAGCGGCAAAATTCGAGAGAATATCGCCCCGCATAACAGCGGTACGGTAACGCTTTCGCCTGTAAGCTGTACCGATAATATGACCGTTCTGTTTGCTTTTGACGGCGTTACTGTGGAAAGTACGGTTATCAATAAAACCGATGATGATATTCAGCCTCGCCGTTCCCCGTTGCACTGCGAATTTGCAGAAAACGGCGTAAAGGTAAACTGTAAAGATACACTTGTTGCTTTCGTGGCGGGTATGGATTTGAAAATCGGGAAAATCAATGGAACCACGGTGAAAAGCAGTGCGCTGAAAAGAATTAAAAAATATACATATGCGGCGAATTTCGGCTTCGGCAAATCATTTTTACTCACCATTCATGAAAACAGCGAAGAATTGCAGTTTGAAATCAAGCCAAGAGGTCTTATTTCGGTTTTTTACGGGATCAGCGAACTCGCTGTTGCAATCACCCTGCCGAATGAGGTAAAATCTGTATCGTGGAGACGAAATGCGCTTTATAACGACTATCCAAGAGGGCATATCGCAAGAGACAGCGGCACTGCCTTTAAAGTCGGTACGGCGCACCGCTATACAGATACCGATATGGAAAAAATCCCTTGGGAACAGGATATGTCTGCCTTTGCTTACTATGATAAAGCGAGCGAATATAACGCTTTGGCAAGCAATGATTTTAAAACCAAGCGGCTGAATATTTATAACTATCAAGTAACGGCGGAAAACGGCAATTCCTTGCTTGTCGATACCGATTGCGCGCATATCAATGCTTATGCTAACCCCTTCCAAGAGAAACTGCAAATCAGCAAGGGCGACTATATGCCCTCAATCGCCTGGGGGAATTATTGGGGCAATCGGTTCCATTTAAACCGTAAAAATCGGTTTGCTTTTTCGGTTTTTTTTGCAGAGAAAGATGATGAAAGATAAAAGCAGTATCTTTTTACATTCAAGAAAGGGGAACTTTCCATGACAAAGAAAGAAAAAGTGACAAAGGGGTTTAAAATCACAATTTGCGTGCTCCTTGCGGCGGTTATTTTGACTGCGGGAATTTTGTTTTTCCCGCTGACAGGCAAAAAGCACACGCAGATTTGGAGCGCGGGAGATACATTTGATGTTGCAAAAATTCAAACCGTCAGCAAAGACCGTGCAGATTTTAAAATCTTGATGTTCACGGATACCCAGCTTTGGTCAGACCTTACGGAAAACAAAAAGTGCTACGAGCAAATGGATGCGCTTGTCGAACAGACACAGCCGGATTTAATTATTTTGCCCGGTGACAATATTTCCGCTTTTGCAAGCCGTTTTTCCATAAACAATTTTATAAAGCATATGGACAGGTACCAAATTCCGTGGGCGCCCGTGTTCGGCAATCACGACAGCGAAATCCCCACCACCAGCCGAAATTGGCAGGCGGATAAATATATGCAGTCCGAATACTGTTTGATGGAAAAAGGTCCGTCCAATCTTTACGGTTGCGGGAATTATGTACTCAACATTACCGAAAACGGCGAGCCGGTGTATTCTCTGTTCCTTTTTGATAACGGCGAATACATAAAATACGATAGCGGAGAAACAAAAGAGGTCTATATGGGCTACGAGCAGATTGCTTGGTACGAATGGAATGTAAAAGGCATTGCCGCGGCGGCGGGCAGAACCGTGCCCTCCATGACCTTTTCCCATTTTGCACAGCCTGAATTCAAAGAGGCAGTTGAGCAATACGGAATACAAAATGCAGACGGCAGTTACACCATACCCGAAGAATACGGTTTCGGCAAATGTGCTTATTTGCCGGGTACGGCACCCGTGAAATCCGGATTTTTTGAAAAATGCCAAGAACTCAGCTCAACAAAATATATGTTCTGCGGTCACGACCACGAAAACAATGCAAGTGTCACCTACGAAGGCATTACAATGACTTACGGACTGAAAACAGGGCCGTCACCCGTGCCGTGGAATTTTGCAGAGGAAACGGGTGGTACGCTGATTACCGTCAGCGGGCAGGGCGAAAATCAAACGGTCAACATTGAAAATATTGTGATAGGGTAACGGAGCTTTTTATGAACATACAGATTATTGCAAAACCGAAAGAGGTTAAATCAGGAAATTTTAATTATTCTAATATAGAAAGCCCCTATGGCGCAAATACGCAGTATTTCACAAAAAACGGCAAGCCCTACACGGTGATTGCGGGGGAACTGCACTTTTCAAGACTGCTGAAAGAACGGTGGAAAGAAACCCTTTTAAAAATGCGCGAATGTGGGCTTAACACCGTTTCCACATATGTTTTTTGGAATTATCACGAGGAAATCAAAGGACAGTTTGATTTTTCGGGGAATAAGGATATTGCCGCGTTTTTGCAAATCTGCAAAGAAATAAATATGCCCTGTATTCTTCGCATCGGCCCGTGGTGCCACGGCGAGGTTATTCGCGGCGGCTTTCCGAAACGTATCAACCAAATGGCGAAAAAGCGCTCCGATAATCCCAAATATCTCGCCGAAGTGCGGGATTTTTGGACAGGGTTATACAAAGAGGTCAAGCCGTTTTTAGACGGCGAAACCGTAATCGGGATTCAACTTGAAAATGAATATACAGGCTCAACCGAGCATATCCGCACATTACGCAAAATTGCGGAGGAAATCGGCTTTAAAACCCCGTTTTTCACAATGACTGCTTGGCCTGCGGGCGTGCCCGACAACGATTTTCTGCCCACAATGGGCGGATACCCCGACGCGCCGTGGACATTCGGCAAAACGGCTTTGAAACCCAATAACCGCTTTGCCATAACGCCTGCCAAAACCGAGGGCGAAATCGGCGGGGATTTGTTTAAAAACAATCAAGAGCAAAAGGGTGCTTATGACGATGTGCCCTATGCGTTTTGCGAAACGGGCCCCGGTAATCAGGTTACACAGCACCGCCGACCGTACATCAGCGAAAAAGACGGCTACGGCGTGGGCTTTGCAAAATTTGCAAGCGGTGCAAATTGGCTCGGGTACTATATGTTCTGCGGCGGCGCAAATCCCAATGACCGTTTGATGCAGGAAAACAAACGAACAGGATACCCAAACAATTACCCGATTATTGACTACGATTTTCAAGCGCCCATAAGCCGTTACGGCGTTTGCCGCTCCCACGGTGACCGACTGCGGCTGATGCACTTGTTTATAAACGAATTTGACCGCGAAATCTGCACAAAGCAAGCCTATTTCCCAAAGTGGAAAAGCAACAATTCCACCGACATTTCCTTTTTGAAATGTTCCGTGCGTGCAGACGAGCAGGGGAGCGGCTATTTCTTTGCCTCCACCTATGAAAAAGGCTTGCAATATCAAGATTTTAAAGATGTAAATGTCACCTTTACAATCCACAAAAACACCGTAACCTTGCCGAAAATCGACATCAAAGCAGGCGCAATGTTTTTCTATCCTTTTCATATAAAACTCGGCTCTGTGCAGTTTGATTATATTCTTGCACAGCCTGTGGCAAAGACCGAAATTGACGGAAAAACAGTTTGCTATTTCGTTGAATGTGAGGGCATAAGCCCAAAATGTTCTGTCAACAGCAAGGAAATCCCCCTTACTTTTTCCGAAAACGGCACGGAAATTGACGATGTTAAAATTATCGTTATCCCTTACGAAAAATCAAAGCAATTTCATTTCATAAACGGCAAAGCCTGTTTTCTTGACGGTACGGTGTATTGCGACAAAAGCAAAATCTTTTGTGAGCAAGAAACTGCCACAGATCTCAAAAATACAATCACCCTTACAAAATGCAAAAAGCAGAAATTGCCGTATAATTACTATTTGTATTCCACAGGCAAACGCACCTATTACAAATTAAAACTGCCGAAGGATATACTCAAAAACCGTTTTGATGTGGTGCTGGAATTCGACTTTGACGGTTTAAATTTACAGGTGTTCAGCGGCAACACGCTTATCAACGATTATTTTAACATTGACCGAAAATTCGTTATGCACCTGCGGGATTACAAGGACTATATCGAAAACAATCAAACACTGATTATCCGCACCGCGCCAAAAACCAAATTCGGCATCTCTAATGTGTATAACGAAATCCCCGTACCGCTTCATTCAAACAAACTTGTATTGAAAAGCGCAAGAGAAATAGGGCTTTCAGAGGTGATATAGAAATGAAAAAGCAAAATCTTAGTACTTTTCAATTTTCCGTTACGGCGGCAGAAAAAAAGAAAATTCAAAACGGCGTAATTGAACAGCAAATAAACGGCAGAACATTTTAACAGCTGCTAAACGCTTTTTGAGGAGGACTCGTAAAAGGATATAAGCAAAAAGCCACTGCGTTGTTGCAGTGGCTTTTGAAAAAATTTTAGGATAACGGTAATAATCCGAATCAAGGTTTTTCGTGGCGGATTTTCCCTTTCCTTTCGAGTTGCCGTTTTAGGCGGCGACAAGAAATAGACATTATACTTGTCTTAAACTTCGGTTTTGCTTAATTTTATAATCGCATAGCCCTTTATGATAGGATTTCTAAATTTCTTGGCGGATTTTCTCAATTATTCTTTTTGAGTTTATTATATAATCAAATCGGAAAAATATATTTTTAATTATAGTGATACTTTAAAGCTGTTAAAAAATATGGGGAATTTAATATGACAAATATGAAAATGCAAAATTATCTGCAAAAAATTGATGAGGTTATAGAAAAAGGTCCGTTTAAGGACACTTGGGAAAGCCTTTCAAATTTTAAGGTTCCTTCCTGGTACCGCGAAAAGCGGTTCGGGCTGTTTATTCATTGGGGTGTGTATTCCGTGCCCGCCACCGAATCGGAATGGTATCCGCGGCAGATGTATAAAAAAGGCACCAAAAGCAATCTGTATCACGGTAAAACCTACGGCATGGATTTTGAATACCGCAACCTGATTGACAAATTCAAGCCCGAAAAATTCAATGCAGACGAGTGGGTTTCGCTTTTCAAGCAAAGCGGCGCAAAATACATTATGCCCGTGGGTGAGCATCACGACGGCGTGAAAATGTATAAAAGCGAGTTAAACCGCTGGAATATGGCGGATTTGAACGGTCGCGATTATATGGCGGAACTCCACGAGGCGTGCGACAAAGCCGATATGGGCTTTTTAATCAGCAACCACCGTGCCGAGCATTTTTGGTTTTTTAACGGGGCAAGAAAGTATTATCCGAATTCGGAGGTTTCAAAAAATCTCTATCCCGATTTATACGGTCCCGCCTATATGCCCGAAAGCGGCAACATTGACCGCACCGACGAAGAAATCACCCCCACAAAAGCATATTTGGAGGATTGGCTGACCTCTGCCTGCGAAATGGTGGACAGAAACAAGCCTTTGGGCGTGTATTTCGATTGGTGGGTATTCAAAAAAGAATTTTGCCCCTATATGAAAAAATTCCTTGCCTATTATTACAACCGCGGCGTCGAGTGGGGCAAAGAGGTTTGCGTATTTTATAAATGCGGCTCTGTATTTGACGGCTGTGCGATTTATGATGTGGAGCGCGGGCAGATTGACGGCGTTGCGCGGGAGCTTTGGCAAAACGACACCGCCATTGCGAAAAACTCTTGGGGATACACCAAAAACAACCAATTCAAAACGGCGGGCGAAATTCTCCGCAATCTGATTGAGGTGGTTTCCAAAAACGGCTGTTATATGCTTAATGTGGGCCCCCAACCCGACGGCACAATCTGTGATGAGGAAAAGAAAGTGCTTCTTAAAATCGGCAAATGGCTTTGTGTAAACGGCGAGGCAATTTACGGCTCCAATCCCTTTGAAGTCTGCCCGTTTGAGGGGAAAAAGACCAAAAACGGCGCGTTTCGAGAAAACAAAAAATTTACCCAAAAGGACTTCTGCTTTACTACGAAGCCCGGCAAGCTCTATATTTTCCCCATGGGTGAAAAACTGCCGCAAACGCTCAAAATCAAGTCCATGCGTTTTGCGGCGGAGCACGGTATTCGGTATGATATTCAGCGCGTACATATTTTGGGCGAAAAGCAAGACTTAACCTTCCGGCAAAACAGCAAATATCTGCAAATCACGCTCCCCGAAAAACGGGAAAACGATTTGCCGATTTGCATTTGCGTCGATGTGCTGTAAAAAGGAGAAAGCGTATGCGAAACGGAATTTATATCAAAGACAATGTCTTTCATTTGAATACAAAAAATACCTCTTACATCTTTGCTGTCACCGCGCACGGCGATTTACAGCATTTGTATTACGGCAAACGCTTAGCGCCGCAAACGGATTACAGCGCGTTTTTTGAACAGCGGTCAATGCTTCTTGTATCGGCATTATATCCCGAAAACGATATTGCCTACGGCATTGACGCAATGCAGTTTGAGTATTCCGCTCTCGGCAACGGGGATTTGCGCGAAAACGGTTGTACCGTCAACTGCGGCAACGCCCTTTGCGGCTTTTCCTATGCGGGATATTCCGTGTTACAAGCCCCGCCGAAGCGCCCCGATTTTGCACAGGCGCACAGCGGCGATGGCTGTTTGTGCGTTACTTTGCAGGACAGACAGTCCGACACTGAACTGCGGCTTTATTATCAGATATTTGAAAATTGCGATGTGATTACACGCTACGCCGAGGTGAGGGCGGCAAAACAGGCGGTCACCGTCAAAAACCTTTCGAGTATGCAACTCGATTTGCCGCAGGGCGATTATAAATGCATCACCTTTGACGGTGCGTGGTCGCGGGAACGCTTTAAGCACGAACAGACGCTTTCAGCGGGCAAAATCATATGTGACTCCAAAAGCGGTGCGTCGGGCGCGTGGCACAATCCGTTTGTGATGGTGACCGAGCAAAAAGCGGACAATGTTTCAGGGGAAAGTTACGGCTTTAATCTCATTTACAGCGGCAATCACCGCGAGGTGTTCGAGGTTTCGCCCTACGGCGGCGTGCGGGTGTTAAACGGCATTTCGCCCGTGGGATTTCAATTTGATTTGCAGGAGAATGAAGCCTTTTTCACCCCAGAAAGCGTGCTGACCTATTCCGAAAACGGCTATAACGGCGTTTCCGAAAATATGCACGGATTTGTGACAAACCATATCCTGCCGAAAGCATGGGCATTCGCGCCGAAACCCGTTTTGCTCAACAGTTGGGAGAGCGTGTATTTTGATATTTCCGAAGAAAAACTGTGCGCTTTGGCTGACCGTGCCGCCGAAATCGGCGCGGAACTGCTCGTCATTGACGACGGTTGGTTCGGGGAGCGCAATGACGATACCTCCTCCTTGGGCGATTGGCAGGAAAACCGCCAAAAATTCCCGAACGGCGTGAAAGCCGTGGCGGAATATGTGCACAAAAAGGGCTTGAAACTCGGTATTTGGGTGGAGCCCGAAATGATTAGCCGAAAAAGCCGCCTGTTTGAAGCCCACCCCGATTGGGCACTGGGCACAGAACAGGGGAGAGGCGTTTTGGGGCGCAGTCAGTATGTGCTCGATTTGTCACGCACCGATGTGCAGGACTTTTTAATTGAAACACTCAGTGCGGTCATTACAACAAGCGGCGCGGATTATGTAAAATGGGATTTTAACCGTATGTTTTCCGATTTTTCTTCTGCGGTCAATCCGCTGTATGAAGTACAGCATCGTTATGTGTGCGGGCTTTACCGTGTGCTTTGTGAAATTACCGCGCGTTATCCGAATGTATTGTTTGAACTGTGCGCCAGCGGCGGCGCAAGATTTGACCTCGGCATGCTTTGCTTTATGCCCGTTGGCTGGACTTCGGACAATACCGATGCTTTCTCCCGCACGCTTATCCAAGAGGGCACAAGTTACGGCTACCCGGTAAGCGTGATGTGCAATCACATTGCCGCTGTGCCCAACCACCAAACCAAACGCACAAGCGCTTTGGAAACGCGTTATGCGGTTGCCTCTTTCGGCGTGTTGGGGTTGCAGTATGATTTAACCAAACTGCCACAGACGGAATTAGAAGCCTTGAAAGCCTATATCGCCGCGTACAAGGAAATGCGCTCGGATATTGAGAACGGTACTTTTTATCGGCTGACCGACGGCTTTTCGGGGAATTTTACCGCTTGGCAACTCGTCAGCGCCGACCGCAAAACCGCCTATGTTTTCCTGTTCCAAAAACTCGTTTTCCCCGTTACGCAACTGCCGAAATTCAAGCTTATGGGGCTTTCGCCCGACAAGGTGTATGCCGTGGATAAAACCGGCGTAAAAACAAGCGGCGAGGTGCTTATGCACCACGGACTTCTGTTTTTACAGAATTACCAGGGCAACGAACAAAGCGAAAACGGACATCATCTTACCGATTTTTCGGCTGTGGTTTATAAATTAGAACAGGTGGGAGATTGAAAATGAAAGCATTTTTCAAAAAGAAACCGGTGAAAATTATTTTCAGCATTTTTCTTGCATTGTGCGTGATTGTAGTCGCGTGCAACGGCTATTTTGCCGCGGTCGCGCTCAAAGAGCAAAAAGGCGTTGCCGTGTGCGATACATGGAGCGCAGAGGATACATACACGCCCGATTATGCACAAAATCTTGAAATCGGTGACAAGGACGCTAAAATTCTTTGCCTGACCGACATACATATCCGCAATCACGGCACATTTGCGGCTTTCCTTGGTATTAACTTCATTTTGGACGGTATGAGCGAAATCCAACTCAAACAACTGATACAAGAAGTAAAACCCGATTTAATTATTGTCGGCGGCGACACTGTGCTGACCGCTTGGAATGACATCAGCACGCAAAAATTCTGTGATTTTATGGAGCAATTCGGTATTCCCTGGGCGCCCGTTTTCGGGAATCACGATTACGAGGGCAGAGCCGATAAATCCAAACTCTGCGAAATCTACGAAAATGCCGAAAATTGCCTGTTTCAATGCGGACCGGACGGCATGAACGGTATGGGGAACTATATTGTCAACCTCACGAGAAACAGCGAAGTCGTATATTCTCTCTTTCTGTTTGATGACGGGCAGTACAGAATTACCGACGGCGAGATTTCCGACGGCGGCGTGAACGAAAATCAGATTGAATGGTATAAATGGGCTGTTGACGGCATTGAAAAAACAAGCGGTAAAGCCGTTCCCAATATGGCATTTGTGCATGTGCCCGTGCCTGAGTATAAGGAACTGAACAACTTTGAAATGGGGTTAAGACAAGAGGATACCTGCACCGCACGCGATAACGACGGCTTTTTTGATGTTTTCAAAGCGAACGGCGGCACGCATATGTTTGCAGGGCATGACCACAACAACAATTTTGTAGCCGATTACGAGGGCGTCAAACTCTGCTATATGACCAAAAGCTCGTATAATTGCTATTTCTCGGGCAAAACGCTGGGCGGCACGGTTATTACCGTGGATAAAGACGGCAATGTGAAAATGGACATACAAGCATTTTAATTTATTCAGAAAGAGGGTTTTACTATGAAAACTTGCGGTACCTATTTTGTAAATGATGAAAAAGAACCGCTCAGATACGGCGAAATCAACCTGATAAACTCACCCCGCCAAAGACTGCGGGGAGAGGATAAAAAGGCAGGGATTCCCGCCGTCCCTGTGTTCTGCGGCTTTTGCGGTACGGATTACGAACTGATGAAAATGGGGGCGCGAGGCGCGTTAAATCCCAAATTCCCGCAGGGCGAAAAACGGCTTATCAACGGGCACGAGGGCGTTGTGTGGGTGCCGCAGGAAAACCGCTTTGCCATTGTGTTAATCCGCGGCGGCGACAGCTTTGACCCCACCCGATTTACAGAGGACGAAACCTATTTTGAATACGGCTGTGACGGCGCGGACGGCATTTTCTGTGACAAGGGATATTTCAACCCCGATATGCTTTTGCATTTGCCGAAAAAATACGAGGGACTCCGAAAACTTCCCCTTTCCCTTGCGAAAAAACTGGTCTTTTCCGACCCCTACGCCTGCGCGGTATTTCAGCATGAAAGAATGTGCGACATCGGCGAGGCGCAGAATTTCCGCGTGGAGCTTGCAAAAGAAAAATGCGATGAGCAAACCGCCCGTAAAAAAGCCGTAGAAAACACATTCGAGCGTGTTGTCATTTTCGGCCTTGGTACAACGGGACTTTTCATCGGCGACCAAATCCGCCGAAATCACCCGCAAGCGAATATTTTATTCGTGGCAAGAAGTGATGAAAACAGCAAAAAAGCAGAGTTTGTAAAAGCGGAACTGAAATGTGATTATCTTTCCGTCAACGGACTTTCGGAAAGTGAAACCGCCAAGGCAATACTTGACAAAATCGGCGGTACGGCAACTGTTTTTGTAGGCACAAGCGGTACAGAGGTTGAGCATAGAATTGCCTTTGCGCAAGGTGTTCTCGGCTGTAACGGGATTTACAACAGTTTTTCCTTAGGGCCGAAAGTGACTTTTGACACCATGCCCTTCGGCTTTAAAAATCAGGTGATTTTAGCGTCTATCAACTTTACGCAAAAGCATATGGAAACTGCAATCGAACTGCTTTGCGAAAGTAAATTTGACCGCCTTGTAGAACTCATAGAAAAGGACGAATTTACAAAAAATCCCATAGACGCATACGAAAATAAAATCTATTCCAAGGGTGCGCCGTTAAAAACGGCGGTCATTTGGAACAAAGACTATATCGACACGGAGGCATAAGCAAAATGAAAGCCATTCAGATTACAAAACCCGGTGAAATTAAAATCGTTGAAAAGGATATGCCCAAAGCGCAAAAGGGCGAGGCGCTGTTAAAGGTGCTTTATTGCGGCATTTGCGGTGCAGATGTGGCGTCCTATACAGGCAATCAGCCCTTTACCACATACCCCAGAATCCCCGGGCACGAATTTTCCGCACAGATTGTGGAAATACCCGAAAACAGCAAAGGACTGAAAGCAGGCGATATCGTCACCTGTAACCCTTATTTTAACTGCGGCGCGTGTTACGCCTGTAAGCGCGGGATTGTGAACGCCTGCCACGATAATCAGACGATGGGCGTGCAGCGAGACGGCAGTTTTCAGGAGTATATCACCATGCCCGTTGAAAGAATTATAGACGGTAAGGGCTTAACCGCAAAAGAACTTGCCCTGATTGAGCCGTTTTCCATCAGTTGCCACGCGCTGTCCCGTGCAGAAGTGAAATCGGGCGACAATCTGCTTGTAATGGGCGCAGGACCTATCGGACTTTTTGCCCTGATGAAAGCAAAGGCAATGGGCGCGCGGGTGCTTATCGCCGATATGCTCGAAAGCCGTTTAAACCTTGCAAAGGAATACGGCGCGGACTGCACGGTGAATGTGAAAGAAACGGATTTGCATACCGCTTGTGATGAATTTACAAACGGTAACGGGTTTGATGTTTGCGTTGAAGCCTGCGGAGCACCCGAAACATTTTTGAATTGTATTAACGAATCGGCGCACGGCGCAAATATTATTTTAATCGGCAACGGTAAGCGGGAAACTACCTTTGTCCATTCCGTTATTCTCAAAAAAGAACTGAACATTTTCGGCAGCCGCAATGCCTTTACAAAAGACTTTGAAGAACTGATTGATTTGGTTGCAAGCAAAAAGGCAGATGTATTGAAGATGGTCAGCGGCGTTTACGGCATTGATAATGCCCACGAGGCGTTTGAGGCGCTTTCTCATAACGACGGCACACTTGCTAAACTTTTAATTGAATTCGGGGAATAAAAATGAAAGAAACAATACTGCAATTCGGCACAGGTAATTTTTTAAGAGGCTTTGCGGATTATTTTGTTGACGCGCTCAACAAGAAAAATCTGTATGACGGCAAAATCGTGATTGTTTCGCCCACCGATTCGGGCGCGGTGGAGAAAATCAACTCACAAAACGGCAAATACAATCTGATTTTGCGCGGCATTGAAAACGGAAAAGAAACCTACGAAAGAACGGAAATTCACGCCGTTTCCCGCGCGGTCAATCCTTACCGTGATTTTGACGCGTTTTTGTCCCTTGCCGAAAATCCCGATTTGCGCTTTATTATTTCCAACACCACCGAAGCAGGTATTTGCTTTGATGAAACCTGCAATTTCACAGATAAACCCGCCGCGTCTTTTCCCGCAAAGCTTACGCAGTTTTTGTATGCGAGATATAAAAAGCGGTTAAACGGCTTTGTGATTTTGGCTTGTGAACTTATCGACAATAACGGTAAGGAACTGAAAAAATGCGTGCTTCAATATGCCGAACTGTGGAATTTGGAAAGCGAATTTTCCGAGTGGATAAAAACCGAAAACACTTTCTGCAACACCCTTGTTGACCGCATTGTTACAGGCTACCCAACAGACGAGGCGGAAAGGATTTTCACGGAAATCGGTTACCGTGACGCGCTTTTAGATACGGCAGAGCCATACCACCTTTGGGTAATCGAGGGGGATTTTGAAAAAGAATTGCCCTTACAAACCGCAGGCTTCAATGTGATTTGGACGGATGATGTTGCGCCCTACAAAAAAATGAAAGTGCGTATTTTAAACGGCTCCCACACCTCTCTTGTGTTTCCGTCGCTTCTGTGCGGCGTGGAAACGGTAGGGGAGAGCTTAAAAGACGAACAGTTAAACGCGTATCTTAATACCTGTCTGTTTCAGTTTATTTTACCGACTCTCGGCGAAACCGAGGAAAACAAGGCGTTTGCCAATGCGGTTTTGGAGCGTTTCGGCAATCCTTATATCAAACATCTGTGGAAATCTATTTCCTTAAATTCCGTCAGCAAATTCACGGCAAGAGTTTTGCCCACAATCACGGATTATGTAAAGAAGAACAACGCTTTGCCAAAACCCCTTGCGTTTTCTCTTGCTTGCCTTATGGAGTATTACAAAACGAGCGAGGTACAGGACGATAAATCGGCGGTTGCCTTTATAAAGTGTAACGGCGTTGCGGAAATTCTTGCAAATACAACCTTGTGGGGACAGGATTTGAGCGTTTTCACTGACCTCGTGAACGAAAGTATTGATAAAATTCAAAACTGCGGTATGAGGGAGGCGCTTCAATGGAGTATGTCGTAATCCACCCCAAGGATAATGTTAAGGTCTGCCTTTCCGACGGGCACAAGTACGCCGTGAAAGACATAAAAAAAGGTGAGAGAATTATCAAATACGGCTTTCCCATCGGTGTGGCAACAGAGGATATCGGGGCAGGGGAGCATATACATTCCCATAATTTGAAAACCGCGCTTTCAGGCACGCTTGCATATGAATATGCACCCGATTTTACCTATCCCGAACCCCAAAATTCCGTTTCGGTAAATGCCTATGTCCGTGAAAACGGCGAGGTGGGTATTCGCAACGATATTTGGATCATTTCCACCGTTGGCTGTGTAAACGGTATCGCGCAAAAATTGGCGCAAAAAACGGGCGCGTTTTGCTTTACTCACCCTTACGGGTGCAGTCAGTTGGGCGGCGACCACAGTACTACGCAAAAAATCCTTGCAGGGCTTGTGAAACACCCAAACGCAGGGGGTGTTCTGGTGCTTGGTTTGGGCTGTGAAAACAACAATATCGGGGAATTTAAAAAAGTCCTCGGCGAAGTGAATGAAAAAAGAATACGCTTTTTGAACTGTCAGGATTGCGCCGATGAAATCAGCGAGGGCGAACGCATTATAGCCGAACTGCAAAAACTTGCAGGTGAGGACAAGCGCACACCCGTGCCGATTTCGTCCTTAAAAATCGGCTTGAAATGCGGCGGGAGCGACGGGCTTTCGGGAATAACCGCAAATCCGCTTTGCGGCAGAATAACGGATAAACTTGTCGCTATGGGTGGTACGGCCGTGCTTACCGAAGTGCCCGAAATGTTCGGTGCAGAGCAGATTTTGATGAACCGATGCGTAAATGAAGCGGTTTTCGGAGATACGGTTCGTCTTATCAACAATTACAAAGAATATTTTATCGCAAACCATCAGCCTGTCAGCGAGAATCCCTCGCCCGGCAACAAGGCGGGCGGTATTACCACTTTGGAGGAAAAATCCCTCGGCTGTGTGCAAAAGGGCGGTACAGCGCCTGTAACGGCGGTGCTTGACTACGGCGATACTGCCGAAAAATCAGGGCTTAATCTGTTAAACGGTCCGGGTAACGATATGGTGGCTGTCACAAATCTCACGGCGGCGGGCTGTCACCTTATTCTGTTTACAACGGGCAGGGGAACGCCTCTCGGCGCGCCTGTTCCTACGCTGAAAATCGCAACAAATACAGCAATCAGTCAAAAGAAAAGCAAGTGGATTGATTTTGACGCGCAAAAAGGCACGGAAAAAGAACTTTTCGACTTGCTCGTGGAGACTGTAAACGGCAATGAAACGAAAAACGAGCAAAACGCATATCGCGAAATTGCCATATTCAAGGACGGTGTAACGCTATGATTATTGATTGTCACGCCCATTTGTGGAAAACGCAAAACGGCAAGGTAAGCGGCAGAGATGTTTTCTCCGTCGGAAACGGCAAAAGCAATTTCGGCGGCGAAATTCGGCAGATGATGCCCCCATATATGACGGACGGGGAAAATACCGCCGAGCGTTTTATTGCCAATATGGATTACGCGGGTGTCAGCGGCGCGGTGATTACCCAAGAGGAAATTGACGGCAATCAGGACGCGTACTTGCTGTCCGCAAAAAAAACATACCCCGAAAGACTGAAAATTTGCAGTCTTTATGAAGAAAACAAGCCTTTTACCCTTGACGGCTTTGACGGCGTGAAAATCTGCGCCGGCAGACTGCCCACGCAGGATTTGACAAAGCATTATAAAGTGTTTGAAGCGGCAAACAAGGAAAATAAATTTATTTCCGTTGACCTTGCCGACGGCGATAGGCAAACAGGTTATTTACTTGAACTCATACAGCAATTCCCCGACCTGAAAATCGCCATCGGCCATTTCGGAATGGTCACGAAAGAGGGTTGGACAGAACAGATCAAACTTGCCCGCAATAAAAATGTCCGCATCGAAAGCGGCGGCATTACATGGCTTTTCAACAGCGAGTTTTACCCGTATTCCTCCGCTGTTAAAGCGGTGAAAGAAGCCGCCGAAATCTGCGGGATCCATAAACTGATGTGGGGGAGCGACTACCCCCGCACCATGGTGGAAATCACCTATAAAATGAGTTATGATTTTATCCTGAAATCCAAGGAGCTGACCGAGCAGGAGAAAAACGCATTTCTTTGCGAAAATGCACAAGCATTTTACGGTTTTTCCAATCTCACGGAATGTGTGAAAATCAAAAATATGTTGGAGGACTGAAAGCGTTATTGCTTGCAAAAAGATTAACCGTTAACTCTGATTTGGAGAGTGATACAGTATGGGATTGTTATATGAAATTACCGGTGTGGCAAAAAAACTGAAAATTTCTGATGACTTAATTTGTAAAATCTTTGGTTCAGACGAAAATAAAATTGAAAGTTTATCAAATGCTTGCGAAGCAAAATCATTTGAATGTTTGATTGATGAAGATGATTTAACAAGATTGGCTGTTATATTGAACCTTGCAAACAGAATTAAAGTTGAATATGCAAAGCATAATATTGCCGACAAAGTCTTTTACGATACCATGAGTGATATAAAAATATGGTGTGAAAATAACAGTAATAAAGGATTGAAAAACTATAATTGGTTAAAAAACCATGTCACCTTTAACCTGTTCAAAATCGGAAGACTTCAATATCAGTTTTTCACCTTAGATAATCCAACATTAAACTATGAATTATTGCATGTTAAAAGAAATGAAAAAGTAATCTATATACATATTCCTCAAGGTGAAAAACTCATGCTTGAAGAATGTCGAAAATCCATAACCGAAGCAGACAGTTTCTTTGAAAAAACCTTTCCTGAATATAGGTTTGATTATTTCTTTTGTGAAAGTTGGCTGTTATATGAAAAAAATATTGAATTTATGAAATCAAATTCAAATATAATCAGATTTCAGTCGCTTTTTAAAAGCGTTTATTCCTGCCCGAATGATCGTCAGGCAATAGAAAGAATATTCGGCGGTAAAGAGGAGAATGTAGAGGACTATCCTGAAAACACATCGTTACAAAAAGCGGCAAAGGATTATATTAAAAAGGGCAACACACTGGGAATGGGAATCGGTATAACAGAAAGAAAATACGGTATAAGGAGAAACAAATGAGTAAATCACCAGTAAAAGCGATAATAGTCGGTGCCGGACACAGGGCCATGATATACAGCAACTTAGCGATAACAAATCCGGAACTTTTGGAAATTGTCGGAGTGG
Organism: Candidatus Fimenecus sp.; assembly: GCA_051881435.1. Lineage (GTDB taxonomy): Bacteria > Bacillota > Clostridia > Oscillospirales > Acutalibacteraceae > Fimenecus. Next base: position 56,339 of record JBJEPW010000043.1, on the reverse strand, counting down.
CGGATCCCGATCCTGTTAGAAGAGAGATGTGCAAAAACAAGTTTCATTTAAGTGATGATATGTGTTTTAAAGATGCCGCTGAATTATGTAAGCACGGTAAATTGGCAGACGCAATTATTAACGGAACAATGGACGAACAACATATTGAAACCGCTGTACCGCTCTTAAACCTCGGTTATGATATGCTTTTGGAAAAGCCATTTGCCGTAAATAAGGACGAAATGTATCAGCTTGTGGAATGTGCAAAGAAAAACAATTCCAAGGTTATGATATGCCATGTTCTGAGATATGCACCGTTTTATTATGCGATAAAAGAGAGGGTTTTGCGTGGTGATATCGGAGAAATAACAAATATCCAAACAACGGAGCATGTTTCATATCATCATATGTCAACTTCCTTCGTACGAGGAAAATGGGCAAATTCTTCAAAGTGCAAAACCTCTATGCTTTTGCAAAAATGCTGCCATGATTTAGATTTGATCATGTGGCTGATGAGCGAAACAAAGCCTGTAAAAATATCTTCATTTGGCGGACGTTGCCAGTTCAGAGCAGAAAACGCTCCGAAGGGAGCAGGAACAAAATGTATGGTTGATTGTCCCTTGGTTGACACTTGTGTTTATTCAACCAAAAGATTATATATCGATCACCCTGAAAGATGGGCATTTTATGTTTGGAGCGAGCTTGAGGGCATTGAAAATCCGACAATAGAAGATAAAATCAGTTTAATGAAATCCGATTCACCATATGCAAGATGTATATATAAATGTGATAACGATGTTGTTGACAGACAGTCAGTAATGGTACAATTTGCAAACGGTGCAACAGGAACACATAATATGATAGGAGCTACAAGCCAACCTGCAAGAATGATACATATAATCGGAACAAGAGGAGAAATATACGGTAATTTTGAAGAGTCAAAATTTACGGTTTCACTTATTGATCCTTCACCGAATGCGCATAACGGCGAATGTAAAACAGAAGAGGTTGATTTGAATGTAAGCGGAGATATGGTTGGAGCTTACGGAGGTCACGGCGGCGGTGATGAAAAGTTGGCTATGGATTTTGTAAAGTTTGTTCAAGGTGATAAGCCGAGCCTTGCCTGCACTTCTGTTTTTGATTCCGTGGCGGGACATTTAGCGGCGTATTTGGCTGACGAATCATTAACAGACGGCGGAATACCTAAGTATTTTTAAATTATAGTGACAAGCAAAAGCGGACAGATTTACATGAGAAGTAAATGTTATTATGGAAAGTGAAGATATTATTTATCTTTGCAACAGCGGAATATACCCATATTCATCTATTGTGAAAGCGGTTAAGGAAGCCGCCGAAATCTGCGGAATCCATAAACTGATGCGGGGGAGCGACTACCCCCGCACCACGGTGGAAATCACCTGTAAAATGAGTTATGATTTTATCCTGAAATCCAAGGAACTGACCGAGCAGGAGAAAAACGCATTTCTTTGCGAAAATGCACAAGCATTTTACGGTTTTTCCAATCTCACGGAGTGTGTGAAAATCAAAAATATGTTGGAGGACTGAAATGACCGACGCGCAAATGCAGGACTATTTGCAAAAAATTGACGAGTTGAACAGTAACGGTACATATAAACCCGATTGGGAAAGCCTTGCTTCGTACCCTGTGCCGGAGTGGTACAGGAATGCAAAATTCGGTGTGTTTATCCATTGGGGTGTGTTCACCGTGCCCGAATATTTCAGCGAATGGTATCCGCGGCTTATGTATTATAAGGGCAATCCCGTCTATTGGCATCATAAGCGCAAATACGGTAAGGATTTTAATTACCGCGATTTTATCCCCATGTTCAAAGCGGAAAAATTTGACGCGGACGAAATCACAAAAGCCGTGAAAGACTGCGGCGCAAAATTTTTAATGCCTGTTGCCGAGCATCACGACGGCGTGAAACTCTATGACAGCGCGCTTTCGGAATGGACAACGGTCAAATTCCCCGTACATAGGGATTTTATCGGGGAACTGAAAGCGGCCTGCGAAAAAACGGGTATTACCTTTTCAACCTCCTCCCACCGCGCGGAGCATTTTTGGTTCTTGAACGGCGGCAAAACCATCGGTTTCAAAAACGAAACACAGGACGAAGCATACAGAGAATTCTACGGTGCATGTGCCAATGTGCACAAGCGCAACAATTTACATACGCTTTTAAAGCAGGAGCATGGCATCGAGCCGACGGAAAAGTGGTTGCAGGATTGGCTTGTATCGTCCTGCGAGTTGATTGATAAATATCAGCCTGCCTCGCTTTTCTTTGATTGGTGGGTTTCCTATAAGGCTTTTCGCCCCTATATGAAACAGTTTCTTGCCTATTACTATAACCGTTCTCTCGAATGGGGCAAAGAGGTCTGCGTGTATTATAAATCGGACGCGATTATGTATAATTGCGCGATTTTTGACCGTGAACGCGGGCAGTTAAAAGATGTAAGCCCCTATATTTGGCAGGGCGAAACCTCCACCGCCTATAATTCGTGGAGTTACTGTACCACCAACCGCTTTAAAACGCCGGAAATTATTGCCTGCAATCTGTTGGATGTCATTTCCAAAAACGGTTGCTTTGTATTAAATATCGGACCGAAAGCGGACGGCTCCATCTGCGATGAAGAAATGCACATTTTAAGCGAACTCGGCAAGTGGACAAAAGCAAACGCCGAGGCGATTTGGGGCACACAACCCTATAAGGTGTTCGGCGAGGGCAAAAAGCAAAAAGGCGGCTCGTTCCACGAAAAATTGACCTATACAAAGCGTGATTTTCGCTTTACTTATAAAACAGGCGTTGTCTATGCGTTCGCGCTGAAACCGCAGGGACAGTCGGTATTTCAAATTAAATCCCTTGCCGACAGTATGGATTTGTTCCATTGCGTCATCAAAAACATATCCCTTCTCGGCAGTACGGAAAAACTGACCTATTCGCAGAACAAAAAGGCGCTTACCATTCAAACAAAAAACAAAGTATATTCAAAAATGCCCATATGCTTCAAAATTGAGGTGGAGTAAATGAAAAATAAAGATTTACAGCTTTCTTACAGCCCCGTAACAGGGGATTACGAAATCAAGCACAAGGGTTTTTCCTGGGTGAGCGACGGCAGACGGCCGTATATCATCGTCCGCAAAAAGGTGGGGAAAAAGTACATTAGCACCTACCGCCCGCTTATAAGTGCTTTGAAAAAGACAGTGGAAAAAGACGAAAACCGCATTGTCTGCCGCTATGAAAACTATATTGCTTTCGGTAAGAAACTTACCTTTGCGCTTATTTGCACGGCGGAAATCACAGGGGAGGATACGGTAACCTTTTCCGTAAAGGCAGAAAACGAAACAGGCTTTGATATTCAGGCGGTTTACTTTCCTGCGCCGTTCAATGCAAAGAAAAAAGGCGAAAAATCCTACCATATTGACGCCATGCGTCAAGGCTTTTTACTGCCCGACGGCTACACGGAAAACTTTGCCTCCACCTTCGGCTTTGCCCATTACTTACGCAAAATCAACACGGGCGACTGCTATATGCCCATTTGGGGCAGGGTGTGCGACGGGCACACTTTCACAGCGATTGTGGAAACGCCCTATGACGCTTGTATGTTTTCCTCATTCGGGCACCATAAAGCATTCTTAAATTCCGTGCATTGGATGTCCTCACTCGGAAAACTCTCCTATGCGCGTAAAATCCGCTTTATTTTCCACGAACAAGGGGACTACAACACCGTAGCAAAAGACTATCGAAAATACTTAATGGAAACAAATCAGTTTGTTTCCATAGACGATAAAATCAACAAAAATAAAAACATTGAAAAACTGATCGGTTGCCCCGTTCTGCACCATAAAATCTATTCTAAAATCAATGAAAAATCCAAATTTTACGATAAAAACGGCACAAACGAAATTCTCTATGCCACCTTTTACGCGCGTGCAGAGCAAATGAAAAAACTGAAAGCGCTGGGGCTTGAAAAATTGTATATCCACACCGACGGCTGGGGAAAAGACGGCTACGACAACAACCACCCTTATATTTTGCCCCCGTGCGAAGCGGCAGGCGGTTGGGAGGGCTTCTCGGAATTTTCAAAGGTCAGCCGTGAACTTGGTTACATATTCGCACTTCATGACCAGTACAGAGATTTTTATTATTCTTCACCTGTATTCTCCATGGAAAAAGCGGTGATGCATATTGACGGCTCCCATCCATATTGCTCTATTTGGGACGGCGGCGAGCATACTTTCCTTTGCGCCTCACAGGCGTTGGAATTTGTGAAAAAAACATATGCCGAATTGGAAGAACACGGCGTGGATGTGCAGGGTGCATATCTCGATGTGTTCTCGATTATGAACGGCGACGAGTGTTTCCACCCCGACCACAAGGTGACAAGAGAACAAAGCATACAGTACCGTGCGGAATGTTTCGATTATCTCAATGACAAAGGCTTTATTATGTCCTCGGAAGAGCCTGCAATGCAGCTTTTAAATCATTTAGCCCTTGTGCACCACGGTCCCTTTACCCTGCGCCCGCAGGAAAACGGACAGGCGGTGGGAATCCCTGTGCCACTTGGAAATTTGGTGTTCCACGACTGCATTATGGTACCTTGGAATTGGTTTAACAATTGGGGCATTCCAAAGGGCGACAACGGCGATATGTACTGCGCGCTTTGCGCAGGTATGCCGTATATCAGCCCGTTCGGGACGGGCGTCAGCAAAATCGGAACAGATAACCGCACAACCGATACGGAGCTTCTTGACGATGAGAGCCTCAAAAAAGAAATTGACCGCGTCACACCCCTTGCCGATTTACAGGCGAAGCTCTATAACCAAGAAATGGTCAAGCATGAGTTTTTAGGCTCTACCCGCCGCCAAAGGGCAACCTATGCGGACGGCACAACCGTTACCATTGATTTAGACAAAAACACTTATGAGATAGGAGTTATGTAAATGCATACGCTCAAATATACTGCACCGGCAAAAAGATGGCGGGAAGCCTTACCTCTCGGCAACGGATATACGGGTATAATGCTTTATGGCTCACTCCGAACAGAACGCCTTTGCTTTAATGACGGCACACTTTGGTCGGGATACCCGAAAAATTACGATAGTAAAGAAAGCCTTGAAAATCTTGAAAAGGCACGTCAACTGATTTTTGCGGGTAAAAACAGCGAGGCAGACGCCCTTTGCGAAGAAAAACTGACAGGATTTTACAGCGAAGCCTTTATGCCGATGGGAGATATTCTTTTAAACTTCAAAGGGATAGACCGAAACGGGTATGTGCGAAGCCTTGACTTGTCAAAAGGCGTGCATACCGTTCAGACAAACGGTTGTGTTGCTGAAGCTTTTTGTTCCTATCCCGACAAGGTTTCAATATATAAAATTACGGCAAAAAAACCTTTTTCGGTTAAAATGCAGGCTACCTCAAAACTGCGCCACCGTGTAAATACGGAGGGGAATTGCCTGTTTTTAACAGGCAATGCGCCCGATTACGCCGCGCCGAATTATTTGGTAAAAGAGCTTTATCCGATTCGCTATAACGAGCACAAGGGAATGGCGTTCTGCTTAGGCGCGCAGGTAGAGACAAACGGCGCCGTGCATCGCGGTAAATACGGCATAAAAATTAAAAGCGCAACGGAACTGACGCTTTATTTCGTGACCGCAACGGGCTTTTTAAGCTTTGATAAAATGCCTGAAACGGACAGAACCGCGGTTATGCAAAAATGCAAAACCGCGCTCAATGCAGCCATAAAGGAGTATGAAACTTTAAAATCCCGCCATATCGCGGATTTTTCCGCGCTTTACGGTAAGCAGAGCGTTTCTTTCTGCGCAGAGAGCGACAAACCAACCGATACGCTTTTGCAAGCCGTCAAAAACGGCGGTGATGAAAAATCTTTTTGCGAACTGCTTTATAATTACGGCAAATATATGATAATTTCAGGCAGTCGAAAAGGCGGTCAGCCCTTGAATTTGCAGGGGATTTGGAACAAATCCGTTCGCCCGCCGTGGAGCAGCAATTATACGGTGAATATCAACACCCAAATGAACTATTGGGGCGCTTCCCGCGCGGGACTTTCAGACTGCATTGAACCGCTGATTCAGATGGTGTACGAAGCTTTGCAAAACGGCAAAAAGACAGCCGAAATCAATTACGGCTGCCGTGGGTTTGCCTGCAATCACAATGTGGATTTATGGCGCAAAACGCCGCCCGTGAAAGGCGATGCCAACTATATGTTTGCGCCCCTTTGCGGCGTGTGGCTTTCCAATGAAATCTATGCCCACTACCAAAACGGTTTCCTCGGTGCATACGAAGATAAAATCAAAGAAATCGTCACCGAATCGGCACGGTTTGCCTGCGATTTTCTCGTTCTGCATAACGGGCAGTATGTAATTTGCCCCTCGCCGTCACCCGAAAATGTGTTTAAAAAGGACGGTAAAAACTGCAAATTGGATTATGCCTCGGCGTTTGATATGGGGCTTGTCCGTCAGGCTTTCAAAAACGCGCTGGAACTGTCCGACGATGAAACTTTAAAAGCGGAAATCATAGAAAAAACGCCGCTTCTCTATCCGTTTAAAGCAGGGGAAAACGGCATTTGCGAATGGCACAAAGACTTTGAAACGCCCGAAAAAGGACACCGCCATTTTTCGCCGCTGTATGCGTTTTATCCCGGAAACAGTATTGGGTTTTATGAAAATCAAGAACAGACAGAATGGGTAAGAAAATTGTTCAAATACAGAACGGATAATTCAACCCAATACATCGGTTGGTCGGCGGCGTGGGCGATTTGCCTTGCCGCAAGACTGCGTGACGGTAAAATAGTGCAGAAAGTTATCCGTAGTATGTTAACCCATTCCGTATTTCAAAATTTGTTTTGCGTTCACCCGCCGTTTTATTTCCAAATTGACGGCAATCTCGGTTTTGTGGCAGGCATGAACGAAATGCTCATCACCTGTAAAAACGGAGAAATTGAGTTAATTCCCGCCTTGCCCGAAAACTTCGGAAAGTCGGGCGAAGTCAAAAATATGGTGGTAGGCGGCGCAAAAATCAGTTTTAAATGGCAAAACGGTTTGGTGACCGAAATTCAAAGCGATAAGCCCGTAACCGTCCTGAAAAAGCATTTACAAGAGAATGTGACGGTGGGGGAGAACATTACCGTTCGGGAGACGAAGTGATATGAAAAAGGGCGTAAAAGTGTTTTTAAGTGTTTTACTTGTGCTCTTACTTTTGGGCGGCACGGCGGCGCTTACCGTAACTTTTTACGGCAAAACCTACGAGAGAGCAGAGGATACGGTGTTCACGGTTTTGCAGATAACCGATGTGCATATTCTAAACAACGAGAAAAAGGATGCAAAAGCCTTTAAAACTATCACTGCAATGGTGGAAACCACGGAACCCGATATGATTGTGGTGACGGGCGACATAACCAGCGAAAAAGAAAACTATACCGCCTTCAAGACCTTTTGCACTTTTATGGAAGAGTTTAAAATTCCGTGGGCGTTTACCTTTGGCAATCACGAAGGGCTTGACATAGCGTATGCCCCGAACGAGGTGTTAGACCCCGAAAAAATTGCCGACAAGCAGACTTTGAATGATTATCTGGAATCCCTCGAATACTGCATTTACGAACGGGGCGACGAAACGGTTGACGGTATGGGGAATTACACTTATACCGTTCGTGACAACAGCGGTAAAGCCCTGACAACTCTCTTTTTTATGGATTCAAACAGTTATGATGAAGAAAACAACGGCTATGACCGTTTCCACGAAAATCAAATTGCGTGGTACGAAAACACCGTCAAAGAAATTGCGAAAACAGAAAACGGCGATGAAACAAAAGTTGTACCCTCTCTCGCGTTTTTCCATATCCCCATGCAGGAATACAAAAAAGGCTATGGCGAGGGTGAAAGAATATGGGGCATGCGGTTTGAAAAGGAATGCTCCCCCGCAGTCGATGACGAAATGTTTGAAACGATGGTAAAGCTGGGCTCCACCAAAGGCTGTTTTGTCGGGCATGACCATATGAATAATTATTCCGTGAATTATAAGGGTATCAGGCTTACATACGGTCTTTCCTGTGACCACAATATTTATCTTGTGCCGTTTCGCGGAGGCACACTCATAAATATTAAAAATGACGGTTCGTTCACAACGCAGTCGCTGATCCGTCACAGGGGACAAAGTACCGTTACCATTTGTAAGGAAAAGTAACGGAAGAGGATAAAACGAGTTGTTCTGTGTATAAAACGGAACGGTAAAGTAAAAAGTCGGAGCAAGCAGTCTAAGATTGTGCATGACCGATTGATTTTTGCAAAAGAATGCGATATTATACCGTCTGTTAGTCCGCGGGCAGACTCGTAAAGTCGGGCTACTGTTTAATTTGTGATAATGTGCCCTGACTGTCCGTTTTTTAGTACATAATTCAATATAAAAATCAGTACAAGTCCGATTTTTGGTACACATCATATGATACAATAGCCTTGTAATAAAGGAGATGCAGTTATGAGTACAAAAATCGGATTTTCATTTGAGAATGATTTGCCTGAAAGAGAAACAGCAGCACCGCAGGCTCCGCAGGAGTCGGTTCCCCGCAAATCCGTTGTCGAAATCCGCTTTCCCGATGTATATCGCGCCTATTCTTATTATAACGATAAGTTCGATTTAAAGATAGGCGACAAGGTTTTCGTTGACGGTAAGCTGGAAGGTGTTATGGGTGTGGTCACCGATGTTTCTTATGATTTTAAAATAAAGCTTTCCGACTATAAGCGTGTTATCAGAAAGGTTGAAACCGATATTAAAGGCGAATTTGAAATTATCGGTAAATATCTTATGACATTTTCACCGTCGGCTTTACCGTATGAAAAGGCGCTTACTTGGTTTAAGGCTCCCGAAAACGAGGAGGATACTGTCTGCGGATACAGCGATGAGGAGACTGCTCTTGATGAAATAGCCATCACTCGCTGTGAGGGGGAAAAAGGCGATTATTTGTTTTCCGAAGATATTGTGGAGTATTTCTGCCTTTGCGGGAACAAGGGCCGTGCGATTGTCCGTGATGAAAAGATATATGAGGTTGAATTTAATTTTAAAAACGGCAAAATAAGCAGATTTACCTGTGATTGCTATTATGCCGGAATGTGCTCTCACAAATACGCCGCAATATTGAAACTGCGTGAAGCTCTCGACCTGATTGAGAAAAGATACGGAAAAGAATATGAAAAAACAGGCTGTGTCGCCGTAGTAAAACGGGAAACCTTGCTTTCTTTTGCGGATACCGACCATATTTCAGGCAAATTGGTTTTAGAGTAAAAAGTGAAAATAAGTAATATGATTTACCGATGAACGATTGATTTTTGTAAAAGAATGTGATATTATACTGTCTGCACAATAATGCGGCTGTAGTTCATCGGTAGAATGCAAGCTTCCCAAGCTTGACAGGTGGGTTCGACTCCCATCAGCCGCTCCAAAGCAAAAATCCCCGTCGTCTCCCGACGGGGATTTTTGCTTTGGACTTTGCTGCTGTGAGGAGTCGAACAGGACGGCGCACCGCAGTGCGCAACAGACAGTCCGGTGGACTGTCTGTTAGTCCGCGGGTAGACTCATAAAGTTAGGCAAATTGCTCATTCCGTGATAATGAGTCTCCCGACGGGGATTTTTGCTTTGGACTTTGCTGCTGTGAGGAGTCGAACAGGACGGCGCACCGCAGTGCGCAACAGACAGTCCGGTGGACTGTCTGTTAGTCCGCGGGTAGACTCATAAAGTTAGGCAAATTGCTCATTCCGTGATAATGAGTCTCCCGACGGGGATTTTTGCTTTGGACTTTGCGCTGATGAGGTAGGGCGGGGGCTTGCCCCCGCCGCGTGGTTCGATGTGAATTGACGGCGGGGGCAAGCCCCAGCCCTACCGATAAACCAATTTACATTGTGGGAATTTTTCGGGGGGCATGGCCAGTCCCTACAAGTCACCACACTGTCTGTTAGTCCGCGGGTAAGACTCGTAAAGTTGGGTAATTTCTAACTCCGTGATAAAGAGCCCCCTCGTGGGGCTTTTTTCTTTGGAAATGCTGCTGCCTCTGTTGGCTCACATCAAATCACTTTGACAATTCTCTGCGCATTTTGATTTAATTGCGGTGCAATGCGGTAAAATATAAATGGTACAGTATTTTGCTGCGGAAGGTATATTTCCACAAATTGACCAACCGCAATTTGAAAGATTTTGACTCCTTTACCGCCCACCATTGCGTCCGGAACGGGTATAATCCCTCGTCTTTCAGCATTTGAAACAGCGCTTTCGGCGTATATGCACGGCTTTTAAGGTTGTCATACAGCATTGCCGACACCGTCGCACCGATGCGTTTTTGTAATATCTCAAAAAGCGGCGGATCTTCTCGGCAACGGTCTGCAATTTTCGCATATTCCAATGCCATGGTGTGCATATCTGCAAAATGCTTGTCACGGTTTAAGTTGTGCATCGCCGAGCCTTGACGCATACGGTAATAATACACGGGCGTGCGCAATATGCCGATTTTTGCCTTTTGCAAAGCCGCAAAACTGAAAACTTTTCCGGCAAACAAGGTATCCTCTCCATATTGTATACCGTCGCAAAACGCAATGCCGTTGTCCCGCCAAAGCGCGGTTTCCACAATCATAGAACAGACATTTCGTGCGGAGGACATAGAATGTGCCAATATTGCAATGTTCGGTTGGGGCGCGGGTTCTTCTGTATAATGAAAATCCGTTTGCACTGTCTGAAACGCCGACATGACGAGTGCTTGCAAAGCCTTTTCTTCCATAAAAGAGATGATCATACCAAAACTGCCGGTACGCAAAACATCGTCGCTGTCGCAAAACGCCGTATATTTGCCCTGTGCCGCACGCAAACCTGCGTTTCTTGCCGCCGCAACGCCTTTGTTTGCTTGGTCAACAATTCGGATATTCGTATATCTTTGCGCATAGTCTTGCAAAATTTCTAAAGAATTATCCGTAGAACCGTCATTCACGCAAATGATTTCGTATTCTGTTTCACACAGCCCTTGCGCCGTCAAAGAATCTAAACAATCCCGCAGAAAATTTTGCGTATTAAACACCGGTACGATAACAGATAAAAGCATTTTATTCTCCCCCCGTTGCGTTACACCGCTGAAACTGTAACATATTTTTATAACATATTTTATAACATATCTTATATCATATTATTTGTTGCCTGTCAAGCATATGATAAGGGAGAAAGGCGGTGCGGCATATGGAAGAAAAACTGATTATCCAAAAGAAGGACAAATTAAAAGGCGATGACGGGTATAAGGTCTTTTCCGTGCGCATTAAAGAGGAGACTGTGCAGGCTTTGGAGCAAATTTCCGAGGACTCCAACCGTTCGCGCAACGAAATTATCAACACGCTTTTGGAATTTGCGATTGATCGCTGTGAAATCGTGGACAAAACGGAAACAAAAAATAACCCGAGGCAGTTTTAAAACTGCTTCGGGTTATTTTTAATAGTGAATCAATTTGCAAATCCAATTTATCGTTGCAGGGGCAGATGTCCACTGTCAAGCCCGAATTATTTGCAAAATGTTCGGGATGATTGTTTACACAATTGCAGTTATCTTCTGAAAAGCTTTCTTTAAACAACAAGGTAGGGCGCTGTCTGCTCCCGCCGTTAAAATTACATTTGATTTTACGGGACGGTGTGGGCACCGTCCCCTACAAGTCACCACACTCCTCTGTCAACGGAGTTGACAGAGGGGTTATTTTTCGGGCGATTCGTGAATCGCCCCTACGAATAGAAATTGAAAGTTAAAAATGGAAAATTTAAAATTTTTTGAGGTATTTTCACGGTGCAACCAGGCCGGCGCACGCTATGCTGATACAGTAAAATTACATACCTTTACAACACGAAAAAGCAAATAATTTTTCCGATATTATGGAAATTGTATGCAATTTGTGGTACAATAAAACGAATATTGATTTTTCGGGGTTTTTATATGAAAATTTTAGCGATTGACGGCAACAGCATATTAAACCGTGCCTTTTACGGAATTAAACAGCTCACAACAAAAGACGGCAGATTCACAAACGGAATTTACGGCTTTATGAACATATTTTTAAAGCTTTACGAGGATTTGTCTCCCGACGGTGTGGCGGTTGCTTTTGACCTTAAAGCACCCACATTCCGTCACAAAATGTATGATGGCTACAAAGCCAACAGAAAGGGTATGCCCCCGGAGCTTGCCCAGCAAATGCCCGTGCTAAAAGAACTCCTTTTGTCCTTGGGCTATAAAATTGTGGAGCTTGAAGGCTTTGAGGCAGACGATGTTTTGGGTACGATTTCCGCAATGTGTACCGATAAGGACGAGTGCTTTATCGCAACGGGAGACCGTGACTCATTTCAGCTTATAAGCGATAATGTAACGGTTTTGCTCCCCCATACAAAAATGGGGAGAACTCAAACTGAGGTTTATGATAAAAACCGTCTTTTTGAGGAATACGGCGTAACGCCTGCCCAAATGATTGATATTAAAGCGCTTCAGGGCGACAGCTCCGATAATATCCCCGGCGTTGCAGGCGTGGGACCCAAAACAGCAGGCGACCTTATAAAGACTTACGGCTCGGTACAGAATATTTATGATAATATTGATACGCTTGAAATTAAGGAAACCCTTAAAAATAAGCTTATAACCGACAGGGAAAAGGCGTTTTTAAGCCTTACTTTGGGTACAATCATTAAGGACGCTCCCATAAATTGTGCCCTTTCCGATTTTGTACCGCAAAAGGCAGACGAACAGAGGGCAAGGGGTATTCTTGCCGACCTTGAAATGTTCAAAATGATTGAAAAGCTGAATTTTTCAGTACCGTCAAGCGTGGAGAAAAGTGAAAAGACAGCAAAGCTTGAATTTAAGAGTGATTTTGATACAGCCACACTCCTTTCCGCAATTCAAAAGGAAAAGGAAGCCTATTTTACTGCCGATTACAGCGATTTGGATAACCCCTCATTCTGCTTTTTGTGCAACAATACGGTTTATCACCGTGAACCCATGCACATGGGATATTTTGAACTCCTGAAATCGGTGCTTGAAGATAGGAAAATTGCAAAATATACCGATAATTCAAAGCTTTTATACCGTTTTGCTCTGCTTAACAATATTGAGATTAAAAATATAGCAATGGATACCTCCTTGGCAGGGTACATTTTAAATCCATCGGCAGGCAGTTATGCTCCCTTGCGCCTTTGCGAGGAATACAAGGCGCCCATACCTCAGGTGGAAACAGAATTGCAGTTAGCAGTTGACTGTGCCGTAATGCGTTCCGTAGTTTTACGCCTTAAAACGGAAATCGAAAGCAATTCTCAGGAATACCTGCTCTATGAGGTGGAAATGCCGTTAGCACAGGTGCTTGCCTCAATGGAGCACATCGGCTTTATGGTTGACCGCAAAGGTATTGCGGAATTTTCGGAGAAAATCAAGAAAGAGCTTTCCGATATCCAAAACGAGATTTACACCATGGCAGGTGAGGAGTTTAATATTAACTCTCCCAAGCAGTTGGGCGTTGTACTCTTTGAAAAAATGGGGCTCACTCCCAAGAAAAAGACGAAAAGCGGATATTCCACAAATGCCGATGTTCTTGAAAGCTTGCAGGACGAAAGCCCTATAATCGGTAAAATACTGTGGTTCAGAACGCTTTCAAAATTGTATTCCACATATTGCGAGGGACTTTTAAAGGTGATAGGCGAGGACGGCAGAATACACTCCTCGTTTATTCAAACCGAAACCCGAACAGGCAGAATTTCGTCAACAGAGCCCAATTTGCAGAATATTCCAGTCCGCAAGGAAATAGGCAGAGAAATGCGCAAATTCTTTGTGGCGAAGGACGGCTGCCTTTTGGCGGATGCCGACTATTCTCAAATTGAATTGCGTGTTCTCAGTCACATTGCCGATGATGAAGAAATGATAAAAGCCTTTAATGACGAGGTGGATATTCATACGGTTACTGCTTCCCAAGTGTTTAATATGCCCATGGAGCTTGTAACACCTTTAATGAGAAGCCGTGCAAAGGCTGTCAATTTCGGTATAGTTTACGGTATCGGCGCCTTTTCTCTTGCAAAGGATATAGGCGTAACACGAAAAGAGGCGGACGATTATATAAAAGGATATCTCCGCCATTACAGCGGCGTTGATAAGTATATGGAAACCGTTGTAGCAAAGGCGAAAGAGCAGGGATATGTAAGCACCCTTTGGGGACGCAGACGTTATCTTCCCGAGCTTACGGCATCCAACGGAATGTTACGGGCTTTCGGCGAAAGAGTTGCACGGAATATGCCCATACAGGGAACGGCGGCGGATATTATTAAAATCGCAATGGTGCGTGTTTTCAACAGGCTAAAAGCGGAAAATATGAAGTCCCGTCTTATTTTGCAGGTTCACGATGAACTTATAGTAGAAGCCCCCGAAGACGAAATTGAAAAGGCGGCTCGGATTTTAAGCGAAGAAATGGAAAATGCCTGCCAAATGAAGGTTCGTCTTCGTGCCGATGTAAATACAGGCAAAACCTGGTACGATGCGAAGGGATAAACTATGAAAAAAGTAATATTCGTTTGCAGCGGTAACACCTGCCGCAGTCCTATGGCTGAGGGGCTTTTCAAAAAATATATTGCAGATAGGGGTGTCACCCATATTGAGGCGTCAAGCGCAGGAATTTCCGCTTTCCCCGGCGACGAGGTGAGCATAAATTCGGTACTTGCGCTGAAAGAGAGAAACATTGATATTTCAAATCACAAGGCACGACCCATAAACCCCGAAATGCTTTTGACAACGGATTTGTTCGTGTGTATGAGCGATTCTCACGCCGCCGTACTTTCACGGTTTTGCACGGAGTCAAATATTATGGTTTTGGGTGTGAATGACCCCTATATGCAAGGCATTGAGGTTTATGAAAAGTGCTGTCAGCAGATTGAAGACGCATTGCCGAAAGTCCTTGAAACAATTCAAAAATTGCCCGTAATCCGCCCTGTGACAAGTGAGGATATCAAGAAAATTGGCGAGCTTGAAAAAGAGTGCTTTTCGGAGCCTTGGAGCGAAAAATCCCTGTCGGAGGAGCTTATAAACCCCACAGCACGCTTTTACACATTGAGCAATAACGGTGAATTGATGGGGTATATCGGCGCAAACAATATATGCGGAGAGGTGTATATAACCAATGTTGCCGTGGGTGAAAAATATAGGAACAACGGTTATGGGGTACGGCTTGTAAAATATCTGATTTTGCAAAGTGCCTTTGAAAATGCGGATTTTGTAACCCTTGAAGTGAGAAAAAGCAACGAGCCTGCAATAAGACTTTATGAAAAATGCGGCTTTGAAAAGGCGGGGGAGCGTAAGAATTTCTATTCAAAGCCCACCGAGGACGCATTGCTATATACATTGTATCTGAAAGAAAGATAATAATTGTATTTGAAGGAAAGATGATATGAAAATTCTTGCAATTGAAAGCTCTTGTGATGAAACGGCGGCGGCTGTTGTTGAAAACGGACGCACCGTCCTGTCAAATGTTGTTTCAACGCAGATAGAAAAGCACAAAATATTCGGGGGAGTCGTGCCTGAAATTGCATCAAGACTTCATACCGAAAATATTTCCGCCGTTGTGGAAAAAGCCTTACAGGATGCAAACTGCACAATAAATGATGTTGATGCAATTGCGGTTACATATGCCCCCGGCCTTATCGGCGCACTGCTTGTGGGGGTGAATTACGCAAAGGGGTTGTCATTAGCCTCAGGTAAGCCACTTGTGCCTGTTCATCACTTGCGCTCACACATAGCGGCAAATTATATAACACATAAGGATTTAAAACCGCCCTTTATGTGCCTTGTTGTGTCGGGCGGCAACACTCTTTTGTGCAAGGTCCGTGATTATACGGATTTTGAGGTGGTGGGCAGAACCCGTGACGATGCGGCAGGCGAGGCAATGGATAAGGCGGCAAGAACGCTGGGACTTCCTTACCCCGGCGGAGTGAATCTTGATAAAATATCAAAAAACGGGGATAATACAAAATATAAATTCCCCCGTCCCCATGTAGAGGGCAGTCCGCTGGATTTCAGTTTTTCCGGGCTTAAAACCTCGGTTATAAACCTTGTGCATAACGCAGAGCAAAAGGGCGAGGAGCTTAATACTGCCGATGTTGGCGCATCATTTATTAATGCCGTTGTAAATTCACTTGCGGAAAACACCGTAAAGGCAATGGAGCAGTACGGCGAAAAAACACTTGTCCTTGCAGGGGGAGTGTCGGCAAACTCCGTGCTCCGTGCAAGAATGGAAGATGAAGCAAAAGCACACGGCTGGCACCTTTTCCTGCCAGATTTATCCCTTTGCGGAGATAACGGCGCAATGGTGGGAGCGCAGGGGTATTATGAATTTTTAAAACGGCGGTTCGCTCATTTATCTTTAAACGCAAAAGCCACGGCGGATATTGCCGAAAGCCCCGATTTTTAACGGCGTTTGTTAATATATCTAATATTTGCGTAAAAAAGCAACAATAAATTGACAAATTGTTAACAATTTAACTATTGAATATTTGCAGGATTTGATATATAATTATTCAAAACGCATTAAGATGCGGAGAAAGTAAATTTTTTCGGTTTTCCGAAATTATATAAAGGAGTAAGTAATTATGGCACTCACACAGAACAAGAGTATCCTTGATTGGATCGACGAGAAAATCGAACTCGTAAAGCCTGACAAAGTTGTCTGGATTGACGGCTCAGAGGAGCAGCTCGAAGCTCTCCGTAAAGAGGCTTGCGAAACAGGCGAAATGGTAAAGCTCAATGAGGAGCTTCTCCCCGGCTGCTATTATCACAGAACAAAGCCCAACGATGTTGCCCGCGTTGAGGACAGAACTCTTATCTGCTCAAAGAAGGAAGAGGATGCAGGCCCCACAAACCATTGGATGGACCCCGAAAAGGCATATGAAATGCTTTATGATATTGCCCGTGACTCATATAAGGGCAGAACAATGTATGTAATTCCCTATTCAATGGGACCTGTCGGCTCACCTTTGGCAAAAATCGGCATTGAGCTTACAGATTCAATCTATGTTGTTCTCAATATGGCTATTATGACCCGTGTTGGCAAAAAGGTTATGGATGTTCTCGGCGACAGCAACGACTGGGTTCGCGGACTTCACTGCAAATGCGATGTTGACCCCGAAAAGAGATGGATTTGCCAGTTCCCCGAGGATAACACAATCATTTCAGTTAACTCAGCTTACGGCGGAAACGTTCTTCTCGGTAAAAAGTGCTTTGCTCTTCGTATTGCTTCCTATCAGGGTAAGAACGAGGGCTGGCAGGCAGAGCATATGCTCATCTTAGGTATCGAAAATCCCAAGGGCGAGGTTAAATATATCTGTGCCGCATTCCCCTCAGCTTGCGGTAAGACAAACCTTGCTATGCTTATTCCCCCCGAGGGATACAGAGCAAAGGGTTATAAGGTTTGGTGCGTAGGCGACGATATCTCCTGGATCCGCAAGGGTGAGGACGGCAGACTTTACGCTATCAACCCCGAAAACGGCTTCTTCGGCGTTGCTCCCGGAACAAACGTTAAATCAAACCCCAACGCTCTTGCTTCTACAAAGAAGGGCACAATCTTTACAAACGTTGCAAGAAATCTTGACGACAACACCGTTTGGTGGGAAGGTCTCGACAAGAATCCTCCCGTTAATGCCGAGGAGTGGACAGGAATCAAGACAAACGGCGTAGAGTGGAAGGCAGAGGGCAAAAATCTTGCTCATCCCAACAGCCGTTTCACAGCTCCCGCTGTAAACTGCCCCTGCATCAGCTCCGAGTTTGAGAATCCCGCAGGTGTTCCCATCAGCGCATTCGTATTCGGTGGCCGCCGCGCTAAGCTTGCTCCCCTTGTATATCAGTCAAGAGACTGGAACCACGGCGTATTCGTAGGTTCAATCATGGCTTCCGAGACAACAGCCGCAGCCGCAGGTGCAGTAGGCGTTGTTCGCCGCGATCCTATGGCAATGCTTCCCTTCTGCGGATATAATATGGGTGACTATTGGCAGCACTGGATTGACATCGGTAAGACGCTTGATCCTGATAAGGCTCCCAAAATCTTCAATGTTAACTGGTTCAGAAAAGACGATGAGGGCAACTTTATGTGGCCCGGATTCGGCGATAACCTTCGTGTTCTTGAATGGATTATCAAGCGTTGCGACGGCGAGGTTGACGCACAGGAAACAGCAATCGGTTATCTTCCCTATGCGAAGGATATCAACCTTGAAGGTATCGAAGACGAGGTAACCCTTGAATCCCTTGAAAGCATCCTTGATGTTGATAAGGACCTTTGGGCAGCAGAGGCAGAGGGAATCGAGGAGTTCTATGCAAAGTTCGGCGATAAGCTTCCCGAAACACTCAAAGCAGAACTCGAAACCCTCAAAGCAAACCTTAAATAATTAAGTTTAAAGCATAAATTACAGCCTGACGGGGTAAACCTGTCAGGCTGTTTTTCTGTTATAGATGAACTCTATTCTTCATATCCCTCATATTCACTGCTGAAACTTTCAAGCAATTCATAAGCAATATAGAAAATCAGAGCGGAAACAAATCTATAAATAAAAATATACATTTGGTCATGTGTTTTATCACCAAAGCAATCTACTATTCCGGCAATACCGTTAACGCAAGTGAAAAGCAGGGTAAATCCGAAGAAAAGCTTGTGCGGCAATCTGTAACCGTGGAAAGTGCCTAAAAGCAATGCAAAAGAAAACATAAACATACCGTAGTTAATAGGAGAAAGGTCTATTTGTTGTGCAACAAACATTACAAATCCCGATACAAAAGCAATAATTGTCAACGGCTTCTCAATTTTCACTTCATAATCGAATATTTTGAGAGTGCGGCACATAAATATGGCAGAAATTATAATCCAATAAGCAAAAAATCCCAAGGAGATAAGCATGCGTTGAATGGTACCCCCTGACAGTTCGTTGAAACCGTCAATAATTGCGTATTGAAAAATTGAAATTAAGCAATTCATGGCATAGCGAACGGCAAATGTACATGCCAATACGCAAACGATTACCACACTTGCAGGTACAAACATATTTATATTCGTTACTGTGGGTTCGGGCTTTACCGTTTCTGTTTCTTCACCGTTCAAAATCTCGTCAACGGTAACGCCCAATACTTCCGATAAAGGCTTTAACAACTGAATGTCGGGCAAACCGTCGCCTGTTTCCCATTTTGAAACCGCTTTATTTGTTATTTGCAGTTTTTCCGCCAATTCTTGTTGAGTCATTCCCAACGATTTTCTTTTCGCAGAAATAAATTGACCAATCATTGCATTGTTCATAATAATCCCCCTTTTCTTTATTTAATATATCATTTTCGGGGATAAAATACAACCTACGGCGGTTAGAAATGAGTCCACTGAGCGTGGAGTAGCAACAATATCAGTATACAAGGTAAAAAAACAACCGTCAAAGACGGTTGCTTTTGTTCTTGTCTATTTTTTTGCCCGGCTTACAATTTTGTAATATGCGTTGGAGGTTATTTTATAAACCAGCGCATAGAGCAGGGCAAATACGAGAAACGCTGTGATTGAAGACGCCGCAAACAACATAATGTTGTCAAGATGGAAAAGCTTTAACAGCCTGCTGATGATGGGGAAAGCAAAAGCAAGGTGCATACCGGCGAAGAGAAGCGGCATAAAAAATACGGTTAAAAGCTGTGAATTTATGCTTTTGCGTATGCCTTCTTTAGTTATTCCCACCTTTTGCATAATGTCAAATCGGGCGCAGTCCTCATAACCCTCGGAGATTTGTTTGTAGTATATTATGAGAACAGCGGCAAAAATAAACACAATGCTCAATATAATACCGAGAAAGAACAGCCCACCGAAGGTGTTATAAAAATCCTCTCTGTTTTCCTCTCGGCTCTCGCAGGAAATCATTTTGAGTTCCGGTGTGTTGTCAAGCCTTTGTTTTAATACCTCGTAAAGCTCTTTTCGTAGTTCGATTTGGTTTTTACCGTCTGTATTTGTATCGAAATTATAAAGCCAATTCGATGATAACAATGATTGTCCGTTATAATCCGAAAGCACTCTGAGTTTTGCAACCGTAGCACTCGGGTCGGGTGCAAAAACAACAATAGATGAAACTATATCGTTTATCTGCGTTTTGAAATAGGGACAGTCCACATATTCTTTAACCGTCAGTATGTTTTCACCGTCAAGGTTAAGCTTTTGTTCCCGGAAATTTTTGTTATCTGTATACACCAAAATTTCATTGTCGTTAAGTATTTCCCTTTTTCCTGTAATGCGGTTATAATCGCTGAGAGAAACAATAGTTAAATTATATATTCTCTCGTAAACGTCAAAAGAAGCGTTGCTGTATGCGTTTACATCGGGCTGAAAATTACCGTTTTCCATAACTCCCGCCACATTAACGGAAGAAAAATCAATAAGATTTGATTCAGTAACATTGTATTTTTTATTGATTTCCTTTATGCTGTCACGCAGGGCAGCAATATTTTCGTCAGACATATCGTCAGGGGTTAAAAAACTTGCGGTAACATTTATTTCTTTCGGGTAGGTTGCACTTAATGACGATTCTTCGCCGAAATACAGACTTGCCGAGGAGGAAAGCATAACAAGCACCATTGTTGCCAGTATGCAAATGGAGGCAAGTCCTGCACCGTTACGCTTCATACGGTATGCCATAGATGACACCGATACAAAGTGCTGAGGCTTGTAATAGTATCTTTTGTTTTTCTGTAAAGCACGGCACAATGTAACGGAGCCTGAAATAAACAGGAAATATGTGCCGACAATTACCATTATAACCGCCCCAAAGAAGATTGTAAGCGCAGAAACGGGGTTTTTAATTGTGATTGCAAGATAATATGCGGCAGAAAGCAGCACAAAACCGATAAGGGCTAAAATCCAATTACCTTTCGGCGGCTTTTCACCTACATTTTCACTGCGCAGCAGGGAAATAGCGTTTGAATGGCGCAGTTGAAATACCGTATTGAGAAAAAGCAAAAAGAACACGGCACAGAAAACCGCAGCAGTTGATAAAAAGGCATATGGTGAAACGGAAAGACTGTAAGATATGTTACCTTTTATAATGTTTACAAGAACCAGCTCGGCAAGCTTTGAAAACAAAACGCCTGCAAGCAGTCCACCCGCCAAAGCGATTATTCCCGTTATAACTGTTTCGCAGAGAACAAGAAAACATATATTCTTTTTACCCATTCCAAGAATGTTGTAAAGTCCGAATTCTTTTTTTCGCCTGCGTATAAGGAAAGAGTTGGTATAAAAGAGAAAAATTAAGGCAAAAATTGCAATTACCCAACTGCCGAGATTGAACATCTCTCTCAGCGTGAAGGTTTTCGGCATATATGACAATATATCGGAATACTGCAAATAAACAATGATATAATACATCGCCACCATTCCGATACAGGTTAGAATATAGGGCAGATAAAGCTTTTTATTTTTTCTGATACTGCTTAATGCAAGCTTGGGATAAAAGCTGAATTTCATACGGACTCACCGCCTGTCGCAAGGAGAGTAAGAGTGTCTGAAATCTGTCTGTATAAGGTGCTGTCGGTATTGTTGCCTCGGTAGAGCTGGTGGAAAACCTCTCCGTCCTTGATAAACAGAACACGGCTTGCATGGCTCGCCGCCTTAACCGAGTGAGTAACCATAAGGATTGTTTGTCCGTTGTCGTTGATTTTTTCAAAAAGGGTTAAAAGCTCGTCCGTGGATTTTGAATCAAGAGCACCCGTCGGCTCGTCTGCAAGAATAAGCTTGGGGCTCGTAATAAGCGCACGGGCAACGGCGGCACGCTGTTTTTGTCCGCCTGAAACCTCATAAGGATATTTTTTCAACAAGTCCGTTATTCCTAATCTTTTTGCAATGGGTTCAAGGCGCGAACGCATTTCGTCATAAGATGTTCCTGCAAGAACAAGGGGAAGATATATATTATCTTCAAGGGAAAAAGTATCAAGCAGGTTAAAATCCTGAAAAACAAAGCCTAAATTGTCGCGGCGGAATGCGGCTTGTGCCGACTCCTTTATTTTCGATAAATCTTTACCGTCAAGGATAACCGTGCCGCCTGTGGGTTTATCAAGTGCGGCTAAAATGTTGAGCAGAGTTGTTTTGCCGGAGCCGGACTCTCCCATTATTGCAACATATTCACCTTTTTCCACGGTAAAATTTACATTTTTGAGCGCTTCAACCTTGTTACCGCCCAGGCGTGAAGTATAGGTTTTTTGAAGCCCTTTGACCTCAAGAATACTCATAAATATTCCTCCGATATTTCGTATTAAACAGGTAAACTGCAAAAATCGCACTTCCTCTGTCTTGCTTCGATTATAGCAAAGGCGGAAAAAACAGCCAATCGAATCGGCTTACATTTTCCGCCCCGATTCTTACATTTTTGTAAGAATTACTCTTTTATATTATACTGTTCAAGATTGATGCGTATTACCGTGCCTTGCCCCACAACAGAGGAAGCGGCAATCTTGTGCCCCAGCCGTTCTAAAATGCTTCTGCACAGATAAAGCCCTATTCCGCTTGCCGATTTATCGGTTCTGCCGTTATAGCCCGTATAACCTTTTTCAAAAACTCTCGGCAAATCCTCGGGCGCAATGCCTATTCCCGTGTCCTCAATGCACAGCGTCTTGGGAGTTTCAAGATAGATTTTTACAGAGCCTTCACGTGTATATTTCAGTGCGTTTGAAACAATTTGTTCCAAACAGAAAGACAACCATTTTTCATCGGTAATAACCGATGTAGAAATCGGCTTGTAATCAAGGGATATTTTTCTGTTGATAAATTCTCCTGAAAATTTGCGGACAGCCTGTTTTATAACAGAATCCAAATCGTATTCTTTAAATACATAGTCTGTTGAGGGTGAACTGAGGCGCAAAAAGGTGAGCGCCATTTCAACATACTGCTCAATTCTGAAAAGGTCCGAGGAAAGGCGGCGTGAAAGAGGAGTATCTTCGTTTTGTAAATTAAGCTTCATTGCCGCAATGGGCATTTTTATCTGGTGTGCCCACACGGTGTAGTATTCCACAGTTTCGTTGTAGCCTTTGGTCATTTCGGTTTGTAAATCTCTTTGTTGCTCTTTGAGAGACCGTATAATATCCTGATAATCGCGGCATTCAATGAGATGGGATTTAGGCAATTCGGAAATTAGCGGAGCCGATACGCCTTTAAGCTTTGAAAGTGATATGTGCTTTTTGCGCACCCTGATGAAATCCGCAATTATCATTATTGTTCCCGCAATTATGCATAGCAGAAAAGGATAAATAACTGCTTTCACAGGCAGGTGATATAAATAGAAGGTAATAAGAAAAGTGATAAAAAACAGTATGAAAGCGCAAAACACGCCCCACCGTTGTTTTAAATATAACCCAAACATTTTCATAGAAAATAAGTTCCTTTTTTATTTATTCAACAATATAGCCTAATCCGAATTTAGTCTTAATAAAGCCGTCAAGCCCTGCGGCGTCAAGCTTTTTCCTTAAACGGTTGATATTTACCGTAAGCGTGTTTTCATCTACAAAGGAATCTGTTTCCCAAAGCCGTTCCATAAGTTTCTCGCGGCTTACGGTTTTACCCTTGTTTTCCATAAGACAAAGCAGAATACGGTATTCGTTTTTTGTAAGGGGTATTTTTTCTCCGTTATAAGTCAGCGTGTTGTCGCCCGTATTTAATATTGCCTCACGGTGTTCAAGCAGAGGTGCGGCTGAGGCAAAGTCATATGTACGCCGCAGCATTGCCGTTATTTTCGCCATAAGGACGCTTTGATTAAACGGTTTTGCAATAAAATCGTCAGCGCCCATATTTACCGCCATAACTATGTTCATATTATCCGAAGCCGAGGAAATGAAAATTATGGGAACAGTTGATGTCTTCCGTATTTCTCCGCACCAATAATAACCGTTGAAAAAGGGGAGTGTAATGTCCATAAGAACTATGTGAGGCTGAAATTCAGAAAAATCCGCCAAAACATTGCGAAAATCTGTAACACACCGCACTTCAAGCTGCCACATTTGTGCTTGCTCACATACAGCGGCGGCTATCCCGGGATCGTCCTCAACAATCAGTATTCGGTACATTTTCTTTTCCTCCTGCGTTTTTTTACATTGTAGCACATATTTTTCGGATATTCCACATATTAAACTATTCTTAATAAATTTATGAGTTATTCTTTTTTGCGTCGTATTGAAATACGCCGTGATTTTTGATAAAATAAATAAAAAACAGTATGGGTGATAGAATGAATCTTAAATTCAAAAACGGCAAATTCCGCATAATGCAGATTGCCGATACACAGGATACAAATAAAACCGCACCTGCAACGGTAGAGTTTATACGTTATGCGCTTAAAACGGTTAAGCCCGACCTTGTGGTGTTTACGGGCGACCAGATAAAGGGTTACGGCGTTAACCTTGCTATGGGCGACAGAAAAAAGAATGTTGCTTGCGCCATAAATAACCTTTTGAAGCCTCTTGACGAGGCGGGAGTGCCTTTTACTTTCGTTTTCGGAAATCACGACGATACTTCCTTTTCAATATCGAAGCAAGAGCAGTTTGAGGTTTATAAATCCCACGAAAACTGCCTTGCCTTTAATGCTGACGACAGTATTGACGGCTATTGTAACCACAATCTTGAAGTTCTCGGCGAGGACGAAAAAACAAGACTGAATGTTTATCTTATTGACAGCCTTTCAATGAGCGCGGGCGGCTCCTGCGCCCATGTGAGCGAAAATCAGCTCGATTGGTACAGAAAAACGAGAGAAAATCTGAAAGAGAAAAACGGCGGTTATGTTCCCTCAATAGTTTTTCAGCATATTCCCGTTCCCGAAATTTATGAGCTTTTAAAGGAAGTGCCGAGAGGCACGAAGGGGAGCGCAAAGGGATACCGAAAGTATAACGGTAAATACTTTGCTCTTAATCCCGAAACCACCGTTATTGACGACCGCTCCTTTATAGGTGAGACCCCCAGCGTACCCGATATAAACGGCGGCGAGTTCGATGCGCTTCAGGAAAAAGGCGATGTGTTCGGCGCATTTTTCGGCCACGACCATAACAACAGCTTTGTGGGTGAATACAATGGCATTAAAATGGGCTACTGTCAGGGCTGCGGATTTAATATTTACGGTCCTGCCAAAAACAGAGGAGTGCGGATTTATGATTTTAACGAGGAAAATCCCGCTGATTTTGAAACATCAACGCTCACAGTTGCCGATATTGAAAACTTTGATGTGGGCAACCGTCTTAAATACGCCGCTTATACATACGCTCCCAGTAGCGTGGATTCAGTAAAGCCGTATATAAAGGGCGGCGCACTTGTAGCCGCGGCAGCCGTGGCGGGCGGAGTCTTGATTAAGTTGTTAATGAAATAAAGTAAAACAGAAAACAACCGCACTGTCTTTTTCGACCGTGCGGTTGTTTTGTATGAGTGTATATTGAATTATCAGTAATTCATTGCAATACGGTTTTTAATGAGCTTATTCTGACTGTTTACAGTCCACTTGATGAGAGGAGAGTTAAAGTTAATCTTTGCCATTTGTGTATCAATCAGATTTTCGAAAATACTTGAATAATTTTCGGTGTAAATTTCTTCCTTTACCGTTTCATACCACGCAACGCCATCGGACTTCACATAGTACATAACATGATAGCCGTATTCTGTTTCGATTATATCCGTATCGCCGGGCTTTCTTGAAGCGTCGGTTGACCAATTGAGGAAATTGGTAACATAATTGCTGTCCTTAGCAATGCCCTCAATAAGACCTCCGTTTGACGCAGAGCCTGTATCGGCTGATTTATCCTTTGCCAAAGCCGCAAAATTATCTTCTGTGGGGTTTTTAAGGTACTCGTCAAGAACGGCCTGAGCATTGGTTCTGTATTCCGCTTTCTGCTCATCGGTAAGTGTTTGGATATTTCCGCTTTCGTCCTCAGGGAATTTTATAAGAATATGTCTTACGGCATTTGTGCTTGCGCTCATATCTTTATGAGGTGTTGTTGTAACAAGTACAACATCATATGTACCGCTTCCCAAATCAATTACAGCCTTGTCGCCTACAACTCTTGCATCGTCATATACCCATTTGGAAAGAGCTTCACCCTTGGCGTCAAGAGTGGCATAGGTTATATCTGAAAAATCGGTTGTTTCATCGGCATCAAGTGTGCTGCTTGAATCGGCCGATTTAATTGCAACCTCTGCTTGTGCAATAAAGCTTTCGGTATCGCTGACAGCGGCGAGGAATGCGTCAGCCTTGGCTTTTGTTTCTGCATATGCCTTTTCAGCGGCTGCCGTCTTTTCCTCTTCTGTTGCGCCTTCTGCGGCTTCGGGAACTTCTGTTGTAAACTCATAAAGTCTGATGCTTGCAAGGTCGTAATTGTCCTTGTTTGCATTGTATTTTTCTTCAACCTGCGCATCGGTTACAGCGTTCTTTGTATCCTCCTGCAGCTTTTCAAAATAAGCGGTTGCAAGGTAAGATTCTTCGTAAACCTGACGAATAACCTTTTCAGAAATGCCGTTGCCGTATGTGGCACGAAGGTAACGGTTGAGAGAGTAGTCTCTTTCTGCGGCAGTTTTACGGGCAGATTCAATTTCTGCGTCAATCTCTGCCTGATCCTCTGCGGAAATGGTAATACCTGCTTCCTTAGCCTTTAAGGCGCCGTATTTAATCTGAATAATCTGGTTGATTGCGCCGTATGTAAAAGCGTCGGCCCATGTGGGGTTTGTAACTCCAAGCTCGGCGACCGTAACACCGCCAACGGAGCTGTTTGCATCTGTATATGCCTGCTTGTCGGGCGATTTGGTATAATCATAACCTAAAAACTGAAGTCCCATGCCCGAGCCGTAGCTTTCATACTGATATGCGGACTGCTGATAATTTGCCCATGTTAAGAAATAATAGTAATTAAACTCGGCAAGAGTGAAGGAATACTCGTTATTATCGCCGGCCTTAACCTTAATAATCTTTTGAGGTGCGCCGAAGAAATTAAGAATTCCGCCCACAGCGCCTAATACAAGCACAACGGCAAGAACGATAGCAATAACCTTGCCTGCAATCTTTTTTGTCCTTGAAAGCTTGGGAGATTTTTTGGCTTTTTTTGCAGCCTCTTTCGCAAGCCTTGCCTTGCGCTCCTCACGGTAAATCTCGGCCTGAGATTTATTGTTGTTGTTTTCCATCGGAAAAACCACCTTTACCATCTTTTTACAATAAAAAAAGTATCGGAAACAGACACAATTTTTTACATTAACAGGTACATTTTATACTATTTTTAAAAAATATACAAGTCCATTTTGAAAAATTCACAAATTATACAAAAACCTGCCCTGATTTTCGTCAGGGCAGGCATTTTTTTAAGTTGTTATTTTATCAAAGCAACATAACCGTCGATTTTATCGGCGATTGCAATTGCTCTTGCATCGTCTGCGTCAAGGGGCAAAAACGGAAGTCTGGGCTTGCCTGCGTCAATTCCGAAACGCCTTGTAATTACCGCCTTGCTGGCTCCGTAAAGAGAGGGACAGCCAAGCAGGTCAAAAATACATTCGTTAATTCTGTTCTGCCAGATTTTAGCGCCTTCAATATCACCCTTTTCAATGAGGGAGTTAAGGTGGAGAAAAAGCTCGGGCATTGTGCCGTAGGTTCCGCCTATTCCTGCCTTTGCGCCCATAAGACGGCCTGCAAGGAACTGCTCGTCGGGACCGTTGAACACAACGAAATCCTTACCGCCGAGCTGTGAGAATCGCTCAATCTGACAAGTGCTGTCAGAGGAATTCTTTATACCGATAACCTTTTCGTTTTGAATCATTCTTTTAAAAAGAGAGTATGAAAGGTCATAGCCTGTGAGCTGGGGAATATTGTAAATAATAAACGGCATATCAACGGCTTCTGTTATTGTGTTCCAGTGCAGGGCGATGGATTCCTCGGGAAGCCTGTAATATACGCTGGGAACTGCGGAAATTGCGTCCGCTCCGATTTTCTCCGCGTGGCGTGCAAGCTCGATAGACTCCTTTGTTGAGGCAGAACCCACATGCACAATGAGCACCATATCGTCGCCCGCCGCTTCTTTTACACATTCCGCAACCCGCTTGCGCTCCTCGGCATTGAGCAAAAAGCCTTCGCCCGTTGAGCCGCAGGCATAAATTCCGTTTACGCCGATTTCCTTGTATTTTTTTACAAGCGCTTTAACAGCCGCCGTATTTATATTGTCGTTTTCGTCATAGAGAGCGTTGAGAGCTACAAAAACGCCCCTGTATTTCTCTGTGCTGAATTTCATATTGTTCCCCCGTTTCACGGATATGACCGTACTTTTTATCAAAGTAATAAAATTTTATCACTATGCTTGTAACATTTCAATAATTTTTCACTTTTTTTTAATAAACAATTGTAAATTTTCAAAAAGTATATTATAATACTATTCAAATTGTCCTTTCGGGAAGTGAAAAGTTGAATAAGACGCAAATTCTTGAAGCAATCAAGGGCAAACTGATAGTGTCGTGTCAGGCCTTGGAGGATGAGCCGCTTCACAGTTCCTACATTATGTCGCGAATGGCATACGCCGCTTTTGAGGGCGGCGCAGGGGGAATAAGAGCAAATACGGTGGAGGATATTACGGAAATTAAAAAGACCGTAAAGCTTCCCATTATCGGCATTATAAAGCAGATTTATCCCGACAGTGAGGTTTATATAACTCCTACCGAAAAAGAGGTTGACGCGCTTTATAGCTGCGGAGTTGATATTATAGCCATTGACGCTACAAACAGACTCCGTCCGGGCGGCAAAACGCTTGAAGAGCTTTTTAAAAAAGTGCGAAAGAAATACCCTGAGCAGCTTTTTATGGCGGACACCTCCTGCTTTGAGGAGGGCAAAAAGGCGAAAGAAATCGGCTTTGATATAATCGGCACAACCATGAGCGGCTACACACCCTATACAAAGGGCAGAAGCCTTCCCGACTTTGAGCTTATGGAAAGATATGTAGCGGAGCTTGATTGCCCCGTAATTGCAGAGGGAGGAATATGGACTCCCGAACAGTTAAAAACGGCTTTGAATATCGGCGTTCACGCGGCGGTTGTGGGAACGGCGATTACAAGGCCAAGAGAAATAACAAAAAAATTTGCAAAGGTAACAGAGGGTTTGTAATGAAAATTTTGGTTTTTGATGTCGGCGGAACAGCAATTAAATACGGAATGGTAGATGAAAACTTCGATGTACTGTTTTCGGAGGAAATGCCTACCAATGCCTTTTACGGCGGCAACGGTGTTATGAAATCCCTTGAAATGAAAATGGATGAATATGCGGGTCAGTATGATGCAATCGGCATAAGCACCGCAGGTCAGGTGGATTTTGAAAAGGGTATTGTAGTTGACGGAACAGGTAACATTCCCAACTATAAGGGCTCCGACCTTAAAGGTACTTTTGAAAAGAAATTCGGCGTTCCCGTTGCTGTGGATAACGATGTTAACTGCGCAGGCTTGGGCGAGGCTCATTTCGGCGCAGGCGTGGGTGAGGATAATTTCCTTTGCCTTACCTACGGCACGGGCGTTGGCGGCTGTATTTTCTGGAACGGCGATGTTTTCAGAGGCACAAACTGCGCGGCGGGTGAATTCGGCCATATGATTGTTCATGCAGGCGGCAGAGATTGCACTTGCGGCAGAAAAGGCTGTTACGAGGCTTACGCTTCATGCCGTGCCTTTACAAATATCGTTTCGGAGCGTTTTGACAGATATATGTCCGGCAGAGAGATTTTCAAGGAAGAAAATCTCAAAAATCCCGTGATTATTGAAGAACTTGATAATTGGGAGAATGAAATTGTTAACGGACTCGTTTCTCTTTGCAATATCTTTAACCCGTCCTTGATTATTTTAGGCGGCGGAATTATGTCAGAGGATTTGCTTGTGGGCCACATCAGAGAAAAACTTTACAGCAGATTGGACGATAACTATAAGTGCGTACGCATTGAAAAAGCAAAGCTTCGCAACAAGGCGGGAATGTTGGGCGCCGCTTATCTGGCGAGCAGACTGTTAAAGGGTGAATAAAATGCTGTTTAAGAAGAGACCTTTTCCTAAAACGGCGAAACGCTGTGAGATTCCTTTGATAGACCTTGCGGAGAAGCCCGGTAAAATAATTGAGGATACGGAATATTTGTATGATTATTCCGTTGTTGACGCG
The DNA here is from genome assembly GCA_051881435.1 of Candidatus Fimenecus sp. Lineage (GTDB taxonomy): Bacteria > Bacillota > Clostridia > Oscillospirales > Acutalibacteraceae > Fimenecus. Next base: position 26,158 of record JBJEPW010000043.1, on the reverse strand, counting down.
TCAAGCGGATATTTGGGGCATCCCGATTCCGTGCTTTTGCGTGACGGCAGAATCCTTACATTTTTCCCCGAGGGGCACGGAAAGGGCAGGATTATTTCAAAAATCAGTTGTGACGGCGGCAAAACATATACCGAAACAATAGAAAATCCGCCCCGCTCCTGGGAAAAGTCTCTTGAAACTCCAACGGTTTACCGCTTGCAGTTCAAAAACGGCACGGAAAAGCTTATTCTTATTTCAGGTAATCCCAAATGGGTGAATATGCCTACTCCCGGCGGATTTAACTGCTCAATTTCAGAGGATGAGGGCAAAACCTGGACGGAATTTAAACTGTTCTGGGATAAAAACAGTGATTTTCCCGTAATACCCATCGTTTCCATGGCGTCCCTTACAAGGCTTAAAGAAAACGGCGAGTTTGTGGATAAATGGATGGGGCTTTTTCACGACAGCAAGTTTATAAATTATAAAACGATACTCACTTTCGACGAAAACGGCGACTATAATTGGTCAAAGCCCGAGCCTTATCTTACCGAATACCGTGATATTGAAACATACGCGGGTATTTGCGAGGTGGAGGCAATCCGTTCAAAGGGCGGAGAGGGCGACGAAATTTGCCTTATTGCCCGCTGCAATAAAAAAACCTGTAACAGCCTTCTTATGTTTTCAAAGGATGAGGGCAAAACCTGGTCAAAGCCTGTTGAGGCTCCCTCTGCTCTCAACGGTGAACGCCACAAAGCGGATTATACTCCGGACGGCAGACTGTTTATCACCTTCCGTTCCATTGAGCGAAATCCCTCTGAGGTTCGTAAAATGAGGAAGCTGGGCGGCGAGCGCAGTTGGTATTCACAAGGCTGGGTTGCCTGGGTTGGTACATATGATGACTTAAAAGGAGCATCAAGCGGTCAGTACCGCATAAAAATTGCACACACATATCTGCCCCGTCAGAATAAGCCTTCAATCGTTGCAAATGCAGACACAGGCTATTGCGGCAATGTTGTTTTGCAGGACGGCACGGTTGTGACCTCCTCTTACGGAATCTTTTCCGCCGAGGAAAAGCAGGACGGAGCGTACAATACGGATAAAGGAAGACAAAAGAGAAAAACCTTTATCATATCAAAGCGTATTAACCTTTCCGATACGGATAAAATATTAAAAAATATTGCTGAATGACGGCAGTTCGTTTTTGATTATATGTTCAAGTCGGTTTTTAGCAATTTCTGATTTTTCATAAAGCCTTTCCATATTGCCCTGCTCGGCATATACGGTGAGGCTTTTTATTGTTTCTTCAAGCTCGTCTGTTTCCGCGTGTTTTGTGAGTGCTTCAATTCGTCCGTGAATATTTTCCCAAAGCTGTACCGCCTCCTGCGTTCTTTTCTTTGCTTCTTCAAGGTTGCCTTCTGCGGCGCTTTGCGATACCGTATCAAGCGCCTTTGTAACTTTGTTGCAGGTGGATTTTAAAATCATAAACCCCGCGAAGCAGATTACAACCGACAGTAACAGCGCACCTATTGCGAGTACGGTTCTTTTCATTTTGCGTCCTTTCCGATAACTGTTTTATTGCCTTTTTTATCCACAGTCATCAAAAGAGTATTTTTGATTTTTATGTTGTCCTTTTTGATTATCTCATTAAGCTTATTTAATGTCATATTGCAGTATTTAAAGTTGCTTTCAATAATTCTTCCGTCCACAATCACAGCGCACGGTATGCCGTTGTCCTCCGCTTTCAGGCGGAGGTCTTTTTTTGTTACCTCGCTGAATTCCGGCTTTAACATAACGCTTATAGCTCCGTTTGTTTCCACTATGGCATACTGCACCTTTGAAATATCAAAAATGTCCTTTTGGCGGAGCGCTTCAAGAATATCGTCAATTGTAAAGCGGATTTTTTTGATTTCTTTTAAGTCCGGCACACCGTCGCGGATAACGATAATTGAATTGCCCTGCATTGCCGAGCGGAACCTCACGCTTTTAAGGCTTATTACGGAAATGAGTATTTCAAAGCCCACAAGCACCATCACGGGAATTACGGCGCTTAGTAAGGGAATATCATTATCCTGCATGGGAATTGCCACAATTTCGGAAAGCAGAATGGTAATAACAAGCTCTGTTGGTTGAAGCTCGCCGATTTGTCTTTTTCCCATTATGCGCACGGTGGCTATTACAAATAAATACAGAATTACAGTTCTGATAAGAGTTACAAACATAAATATTCTCCTTTCTTCATAAACTTATGTTTTGCTTTTCACCGCGGAATATTACTTTCCGTTCGGGGAAAATATTAAATAGGTGATGAGTATGAAAAAATCGTGGTTCAAAAAAAGAATAGAGGAAATTACCGTACAGGATGAGAAAAGCAATAAAGACAAGGTTAGAGTATCGGCGGATTTGCAAAAAAACAGAGCATATTTTAAACAGCAGTTAGGAGAGTCTTTTGATGTGAAATACCGTGACTGTACCGTCAGCGGTCATGATTTTGTTTTTGTAATGCTTGACGGAATGTGCGATCAACTCCTTATAACCGAGCAGATAATGCTGCCCGTAATCAACACGGATTTTTCCGATACCGAGGGTGACAGTATTGTATATAAAGCGGCGGACGGAGTATCCGCCAGCATTGATAAATCCATAACCTCGGATATAGACACGGCAATTTCCGAAATGCTTTCGGGAAATCTTGTTCTGATGGCAGAGGGCGCGCAGTTTGCCGTGCTTTTCGGCGTGCAGAACTTTGCAAAAAGAAATCCCGAGGAGCCGGGCACCGAAAATCAGGAAAGAGGCTCCCGCGAGGGATTTGTGGAAAACTTTAAGGACAATATTGCAATGGTGCGCCGCCGTGTGCGAAGTCCCGTTTTCAAGATTAAGTCCTTGGAGGTTGGTACTACAAGCAAAACCCGTGTTTGCGTTTGTTATATGTCCGACCGAACCGACAGTAAACTTCTTGATGATGTGGTGGAAAGAATAAAAAACGCACAGCTTGATATTGTGGCGGGCTCGGGATTTATTCAGCCGTTTCTGGACGATAAAAAAGCCTCTGTTTTTACCTGCGTGGGGACAACAGAGCGGCCCGATGTGTTCACCGCAAAGCTCAGCGAGGGGAAAGTAGGAATAATTGTTGACGGCACTCCCGATGCTTTAATTGTTCCCCATCTTTTTATCGAAAATTTCCATTCTCTTGACGATTATTTAAAAAGACCGTATTATGCGGCTTTTGTCCGCATTTTAAAAATTATCTCATTTATGTTCAGCGTGTTTTTGCCTGGCTTGTATGTGGCAATTTGTACCTTCCATCAGGAAATGATACCTGAAACAATGGTGTTCGGGATAACAAGTCAGGAAAGCAAAACACCCCTGCCCATAGTAGCAGAAGCGCTTTTGATACATTTAGTATATGAAATTGTCCGTGAAGCGGGGCTCAGAATGCCAAAGGCGGTGGGACACGCCGTTTCCATTGTAGGCGCACTTGTAATCGGTGAATCTGCCGTAACAGCGGGAATTATTGCCGCTCCCATGCTTATCATTGTGGGACTTACGGCTGTCAGCTCCTTTGTTGTTTCAAGTCTTTACGAGCCTGTTGCGGTTATGCGGTTTACCTTTATTATTATCGGCGGAATGGTGGGAATATACGGCATAATGATGGGCTTTGCGGCGGTGCTTGTAAATATGGCATCGTTAAGTCCGTACAACACACCCTTTATGTCGCCTCTGTCTCCCACTAAAATCGGTGCGTGGCGCGATCTGGTTATGCGTGAAAGTTGGCTGACTATGGGCAAAAGGCGAATGGAAATATCCAAAATGAAATAATCTTAATGCTTTTCGGAGAATCAATATGTCAAAATCTAAAATCAGCACTTTTCAGTTTTTTTCAATGCTATTTCTTACAAGACTGCTGACAACCTTTACCTATATTCCCTCATATACAAAGGATATTGAACTTTCCGATTTGGTTGTGCAGGCGGTGCTCCGTTATCTTATATGCATTGTGATGATGATACCCGTATATTTCCTTTTCAAAAGAAATCCCAATATGAATATTATTGATATTGTGCGAAATAAGTCAAAAATCTTGGCAAAGGTTTTTGCCGTTTTTTACAGCGCCGTACTGTTCTATTTTACTGTTACAACTGTTTCAAGATTGGATTTGTTTACGGGCACAATCGTATTCCCCGAAACAAATGTAAATTACTTTTTGGTATTTGTAATACTCATCGGGTGCTACGGTGCTTATCTGGGCATTGAGGCGCTGGGAAGAAGCGCCGTTTTGTCGGTGATACCCGTAACGGCGGCGCTTGTTTTCATTATTGCCACACTTATAGGTAAAATTGATTTTTTAAACTATACGCCCGTGTTTTATAACGGTGTGTTGCCTGTTTTTAAAACGGCCTTGAACGCGGCGGGCAGAACCGTTGAGCTTGTAATGATAACCTTGGCAATCCCCGTTGCCTCGGGGAAAAAGGTGAAAAGCTTTTTCATATGGATTTTTTTGCAGGCATTGGTCACGGCGTCGCTTTTCTTCGTGGAGGTGGGCGTTATGGGTAACTTTGCCAATACTCAGCTTTTTCCCGTTCATTCGCTGGCGGCTTTGGCGAAATTTTCCATGTTCGGCAGGCTTGACCCTCTCATTACGGGAATATGGATACTGTGCGCCTTTTTGAAGGTTTCGTTTTTACTCTACCTTCAAGCGGATATTCTGCATAAAGAGTTTGAAAATTCAAGTAAAAAGACTATTTTAGCAGGGCTTGGAGCGTTGTCGTCGGTTATCTGCCTTTATATTGCAGGCTCCGTGCAAAGATTTACGGTGGTTGATAATTCCATAGCAAAGCTTATTGCTACGGCTTTGGCGGCTACGGTAATACCCGGGATTTTGCTTGTTTTAAACAGGAGAAAGAAGTATGAATAAGATAATTGTTGCAGTGGTGGTAATTTTTGCAATACTCTTTTCCTTCGGTGGAAATGAAATATATAAAAACGACATAAGCAACCGCCTGATTATTCAGGGCATAGGTATTGATAAAGAGGATAACGGCAGTTATACCGTTACCCTTCAAGCGATAAATACAAGCACCCATTCCGCCTCGGTACAGGAAAGCGGAAGTGAGGAAACAGTAAAAATATACAAGGTTCACGGCGATACGGTTTATACGGCGATTAAAAGTGTTGTGGGATTTGAGGGGAAAATACCTCTTTATTCTCAAAACCGCGTTATTGTAATAGGAAAGGCAACAGCCTCGGGCGGAATTGAAGGCGTTATAGATTTTTTTGCCCGTGACGCTCACAACGGACCGTCGGTTTATGTGGCTCTTGCCGAAAACAGAGCCGATGAAATTTTAGAGGCTAAAAACAGCGGAGAGGTTATTGCCGATAATATTGATGACGCCATTGAGTCGGCAAAATACGATACGGGAATTTTCAAGCTTGAGCTTTATGAGCTCGTAAACAGATACCGCGATAGGGAAGCGTGCTTTGCAATGCCCGTTCTTTCCTTGGAGGAGGCGGAGGGACAAAAAAATGTTCAGGTTAAAGAAACAGCGCTTTTTTGCAATGCAAAGCTTAAATCAACTCTGAGCGGCGACGAAACATCAATGTTGAATTTCCTTTGCGGCAGAGTTTATAACGGCGAGTTTTCATATAAAACGGACGAAAATGAAAAAGTAGCTATGAGTATTGTAAATTGCGACGTTTTCAGAACGGTAAAAATTCTCGACGGAACACCGCATTATACCGTTAAAATCAAGCTCAGCACCGATGTTGCCGAAATATATAACGGAATTGAAAAAAGTATGGACAAGCAAAGGCTGGAAGAACTTAGCAGATGCGCGGAAAATTACCTGAAAACCGAAATTGAAAAAGTGCTTTCAAAGCTATACGAGGGCGAGGTTTGCGATGCACCGGGATATTCAAGACTGATTTTTCAAAAATATCCCTCGGTTTACAGAGATAATAAAGAAAACCTCAACGCTCTCATGGCAAAAAGCCGATACAGCGTTGAGGTTGAAGTTAAAATAAGAAGAGTGGGGCACGAATTTGTGAAGACATTATGATTTTTCAATCATTTTACACAGCTCGTCAAAAGAAACGGGACGGCAGAAGTAATAGCCCTGAACTATATCACAGCCCATATTTGAAATATATGAGAACTGTTCCTCGGTTTCAACGCCCTCTGCAATAATAACTATTCCCAGCTTCTTTGCCATTGTCATAATACATTCTATAATTATGCCGCCGCGCATACTGTCATAATCGTCAATAAAGGATTTATCAAGCTTCAAATAATCAATGGGCATTGATTTTAAAAGCATCAGCGAGGAATAACCCGTTCCGAAATCGTCCATAAGTATTTTAAAGCCGGCTTTGTGCAGCTTTCTTAATAATTTCACAAAAACCTTATTGTTGTCAAACAGGGTGCTTTCCGTAATTTCAAGCTGAATATGAGATATGTCCGCATTTGTATTTTTTACTATGCCCAAATAGTCTTCAATAAAGCTTGCGTTATAAAGAGATTGCTGTGAAACATTTATTGAAACATCAATTTCACTAAGGCCTGCGTCAGCCATTTTGCGCTGTGCCTCACAGGCTTTTCTGAATACATATTTATCAAGCTCCACAATAAGACCGCATGCCTCTGCCAAGGGAACAAAATCTGCGGGGGAAATATAGTTTCCGCCTTCGTCCTGCCAGCGCAGAAGAGCCTCTGCTCCGCATATTTCTTTATCTGAGGCATTGAACTGGGGCTGGAACAGAACAGACAACGATTCATTTTCTATGGCGTGGGCTAATCTGTCAGCAAGAATTTTGCGGCTTGTAAGCCGGTCTTTAAGCTTGTCGTTATAAACGGAATACAGACGGTCACTATCGCCCTTTACAAGTGATTTTGCGATAACCGCACAGTTCTGGATCCGCTGAATATTCTTATCATCGGGATTTATATAATAAATACCGATACTGGGAGTTAAAATATAATTTGTCATTCCCTCGTTATCATAAATACGGCAGTTTTTACAGAATTCCTCAATTCGCTGTTTAAGCTCGTCTTCATCGGAATATTGCAGATATACTGCAAAACGGTCGGCTGCTATTCTGCCAACGAATTCGTTTTCCCTCAGCATATCACGCCAGACTGAATATATGTAATTTATGGTTTTGTTACCGTGCTCGTAGCTGTAATAACTGTTTATAAGCTTGAAATTATCAAGGTCCATTACAATGTAAGCGGCTTTTTTGTATTTCTTTGCAAGCTGCTTTTTAACATCAAGGCAGAATTTTGCGTAAGAGGGACCGCCTGTAAGGCTGTCTGTATAAAGAAGCTTATCAAGCTCCTCCTTTTTGCGGCGCTCCGAGGATACAATGTAAAGAGCAAAAAGAACGAAAACGCCTATAAGGAAAATGCACATAAGTATAACATATGCGAGAACCGTATTTCTCCTTACCGTTACCTCATTGGCGGGAACAACGGAAAACAGATACCAATCGTTAAATTGAAGCGGAGCATAATAAAGGTAAAAATCGTTGTTTTTAGAACTGAATGTTACACCCGATTCTCCGTTTTTCATATCTTCCTGTATTTGAGGTATGCGTTCACCCTTGTATTTTTCCTCTTGCAGATTTTCCGAAAAAATATTATCGATATTGCGGAATTCTTCTCTTTTGTTTGTGCTGAAAATATTGTTGCCGTCAGTATCAATAATATAGAAAAACTCATTGCTGTTAAAAGCATCGGACTTAAAGTTTTCCGTTATCTGCTCCATGGTGAAAACAACATACATTACATGACTTACCTGATTATCCTTATAAATAGGCCTCATCATAATGAAAACCTCGTCACCGTCAAGGCTTTCGTCCGGGGAAAGAGTAGATACCGTCAGTTTGCGGTTCTCAAAACATTCCGCAACAAGTTCCTTATTAACTACCTGCGCCGCAATTCCGTCGGAAGTATATGCGGTGGCGTCCGGGGTTATAATGCCGTACCGCTTGTATTTAACTCCTGTGTTTATCAAATCAATTTTTTTAACGGCTTCGGCGGGATTGTCAAGCAAGTCTTTGTCAACCTCCGATATAAGGTCTTTAAGAAATGAGGCTTGTTCTCTGAACTTAAAGCCGACTGTTTCACCGTTCTTTTCGGAGATTTCCTGGAGAAAGTCGCGGCTTTGGTTATCAAGCTCTTTTGAGAGAAAAACGGGGAAAACAATAAGGACTGCCGCCGCAAGCAGACATAAAAATACAAGCGTCAGGTATCTTACGAGAGGAGTTTCGGTTTTCATTTTTTTCACCGCCTTTTATATGGGAATAAAGAAAAATCAGTAAAGCTCGCCGTTTTTAAGATTGAAGCAAAGGCGCTGTGGTCCGTTGCCTTCGTCATAGTGAATTTCCAAAACATCGGTTGTTACGAATTCAGCAGAAATAACCTCAGGCTTTCCGTTTTTGAAAATGTGCAAAAGCAGACTGCGCTTCTCATCGTCGTATTCGTCAATGTTATCGGATGTGAAAAGCAAACTGCCGAAAATATGGTTTACAGAAGCAATAATCTTTCGCTGCGTGAGGGTGCAGTTCATATTGCTGTCGCGCAGGAGAAAAACATCGGGATCGTTTAAAAAGGCTCTGCCGTCGAGAGCACGGCGGAACACGGTGTTTCCCAGCGCATTGGGAGTTGAAACATCTTCACGGTGAAATTTAAGATTTTTTGTCCAACGAAGGTCCATATCTGCACCGATACGGCAGTAATCAACCTTGCCGAAGGCGGGTGCTAAGGGAACGCCGCAGCCTAAAATAAGCTTGTCGCCCACACATTCACGGATAAAGTCCATAGCCTCGCACATAAGTTGACCTCTTGATTTGCCGTGACCGGGAACAATGCAGGCAGCATATAAAAAGTCAAGCTTCACCATATCGTAGCCCCAATCGTTGAGGACAACATCAAAGAAATTGCGTATATAGTCCCTGACCTCGGGCTTTTCGATGTCAAGAGCATAGAAACCGCCCCAGTTAAAACCGCACTTCACAGGTCTGTTGTGAGAATCGCGGATAAGCCAATCGGGATGGCTTTTTGCAACGGCAGATTTGTACTGACAGCCGAGAGGAGCCAGCCAAAGCCCTGCCTTCATTCCTTTTTCATGAATTTTATCGGCAATATATTTCATACCGTGAGGAAATTTACGAGGGTCAATGGAAAGCCAGTCGCCAACAGCGGTCTGGTAGCCGTCGTCCACCTGGAAAAAGTCGATTTCAGCGTCCGCATTTGAAAGTGCTTCAAGGTCGGAAAGCACAATTTCCTCGTTTACATTGCTGTAATAATTGTACCAGGTAGTATAGCCGTTTGCTCTGCCCACTTTGGGCTTATCTATATTCATAACGGCAAAATACTTATCGAATACTTCATTCTCAGAGCCCTCAAAATGAACAATATCAATAAGAGTATAGGGCGAACTTACACGGACTCCCTCCATATCTCTTTCAAACACTATTTCATTTTCGGGACAAACGGTATTTATTATTGTATAACCGTCACGCTCGCTTAATGAGCCGAAAAGGTCATAGCTTTCACCGTCACGCACATAGGCGTAGGAATAACCGTGAAAAACACCTTTTCTGCGGTCATATTTTTTAAATCTGTAATCTCCGGACGCACCCAAGGGCGACAGCTTTAATGAAACCTCCTGCTTTAAATCAAGGCGGGGAGGGTCCTCGTCAATAAAGTATTCGCGGCAATCCGTCCAGGACTGATATCCGTTTACGAAAACACGCTTATTGTCATTAAACTCATAGGGCACGGTCATTTTGAATTTTACCTTTTCCAAAGGCGCGCCAGTAGGTGTTAAAACAAGCTTTATATGGTCGGTATTTGCAGTTGCATCAACTTTGAAATGCTCTGTTTCAAAGAGATTTGTGCTGTAATATGTACCGTTAGTAAAATATTCAATATTGATTTTAAATCTTTCCATAGTATGCTCCTTGGATACAATCATTCATAGTAATTATAGCAATTAGTCGGTTCGAAATAAATAGTAATTTTTCATAAATCGGCGGTAAAAAATTATGCACAATATATAATCTGCATATCATTTTTAATTGACAGCAAAATGCGTTTGGTGTATGATTAAAATCAACAAAATACATAAGGATGATAAGGCTATGGATTTTCAAAAACAGTTTGAATATTGGTGCAGCTTTGACGAACAGACAAAGGCGGAGCTTATGAGTATCTCCTCCGAGAAAGAGCTTGAAGACAGGTTTTACAAAGAACTGGAATTCGGCACGGGGGGACTACGCGGTATTATGGGGGCAGGTCCCAACAGAATGAACCGCTATACCGTTGCAAAAGCGACAAAGGGATACGCCGATTATCTGAAAGCCGTATTTAAGGATAAAATCAGTGTAGCCGTTGCATACGATTCAAGAAACAATTCAAAGTATTTTGCAGAAATTGCGGCGGGAGTGTTATCTGCAAACGGAATAAAGGTATTTATTTTTGATACTTTAATGCCCACTCCCGTGCTTTCCTTTACAACGAAGTATTTAGGCTGTAACGGCGGTATTGTTATTACGGCAAGCCACAATCCCAAGGAGTACAACGGTTACAAGATTTATGACGAAAAAGGCTGTCAGCTTGTGCCCGCTTTGGCCAACGAGGTAATAAAATACGTAAACGCCGTAACAGATTTAAAATCTGTTGCGGCAGATGATTTTGATGCGGCGGTCAGCGAGGGGAAAATCGGGATAATCGGAGACGAGGTGCTTGAAGAATTCCTCAAAGAGGTTAAAAAGCAGTCGCTTTATTCGGAAAAATCCGACCTGAAAATTATATATACTCCGCTTCACGGAACGGGCAACATCCCTGTGAGAAAAATTCTTGAAGGAATGAATGTATCGGTTGTTAAGGCACAGGAACTGCCCGACGGTAATTTCAGCACCGTCCGTTCACCAAATCCCGAGGAAAAGGACGCGCTTAATCTCGCAATCGAGCAGGCAAAGAGTGAAAGTGCCGACCTTGTGCTGGGCACGGACCCTGACTGCGACCGCGTGGGAACGGCGGTTCTCCATAACGGCGAATATGTTTTAATTACAGGCAATCAGATGGGCGCCTTGCTTGCGGATTTTGTGCTTTCAATGAAAAAGGACAGCCTTAACCAAAAATCAACGCTTGTGAAAACCATCGTAACGGGTGAGCTTGGCGCAAATGTAGCACGCAAATACGGGCTTAAAATTGTGGATACGCTCACAGGCTTTAAATATATCGGCGACCAAATCGGAAAGTATGAAAAAACAGGCGAAAATGAGTTCATAATGGGCTATGAGGAGTCTTACGGCTATCTTGTAGGCACTCATTCCCGTGATAAGGACGCGGTTGTGGCTTCCATGCTAATCTGCCAGATGGCATCATACCATAAGAACAACGGCAGAACGCTTATTGACGCACTTAACAATATATATGCAGAGCACGGCTATTATCTTGACACTCTTGACACATTCGTTTTAAAGGGCAAGGACGGCGCCGAGAAAATAAAATCGTCAATGACGAAGATGAGGGAAAACGGCGCAAGCCTTTTTGAAAATGTTGAAAAGGTTCTTGATTATTCTGCGGGTATCGGTGATTTACCCAAGGAAAATGTTTTAAAATATATTTTCAAAGATAAAAGCTGGCTTGCAGTCCGTCCCTCGGGAACAGAACCTAAATTGAAGATTTATTATTCTCTGTGCGGCAATGATAAAAGCGAGGCGGAGGAAAAACTCCAAGCTTACCGCAGTATTTTGAAAAAGGAAATTGAGGGCTGAAAATGGAAGAGTACATAAATACCGTAATTAAACCGAAATTACAGGGCGACGGCGGCGAGATTGATTTTGTTTCCTTTGAAAACGGCGTTTTAACCGTGCTGTTGCAGGGCGAATGTTCAAAGTGTCTTATTGTTGAGCGTTGCCTTGATTGGATAAAAGGTGAAATAAAAAGAGATTTGGGCGTTGAGTGCAAAATCTCTGCAAATAAGAAAAAGCCCTTTTTCTGGGACAAATAAGAGGAGGGATTTTGAATGGCACATATAAAGGTAGTAAGAAGAAGTATGCGCCCCGAGGAATGGACGGATTTGCGCTTCGGCTGGCTTAAAAGATACATATACAGCGAAAAATTCGAGATAGAAAACATAAAGGTGTGCGATGCCCGTCAGGTAGCCGAAATGGAGTATGAATATTACCCCGAGGGGTGGCGTCCTCTCAAAAAAGGCGATATGTACTTTACTCCCGACGGAACGGCGTTTTTCAAGGCTGATGTGATTGTTCCCGAAAAGCTCAGAAACAAAGAACTCTGGTTTTCGCTTAAAACCGCCGCGGAAATTATCGTTAAGGTAAACGGCAAATATGTGGGCGGAGTGGACCCCAACCGTGACAGAATTCTGCTGACTCCCTATATCGGCGACGAAACGGTGCTTCATTTTGAAATGGAGGGCTATAACCGCTCAAAGCCCGACGATGAGCGCAACCCCGAATCCCTTTCCGTTCGCGGATGCCGTCAGATTTTTGAGGGTGCGTATCTTTCCGTAATCAATCATACCGTGCTTGATTTGGTATATGATATGGAACTGCTTTTGGATATTTCAAAAAGCGATTTGTTTAATGAAGATTACCGCGCATTTTTAAACCGTGAGCTTAACAATGCTCTTAATCTCATTGATTTTGACGATGTTAAAAACGAAGATGTTGCGGCGGCTAAAAAGTATGTTGACGATGTTATTTACGCAAACGACGACTACAAGGGCAGCGGCGATGTTGCGCTTATCGCTCATTCCCACCTTGATATTGCGTATTATTGGCGGAGAATTCATTCCGTGCAGAAAAATCTGCGTACAATTCTTATTCAGCTCCGCCTGATGGACCGCTATCCCGAATTCAAATATACCCACACACAGGCATTTACATATGAATTGCTTGAAAAATACTATCCCGATGTATTTGAGGAGCTTAAAGAGAAGATTGCAAAGGGACAGTTTGAGCCTGTGGGCGCTATGTATGTTGAGCCGGACTGCAATATACCCTCAGCGGAAAGTCTTATCCGTCAGTGTATGTACGGTCAGCATTATTTCCGTGAGAAATTCGGCAAAACCGTTGATAACTGCTGGCTTCCCGATGTTTTCGGCAACAGTTGGATTTTGCCGCAGATTCTCAAAAAAAGCGGCGTGGATTATTTCGTTTCAAATAAAATGTCCACCTGGAACGATACAAACCGTTTCCCCCACAATAATTTTATCTGGAAAGGTATTGACGGAAGCGAGGTTTATGCCTGCGTACCGCCCACGCACTTCATAACATGGAATATGCCCAGTCAGATTCAGGAAAATTGGGAGGCTTATCAGGATAAAAACACAGGGGGACAGACCATGTCTATGTTCGGTTACGGTGACGGCGGAAGCGGCTGTACAGAGGAAATGCTGGAAGTTATGAAACGCTTTAATAAGCTTTCCGTAATGCCCAAAACCGAGCATATGGGTGGCTCCGAGTTCTTAAAGAAAAACCTGAAAGATAATAAGAATCTCGAAAAGTGGGACGGCGAGCTGTATCTTGAAATGCACCGCGGCACATTTACCACAAAATCCAAAATGAAAAGGTATAACCGTCAGCTTGAATTTAAACTCCGTGAGGCGGAAATGGTGTCAACTCTCCGCCATTTAAAGGGTGCGAAGTACCCTTATGAGGAGCTTCGCGAGTGTTACAAAAAGCTTCTCGTAAATCAGTTTCACGATATTTTGCCCGGCAGTCATATTACTCCCGTTTACCGTGACGCCATGGCGGATTATGAGGATATTGACCGCAGACTTGATAAGATTATAGGCACAGGCGAAAAATATTTTAATTCACTTAATTTCACCCGTAAGCACCTCACCTTTATTGAGGACGAAAACGGCAAAAGTATTCGTTACGGCAAGCAGGGTAATTGGGTAATTCCCAATCTGCCGCCTCTTTCAAGCGGTGAAATTCCGTGGCGCACCTTTGCGGGCGAGTGGTGCGAGATTGCCGATACTGTTACAACTCCTTTTTATAAGATAAAATTTAACTACGACGGCAGTATCGAAAGCCTTTATGACCGTGAGCTTGACCGTGAATGGGTAGGCGGGGAGTTTAACAAGCTTAAACTTTATAAGGACAATCCCGGCGTTTACGATGCGTGGGATATTCTCCCCAATTATAAAGACAGAGAGGTTGAGGTGAAAATAATCTCTCCCCTCAAAACCGTTGAGAAAAATTCAGAGGTTGCGTCCTTTGAGGTGGTTTTGGGTACTGAAAAAAGCATGTGGAAGCGTATTATCCGCGTTTTCCGTCAGTCAAGAGGCATTGAGGTTGAAAATGTTGTTGACTGGAACGAAAAGCATGTCCTTGCAAAGGCACAGTTTGACTGCAATGTGCTCACCCGCAAGGCGGTTTGCGATACAAGCGCGGGCTTTATTGAGCGCGATACTCACCGAAACACCTCGTGGCAGCAGGCGCGCTTTGAGGTTTGCCACCATAAATGGGTTGATATGGCGGAAACGGACGGCGGCGTGGCTTTAATCAACGATTCCAAATACGGAGTAGGGCTTTTGGAAAATTCAATGAGCCTGAGCCTTTTAAGAGCCACAATACGCCCCGATGTAACAAGCGATTTGGGGCATCATGAGTTTTCCTATATGATTTATCCCCACGGCGACGATTTCGTGAAAGCGGAAATAAACAATATCGCATATGAATATAATATTCCCCTCGGCAAGGCGGATTTAACCTGCGAAAATTCCTTCGGCGAGCTTTATATGCAGGCGATGAAGATGAGCGAAAACGGCAAGATGATTGTAATTCGCCTGTCCGAGCAAAACGGCAAAAGAGGTGCAATAAAGCTTGGCGGTAAGGTGAAGCTTCTCAATATGCTGGAAGATGTCATCGGCGAAACCGATACAGTGGAATATAAGCCCTTTGAAATTATCACAATAGGAATAGAAACATAAAAAACGACCGAACAGCATTTTCGCTGTTCGGTCGTCCATTATAGCTTGCAAAATATGTCATTTTATGATAGAATTGCCCTTGGAATAAGGTGAGCGTAGGCAAAGCCGACGAGTTCGAACCCGCCGCAGAGGGCGCAATTCGGGCACTTTTCGGCTTGTTGCCCTTGCAAGGCGTCAGCCTTGCGGCGTGCGCCGCACCAAAAATTGCACCAAATTCCGCACCTTTGCGGTCGCAGAATTTTAAAGCGCGTGATTTTTGGTTATGCGCGGCACAAAACGCAGGAAATCCTGTCGGATTTCCGAGTATTTTAACAAAGCAGAACCGGAAATCCCGCCTTTAAAATCGGGTTCGAATCCGTCGGCTTTGCCTAAACGGTAGGCGGTTAGCCCTTTGATTTATCAGAGGGCATTTGCCCTCTTGATATAAGGGGGTGATGCTGATGGAATATTTGACATTCGTTGTGATTATTCTCGTTGTAGCCACAGGTTACATATTAAGCATAAAAAAATAACCGCCCAACCCTGGAAAAGTTAGCGGTTATTACTTAAAACTTTCAGGCTAACCGTCTATCGGTTCGCCTTATTTCACTTATATTGTAACATATTATTTGATTTTGTCAAGACCGAGCAGTTTTCCGCTATTCGGTCATTTTTTTGTTTTAATAAATCAAAGCCTTTCCGCCGCTTCCTTATCAAGGAAAATATGTACATCGGGGTGAAGCTGTAAAACAGACGCAGGACAGGCGGGGGTGATATCGCCGTGGACCATACCGTAAATGGCGTCCTGCTTCGATTTGCCTGTTGCAATCATTATTATCTGCCTTGATTTCATAATTGAAACAGTGCCCATTGTCAGCGCATAGTGAGGCATGGGGTTTTCGTCAAAATAGATTGAGTTGGCGTCAATGGTGCTTTGAGTAAGGCGAACCTTAAAGGAGCCCTTTGTAAATTTGTTTGCAGGCTCGTTGAAACCGATATGACCGTTTCTGCCAACGCCTAAAAGCTGAATATCAATTCTTTTTTCGTTTATGAGGTTGTCGTAACGCTCACATTCCGCCTCTGCGTCACTTGCATTGCCGTTTAAGAAATTAACATTGTCCTCGTTTACATCAATATGGTTGAAAAGATTTTCGTGCATAAAGCTGTAATAACTGTTTTTGTCGGATTTAGGCAAATCGCAGTATTCGTCAAGGTTAAAGGTTGTTATGTCTTTAAAACTTACCTTACCTTCGTCATATGCTTTTCTTAAAAAGTTATAGGTGGGAACGGGAGAAGCGCCCGTTGCAAAGCCCAGCGTAATATCAGGCTTTCTGTTTACAGCGTCAATAATCATACTGCCCACTGCCGCCGCAATCTGTTCTGCATTTTCCAGAATGTGAATGTTCATTTTTAATACCTCTCTATTTGTTTTCACACAGTATTTTATCACATCGGGTGAAAATTTCAACAGTTCAACGCAATATTATTTGTTTTTTTCAAACATTTTTTCAAAGCTTTTTATCTGCCCATTCGCTTGAATACGGAAAGGATTTTATTACCCTGCTTTATTTTGAAATTAACATCTCTGTCGGGCACCTTGTCATAAAGCTCCGTTGCAAGGCGGCAGGTGCTTTCTTCACCGTCAGCAGTAGCGGAAAGAACGAGAATATCACGGTCAACAGGCAGGGAAAGTGTGCTCTGCCCCTCGGTGTTCACGGTAATCTTCCAGAAGAATAACTGTTCGCATTGGGCGTCGCCCTTGTCGGTATGGGAGTGGGTAAATTCAAAGCCCAGCTTGCCGTTTTTAATGTGTGCCTTTTCATTTAACCCGAAAATATCCCAACCGCCGTAGTATTCACGGATATCGTTTACCGTTACGGCGCCTTTGCCGATTTTAACCGTTTTGTCGCCGTTTAAAGATGCGGCAAGAAGATGAACTCTTTTTGTACCGTTGGGTAAAATAAGGGTTTGACCGCCGCAAAGCAACGCTTTTCCGTTCTCGGGAAGGGTGAAGTTTACACCGTCAACATATATTTCTTTCGGGGTGATTTCGTAAGGAATGGTTTTGTTTATAACAGGCAGAGTACCGAGAGGATTGCCGTTATCTGAAAACGCCGTAATATTTCCTGCAAAGCTTATGCCAAGGCAATCGGGCTCAATGTGCTTATCACCTTTAAGCTTTAAAGCAAAGGAGCGTATTTCATAGGGCTGTAAATCGAAAATCAACTTGCCGTCTGTTACCGCAATATCGCATATATGCTCCTCGGAGGCGAAAACCTCTCTTGCACTTTCAATTTCACGGCAGAAAGAGAGTGCTATGCCCTTTTGCTCTTTTTTCTCGCTTTCGCCGATGCGGACGATAATTTCGTCGCTGTTTTCAGCTTTTTTAAGGGCTCTTATAATTGCGTTGCCTGAAAGCGAGCCGAAAGAAAATTCATTTCCCAAATCGCCGCCGTGCTTGGAGCAGATAAAGGACGCCATGGGCATTATAAATTCCCTTGCGGCGCATTGTGTGCCGTGACCCACTGTTCCCTTGTGTGAATAAATCGCATAGGAATAGCGGTTAAGCCCCAAATCCATTTTAGACTGCATACTGTCCTTGCGGAAGTCCCTTATAGGAGTGTGCAAAAGGGTAAGGCGGAGAGTGTTGTCATCAAATTTATCCCAGCCGTATTTACATTCGCTGATTACGGAAACGCCGTATTCCTGACTGTTATCTGTAATATCCGCCCATTTTTGCGCAGGCACCTCAAAGAGCTTTTCCGTCATATTACCCCGCTTTATTGCGCCAAGTCCCAAATCGTACGTGGCGTTGTGATTTTCGGAGGTAAAGCTGAAAATCTCCTTGCAGGCAGAGCAAACACTGCGCCACTCTGTTTCCGTATAAACCTCAACATACTTTCCGCCTCGGCTCAAAGCCACAACAGAGGTGAAAGTGCTGTCGTTATAAGTTTTTACTATTTTCAGCGCGGCACGGCAGGAACCGTTTTCAATAATATCCATGGATTTTATTTTGGCCTTGTGCTGAGGTTCGCGGTTAAGCTCCTTGTAATTCATTTCCCACGCAGGCCAGGGAAGACTGCCTGTGTAGTCAAATATTCCCGTAATTACAGGCTTTTTAAGTATCTCTTTGCCGATTTCCTTATCAAAAACCGAGCAAATATCACCGTTGCTGTTAAAGCGAACGGTGTATTTTTCGTTTTCAAGTGTTTCAACCGATGCTTTTAAGGGAGAGGAAAGGCGGGATTTTACGCCTCTTATATCAAGCACTTTATATCCCATAGCAGGAACGGTTACATAAACAAGAACAGTTGTGTAATCGCTTTTAACCTCTGAAATCTGCGTGGGGCACTCTTTGCCGTTTGCATCAAAGGCAGTCATATTTGCACTTCTCAGGCGGGAGGGGATTTTTACCGAAACCACACCTGCGCGCTCGTATTCCATGGGATTGTTCACTACAACGGCAATTCCCTTTGCAAAGGAGGTGTCAAGGCGCGAGGCAATGCTTCCCACCGCCGCCGAGTATTCGTTTGTAAACTGATTGAGGGACATGGCGTAATCGTTCCATGAACGGCGATAGGCGCGCTGTACCGATGTGCCGGGCAAATCGTCGTGGAACTGATGTGCAATAACTCTCTTCCACGCTCTTGTGAGGGTGTCCTGCGGATATTCTCTGCCGTTAAGTACAAGGGCTACGGAACAGGCTCTTTCAGCCATATCGGCGATTTCTTCATTACGCCTGTTCCAGCGCTTGCCGATTGCACGGGAGGTGTATCCTCCTACTGCGTGATTCTGCATAACAAGCTCGTTGTTCCAGACAGGGAGCTTTTGGCGTGTCTCTTCGGGCAGAGCGTCAATATCACGGTATATTTGGTCAGCCGCCGCCGAAACTACCTTTATATCGCTTTCGGAGTTCTTTCTTATCTCATTGCAAACGGTTTTAACCGAGTTTTCCGCGGGGGCGCCGCCGCAGTCGCCTGTTCCGTGAAATACATAGGTCATATCCAAGCCGTTGTTTTCATTTTCACTAAGCTTGTCGGTTACAAATTTATTGTCCCTTACCTTGTCGAGGGTGCTTACATATGCGCCGGGGTTAACGCTGGCGTAAACAAAATTGCCGTCCACACCGTACCACTTGCCTATATCAAAGGGCACTCCGTATGCCGAGCCCCATGTAAGCTTTTGCGTGGTAAAGCCTTTCAGATTTGCGTGGTGCATAATTGAGGGCAACGCATAGCCGAACCCGAAGCAGTCGGGCAGAAAAATATCGCAGGAGCGCACGCCGAAGTTCTTTTCAAAATACTGATTTCCCAAAAGGATATTTCTGAAAAGCGCCTCAGGGGAGGGAACGTTAACATCGCCGTTTTCAAATGCACTTCCGCAAACATTCCAGCGGCCTGCTTTTATGTAGCCTTTCATTCTGTCCCACAAATCGGGATAATATTCACGCATAAGCTCATATCGGTAGGAGCCTTCAAAATTGAATTTATATTCGGGATATGCGTCAAATAGCTTGAAATTATCTTTAAGCGTGTTTAAAATGTATTCCCTTACCGTTGTTTCAAAATCCCAATTCCAAACGGTATCAAGATGCGCGGTTGCAACAGTATATACGGTTTTCTTTTTCATAAAAATCCCTTTCAATAGTCATAGAGTTTATTTTACACGAAAATTATATATTTAATTCATAAAAAAATCAATCTAATATATTAAAATTTGTAAAAAAACACTCGACATATCATATTTTTATTGTTAAAATAATATATGTATATATAAATGTAAGGAGACGGTAAAAATGAAAAAAATAATTGCGTTGCTGCTTGCAGTAATTATGGCTTTTTCATTCACGGGGGCAGCAACCTCAGGAAAAACAGATTTAACGCTTAATGTCTCCTCGGATAATATTGCGTATGAAATAAGCGACAGTCTTTACGGCTTGTTCATTGAGGATATAAGCTATGCCTGCGACGGAGGTCTTGTATCCAATCTGATTAACAATAATTCCTTTGAATATCCCTTTGACAGTCTTTACGCATGGAATATTGACGCAGAGAATTATTTTGTTGCATCAAACAGCGGCTTAAACAGCAAAAATGAGCAGTATCTTACCGTTTCTGTTAACGGCGGCGCCAAAATACAGAATATCGGTTATCCCGAGCTTTACGATTACAAAACATACGATTACAATGAGAAAAAAGCCTCAACTCCCGATATGGGCTTTAAAAAGGGTGAGGAGTATGCGTTTTCGGCATATTTTAAAAATGTTGATTTTGAAGGAACCATCATAGCATCTTTGGATGCCAAGGGAAACAGTCAAAAATATCGGTTCGACATAGTAAACTGTAATGAATGGACAAAAATTGATTTGATTTTGAAGGCAGATGCAACGGCGGACGGCGCATTTCTTCTTACTGCGGAGGGCAGCGGAACCTTCTGTATGGATTTTGCTTCTCTGATACCGGTAAACAGCTACGGATACGATTCTGAGCAGTGGAAATATGTAAGTCTGCGTTCGGATTTATATGAAGCCTTAAAGCAGTTGTCCCCCTCGTTTATCCGTTTCCCGGGCGGCTGTCTGGCCGAGGGCGAATCTTTGGAAAATCTTTATAATTGGAAAGATACAATAGGTCCTCTTGAAGAAAGAGAGCAGACATATAACCTGTGGCGTGATGATAACAACGGCAGACGATATATAAACACAAACGCTATGGGATATCACGAATACTTTACACTTTGTGCCGATTTGGGCGCAGAACCCATACCTGTTCTCAATGTGGGGCTTACCTGCCAGGGACGCAACGGATACGGAGATATGCGGGATAAATACAAAAACGGCGCTGTTACCGAAAAAAATTGGCAGGATTATTTAAGCAGTATTGCTCTTACTCCGGGAACAGCGGAATGGGATCAGTATGTAAAGGATATACTTGATCTTATCGAATATGCAAACGGTGATGCTTCCACAGAGTGGGGCGCAAAGAGAGCGGAAAACGGACACTCGGAGCCCTTTAATATGAAGTATATAGCCCTCGGCAATGAAAACTGGGGCGAGGTATATTGGCGTAATTTTGATGCACTTTATAACGCGGTTAAAGAAAAATATCCCGATATTACCGTTGTAACAACATCGGGTGCGTGGCTTGAAGGCGAGGATTTCGACTATGCCTGGATAACGGCAAACAGTAAATACCGCGATACGATTGTTGACGAGCATTATTACACAGTCGGCAGTTATCTTTTTAAGAATACCAACCGTTATGACAGCTATGAGCGCAGCGGAGCCAAGGTGTTTGTAGGTGAATTTGCACCTAAAAGCGACGGCGTGGGAACGCTTATGACAAAAAACAATATTTGGGCGGCTGTTGAAAGCGCGGCGTATCTTACGGGCATTGAGCGCAACGGCGATGTGGTAAAAATGATTTCATATGCCCCCACCTTTGCAAAGGTTAATGCCCAGTGCTGGGATGTTAATTTAATTTGGTTTAATTCTCAGCAGGTGGTATATACTCCCGATTACTTTGTGCAAATGCTTTTTGCAAACAATTACGGTACTCACTACATCACAACGGATTTTGACAAAACGGAAGACGGCATCTACAGCTCCGTAACCGTGGATGAGAAAGAGCAGGTATTATACGTTAAGCTCGTAAACAGCACGGTCAAAAAGAATAAAGTTCAGATAAATCTTGAAGGCTTTGAAAATGCAAAAAATCCCACCGTTCAGTATATGTCCGAAACCTTTAAATCCGCTTGTAATGAAGCAGGGGAAAGGATAAAGGTTGCTCCCACAGAAAAATCATTAAAGATTGAGAATAATTCCATAGAGTATAATATGGGCGGGCTTTCCGTCAGCGTTATACGCATACCCTACGGTACGAATGACGGCTCGGGGCTTTATTCTCTGCCCGATTTCGGTATTATAATGCCCTATATTCATCCTGTAATCGAGATTGCCGTGCCGTGCGTTCTGGGGCTTATTATTGTTTCTGCCGGAGTGACTGTTTGTGTAATTAAATATAAACATTCCGGCAAGTGCAAAAGAAAAAAGAAAGAGTAAGCAGTTAAATAAAATGTGAAAAGGCTTCGTAGGGTGTGATTCCTTGCGAAGCCTTATTTCTTAAAATCTGATTAAAATCTGTTAAGCAAAGCAAAAAAGTGTTGACAAAAGCGAAATATTGATATAATATCAAAGTGTAACAACTGTGATATTACAAATAGCACAGTAAACGGGAGGTGATGCCGTTGAATATATTTATTGATTATCATAGCCGAACACCCATTTATGAGCAGATAAAGGAACAGATAGTTCTTGATATCGGCAGGGGAATTTTAAAGGCTGACGAACAGCTTCCGTCACTCAGGCAGATGTCTGCACAGCTCGGGCTTAATATCAACACCGTAAAACGGGCGTTTTCGGAGCTGGAGGCGCAGGGTATAACTTATTCCGTTGCTGGTAAGGGCATTTTCATAAATGCGGACGCGCAGAAAAACAGTGTGTATCTTCAACAGGCGTTAAATGATGTTAAAACGGCGGCAATTAACGCAAAGACTATGGGAGCCGACCGTGAACAGCTCTTGACAATCGTCAATGAACTTTTCAAAGGAGATGAAAGCAATGATTGAGTTTAAAAATGTTACAAAAAAATTCGGCAGTTTCACCGCCGTAGAGGACATTTCCTTTAAGGTGGAGCCTTCATCAATCTACGGGCTTATCGGATACAACGGTGCCGGTAAAACAACGCTTTTAAAAACAGCGGCGGGCATTTATAAGCCCGAGGGCGGCTGTGTAACAATGGATAATCAAAACACCTTTGATAATCCCGTTATAAGAAAAAGTATGTTTTATATTCCCGACGATTTGTATTTCCCCATGAATTCGTCAATTAAGAGTATGGCGAAATTTTATGCGGACTATTATCCCGATTTCAGCTTTAAAACTCTTGATAATCTGATTGAGGTTTTCGGGCTTGACCCCAAAAAGAAAATCAGAGGCTTTTCAAAGGGTATGCAAAGGCAGGCAGAGATAATTTTAGCTCTTGCTTCCCGCCCCCGCTTTATGCTTCTTGATGAAACCTTTGACGGACTTGACCCCCAGAAAAAGGAAACCACAAAAAAGCTTTTTGTTGAGTATGTGGCGGAAAGCGGGTGTTCCCTCATAATTTCTTCCCATAATTTGCCGGAGCTTTCCGATTTGTGCGACAATGTGGGGCTCATAAACGGCAAGCACCTTACAATGGATTGCTCCGTTTATGATATTTCAAGCAATTACAGCAAATTCAGGCTTATATTTAACCGTGATATTACCGAGGAGGATTTTAAAGATATTCAGTATAAATCCCTTGAAATCGACGGTAAAATCGCAACGGTTATATTTGATAAGAAATCTCAGGAGCAAAAGGAAAAGCTCAACGCACTTCTTCCCATGGCGATTGATGAATATAAGCTTACAATGGAAGAGGTATTCTTAAATGAAATGGAGGAGAAAAAGTATGACATCACAAAAATCTTTGAAAAATAATGTACGCACAAAGGACTTTTTAAGAAGTTTAGCGAACGGCTGGATTTCTCCCGCCATTGTGCTGATTGTACTTTTCTTTATTTCAACATACCCCGTAATTAAATATGTTACCTCCGAACAGTTCGTTATGAGCAAGGTGCATAATGAGATTTCACTCTTCTTAACAGAAGAAGCAAGTTATATTTTAGACTTCACATTTTTAACTTTCGGAATGGTACTGTGCGGAATGATAACAGCTATCCGTATGTTCTCATTTATGATGCGCAAAAATCAGACAAATGTTTATTTCAGCATGGGCATTTCAAGAATGTCCCTCTATTTCAACAGAGTTGCGGCAGGCTCGCTCATGCTTTTCCTTGCCGTTTTAATTCCTATTTCAATAACATATTTTATCAATATAGGCTATTTCGGAATTTCCACCCACTTAACACAGGTTTATCTGTACATTGTATCCCTGCTTTTTGTCAGCGGTCTTTCGGGCTTGGCAATAGGTACCGTAATGTCAACCGTCGCGGGCAATGTTTTTGAGGCGGGCGCGGGAAGTATTGCTTTTTCGTTAATAGGCGCACTCGCAGTCGATACCGTGAATACTTTCTGCGAGATATTCCTGAAAGGATATGTTCCCTATGCAAACGGTATAACAAATAATCAGTGGCACAAGCTTTTTTCTCCCTGGTCCTTCGGTGCTAACCTGAACGGCGACAAATTGCGGAGAATCGACTATTACTTTTATGACGATGTATCGAGCCCGAGGGATTTGGTATCTTTGCTTGAAAGCACAGGCAAGGATTTCAAAATACCCGAAAATCTTAAAGTCGATATGGGCTTTGTTCTTCCCGTACTCATCTGGCTGGGAATTTCCGTATTGCTTATCGCTTTGGGCGCATTTTTCATGAAAAAGCGTAAAGCGGAAAATGCAAAATCTTTCGGTAAATTCGCATTTTCAAGAGTTGTATTTGCAGTATTTGTGTTCCTTTTTACAACATACGGCGTGTATGGCACCCTTTCAGATTCGCTCGGATTTGTGCAGGAAATTGCCATACTTATCGGGGCAACGCTGGTAGATTATTTCATTATTCAGCTTATTCTTACCCGCAATTTTAAGCGTACCTTAAAATCGCTGCCCACTTATGCTGTTCTCATTGCATTGGCAATTATAACCTTAACGGCAGTAAATACTCAGCTTTTCGGCCTTTATAACAAAACACCGAAAGCGGAAGAAATCAAGAGCGTTTCAATAGATGTTACAGGTCATCCTGCGCTTTGGTATTATGCCGCAAACTATGACTTTGAAAGCGTGGTTGAGAGCACCGACAAAAAGGACATTGATACGGCAATAGAAATTTTTGATATGATAAAAAAAGATAAGGGCAAAACAGAGGACAGAAAAGAATTCATCTATGTTATTTTTGAGTATAAGGACGGAAGCAAGAAGGTTAGAGCATTCCCGATTTATACAGATGAAGTTTTTGCCGAATATCAAAAAACGATTTACAACTCAACATATTTTGACAAGGTGCTGGAAACAATGCTCCTCAAAGAGCCTGTTCTGAGGGACGAGGAGGAATACGCAATGTATAGCTTCGACGGGCCGATGTACACAGGCTTTGAAGGATGCCTTACAACATCCGGATGGCATTATGTTGACAGCTCCGTCTTGCTGGCAGCACAGGGCGGCGAGTTTCCTAATGAGGAAACGGTGTTTGATAAAGAGTTTTATCAGTGTCTTTATAACGATTTATCAAAAATGACATATGAAGAGCTCTTTAAAAACGAGAGCCGTCCCCTGGGAGTGCTTACAAGATATGTAAACGGTTATCCTATGATAACTTCCGATAAAATTCAGAATAACGAATACTATTATTCTTCTTATGATTATGCGGAAGAGAAAGAACCGGAAATAGACGGTTCAACGGTGCAGATAGATATTCCCGTTTATCCGCAGATGACCGAAACTCTTGAATATCTTAACGAAAACGGCTATGAGCCGGAGCCGGCTTTCGATGGCGAAATTAAGGAAATCCTTTATACCGACAGTCCTATTTCAACTGTTGAAGCAGTATATCGCTTTGCGGAGAAGAATCAAAACAATTACCGCGGATACGGTAACTGGAATGACCGCATATATATTGACACGTCAAAGATTTTCAGTTGTGACGGAAGTATTGCTTTGGGTTCTCTTTCCCAAACAGGTATGTTTATAAATGACGAGTGTTCGCCATACGATATGCTTTTGAAGGTGTATAACGAGGCGGAGCATCCTCTCAAAAAGCTTGATTTGGCAAAATCGGAGCAGGTGCTCAATAGCTGTGTACCGTTCTATTCATATTACAATGACAACGGAAGATTTGTCTATGTAATTTATGAGAACGGCATAATGATAGCGTATTATATGCCGCAGACACATGTAGGCGTTTTGCAGTAATAATCTCATAGAAACCAATTGTGAAAAACTGTTATTGCCCCCTCTGACGAGGGGGCCGGCGTGGCACCGCCACGACTGGGGGAGAGACAAACTATTTGTTTTCTGCAAATATTATCTCTCCCTCCGTCTTTTGCTACGCAAAATCCACCTCCCTCGTCAGAGGGAGGAAAAGTAGGGGTGATTCACGAATCGCCCGTAAAATAACAAGACACCCACGGCGTACCGCAAACCATTCCGGGCAGATTGTCAAGCAAGTGCAACACCCCAAAAGACCTCAAAAGGGGATTTCCA
>JBJEPW010000042.1:0-79498 GCA_051881435.1 Candidatus Fimenecus sp. | reverse complement strand
TCAAAAAATTTTTGGAGAGAAAAGCAGGAGAGAACACTGAAAAATATTCGATTTTTGATTTTGAAAACCCTTAAAATAAAGGGTTTTCCGACGGACGAAACGACCAAGTCACCGTAAAATTTCGAGTGCGCCCCGTTATGACCACTTCGATACGTCTCCTTATATGTTAAACTCCGCGGGGAGTGTTAACTCTTATTGACTTATGATGTTTACAATACCGTGATATTTTATCAAATGATATGCGATTTGTCAATACAGTCAAACCCTGTACTTAAAAATCCGATGATTTTATTACTTGTATTTAACGCTTATTGTTTTTTAAAATATTATAATAATGTTTGGTTAGGCAAAGCCGACAATTCCAACAAGCCGAAAAGTGCCCGAATTACGCCCTCCGCGGCGGGTTCGAACTTGTCGGCTGTGCCTAAGGTAAGGGGAGTTGAATCCGATATGGTTTTAAACGGCAAATTTTCGGCATATTGTGTTCGACTTTCCTCACCTTAAACGACAAAAAGTGCAAAAATGTGCATAAACAGTTGCATTATGTAAAAATAGGTAGTATAATAAATGTGAATATTTCGGGAATAATCTGGGAGCTTTATATGAAAAATCTACTGAAAAAGATTATAACGGTTTTGCTGTCATGTCTTAT
Organism: Candidatus Fimenecus sp.; assembly: GCA_051881435.1. Lineage (GTDB taxonomy): Bacteria > Bacillota > Clostridia > Oscillospirales > Acutalibacteraceae > Fimenecus. The sequence goes on along the minus strand of JBJEPW010000042.1, from coordinate 78,846 downwards.
CGTTTTCCTTTCTGTTGCCGATGGTATAAACAATGTGAATGCCGCGTCGTCGCAGGAGCCGCAGGGCGATTTGAACGCTTTTGCAGCCGATTTGTTGCGCTTAATAAGGAAAAACGACCAAGGCAACAGCGAAATTTCGGACGAATATATAGAGCCGGACATAGAAGTTTCAGGTGACGACGAAAATCTTACTGACAGACTGCCCGTATCATTTAACAGCTCTTCATCTCAAAATGAGAACATTTCCGAATCTGAAAGCGAAGCTGTTCAAGCCGAAAGTTTTAACAGCTCTGCGACGATTAACGGTGCGTTTAAGTCGCGGCGTCTGATTGTCAAATCCGGAAAGGATTTTGATAAAATGGGCGCCAAGGAATGTGTAAGCGGTTACAGAAATTTGTATATTCTTCAATACGCAAGCGAAACTGAGGCGAAAAATGCATATAACTATTATGTCGGTTGCGATGATATTGATTATGTTGAGCCGGATTATATAAGAAAAATGCAGGCAAGCATTTTGCCTTCACCTCCCGATGAATCCGAATTGCTCTATGAGGTTAGGGATAAGGCTTTATCCTGGTGTTCGGAAAAAATCGGTTTTGAAAGTATAAAATACGAATTGGCAACGCGCCGTCTGCCTGAAATTGTTGTTGCTGTTCTTGACAGCGGCGTAGATACCGACCACGAACTTTTGGCAGGCAGATTGATAGAAAATAATGTTAATCTGAGCAGTACGGGAGACCCCGACAGTTGCGAGGATGACTACGGTCACGGTACTCATGTTGCGGGAATAATTGCCGATAATACATTGAGCAATGTAAAGATTAAGCCTTACAAGATTTTGAATAATCAGGGCAAGGCACCGTCAAGTCTTATTGCGATTGCTGTTGATATAGCCGCCGCTGACGGGGTTGATATTATAAATATGAGCCTTTCGGGGAAAGGCGAAAGCCAAACATTAACAGATTCGGTTAATGCTGCGGTTGCAAAAGGGATAAATGTTGTTGTAGCCGCAGGAAACGACGGTGCAGACCTTTCAAAAGAGTATTATTCACCGTCTTGCATTGAATCTGCTATCACCGTGACATCATTGACGCAAATAAATACAGTTGCGTCATATTCAAATTATAACGGTCCTGTCGATTTTGCTGCGCCCGGAGAAAATATTAAAAGCAGCAGTCTGAACAATACATATATGCTGATGAGCGGAACTTCAATGGCGGCGCCCCTTGTGTCTGCGGGATTGGCGATAGTCAGGTCTGCTTTTCCTGAAAAAACAGGTATTGAAGCCGAAGATATGCTGAAAGAATATGCGATAAAAGTTCCCGAAAAAGCGGGCGAAAACAAATTCGGCAGCGGAATAATGTTCTTAAAGTATATTCTTAAAGGCAAACCCAAAACCGCAGAACCTGTTTTCAGCGTTGAAGAGGGCAAGTTTTCAGAAACATTTACCTTGACTTTAAGCTGTCCCGAAAAGGACACAATCATATTGTATGTACTGAACAGTGAAAGTGATTTGCCTGAAATAGGATTTACAAACGGAACACGATATAAAACTCCCCTTACTGTTTCCACCAATACAAAGGTTTCCGCCATAGCAATATCGGACGGTAAGCTTCCAAGCTCCGTTGTTACAAAAATGTACACACGAAGTACAGATAGCGTTGAGGACTTGTACGACATTGATAAAAACGGCGAAATTACCGCTTATTTCGGCACGGAAACTAATATTGAAGTCCCGTCAAGTATCCGCGGAACAACTGTTTCGGCAATAGGCTCCAACGCCTTTAAAGGCAACACCTTTATTCGTTCGGTTAAGCTTCCGAGTACTGTGAACAAAATAGGTTACTGCGCTTTTTCAGGCTGTACAAGTCTTGAAAGCGTCTGCGGAAGCGGTATAAACCGCGTGGAAATGTCTGCTTTCCAAAACAGCAGTATTTCCGATTTCCCCTTTGAACAGCTTGAATATATCGGTACAAAGGCGTTCTCGGGTTGTAATAATCTGAATAATGTTGACTTATCAAACGCCGAAACAATCGGTCTTTCTGCTTTTGAAAATGCTTCCGGACTTGAAATTTTGAATTTGGAATCTGCAAAAACAATTGATTTTTATGCGTTCAGAGGCTCCGATGTTGAAACAGTTTATTTGCCCGCTTTGCAGAGCTTCGGCGTAAGCGCTTTTGAAAACTGTGCAAATCTTAATTCCGTAATCGGAGAAAATGTAACCCGTATATCAAACAATGCTTTTAAAAACTGCATTTCACTCAGAAGCGTTGATTTGCCGAATATCACTTCCATACCCTCGGAAGCCTTTTACAACACCGCATTAACAAAAGTTCGCTTTGATAATGTAAAAGATGTGGGTAAATCTGCGTTTAACGGCTGTTCCGTACTGAAAACCGTATTCTTATCGTCTGCCGAAGCTGTGGGCACAAACGCATTTGAAGACTGTTCAAAGCTGAGAGGCATACATCTGCCCGAATTAACTGCTTTAAACAGTGAAATATTTAAGAATTGTACTTCACTTAAAGCATTGCATTTGGAATCGGTTTTAAAGGTTAATTCAGGTGCTTTTACAGGCTCATCCGTCGATTTCCTGCAACTTGATTCCGTTCAAGCTATTGCAAGCCTGCCGGAAAATTTACATTGGCTTGTCTTACCGTCATCGTTAAATAAGGTTACTGCTCCTACTCCCGCACAGCAATTTGATGTTTACGGTTATCCCGGCACTTTTGCCGAAGAATACGCCGAAAGCGCAAACGCAGTATTTCATCCCGTTCCGGAAATTGTAATTGCCGCGCCCCAAAGCGTAGATATAAATGAGGAAAATCTGTTTATCTATGCAATCGGGTTTAACTGTGAGTATCAGTGGTATAAAAATGATGAGATTTCCAACGAAGGCGGAATTCCTATTGAAGGTGAGCATTACTTCTTCTTCTCACCTGATAAAACTCACGACGCGGCGTCGTACTATTGCGTTGTAACAAGTAATGACGGCGTAAATGTTTCCGTTGTATCTACCGAGGCGATTGAAAACGCTCCCGAATACAGAAAAGCAGATTTTACCGAGTATAATGAGATGGTTGAAAAAGCAAAGGAAATTGACCGTTCTTTATATACCGCAGAGTCGCTGGCGGAGCTGGATTGCCTCCTTGAAACAGACATTTCGGATTATACAATGGATAAGCAGTCGGAAGTTGCGGAGTATGCCGCCCGTATAGAAAATGCATTAAATTCATTGAGGCTAAATTATATGCTCGGTGATTTAGACGGAGATAATGCGGTTACGGTTTCGGATGCGGAAATTGCAATCCGCTATGCGGTGGAAAAAACGGAGCTTGAAACATTGCGATTTCTTGCCGCCGACGCTGACGGCGACGGATTTATAACACTGGTTGATGTCCGTATTATTTTGAGAGCGGCTGAGGGAATTGAAGCAATTCCAATACAATAGAAATATTAAAAAGCCTTGATACCCAAAACTTGGGCGTCAAGGCTTCTTTTTTATTCTGCGAGTATTCCCGGCAAATCATATATGTTTTCGTCCGAATACTCAATTTCTGAGGAGTACATTCTTGCAAAATTTGCCATATCGTCAAGGACTATGCTACCTTTTTTGTCGATTTCCAAAAGGCACAGCCATTTAATAATATTTAAATTCAAAGCTATGAACATGGCAACCTGCGAAAAATCATATCCGTCAAAATACAGTGCAAAATGACGGTATGCAAAATATACCGATAGCTGTTCAAAAGGAATTTGCAAATAATCGGGCAGGGGAGAATCGAGAATTTTTATATCTGCAAGAGCAAGCTTTGAAATACATTCTTGCCATTTGCCGTCAAGAAGTTCAAGCCTCCCAAAAACCTCTGCCCATTCCGACGGCGACTTTAAAAGCATTTGTGCGCCGAACATATCAAGCATTGCGGTTACTCTGTCCTCAACAGATTTGCTTCGATCCTGCAATAATGCAAAAACCTTTTCCCTGATTTTGAAAAACTCCGTTTCTTCATAATTACAGCTACACTTTTCATTGCAATCCGTCAGCCGAATAAGTTTAACCTTGTCCCTTTGACCTAAAATCAGCTTTGCCGCCGCTTCACAGCACAATCCAAGACCGATTTCCGTGCGGTTAGAATAGAAATTGCGAAATCTCGGGTGGTCATTGCAAACCTGACAAAGCGCGCTTTCGCCCAATTCCAGAATAATATCGCAAAGACCGTCCGAATTAAGCAGGGGACAGCGCTCGTCTTTACCCAACCTGAAATGCACAGTTCCGTCCTTCTCATAAATGATACTTTTATTCAGTTTATCCCCGAATTTGCCGTGAATATCTTTATATTTTGCCGCAGTTTCCCTGTCAATATCAATCTCCCAGCCGATACAACAGCTGTGTCTGCATTCACCGGCAATGCACTTGAATTTTTCGTAATAGTCCGGCGCAAGAATTTCCATATTATTGCTCCTTGTACTTTTCCGCTTGAAGCTTGAACATATAAGCATATGTACCGTTCATTTCCATAAGCTCGCGGTGACTGCCGCTTTCAATAATTCTGCCGTTTTCCATAACATATATTCTATCCGCATTAACCGTTGTGGAAAGGCGGTGAGAAATGAAAATAACCGTTTTATGCTCTGCCGCCTCAAGCATAGCCTGATTCAGATTGTATTCGGCGACAGGGTCCAGATTTGCCGAAGGCTCGTCAAGTATAACATAAGGACAGTCCTTGTAGAAAGCCCTTGCAACCGCAACTTTTTGCGATTCACCGCCGGAAAGCATAATTCCCTCATCGTCAAATTCCCGCAAAAGCTCTGTGTCTATACCGTTTTTCAGTTTCTTTTCAAAACCGCTGTGGCGCAGGGCTGTTAACACCTTGTCTTTGTCGGGATTTGTATCCAATGCCACATTTTCGCCTATCGAGCAGGCAAAGGTCTGAAAATCCTGAAATACAGCCGCAAAGCGATTGCGGTGGGAAGAAACGGTTACGTCTTTAATGCTTTCGCCGTCAATGAGAATATCGCCCTCTGTGGCGTCATAAAGGCGCAGTAAAAGATTGGTAAGCGTGGTTTTTCCCGCCCCGTTGTAGCCTACAAGAGCGATTTTTTCGTAGGGCTTAATTTCAAGATTGATGTTTTTAAGCGTCGGCTCGTTGTTACCGGGGTATGTAAAGGACATATCCTTTATATAAATTGTTTTCGGCTCTGCATTTTCCGCCGTATTCTTTCCGTCTTTTATTTTAAAATCACTTTTAAGGAAGCCCCTGTATTTTTCAATCATCTTGGATCTCTCCGAAAATACGGCGCTCGCCCAAACGGTTAGGAAATTAAGCGACATTGCAATGGAATACGCCCCGTTAAATGTGGCAACAAAGTCGCCTGCGGACAATGTTCCCTTAACGCACACGCAATAGCCCAGATACATGGGTAAAACAAACATAAACCCCAGTGCCTGAACGCCCACTTGCTGAACTGCATAGCAGGACGCAATTTTTCTCCAGTATTTGTCCTGATTTGCGATAACATCGTCGGCGGCGTCGTTGTAACGGCTCATTAAAAGCGGACGGATATTGTTCATACGCACTTCTTTGGCATAGTCTTGCAAATAGAAGATTCGCTGAAAATAGTCGCTTCTGCGGTGAAATTTTGTATTGTCAATTCTTCTGCCCATTTGTAATTTTCCGATTTTAGTGCTCAGGGGCATAAAAATTATAATTGACGCAAAAATAATCAGCAGGCACACAGGGTCAATTACAAATATAACCGAAGATACAGCCATAAGCGAAACTATGTTACCAATGTAATTTTGCACCATACCTAAAAGTCCCTGAATGTTTTCGGACGAGGACTCAATTGTCAGAATAAAATTGTTATAAAAATCGGGGTCATCGTAATTCTGCAAATCAAGACTGTGCGCTTTCTCGTAAAGAGTGGAATTGAGCCTGTAATAAAGCCGTTCTTTTGCCATATTCCAATAAAACTCCCTGTAAAGAAGCGACAGCACATTACTGAGTATCAATACACCCGCAATGATAAGCACCGCTTTGTAAACACGGTTCATATCCTTTCCTTCGCTCACCGTGTCGATTATGTATTTAATGCCGATTACGGAAATGAGCTTTGACGGTAAATTCCGTATAATACTTGAAAAAAGTTCGCCTATTACAAGCCCGGGCGAGAATTTGAACATCAGCCCGACAAAGTAAAATATATTTGAGAAAACGGAATGTTCCGTTTCTCGCTTTTTTCTCTTGAATTTAAGCATTTTCCGGAACCTCCTCTCTCGAATATGCGGAAGCCTGCAAATTGAACATTTCGCTGTATTTGCCGCCGCAAGACATCAGCTCCTTGTGCGTGCCGCTTTCGATAATACTGCCGTTTTCAAGCACTATTACCCTGTCGGAAAGCACGGCGGACGAGAGTCTGTGAGAAATGTAGATTACAGTTTTGTCCTTTGTTGCTTTTATAAGATTTTCATACATTTTGTATTCGGCGATGGGGTCAAGTGCGGACGAAGGCTCGTCAAGAATTGCCATTTCATAGTTGCGGGCAAAAAGTCTTGCGGTGGAAACCTTTTGATTTTCACCGCCCGAAAGGCCTGCGCCATCTTCGTCAAATTCCCTTGTGAGCACCGTATCACCGCCGCTTGGGAGTGTTCTTACCTTTTCCCATACTCCTGCCATTTCAAGAGCTGTCTTAGCCTTAATCTTATCCTCTTCGCTGCATTCGCGGCACATAACGTTTTCAAACACGGACACCGCAAAATTCTTGTAATCCTGAAAAACGGTGGCAAAAGCGTTGCGCAAAGAGTCTACCTTATATTCCTTAATGTTAATGCCGTTATAAAGAATTTCCCCCTCGGTTACATCATAAAACCGTAAAATCAGTTTAACGAGCGTGGATTTTCCCGCTCCGTTTATACCTACCAAGGCAACGGTTTCGCCTTTTTCAATTTTAAACGAAACATTTTCAATTGAATTTTTCTTTGCGCCGGGGTAACAAAACGATACATTTTTAAATTCAAGACAATTAAATTCTTCCGCTTCTTTTTCACCGTCTGTTATTCCGCTTTCATAATCGAAAAATTCACGCAGATTCTGGAAATAGAGCGACATCTGAATCAGGTCGTCAAAGCCCTCCTGAATGTACCACGACATTCCGTTTACTGCGCCCACAGCGGAAATTACAACAGAAAAGCCCGATGTGGTCAATGCTTTTTTGCTTACAAACTGCCAGCCTGCATACATATATGTGCCGATTACGGGTATAAATACCGAGCAAAGATCGCTTGCCATACTGTAAAGGAACAGCTTTAAGCCGTAGCTTTTCAGAATTTCGATATTTGCCTTTATAGCACCGTCAAACCGTTTCATCATAACGGCAAAAATGTTTGACGTTCTCATATCCTTTGAAAAGTCCTTTAAGAAAACTGTTCTCTGGACATAGGCTTTTGTACGGTTGTTGGTTGTCATCTCAACATCGCGCTTATATACCGCCTTGCTTTTTGCCGTTTCAATAACAAATACAATTAAGCTGGGCGCCAAAAACAGTAAGTACATAGGGTTAATTGAAATAACTGTACCGATTACCAGCAGAAAAGATATTATTCCGCCGACTATTGCGGCAATATCCCAGCATACAATGTCAAAATAACCCGATGTCATTACGGTGGTTGCCCTTTGGTATTTGTCGTAGAATTCGGGGTTTTCGTACTGCCCGACATCAAGCTGCGCCGCTTTCTCAAATACCATATTGTTAAGTACCTTCAGCACGTTTTTGGTGGAAACCTGTCTTATGTACGCCGATGCCCAGACGGAAATTTTTACAAACACCGTAACTCCGAAAAACGCAAGCAGTTTACGGGAATAAACCGAAAAATCTGCGCCTGAGTCTATTATGGAAAGCAAAATCTTTAAAAACAGTATGCTTTGAATATAATACTGAAACACATTATCGATTATATTGCTGTAAAGATAGCTTAAAAGCAGTCTCTTGTCCGCCTTCCACACAAGGCGCAGAGCGTAGATAACATTTTTGAAAACGGGAATTTTTTTGCCATCCCGTAAGCTTTTGTCTTCAATACCTCTTCTCATTTTCTCCTCCTAAAATAAAAAAACCGCAGACAATAATCTGCGGAAAACACAATACAATATCCAAATTAACAAAAGTCAATCGCAAGAAATGGGTATATGTATCTGAAAGTCGCAGAATAAAGTATTCTCAACTGAACCTTGTGGTCTTTTGTAATAATCTCGTGTAAAAATATACATAATTCTGCTCCTTTCGTAGAATTTCGGTTGAACTGTAAGTAACTCTTCAAGAATAGCACACAGATTTTTCCTTGTCAAGAAAAAAGTGCTGATGAATTGTGATTTTTCCTAAACTCATAAAAAACAACCCCCTGATCTTTCAATCAGAGGGTAGCTGTTTACCGTATTATTTGATCGGTACAATCTTAAATGTGTATGTATATTCCTTGTTGCAATGCATAATATACGGCTCACGGACATGTGCGTCACCGGGCATATCGCCGCCCACGCCAAGCTGATTAAGGTCAACATTAAATGTGGTAATGTCACGGTGCTTCAATTCGTGAATGTGCTTTGCCGCCTGCAATTCGTCCTGCGTGTAATGCCATGCGCTGAAACAAATGGGGGTTTCGCCCACGGACTCAAAGCGCAGTCCCTTGCCGTCCTTGTTTGTAACCTCAACGAAGCGTACATCGGTGCGGTTTCCGTTCTCCTGCGGACGCATATAGTGATGCTCCAAATCATCAACGCTCATCTCGTGGAGTGCAATCTTTGCGCCTGTTTTACGGTCGCAGTATGTCTCCTGCGGACCTCTGCCGTACCACTTTACACGGTCGAACTCACGCAAAAGTCCCATCTTTGTGCCGAAGCGTGTAAGATTGAACATCTTGGGCGTTCCCGTGTGGGTAATTTCAAGGCTGCCGTCGGGATTAACAACTATAACAGATGTAACATTTGAGAAGAGCTGAACGCTCCAGTCGATTTTTACAACCAACTGACCGAGTGCGTTTTTCTCTGCCGATTTAACAGTGCCCTTTGCGGATTTTGTGGCTCTCTGCCAGTTGAAATACGGATGGAAGGGGATAGTAAAGGGTACAAAGTTTGTATTTGAAAGGTCGTTATCCGTAACCGCACGGAAATAGTTGGGGCTTATGGGCATTTTAAGGTATTCCTTGCCGTCAAAGGTGAGAGAAGTAACTTTTCCGCCGTCAATTTTAACTGTAAAGCCGTCGCCGTTAACAAAAACGCTTCCGCCGTTCTTAACATATGTAAGATTACCGTCAAAATGTACGGGCTTTTCCGTTGCCTTTGCATCCTTAACTATGAACTGGTCGAAGCCCTGCTCAAAGCCTGCCTCGCACCAAGGATAATTGTTTTTATTGATGTATGAAACAATCAGCACACATTCCTTTTCGGGGAGAGCGGATAAATCATAGTTAATCTTGATTTCTCTTTCCGAGAGGGGAGCACAGGTGATATCTTCAATAATGCCGCTCTGTACCTCAACACCCTCTGCCTGCAAGCTCCATCTTATCTCGAAGTCAGATAAATCGGTGAAAAGCTTTTTGTTGATAAGGGTAAATTCGCCCTTTTCAATATTCTTTTCTTTAACCTTGATTTCACAGTAAACCTTTTTAACCTCGTAGTATGATGGGTGGGGCTTTCTGTCAGCGGCAACAATACCGTTAGCGCAGAAATATGTGTTACTGCCCGTCATAGCGGTTGTATTGGGAAGATGGGTGTATCTGCCCGGCTCGTACTTCTCAAAGTCCGTACCGTAAAGCCATTGGTCACCCTCGGGAGTCTTTTTGCGGATAGACTGGTCAACAAAGTCCCATATGTAACCGCCGCACATATTGTCATATTTCTCAAAAGCGTCCATATACTCCTGGAAATTGCCCAGGCTGTTTTCCATGGCGTGTGCGTATTCGCAGAACATTACGGGGCGGCAGTAAGCCTCTTTTTTAATGGGCTTTGAGTCCGCCGCAAGCTGATTTGCAATGTTGTCATAAAGTGAGATTGTGATTTCCTCACGGTTACCCAGCTTGTTAACAATATCCTCCAAAGGATACATTCTTGAAATAACATCGCTCTTTGTAAAATCAAAGTCGCCCTCATAGTGGAACTGACGGGTTGTGTCAAGACGGAGAGCCGCCTCTTTCATTTTGAGGAAGTTACTGCCGTCGCCCGCCTCGTTGCCCAAGGACCACATAAATACGCAGGCGTGGTTGCGGTCACGAAGCACCATTCGCTCCATTCTGTCAACAACAGCGCCCGTCCACATGGGATTGTCGCCGGGAACGCCCTTTCTGCGGACACCGTGAGTTTCAACATCACATTCGTCCATAACATAGAAACCGTATTCATCGGCAATTTCGTAAAGAGTGGGGTCATCGGGATAGTGCGAGGTGCGTATGGAGTTAATGTTGCAGCGTTTCATAAGCTTTAAGTCCTCATAAAAACGCTCTGTGGGAACTGCCCAGCCGTGGTCGGGGTCAAAGTCGTGGCGGTTAACGCCCCTTATCATCATTGGCTGACCGTTGAACAGTATCTTTTCGCCCACAATTTCAACCTTTTTAAAGCCGAAACGGATACATTTATATGTAGTTTTACCGTCAGCGGTAACGCTTATAAGCAGTTTATAAAGATAGGGCGTTTCAGCGCTCCATTTTTTCGGATTTTCAATATTTTTTTCAAGGTGAAGCGTTACGGTGTTGCTGTTAACTGCCGTATCGGTTTCGCCCAAAAGTATTCTCTCGTCGCCGTCAATAATTTCCGCCTTAACTGCAACAATTCCCGATTCACCGTAATTTTTTAATGTCAGGTCAAGGCTTGTTTTGCTGTCTTTGTAATCCTTATCAAGGTCTGTTGTAATAAAGAAATCACGAAGGCACTTTTTCGGCTCACAGAAAACATAAACCTCTCTGTAAAGTCCGCAAAGAAGCCACATATCCTGATTTTCAAGGTATGAGCCGTCGGAAAAACGGTAAACCTTAACCGCAACTCTGTTTTCGCCCTTGCGTGCATATTTTGTAATGTCAAATTCGTGGGGAGTCATAGAGCCTTGTGAATAACCCACAAAATTGCCGTTTATATAAACCTCAATCGCGGATTTTGCCGCACCGAAATGCAGGAAAATCTCGTTGCCGTCAAAGCTTTCGGGCATGGTGAAATCACGGACATAAATTCCTATCTCCTGCATTGAATGGTCAATTGAGGGGATTTTGCTTTTACTGCGGCTGAAAGCGCGGCAGAAGGTGCTGGCGTAGTAGTAAGGATAACTGCCCGTGTCCTCTGTCTGCCAAACAGACGGTACGGTAATATCACGCCAGAAAGAAGCGTCAAAATCCTCCTTGTAAAAATCTTCGGGGCAATCTTCAAGCCCTCTCTGCCAGTGAAATTTCCAAGTGCCGTTAAGAGTCATTTTTGTTTTAGGCTCAATTCGGTCAAGGGCGTCCTTTTCGTTATCGTATGAAAATGCGATAACATGGCCGTCTTCCTTGTTCTTTTTGAAAACTTCGGGGTTTTCCCAATCATACTTGTAAGTTCTCATATTTTTCCTCCGTTATGTATATTCAATCCTCTTTTGATGCTAAATATTCAATGAACTGCTTTGCAGTTCTGGGGCTTCTGCCGCCGTTGCGCAGGGCAAAAGCCTCCGCCGACATAAACAGCTCGTCGGGGTTAACATTTATATTATACTGCAAAGCAAGATTTTCCACAATAGATAAATACAAATCTTTATCGGGCCGTGAAAAAGTAACTTTAAGCCCGAACCGTGCGGAAAGGCTCATAATCTCCTGCACCGTATCCTGAATATGTATGTCGTCGCCGTTTCTGTCGCTGAAATTCTCTTTAACGAGATTGCGGCGGTTAGAAGTGGCATAAATCGCTATGTTATCGGTCTTTCCCGCAACGCCGCCCTCGAGTATTGCTTTTAGGGCACCGAAATCAGCGTCGTTTGAGGAAAAACTCAAATCATCAATAAAAACAATGAATTTCAGCGGATTATCTGCCAACTGCTCAATAACATCGGGCAGGGAATAGAGCTGATTTTTCTTAATCTCAATAAGGCGAAGCCCCATTGGATAATACTCGTTCACAATCGCCTTGACCGTACTGCTCTTGCCGCTTCCTGCGTCGCCGTAAAGAAGCACATTGTTGCAAGGCTTGCCGTTTATCAGTGCCAAGGTGTTGTCAATAACCTTCTGCCGCTCCGCCTCGTATCCGCTCATCCGGGAAAGACGCTGTGGGTCGGGATATTTTACAGGTACAATCTTACCGTCCTTGTAAAGGAACATTCTGTGGTCGGCATAAATTCCGTAGCCTGTGGTTTTAATTGCCGCCATCTTTTTTTCGTATTCCGATTTGATGCTCACTCCGCCGTTCTTCCATTCCGGCAGGAAAATATCAAGGTTAATATGAGTTTTTATTTCTTCACTTGTAATATTGCCAAGCTGTTCAAAAAAATCAAGCTCGTTTTCCGCCGCACATTTCAAAAGGGGAGAAACCTCTCCCTTTGCCGCTTCTTTTACATATATGTTTTCATCATTTTGCAAAATTCGGTTTAAATATTCCGTAAGATTATCACACTTTTTATATAGTGCGGAGACGAAGTCGGAATAAAGCTCAATAAAAGCTTCCGCATCGTTATCGTCTGCCGAAAGCAGTTTTAAAAGGGTGCATACCGCCTCGTCTTTTAAAATCTCTCTGAAAATTACCGTTGCTTTTGATAAAAGACATATCTTTTCAAATTCTTTCACTGAAAATACTTCCCTGTATGTAGTTTTTATATTTCAATCGGTCGGGTCTTCAAAAAAACTCAACTTTTTTAAAATTCACTCTTGACATATTGACTTGACATATATATAATAGTAAATTGCTATTAAAATGGAAATATATACGCTGACGCATTTTGTGTAACACAAAGTGTACCATAAAATGCCACAAAAAGCAAGCGTAAAAAAGCCTTAATTTTAGTAATCTCCACGCCTTTTATATATTATGTATAGGAGAGGCGGTCAGGAATAAAAAAACGAACGGAGAGTGATAAGCCCTATGGTAAATGTCAAACCTGTAAAACTTGGCAGAAATACCCGTATGAGTTTTTCAAAGATCAATGAGGTTATGCAAATGCCCAACCTTATCGAGGTGCAGAAGAACTCTTATCGCTGGTTCCTTGAAACGGGACTTAAAGAGGTGTTCAGAGATATTGATGCAATCACTGATTACACCGGTAATCTTGAACTGACCTTTGTGGATTATCGAATGGACGATAAACCCAAATACACCGTTAAGGAGTGCAAGGAGAGGGACGCAACATATGCCGCCCCCCTGCGTGTAACCGCACGCCTTCTTAATAAGGAAACAGGCGAGGTTAAAGAAAACGAAGTATATATGGGCGACTTCCCGCTGATGACAGACAGCGGTACATTCGTTATAAACGGCGCAGAGCGTGTTATTATTTCACAGCTTGTGCGTTCACCCAGCGTTTATTACGGTATGACTCATGACAAGACAGGTAAGGAACTTTATACCACAACGGTTATCCCTAACCGCGGTGCATGGCTTGAATATGAGACAGACCAGAACGACCTTTTCTATGTAAGAATAGATAAGAACAGAAAAATCTACATTACAACCTTTATCAGAGCGTTGGGATTAAGCTCCAATGCAGAGATTTTGGAATTCTTCGGCTATGACGAAAGAATTGCCGCAACTCTTGAAAAGGATACAACCGTAAACACAGAGCAGGCTCTTATCGAGGTTTATAAGAAGCTTCGTCCCGGCGAGCCCCCCGCACTTGAAACAGCACAGGCTCATCTTGACGGTTTGTTCTTTGACGCTCACCGTTATGACCTTTCCAGAGTGGGAAGATATAAATATAATAAGAAGCTTGCAATCTCCGCAAGAATAGCAGGCCATAAGGTTAAAGAGCCTGTTGTAAGTAAGCTTACAGGCGAGATTATGGCTGATGAGGGCGATATTATCTCCGAAGAGCTTGCATACAGAATGGAGCAGGAGGGCGTTGACACTGTTATCCTTGATGTTGAGGGTAAAGAGGTTAAGGTGTTCTCCAACGGTATGGTTGATATTGCCGAGTATGTTCCCATGTTCACCGAAGACGAGCTTGAAGAAATCGGCATAAACGAAAAAGTACGTTTCTCCGTTCTTATGGAGGTTCTCGATAAGTGCGGTGACGATAAGGACGCACTCCGTGAGGAAATGGCTCTCCGTGCCGATGACCTTATCCCGAAGCATATCATTATTGACGATATATTTGCATCAATCAACTATCTTAACGGCCTTGCATCAGGCGTGGGCGTTACAGATGATATCGACCATTTGGGCAACCGCCGTATCCGTTCGGTAGGCGAGCTGTTGCAGAACCAGTTCAGAATCGGCTTTGCAAGAATGGAAAGAGTTGTTAAGGAAAGAATGACTCTTCAGGGTCAGGAGCCCGATAAGGTTACTCCTGCGGCTCTTATCAATATCCGCCCCGTTATGGCAGCTATCAAGGAGTTCTTCGGTTCATCTCCGCTTTCTCAGTTCATGGACCAGACTAACCCCTTGGCAGAGCTTACACATAAGAGAAGACTTTCAGCCCTCGGCCCCGGCGGTCTTTCCCGTGACCGTGCAGGATTTGAGGTTCGTGACGTTCACTATTCTCACTACGGCAGAATGTGTCCCATTGAAACTCCCGAAGGTCCCAATATCGGACTTATCTCTTATCTTGCAACCTTTGCAAGAATCAATAAATACGGCTTTATTGAAGCTCCGTTCAGAAGAATTGATAAAAAGACAGGCGTAGTGCTTGACGAAGTTGAATATATGACTGCCGATGTTGAGGATAACTACATCGTTGCTCAGGCTAACGAGCCCCTTGATGAAAACGGCAGATTTGTAAATCCCAAGCTTACCGCCCGTTTCCGTGACGAGTTCTTGGAGGTTCCCACAACAGAGGCCGACTATATGGACGTTTCGCCCAAAATGGTAGTTTCGGTTGCAACCGCTATGATTCCGTTCCTTGAAAACGACGACGCCAACCGTGCTTTGATGGGTTCAAACATGCAGCGTCAGGCTGTTCCGCTTCTTAAAACGGATTCTCCCATCGTGGGTACAGGTATGGAGTATAAAGCCGCCGTTGACTCAGGTACGGTTGTACTTGCCAAGCGTGCAGGTAAGGTAACTCAGGTTGACGCAAAGAAAATCGGAATTACAACTGCCGACGGTGAGGTTGATACCTATGAGCTTATCAAGTTTATGCGTTCCAACCAGGGCACCTGCATAAATCAGCGTCCCATCGTTTCCCTCGGTCAGGAGATTGATGAGGGCGAGGTAATCGCAGACGGTCCCGCAACCTCAAACGGTGAGATTTCTCTCGGTAAGAATGCTCTTATCGGATTTATGACCTGGGAAGGTTATAACTACGAGGACGCCGTTCTTATAAATGAAAAGCTTGTAAGAGACGATGTTTATACCTCAATCCATATTGAGGAATATGAAATCGAGGCACGAGATACAAAGCTCGGACCGGAAGACATCACAAGAGATATTCCCAATGTCGGTGATGACGCTCTTAAAGACCTTGACGAAAACGGTATTATCCGCGTAGGCGCTGAGGTTCACTCAGGCGATATTCTTGTAGGTAAGGTTACTCCCAAGGGTGAAACAGATGTTGCAACAGCAGAGGAGAGAATTCTCCGCGCTATTTTCGGTGAAAAGGCAAAAGAGGTTCGTGATACCTCTCTCCGCGTTCCTCACGGTGAATACGGCATCGTTGTTGACGTTGAAGTGTTCACAAGAGAGAACAGCGATGAGTTAAGCCCCGGAGTTAATAAGATTGTCCGTTGCTATATCGCCCAGAAGCGTAAGCTTTCAGTGGGCGATAAGATGGCGGGACGCCACGGTAACAAGGGCGTTGTTTCCAGAATTCTTCCTCAGGAGGATATGCCTTTCCTTGATGACGGTACTCCTCTTGACATAGTTCTTAACCCCTTGGGCGTTCCCTCCCGTATGAACATCGGTCAGGTGCTTGAAGTTCATTTAGGCTTTGCTTACAGAAAGCTGGGTCAGAAGATTGCAACTCCCGTATTTGACGGCGCACATGAAGTTGATATTCGTGAGGCACTTAAAGAGGCAGGATACCGTGAAGACGGTAAGTCAATTCTTACAGACGGCCGTACCGGACAGAAATTCGATAACCCTGTTACAGTCGGTGTTATGTACTATCTGAAACTTCATCACCTTGTTGACGATAAAATCCACGCAAGAAGTATCGGTCCGTACGCTCTCGTAACGCAGCAGCCTTTGGGCGGTAAAGCTCAGTTCGGCGGTCAGCGTTTCGGTGAGATGGAAGTTTGGGCACTTGAAGCTTACGGCGCTGCTTATACACTTCAGGAAATCCTGACAGTTAAGTCGGATGACCTTACGGGACGCCGCAAAACTTACGAGGCAATCGTTAAGGGCCTTAATATTCCGAAACCCGGAGTTCCCGAGTCCTTTAAAGTTCTTATCAAGGAGCTTCAGGCCTTGGCGCTTGATGTTCATGTCCTTGATGAAGACGGAGAGGAAATTGATATTAAAAACGGCTTTGATAACGACGATTTTGATTTCGTTCCTCCCGCCGATTCCGATGTTGAGTTTGAAGAAATCAACGACGCAACCTATGAAAACGGCTTTGTTCTTGATAACGAAGACGGTGACGAAATAGATGAGGATGACGATTCCGATTTCTATAATGAAAATTCCGTGCTTGATTTTGAAGACGATGATATGTTGGATGATTCGGACTTTTGATTGACTTAAATTTAAAGGAAGAAGGGCTATAACTAATGGAAAAGAAACCATTTGAAGCAATAAAAATCGGTCTTGCCTCTCCCGACCAGATCAGAGAGTGGTCTTACGGCGAGGTTAAAAAGCCCGAAACTATAAACTACCGTACCCTGAAACCCGAAAAGGACGGACTTTACTGCGAAAGAATTTTCGGACCGCAAAAGGATTTGGAGTGTCATTGCGGTAAATATAAGAAAATCCGCTATAAGGGTAAGGTGTGCGAGCGCTGCGGCGTTGAGGTAACAAGAAAAGAAGTACGCCGCGAGAGAATGGGACACATCGAGCTTGTATCCCCCGTGTCACACATCTGGTATTTCAAGGGTATTCCCTCAAGAATGGGGCTTATCCTTGATGTATCACCCAGAGATTTGGAAAAAGTTCTCTACTTTGCAAAATATATCGTTATTGATCCCGGCGATACAGAGCTTACAAAGCTTCAGATACTCAATGAAAAAGAGTATCTCGATATGGTGGAAAAATACGATGATGAATTCAAGGCGGGAATGGGCGCCGAGGCAATTAAAGAGCTTCTCTGCGAAATTGATGTTGATGAGCTTTGCAAATCTTTGCGTGAAGAGCTCAAAGACGCAACAGGCCAGAAAAAGACAAGAATTCTTAAACGCCTTGAAGTTGCCGAAGCATTTAAGCAGTCAGGCAACCGTCCCGAGTGGATGATTCTTGATGTTGTCCCCGTAATTCCCCCCGATATCCGTCCCATGGTACAGTTGGACGGCGGCCGTTTTGCAACATCAGACTTAAACGACCTTTACAGACGCGTTATCAACAGAAACAACCGTCTTAAAAGACTTTTAGAGCTTAACGCTCCCGAAATAATCGTCCGTAACGAAAAGAGAATGCTCCAAGAGGCTGTCGATGCTCTTATCGATAACGGCAGACGCGGCAGACCTGTTACAGGACCTAACAACAGAGCGCTTAAATCTCTTTCCGATATGCTTAAAGGTAAGCAGGGACGCTTCCGTCAGAACCTTCTCGGTAAGCGTGTTGACTATTCAGGCCGTTCCGTTATCGTTGTCGGCCCCGAACTGAAGCTTTATCAGTGCGGTTTGCCTAAGGAAATGGCACTTGAACTCTTCAAGCCCTTCGTAATGAAGAGCCTTGTTGAAACAGGAACAGCAGGCAATATGAAATCTGCCAAGAAGATGGTAGAGCGTGCAAAAACAGAGGTTTGGGACGCACTTGAAAAGGTTATCAAGGACCATCCCGTAATGCTTAACCGTGCGCCTACACTTCACCGCCTCGGTATTCAGGCTTTCGAGCCGGTACTCGTTGAGGGCAGAGCAATTAAGCTTCACCCCCTTGTTTGTACTGCGTTTAACGCCGACTTCGACGGTGACCAGATGGCTGTTCACGTACCTCTTTCCGCAGAGGCACAGGCCGAGGCGAGACTTCTTATGCTTGCCGCAAATAACCTTTTAAAACCCTCTGACGGTAAACCCGTTGCAGTTCCCACACAGGATATGATTCTCGGCTCCTATTATCTTACAATGGATAAAGAGGGCGAGCCCGGATCTCCCCGTGTTGAAAAGGATGAAAACGGTAACGAGCATCTCGTATATAATGTATATCGCAGTGTTGATGAAGCCACAATGGCTTATGACGAAGGCGATATCGGGCTTCATACACCCATTAAAATCCGTATGACAAAGGATGTAAACGGCGAATCTGTTACAAAGCTTGTGGAAACAACCCTCGGTAAAGTTATCTTCAATAACCCCATTCCTCAGGATTTGGGCTTTGTTGACAGATCAAATCCCGACAATGCTTTCAAACTTGAAGTTGAATTCCTTGTTAACAAAAAGACTCTCGGTAAAATTATCGACAAGTGCATTAAGGTTCACGGTGTAACCGTTGCCGCCGAAATGCTTGATAAAATTAAGGCACAGGGCCTTAAATACTCAACAAAGAGCGGTATTACCGTTGCTGTTTGCGACGCTATTATTCCTCCTCAGAAGGCAGACCTTCTTAAAGACGCCGAGGCAAGAATTGATGTTATCAACGATTATTACCAAATGGGTCTTTACAGCAAAGAAGAGCGCTCAAAGGCAGTTATCAGAATTTGGGAAGAGTGCACAAATACCGTTGCCAAAGGTCTTAAAGACAACCTCGGTAAGTACAACCCCATTTATATGATGGTTGATTCCGGTGCCCGTGGTTCTGAATCACAGCTTCGTCAGCTTGCCGGTATGCGCGGTCTTATCGCCAATACAGCAGGTAAAACAATCGAGGTTCCCATTCGTGCTAACTACCGTGAGGGTCTTAATGTTCTCGAATACTTCATCTCCTCCCGCGGTGCCCGTAAAGGACTTGCCGATACGGCTCTTCGTACTGCGGACTCAGGTTACCTTACAAGACGACTTGTTGATGTTTCTCAGGATGTTATTATCCGTGAAGAGGATTGCCATTGCCACGAGGGTATTGAGGTTTATGATATCCGTGACGGCAAGGAGCTTATCGAGCCGTTGAGCGAAAGACTTACAGGCAGATATCTTCTTGAAGATTTCTATGATGAAAAGGGCAACCTTATCGCTTCTAAGGACGAGATGATTAAAGAGGATAAGGCTTCTGTTATCGCCGATATTGTCAATGCAAGAGAAAATGAGGCGGACAGAAAAATTAAAATCCGTTCACTCCTTACCTGCGAGTCCGAACACGGCGTATGTATTAAGTGCTACGGCTCCAACCTTGCAACAGGCGACCCTGTAACAGTAGGTGAGGCAGTAGGTATTATCGCCGCACAGTCCATTGGTGAGCCCGGTACACAGCTTACGATGAGAACCTTCCATACAGGCGGTATCGCATCAAGTCAGGATATTACACAGGGTCTTCCCCGTGTTGAAGAGCTGTTTGAGGCAAGAAAGCCCAAAACCTATGCAATCCTTTCTGAGATTGACGGTCAGCTTTCCTTCCGTGAGATTAAGGGCAACGAGCATATCGTTATCACCGACCATGAAAACGGCGATGAGCGTTCTTATATGATCCCTTACGGCTTCCGCAAGAAGTTCAATACGGAGGTTGACGAAAACGGCAATCCCATTATGATTAAAAAGGGTACAGCTCTTACGGAAGGCTCTCCCAACCCCCACGATATACTTGCAATCAACGGTGTTAACGCTGTTCATGATTACCTTATCAAAGAGGTACAGAGAACATACCGTATGCAGGGTGTTGATATCAACGATAAGCATATCGAGGTTATCGTTCGTCAGATGATGAGAAAGCTCAAGGTTGTTGAGGCAGGTACAACCGACCTTCTTCCCGGCGCTACCACAGATAAGCGCGAGTTCGCTTTGGCAAATGAAAAAGCCAAGAGAGAGGCGGAGGAAAACGGCGAGCTCTTTGTTGCGGCAACCTGTGCTCCTGTGCTTCTCGGTATCACAAAGGCTTCTCTTGCAACAGACTCCTTCCTTTCAGCGGCATCATTCCAGGAAACAACAAGAGTTCTTACAGATGCGGCTATTAAGGGTAAGATTGACCCGCTTATGGGACTTAAAGAGAATGTTATCATCGGTAAGCTTCTTCCCTCAGGTACAGGTATGAAGTGTTACAGCGATGTTGAACTCAAAAAGACCATCAGCGATGTAGTAAGCACCGAGGCGTAAACCATAAAATCAAGAGAGTTGAGAAATCAACTCTCTTTTTTTCGTTAATTTCACAAAAAATGCTTGACAATTATTGTGCATTCGTGATAAACTATTCGAGCATGCGGACTTGTGTCCGTTGATTTGGTGTGCAAAGAGATGAAAAATCTCTTTTCATATATACTATATGTATGGAGGTGAATATATGCCAACCTTTAACCAGCTCGTTCGCAATGGCAGAGAAACACAGGTGAAGAAGTCAAAGGCTCCCGCTCTCGGTAAAGGACTTAACTCCAAGAAGAATGTTGTTACTGACAATAATTCTCCCCAAAAGAGAGGCGTTTGTACTGTTGTTAAAACAGATACACCTAAAAAGCCTAACTCAGCTCTTCGTAAACTCGCCAGAGTTCGTTTGACAAACGGAATCGAAGTTTCAGCTTACATTCCCGGCGTCGGACACAATTTGCAGGAACACTCAGTTGTTCTTATCAGAGGCGGCCGTGTTAAGGACCTTCCCGGTGTTCGTTACCACATCATCCGCGGTACACTTGATACTCAGGGTGTTAACGGAAGAATGCAGAGCCGTTCAAAATACGGTGCAAAGCGTCCTAAGGCAGCAAAAAAATAATAGGTTTTTAACTGTAAAAGACAGAATCTTCTTGAAAAGGCTGTATTCGTAATGAATATTTGTCCAACGAGAGTGTATATATATTATGTATGCCTTTTCGTTGGCGCCACGGGGTTTTGTCACTCGAGTACCTATGATATCATTATTATGAAGGAGGGAAGCGCAGTGCCAAGAAGAGGCCAGATAGCAAAACGCGATGTTTTGCCCGATCCGCTTTACAATTCAAAGCTTGTAACAAGGCTTATCAACAGCGTTATGTATGACGGTAAGAAGGGTGTTGCCCAGAAAATCGTTTATGATGCATTCGACATCATCGCTGAAAAAACAGGTAAGGAACCCTTAGAGGTTTTCGATGCCGCAATGGAAAACGTTATGCCGGTTCTTGAGGTTAAAGCTCGTCGTGTAGGTGGTGCAACTTACCAGGTTCCTATGGAAGTTCGTCCCGAAAGACGCCAGACCTTAGGTCTTCGCTGGATTACTCTCTATGCCCGTCAGCGTTCAGAGAGAACCATGAAGGAAAGACTTGCTAACGAGATTATGGACGCTGTTAACTCACAGGGTTCAGCATTCAAAAAGCGTGAGGATACTCACAAGATGGCAGAAGCCAACAAAGCTTTCGCACATTTCAGATGGTAATTTTTTAGAAACAGTTAGTTTAAAACGGAGGATATTATGCCAAGAAAGGTATCTCTTGAAAAAACAAGAAATATTGGTATTATGGCTCATATCGACGCAGGTAAAACAACTACCACAGAGCGTATTTTGTTCTATACCGGCGTTAACCATAAGATAGGCGAGACTCATGACGGCTCCGCTACAATGGACTGGATGGAGCAGGAGCAGGAGAGAGGTATTACAATCACCTCTGCCGCTACAACATGTTTCTGGAAAGACCATCGTATCAATATTATTGACACTCCCGGCCACGTTGACTTTACAGTTGAAGTTCAGCGTTCTCTGCGTGTTCTTGACGGTTCCGTAACCGTTCTCTGCGCAAAGGGCGGCGTTGAGCCTCAGTCTGAAACAGTTTGGCGTCAGGCTGACGAATACAAGGTACCCAGAATGATTTTCGTCAATAAGATGGATATTATGGGCGCCGATTTCTACCGTGTTCTTGATATGGTTAAGGAGCGTTTCAACTGCAATGCAGTTCCGATTCAGCTTCCCATCGGTGCAGAAAGCACCTTCAAGGGCATAGTAGATCTTCTTAACAATGATGCTGAGGTTTATTATGATGACCTCGGTAAAGACATCAGACACGAGCCTATTCCCGACGATATGAAGGAGCTTGCAGAGAAATACCGTACAGCTCTTATCGAGGCAGTCGTTGAGCAGGACGAGGCTTTGATGGAAAAATACTTCGAGGGTGAAGAGCCTACTGTTGAGGAAATGAAAAAGGTTATCCGCAAGGCTACCATTGCTAATGAAATGGTTCCCGTTTGCTGCGGAACAGCCTACCGCAACAAGGGCGTTCAGCCTCTCCTCGATGCTATTGTTGACTTTATGCCCGCTCCCACGGATATTGAGTCAATCAAGGGCGTAAATCCCGATACAGACGAAGAGGAAGTTCGTCATTCTTCCGATGAAGAGCCTTTTGCAGCTCTTGCTTTCAAGATTGCAACAGACCCGTTCGTTGGTAAGCTCTGCTTCTTCCGTGTATATTCGGGAACAGTTAACGCAGGTACTACCGTTTATAACTCTGTTAAGGATAACAGAGAAAGAATGGGACGCATTCTGCAAATGCACGCTAACCACCGTGAAGACCTTGAAACGGTTTACGCAGGTGACATCGCCGCAGCAGTAGGTCTTAAAAACACCACAACAGGTGATACTCTCTGCGATGAAAAGCATCCCGTTATTCTTGAATCAATGAACTTCCCGGAGCCGGTTATCCGCGTTGCAATCGAGCCTAAAACAAAGGCAGGCCAGGAAAAGATGGGTATCGGCCTTCAGAAGCTTGCTGAGGAAGACCCCACATTCCGTTGCTATACAGATGAAGAAACAGGTCAGACGATTATCGCAGGTATGGGTGAATTGCACCTGGAAATTATCGTTGACAGACTTATGCGTGAGTTCAAGGTTGAAGCAAATGTAGGTAAGCCTCAGGTTGCATACCGTGAAACAATCCGCAGCGCGTCTTCTTCTGATACAAAATATGCCCGTCAGTCAGGCGGTAAAGGTCAGTACGGTCATGTTAAGATTAACATTGAGCCCAACCCCGATAAGGGCTATGAGTTCATAAACAACATCGTGGGCGGTGCAATCCCCAAGGAGTATATCGCTCCTGTTGATGCAGGTATCCAGGGTGCTATGCAGTCCGGTGTTCTTGCAGGATACAGCATGGTTGATGTTAAGGTTACTCTTTATGACGGTAGTTATCACGAGGTTGACTCTTCCGAAATGGCGTTTAAGATTGCCGGTTCAATGGCATTCAAGGACGCTGCAAAGAAGGCAAATCCCGTTCTCTTGGAGCCCATTATGAAGGTTGTTGTTATCACTCCCGAAGAGTATATGGGCGATGTTATCGGTGACCTTAACTCCCGCCGCGGCGAAATTCAGGGCTTTGAGGACCGTACAGGCGTTAAGCAGATTAACGCAAGAGTACCGTTGGCTGAAATGTTCGGTTACGCTACCGACCTTCGTTCCAAAACACAGGGACGCGGTCAGTATGTAATGGAGCCCGACGGCTACAAAGAGGTTCCCAAATCAATTTCTGAGACAATTATCAGCGACAGAAGCAAAAAGGACTGATAATTTCTTATAAAACTCTTGAAATTTTTCAAGATAATTGGTACAATAAGTACCAACCGATATTTAATAAAATATTTTCCAAAAATAAAGGAGGATTATTCCAATGGCAAAGGCAAAATTTGAAAGAACAAAACCCCATGTTAATATTGGTACCATCGGTCACGTTGACCACGGTAAGACAACATTAACAGCTGCTATCACAAAGACACTCGCATCAAAGGGTCAGGCTGACTTCGTTGATTATGCAAACATCGATAAGGCTCCCGAAGAGAGAGAGCGCGGTATCACAATCAACACAGCACACGTTGAGTATGAGACTGAGAAGAGACACTATGCTCACGTTGACTGCCCCGGCCACGCTGACTACATCAAGAACATGATCACAGGTGCTGCACAGATGGACGGTGCTATCCTTGTTATCGCTTCTACTGACGGCCCCATGGCTCAGACAAAAGAGCACCTTCTTCTTGCCCGTCAGGTTGGCGTTCCCGCAATCATCGTATTCATGAACAAGGTTGACCAGGTTGACGATCCCGAGCTTCTTGAGCTCGTTGAGATGGAAATCCGTGAGACTCTTGCTGAGTATGAATTTGACGACGAGTGTCCCATCATCAAGGGTTCTGCTCTTAAAGCTCTTGAATCAGACGATCCTAACTCTGACGATGTTAAGTGCATCTGGGAGCTCATGGACGCTGTTGACGAGTACATTCCCACACCCGACAGAAAGGCTGATCAGCCCTTCCTTATGCCCGTTGAGGACGTATTCACAATCACAGGCCGTGGTACAGTTGCTACCGGTAGAGTTGAAAGAGGTCAGCTCAAGACAGGCGAAGAAGTTGAAATCGTTGGTCTTACAGAGGAAACAAAGAAGACAGTTGTTACCGGTATCGAGATGTTCAGAAAGATTCTTGACTATGCAGAGGCAGGCGACAACATCGGTGCTCTTCTTCGTGGTATCGACAGAAAAGGCATTGAGCGTGGTCAGGTTCTTGCAAAGCCCGGCACAATCAATCCTCACACCAAGTTCTCAGGTCAGGTTTATGTTCTGACTAAGGACGAGGGTGGCCGTCATACTCCTTTCTTCAACAACTATCGTCCCCAGTTCTATTTCAGAACAACTGACGTTACAGGTACAATTTCTCTTCCCGCAGGCACAGAGATGTGCATGCCCGGCGATAACGTTGTAATGGATGTTGAACTCATTACTCCTATCGCTATTGAAGAGGGCCTTCGTTTTGCTATCCGTGAGGGCGGCAGAACAGTTGGTTCAGGCGTTGTTACAAAGGTTAACGGCTAATTTACCATAATACAAAAACTCCCCTGTCCTCGGATAGGGGAGATTTTTTGTAATGAAGTGTTTGTATGGGCGGGTCTTAGGTTGTCAAGCCCGGATTATTTACAAAATGTTCGGGATGATTGTTTACACAATTGCGGTAAAAAGGGGACAGTCCCCTTTTTACCGATATTTCGTAGGGGACGATGCTCTCTGTCCCGTAAAATAACCCCTCTGTCACTTCGTGACATCCGCTGACGGCGGCCGTCCCCTTTGTCACTGCGTGACATCTCCCCGCATTGCGGGGAGTCACACCTTTCTAGGGCGACAAGGAGTGCGGTGTGCTTGTAGGGCAATTCACGAATTGCCCGAAAAATTACATAAAAGGCTCACGGTGCAACCGGGCCGTCGCACCTTACAAGTTTACTATAATTTTCAGTGTGTTTGTAGGGGCGGGTCTCCGTGCCCGCCCGATAATAAAAAGGCAAAAACTGCACAATTACTGCGTTTGTTATTGAAGCTGTAAGGGTCGCATTAGAAAACATAAAAGAAGAAAATGATTATAATAATATATGAAGGGCGGGCACGGAGACCCGCCCCTACTATTGACTTTACTTTTGAGATGCTATATAATTATCGAAACACTATGACAAATAGTCACGAAAAACAAAGGAAATCAGTATGGAACAGAAAAAACTCGACAGAATAAATGAGCTTTATCATAAATCCAAATCGGTGGGACTGACCGATGCAGAGCGTGAGGAGCAAACCGCTTTGCGCCGCGAGTATATTGACAGCTTTAAACGAAGCCTTACTTCACAGCTTGACAATATGTATATTGTAGATGAAAAAGGAAATAAAACTAAGGTGGAAAAGAAAAAATGAGCGACGAGGTTAAAATCGGCAAATACCGTCATTTTAAAGGTAATGAATATGAGGTTTTGTATATAGCCACTCACAGCGAAACCTTGGAAAAAATGGTTGTTTACCGTGCTCTTTACGGTGAACGGGGAGTGTGGGTCAGACCGCTTTCAATGTGGAATGAGGAAATTACCCGTGACGGAAAAACCTTTAAACGATTTGAATATATAGGGGATAAAAACGCCTCAAAACTTGACTAAACCGCTAAATGTAGTGTATAATATTTAGCGGTTAAATTTTTGGAAAAGGATGTAAGTTATGGCAAAAAAACCATCATACGGTAACGAAAGCATATCCCAGCTAAAAGGCGCGGACAGAGTTAGAAAGCGCCCTGCTGTTATTTTCGGTTCGGACGGCATTGAGGGCTGTGAGCACGCCGTATTTGAAATACTTTCAAACTCCATTGACGAGGCAAGAGAGGGCTACGGCGATAAAATCATTGTAACCCGTTTCCTTGACGGCTCAATTGAGGTGCAGGATTTCGGACGCGGTATTCCCGTTGATTTCAATAAAAATGAAAATTGCTATAACTGGGAGCTGGTTTTCTGCGAGCTTTATGCAGGCGGCAAGTATGATACTAATGACGGCGGTAACTACGAGTATTCCTTGGGACTCAACGGCTTGGGACTTTGCGCCACCCAGTATGCTTCCGAATATATGGACGCGGAAATTCATACAGGCGGATATAAATACAATCTCCATTTTGAGCACGGCGAAATAGCAGGAGAAATGCAGAAAGAGCCCTATAATAAGCGCGACACAGGCTCCCGTATCCGCTGGAAGCCGGATTTAAAGGTCTTTACAGATATAAACATTCCTCTGGAATACTATCAGGAAACGATTAAAAGACAGTCTGTTGTAAATGCAGGCATAAAATTTATACTTAAAAATCAGATTTCGGGCAGTTCCTTTGAAACCTTTGAATATGTGTATGAAAACGGTATTACGGATTATGTCAAGGAAGTTGCCGCAGATACGGAAATGTCTTCCGTTCAGTTCTGGTCAACCGAAAAGGTGGGCAGAGACCGTGAAGATATGAAGGATTACAGAGTAAAAATAACTGCTTCTCTCTGTTTTTCCAATAAAATTCAGCTTAAAGAGTATTATCACAATTCCAGCTTTCTTGAACACGGCGGAGCGCCTGAAAAAGCCTTTAGGAGCGCTTTCGTTTCGCAAATCGACAGTTATCTCAAACAAAACGGTAAATACCTTAAAACCGACGCAAAAATCAATTATCAGGATATTGAGGATTGCTTGATACTTGTTGTATCGTCCTTTTCCACGCAGACTTCATATGAAAACCAAACCAAAAAGGCAATTACAAACAAGTTTATACAGGAGGCTATGATCGAGTTCTTCCGTCATCAGCTTGAAGTGTATTTTATTGAGAATAAGCTTGACGCAGATAAAATCGCAAACCAGATTCTCATAAATATGCGGTCGAGAATAAAAGCCGAAAGCACAAGAATAAACATTAAAAAGACGCTTCAGTCGGGCAACGATATGACCTCCCGCGTGGAAAAGTTCGTTGATTGCCGAAGCCGTGATGTTAACGAGCGCGAAATATTTATCGTTGAGGGAGATTCGGCTCTCGGCGCCTGTAAGCAGGCTCGTGACTCATCATTCCAAGCAATTATTCCTGTTAGAGGTAAAATTCTTAATTGCTTAAAGAGCGAATACGATAAAATTTTTAAAAGCGATATTATAACGGACCTTGTTAAGGTGTTGGGCTGCGGTGTAGAGGTAAATACAAAGTCCAATAAGGAGCTTTCACTGTTTAATATTGATAATCTCCGTTGGAATAAGGTTATAATCTGTACCGATGCCGATGTGGACGGCTTCCAAATAAGAACGCTTATTCTCACAATGATTTATCGCCTTATGCCCACAATTATAAAAGAGGGCAGGGTGTTTATCGCCGAATCACCGCTTTATGAAATCCGGTATAAGGACCAAACATATTTCTGCTATACGGAAAAAGAAAAGGCTGATGTACTCGCAGAAATCGGCGACGGAAAATATACAATTCAGCGTTCAAAGGGACTTGGTGAAAACGATGCCGATATGATGTGGCTCACAACCATGAATCCTAAAACAAGGCGCTTGATTAAGGTTGAGCCCGATTATGACCCACAGGCAGTTGCAGATAAATTCGATTTGCTTTTGGGCGATAATCTTCAAGGCAGAAAAGACCATATCGCCGAAAACGGATATATGTATATTGATTTGGCAGATATTTCATAATGTAGGGGCGGGACTTATGTGCCCGCCCGTAATCAAAAAAATTCCTATCAAGGAGTAAAATTTATGGCACGAAAGAAAAAAACGGTTGAGCCCGAAATGACCGAGGAGCAGGTAAACGCTCACATTCTCGGCGCAGGCGAGGTTGTTGAGCAGTATATTACCGAAACTCTTGAAACAAACTATATGCCTTACGCCATGAGCGTAATTATGTCCCGTGCAATTCCTGAAATTGACGGCTTTAAGCCCTCCCACAGAAAGCTTTTATATACCATGTATAAAATGGGGCTAATTAACGGCGGCAGGGTAAAATCCGCAAATATCGTGGGCAGAACGATGCAGTTAAACCCCCATGGCGACGCGGCAATTTACGAAACTATGGTGCGCCTTGCCAAGGGCAACGAAAGCCTTTTGCACCCTTATGTTGACTCAAAGGGTAACTTCGGTAAAGCGTATTCAAAAAATATGCAATATGCCGCCTCCCGTTATACCGAGGCAAAGCTGGAACCTATCGCATATGAACTTTTCCGTGATATTGATAAGGATACAGTGGATTTTGTGGATAACTATGACGCCACAATGAAAGAACCCACCTTGCTGCCTGTAACATTCCCGTCAGTGCTTGTAAATGCCAATACAGGTATTGCCGTAGGTATGGCGTCGTCAATCTGTTCCTTTAATCTTAAAGAGATTTGCGATACAACAATAGGACTTATTAAAAATCCCGATTTCGATATTACCGAAACGCTTAAAGCACCCGATTTTATCGGCGGCGGCAAAATAATATATGACCGCGAAGCAATGAACGAGATTTACCGTACAGGTCGGGGCGGATTTAAGGTAAGAGCAAAATACGAATACGATAAGGCGAATAACTGCATTGATATTACGGAAATTCCCCCTACAACAACGGCAGAAGCAATAATTGATAAGATTATCGAAAAGGTAAAATCCAATTCCGTTCGTGAAATCAGCGATA
Organism: Candidatus Fimenecus sp.; assembly: GCA_051881435.1. GTDB lineage: Bacteria > Bacillota > Clostridia > Oscillospirales > Acutalibacteraceae > Fimenecus. The sequence continues at coordinate 49,595 of JBJEPW010000042.1, read as the reverse complement.
TCCGTGACGAAACCGATAAAAAGGGACTTAAAATCACAATCGACTTAAAGCGCGGCACCGATGCGGATAAGCTTATGCAAAAGCTTTATAAAATGACGCCCCTTGAAGATACATTCTCCTGCAATTTCAATGTTTTGATTGCAGGCGTACCCCGTGTCCTCGGCGTTTCCGAGCTGTTGCAGGAGTGGATAGCTTACAGAACTGAGTGCGTCAACCGCCGTGTGTATTTTGATTTGACAAAGGCGAAGGACAAGCTTCATCTTCTTTTGGGACTTCAAAAAATATTGCTTGATATTGACAAGGCGATAAAAATTGTCCGTGAAACAGAAGAGGAGCAGGAGGTTGTTCCCAATTTGATGATTGGCTTCGGCATTGATAAAATTCAGGCTGAATACGTTGCCGAAATCAAATTGCGCCACCTTAACCGTGAGTATATCCTTAAACGTTTGCAGGATGTTGAGGATTTGAAAAAGCAGATTGAGGATATGGAGGATATTCTCGCCAATAAATCGAGAGTTAAAAAGATTATTGTGGGCGAGTTAAACGAGGTATCTGAAAAATACGGTAAGGAGCGCCGCTCCGAGATTATCTATTCGCAGGAAATCGAGGAGGAGCAGGAAGATGCAGAGGAAATCCCCGATTATCCCGTAACTCTTTTCTTTACAAAAGAGGGCTATTTCAAAAAAATTACTCCCTTGTCATTGCGTATGAGCGGTGAGCATAAGCTCAAGGAAAATGACGAGATTATCTCAACTGTGGAAACTACCAATAATACAGAGCTTTTGTTCTTTACCGACCAATGTCAGGTTTATAAATCAAAGGCGTCTGATTTTGACGATACAAAAGCAAGCGTATTGGGCGATTTTGTCCCCTCAAAGCTTATGATGGATGAGGGCGAGTCGGCAATTTCAATGGTTGTTTTAAAAGAGTATAAGGGCTATATGCTGTTCTTCTTTGAAAACGGAAAGGTCGCAAAGGTGGATATTTCCGCCTATGAAACAAAAACCAACCGTAAAAAGCTTATAAAGGCGTATTCCGATAAAAGCCCCATTATAGCAGTAGTTTATGTACCGCAGGATACGGAGCTTGTTATGCGCTCCACGGCAGGACGGTATCTCCTCTTTAATACAGGGGCAATTTCCGCCAAAACCACAAAGGACAGTCAGGGCGTTTCCGTTATGACTCTCAAAAAAGGACACCGTATAGACAGTGTTACGGAGTATAACGAGGGAATGTTTGCCAAGCCTACCCGTTACAGAACGAAAAATCTCCCTGCCGCAGGCGCCATTTTAAGCGCCGATGATCAGGGCGAGCAACTGACTTTCTGATATTGGCTATAATTAAATGGACCATCTCACGAAATTGTGTCGTAAGATGGTCCTTGCTTTTTATGTAATGGATTTGTTTGTTGTATTATTTATAGTATTGATCAACAGAATCACATATGGAATATGATTTGTGTTGAGAATCGTAAATGTACTGAACTGTTTCTGAACCCTTTTCAGCAATAAGTTTGTATTGATAGAAAAATGCGTCACTGCCAATTTCAGCAACAGATGGCGGAACTATAATTGTGGCATCTCCTGGCTCGATTAGCGTTATCGTGCTTAAATCAATTTCGTGGGGATAAGGTCCCGTACGTTCAATGCAAGTTGCTTCACCGCGAAGTTTTGCTTGACCTACATAAGAAGAGGTATAATAATAAGTGATATCGTTGTGCCAACCGGTGTCTCCCTCAATATCAAATGCATGTTCACCTATATGAAGCAATCCGTTTGGCAAAATAATTTCACCCCGCAAATTACAATTGTGAAAGGCATATTCACCTATTTCTGTTAAGCATTTTCCAAATTTTACGTTTGACAAAAAGTCATTTCCGATAAATGCACTATCTCCAATCGTTAATACGCTATCGGGAAATGATATTTCTTTTAACGATTGTCTGAAAAAAGCTTGTTCTGATATTACAACTAGATTTTTAGGTAATACAACACTTGTCAGCTCATTTCGATGTGATATCGGTTCATATACGCTTGTTTCTTCATAAAAAGCTCTGGGCCCAATGACTTTTACGGGAAGACCATCAATTTCGTTTGGAATGGTAATATCTGTATTTATTCCTGTGTAATATACAATTTCTACATATGTTTCATATACTTTATACTCATATTCATTGTTGGAGCCGGGGTATTGTAATGTTTCTTCTCCTATACGTGATGGGCTCGAATCTGGTTTATTATTTCCACGAGTATTGCTTGATTCTTTGGAAGCGTTAATGCTTACTATTGCCGCAACAGAAATGACCGCAACTAATATTACGGTAACAATGATTATTGCATATTTTTTCATTAAAACCACCTATTTCTTTTTAATATATTAAAATTATGCCATAAATTCTGCCAAAAGTCAATGGCAGAATTTATGGCGTATATAATATTTTCGGTGATGATATGCGCTGGAAAAGAATTAGAGAATTAAGAGAAGATCACGATTGGACGCAACAGTATATTGCAGATATGCTATTTATCAACAGAAGAACATATGCAGCGTATGAAAACGGTGTTAATTCTATGACGCCGGAAACACTTATAAAAATTGCTTCCATCTATGGAGTTAGCGTGGATTATTTGTTGAATCTTACAGATGTATCGGAGCCTTATCCAAAAAAACAAACAAATAATTGCAGTGATATCGATTTGTAGTATTTTATCAATTTTAACGGAAGAATAAAGTTTGTATTAAGTTTTATACATATATAGTTAAAACTTAATCGGCTGTCCGATAAAGGACAGCCGAGCAGACAGTATCGGCAAACGCAAATTGATTTCACTTTCTGTCTGCAAAAATAGTATTTACGGTCCTATCTACTTAATTCATTGAAAAAAATGGTACTTTTTATAAAAAAAGACTTGCTTTTTTTCTTTGCTTATGATAGAATATCAAGGCTGTTAAATATACAAGGTTTGGAGGTATCAGAAATGCCGGCACTTCAGATAGCTTTCGGTGTAGTTCTTATATTGCTTGCAGTTGTTATAATAGTATTGGTACTTATGCAAGAGGGTAATCAGCAGGGACTTTCGGGTGCCATTTCCGGTGGCTCTTCCGAATCCTTTTTCGGCAAAAACAAAAGCAGAACCAATGAGGCAAGAGTAGGCTTTATAACCAAAATTGTTGCAGCAGCGTTTTTTGTTTTAGCGCTCGTTGCTTGGGTAGTAATGCTTTTCGTTTAATTTTAAATTTTAACCCGACTTTGTCGGGTAATATGATCCACTAGCTCAGTTGGCAGAGCACTTGACTTTTAATCAAGGTGTCCGGAGTTCGAATCTCCGGTGGATCACCACTTTAAAAACCTCGTAATTCCTTATGTTTCAAAGGATTGTGAGGTTTTTTATTTTTATTATTTTACAAATCACAAATACAAAAAAGTGTAATAAAGTTCGTAAAAGTACATAAAAATGTCGTAAATAGTGTCGTAAAAGAAAGAGGCAGAGTTTATATGCTCTGCCTTTTGATATTTATATACTCATTTAATGTTTCCGCAGCTGCTTTCTTACGGTCCATACGCACGTGCGTGTAAATATCTCTTGTCAGCTGAATGGTGGAATGTCCCATAAGTCCCTGCGCTACTTTCTCATCAATTTCTGCATCGTAAAGAATGGTTGCATAGGCGTGACGGAGTTGATGGGGCGTAAAGGTGGTATTTGTTTCTTTTTGATATTTCTGCCATCGTTTGCGTAATGCCGATTTTGTCAGCGGCTCTGCTCCTCCGAAGATAAAGTATTCCTCAGGCTGGTTTTCGGCCATTTCAATCAATCTGTTTTCAAGACAGTCGAGCATCATAACCTCTCTTATGCCGGCATCGCTTTTCGGGTGAGGGGAGAGAACAGGAATATTCTGATTCATGCCGCTATAATTTACACTTTTGCTTATGCTTATAGTTTTACGTTTGAAATCTACATCTTTCCATTGAAGCGCGAGAGCCTCGCCTCTGCGGCACCCTGTAAATAAAATTAAATAAGCAAACATACCAAATGGAGCATCAGCGGATTTCATTACTGTTTCTATTTCATCGTCAGTAGGAAGCTCTCTTTTAGCCTTAGGAAGGTTTCTCGGAACAGATACAGCAGAAACAGGATTTATGTCAATGTATTCATTTAACACCGCATATTTGAATATCAGGTTTAAAACGATGCGTTGCACTCTAACGGTCTGTGCAGAATACCTCTGTTTTGCCATACGGTCTAAAATTCGCTTTATATCAAGTGGGGTAATGTCTTTTATTTCTTTTCCACTAAAAGCGTCTATAGCACGATTATAGGCAGGCTTATAGCATATTTGAGTGCCGCCCTCAACCTCTTCGCAATGACTTTCATACCATTTATCGGCGATATATTCAAAATATACCTTTTGTTGCTCTTCCAATTTTGCTTTGAAACCATTGACTTTTTCCACAAGGTCAAATTCATCTTTATAATAAAAGTGTTTTCTTATTTTTTGACCTTTAATTTCAAAGCTTATCACTTTTTCATAGTTGCCGTCTTTTCTTTTTTTAGGCATAGTATCACTCCTTTGGGCATAAAAATGCCCGAGACTTGATTTTTAAGCCCGGGTGTGATACAATTAAAACGCTTTGACGAGCCGGTTTGTTTGTATCACACTCAGACCGTTTATAGAACCGTTCATCTGTTGGCGCAGATGGGCGGTTTTTTTATGTAAATTTGATGTCCGTTGTTAAATTTCGAGGAGTTGCTGTTTCTTTGCTTCAAACTCTTCTTTTGTGATAATTCCTGCATCCATAAGCTGCTTGAATTTCAGTATTTCATCCGCAGCAGACGAACTTTGCGGAGCTTCAACCTGTGCAAATGCAGCTTTTGCTGATACTTTGGCGGCAATGTTTTCCAATGCGGAAATGCAAGATTGAGAGTTGGTCTGCGCCGCCTGATATAAAATACTGCCTTTCTTAGTTTCAGTCATTATGAAATTGATATAAGCAGTATCGGTATGGGCATTTTGCAATGTTACTCTTATTTTCATTGAGGTACATACTCCCTTTGTCTTTTTACCTCCTGTAACACCGCCGACAATTGCACCGACACCGCCAAAAAGCAATCCGCCTGCGACTGCTCTGCCTAATCCGCCCTTGGTTATAGACTCTCCATCCTCAATAAGCTCAAAGCTTAACAAATTATCATATGAAAAAATATCTTTACCGATTTTAAAACTCTCGTGATTTTCGTCTATTGAGATATATGTTCCAACTTTCTTTGTAGGCGAAAATGAATTAACAATTACCATTCGGCGGGACAGCAATTCTTTAATTGTCGTTCCATTATAAGCGCTTCCATTAGAAAAATGATTGATGCCTGCTCTTTTTAAACAATCGGAACATACAACGCCATCTGAAATAGCCGTTTTCGAGGACAGCATACCAAGCTCTTTTCCACATACGATACAAGTCTTTTTTGCCATTTTTATTACTCCTTAAATTATTTTTTTCCCTTTTTCTTCTGCTGCTTTACATAATTTTTGGAAATTTTTAGAGTTACTGTTCTTCATTCTTCTATATCCAGAGAATGATTTAGGGGCAATATCACCCAAATTCTCCCAAAGCCAATCGTAGTTCTCTCTATCTTTCATTAAATCCTGTTGTGCTTTTTGTTCAGCCTCATATTGCTCTTTTTCTGCTTTTGAACGGTTATCCACAAATGGTCGGTTACTATATTGAACTATATTTTTATGGTATGTAGGAGTGCTACCTTTTAAATATAGGTAAAAAGAATGACGGCATCCCTCATGTATTCCACCATAAATAAAAAACTCATCAGGTATTTTAGGAAATTTTTTACTTTTTCCTGTTAGTGAAAAAACTCTTCCTTGATATTTTGCACATTCTCCACAAGTGCAATGATGTTCGCTCATTTCAACAAGGTCTGTACCTAACATTTTAGCTTCTTGGAGCAAAGAATTTATTATAGCCTTTTTATCATCGTTGCACATAGAATTTCCACCGAACATCAAATCAAGTTTTTGTTCCGTCTCTCTCGCTTCGTCAAATCTTCGCGCCTGTTTTAAAAAGTCAACCAATCTATAATAGTCTTCTAATGTATACATATACGCAGAATATGGCATAATTTCATTCGATTTTTTCAAACATTCAATCGCTAAATCCATTTTACCAGCTTTCTTAAACTCGGTTGCTTTTCTCTGCAAAATGTATTCAATATCTTCTTTTATATCATGGTCTTGATACTTTGCCTTCTTCTTAGGAACAGGTATTGCTCTTATTCCTTCTATTGAATTAAAATCTATTTGCTTTATAACTATTTTCCTTTTTATTTTTGAAAACAAAGACATAATAACTCCGTTCTGAATATAACTTATTTGACTGGTAGTTTTATTTCAGATAACTGAAAAAGCCAACGGCTTTACCAAGGATACGGATGCTATTTAATTCTTCACCGACATATACCCAAGGTTCATACTTGGGATTTTCAGCTTGTAAGATAACTTTATCCTGATACAAAAAAACTCTTTTCAGTGTTGTTTCATTATTAACCATAACAGCAGCTATTTGCCCGTTTTCAACAGTAGGCTGACACTTTATGTACACAATGTCCCCATCGTTGATTCGGGCATTTATCATGCTATCCCCTTGACATTGAAGAGTAAAATCACATTTTATGTTTTCGGGGACATCATCGTATCCCTCAAAGTTTTCTTCTGTTAATATGGGTTCGCCGCAGGCGATTGTTCCTAAGCGAGGTCTTTTAACTGTTTTTGGAAGCGGTAGTGCATTAGGAAAGTTTTCATAATTTAAAGATTCCTCTTCATCATTATCGCTGAGAAGATAACCAGGTGTAGTTCCAAGGGCTTTTGAAAAAGCCAAGATTTTAGTTTGGTTAATATCCCTTAATCCAAGCTCTATTTTATTAACAGCAGAAGCAGTTTTAAAACCAACTTTTTCAGCAAGTTCTTGTTGTGAAAGTCCTTGCTTTTCCCGTAAATATTTTATTTTATCATAAATAGTCATTCATATCACCGGGTACAGAATACCATAAAATAGCCACTTTGTCAACTTTTTTTGATAAAATTTCAAAAAAACTATTGACAAAATGGCTAATGGGTGATATTCTTGTTTTGTAGCCAAAATGGCTATAAGGAGGTGAGCCCATTGAAAGTAACACCAAAATTAACCAATACTACAAAGTTAAAAGCTAAACTATTGGAGAATAATTTTACGCAGGAAAAAATCGCAGATAAAATTGATATATCTCAACAGACATTTAATACTAAATTAAATAACAAAGCTGAATTCAAAGCTAGTGAAATAAAAGCATTATGTAAATTGCTCCACATTTCTGATAAAGATGAATATTTTTTTTGCGATTGCGATAGCCAAAATGGCTAAACACATACTTTCAAAATATCTTACAGCGCCTTTAAGGAGGTGAAAGTATGAAAATTTGGTTAATTATTCTAACAATTCTTTACTGCATTTTAATTGAATTCCAAATTGATGAACAAAAGCAAATCAATGAATTAGAAGAACGAAAGCAAGACCGCCTTGATTTCGTCACTAAAGAGACTGATAACAAAACAGATAATCCAACCAATAGCACTGAGTAAATACTCAACAAATTTATGCGTTTTTCGGTGTGTGTTTATTCCAAGTCCATCTAACAATCTGCTTGGTAAAAACCAAATGGTTTCCACCCAAAAGAATATGCTAAAGTTTTCTTTCAATTGTGATAAAAAAACACCTTTTGCTCTTCGCAATGCATCTTTAGTACAACCGTAATTATACACCTTAGCCTGATAAAGAATTTTATTTATGGTTGGTTGAGCTTCAATTGAAGGTTCACTATAGCCTTGCCAAAAACGCAAATAAAACTTTGCTCTTAAAAAACCAAATAAATTTTTTAACAAGCGGTATGTAAATGCAGTGAGAAAAACATACATAACGATTTTCAATCGAATCACTTCCTTGTAAGTGATTATATCTTATAACATTTTTAAAATCAACAATTGATATTTCACAGGGCTTTTTAGTCGCACGGGCTGTAAATCTTTAAAAATTAAATACTTTCCATTAAAAAATTAAGGCGTTTTGTGGCTTGTCCATCCGAAAGGATTACGGAAAAAATTATTCATTGCATAGCAGGTCCGTGCGGCGAAAAAGCTCTGTGAACATAGGAAAAGCTGTTGAAAGCATATCAAATTAGGGGAGGGATATTATGTCAAAAGAATTAACGGTAAAGCGTGTGATTTCGTTTAACGGTCGGGACGGAGATTATGTCGATTTTGACACAATATCCGAAGACCAAAAGGAGCTGTTTAAAAAGTCAGCGGCTGAAAGGATTAGCCGTGTTGCTTCAAATATTCGTTTAAAGGAGGGTAGTTAATGCGCAGATTTAAAAATTCGCAGGGGTTTAAGGCAAAGATAGTGCCGACGCTCAGCGGAAAATACAAGCTCGTTATAAAGAACTCAAATACAAGCTCGTTATAAAGAACTCTGACGGGACAACCTTTGTTGACGAGTTGTTTAAAAGAGAAAAAGATGCCGTTGATGCAATGAGCCAATACGGCGAACGTTGGTCGGAAGAAAATTGAAAGCAAGGAGCTATGAAAATGAAAGTCTTTTGGATTTATGAACTTGCCTTGATTGCATTTGAGTGCTGGTTTTGCAGTCAATTGCACAGGGCAAGGAAAAAGTTTTATGCGGTTAAAAAGGAATATGTGCTGTCTCCCGAGGTTGTAAAGCCCGGTCACAGCGGCAGACCCAGGTGTGAGATTGAGCCGGAACTGGATGCGGCGAGATTTACATATTTATTCTTTGCCATAATTTCAGCGGCATGTCTTTTCGCCTGTATTGACTGCCTTAACTGGATATTCGGATAGGAGGTGAGAAAATGAAAAATAAAAAGATTAGAGAAATGGCAGATGCCAAAGGTATTCGTTTATGGCAAATCGCTGAAAAGCTCGGCATTAACGACGGCAATTTCAGCCGTAAATTACGCAAAGAGCTTTCCGCTGACGAAACAGCAAGAATACTCAATATTATTGAACAGTTAGCCGTTGAAAAGGCAAAAAAATAACCGTGTCAGCGGCAACTGAACACGGTTAAAAATGAAAGTTATAATAAACTCTACATTTTTATTATAACTTTCTTTTCAAAATTTGTCAATGAAAAGAGGACAGTTATGTATAAAGAAAAAGCAATAGAAAAGCTCGACAGAGAGCTTAAAGCATTTCGCGGTACAGATATAAAGGCAACAGCAGTTAAAGACGCTGTTGCGGATACATTAAAAATGTTCTGCGAGCAGGATGAAGAATTTGCGCAGGCCGTTGTGCAAACAGATAAAACACTTACCGATTGCTGCGAGAGCATTATGAAGAAAGTCGGTCAGAGTATTTCCGATATTGATACTTATAAACAGGCAGTAAACTTTTACTTTGCCGGTGCCGTAATAAATTTTAAAATGACCATTGACCTTACAGGCTCTGCCGCAGAGAAACAGGGCAAGGTTATTGAGCTCACCTTTGACGATTTATTTTGAGGGGGCGGCATCGGTGATATACAAAACAAAGGACGATATTCTCAATCATATTCCTGAACTGAATGATGAAGACTTTGAAAAAATGAATTATGTGTTTGAGCCGTATTTATTTTTCAAGGACAACAGAAAAGACGGTTACAGAGAGTGCTGGTGTACTCATTGCGGTAAGCATTTTTACTATGACTACACACAGCGTACAGAGACGGATAAGCATTATGAATTTATACGCACTAAACATAACCAGGGAACGACCTGCCCCGAGTGCGGAGCAGCTGTCACGGCAAAAGAGACATACCGTGCCAAGGGATGTAAAAACCTTGAAGGGTGGAAACGCATAGTGCTTATAAAGCCGGTAAAAGACGCAGTGTATCTTCTCTGCTATTACGGTCATAAAAAATACACAAAATCATACCTTCCTGAAGCGGAGTACCAATTAACAGCAGTATATTACATAACACCGGGCAATGTAAGGATTTTTAAACAAGGTTACGATTACTTATATTTAGGTTTAAATAACTGCGATTTTTACGAGCCTAAAAGCATATGTGAACCGTTTACTAAAACATGGTGGTATAACATTTCCGACATTGAAAAAAGAGGTTATGACCTTGTGTGTCTTGACCGACTCCAAAAAACCTTTCTTAAATATGTGCCGCTTGAGCTGTTTTGCGAAAAGTATCGTAATTGGTATTACAACATATATTCATCAAACTACTATTACTGCGGCGAATGTCCGTATGTTAAGTTTATTTGTTATTACGCCATCTATCCCAATGTTGAAAAGCTTTTAAAGCTGGATTTATCGGATTTTGTCTGTAATTTAATGCATAACAAGCCGATGAAACGGTACATAGATTGGAACGCAAAGAAGCCCAAGGATATGTTCGGAATGAATAAAGCCCAGTTTAAGGATTTCCGAGAGCATTATTACGGCGATATTGATTTTAAAGTGTATCAGCTTTTAAAAAAAGTAAAAAAGAATATACCCTATTTGACTGTTGCCGGATATGTGAATAAATATGCCGGTGATTCGGCAGTCAGAGTGGCGCAGGCTATTAAAACTCATGAGCTGAACATAACTCATACCTTTAATTATCTTGAAAAGCAAACAAGCAAAAAGAAAAACAGAGATAGCTTTAATTATGAAAATACAGCCGTAATGTGGACTGACTATTTAAAATTCGCCGCCGAGCTTAAATATGACCTTTCCCGTGATGATGTTATATTCCCTAAACATTTAAAAAAGGCTCATGACGAGGCAAGCGCAAATATATCGGTTAAGCACGATGCCGAGGCCTTTGGAAAATATCAGAAACGATATGAGAAACTCCGAAAAATGTATGAATATTCAAACGGTGAATACAGAATTGTCATACCGCTTGGTGTTAATGACATTGTTGAAGAGGGAAAGATTCTCTGTCACTGTGTTAAGGGCTATGCAAGCCGCCACATGAATGGGAAAACAACCATTTTATTTATGCGGCGAGTCGATAAGCCTAATAGGCGCTTAATTACAATCGAAGTTAATGACAGAGATAAGCGTATAGCACAACATCACGGCAAGGGTAACAGAAATCCTACAAAGAATGAACAGCAGTTTATTAACGAGTGGATTGCATGGGTTAAAGCCGGCAGTAAAAGAAAAAAGACCGCAGAGAGTGCGGCATAAGGAGTGTAAATTATGAGTGAAATAATAAGCGTTGAAGCAAGAGAGATTACAGATTATGAGGAGGCTTTCAGAACTCATCAGCGGATAATGGCAAACGGAACAATTGCCGCACAGGCTCTTTTTGAGGTGTGCAAAGATTTAAAGCATATGAGAGATGAAAAGCTTTATGTACAGCTCAGTTATGAAACCTTTGAAGATTACTGCGAACAGAAGGCAGGAATAAAAGCAAGAATGGCATATAACTACATCTCAACCTATGAGCGCCTCGGACCTTCGGTTTTGCAATCAAATGCAAACCTCGGCATAACAAAGCTTGAGCTTATAGCCGGTATGAACCCTGTTGACCGTGCCGAAGGCTTGGCAAGCGGCGAGTTTGAAAATATGTCCGTTTCCGAAATCAAAGAGCTTATTAAAAAGAATAAGGAAATGGGCGAACAAATTAACATTTTGCAGGAACAGCTTGAAGATGCGCAGTCAGAGGATGTGGAGCCCGATTCAGCGGAAAACAGTGGGTATGACGCCGAAAAGGATGAAATGTACGAAAGAATAAAAGAGCTTGAAGTACAGCTCCGTAATAAGGAAAGCGCTCATAAAATCGAAATTGAAGAGCTCACCGAAAAAATCAGCGGAGAATTGAGAGAGGAGCTTAAATCGGAACTTGCCGGCGAAGCCTCGGAACAGGATAACAGCGCCGAAATTCAAAAGCAGATTGACGAGGCTGTTATTCTTGCAAAAAAAGAGACTGAGAAGGAAGTCAAGGCAAAGATGAAAGAAAAAACGGAAAAACTGGCAGAAAGAATTAAAGAGCTGGAGTCTGTTATAACAGCCGATGCCGATGAAAAGGAAAAGCTGCAAAAACAGCTTGCATTGGCAGATACCAAATCCGCTCAGGCAATGGTATATGTTCAGGCAATCCAGGATAATTTTAATTCCCTCTTTTCTCTTATTTCGGATATGGAAACAGAACAGCAGAACAAGTTTAAGGGCGCAGTGTTGAAACTCACCAACGCTATGAAAGAAAAAGCGGAAAGATGATTGTATGAATGATAAATCAGTTTTTATATTCAACTTTGATTTCTATTATTTCATCAACATCAACAACCCCGGAATAAAAAAGTTTTATGACCGCTATAAGAAAGAAAAGAAGATACCGTACGCGCATCCGTTAAGTAATGATGAACGCTGGGAGTTTGAGGAACGGTTTATTAAAAAGCTTAAATTAAATAACTGTTACATACCGCCGAAAGTACAATTCTATTTTCAGCCTGAAATACGAGCAAAATTAAGAGAGCTTGACGAAAATTTCCGCAGCGGAAGAATGAGCTGGAATATGGCGCATTTTGTCTTTGAAACACAGTTGCATGCGGATGAAAATGTTTTCAATAAGGAGTAAAGCAATGAGCAAAGCAGTTTTAATGAGTATTCAGCCGCGGTGGTGCGAGCTGATAGCCAATGGTAAAAAGACCTTGGAAGTCAGAAAGACAAAACCGAAGCTTTCCACGCCGTTTAAGGTGTATATCTATTGCACGAATGATTTTTCCTGTTACGCAACAAAAAAGAAAAATAACAAATTTTGGGTAGGAGAGCCGATAAACAATATTTCAAAAGGGCGTTATCTCGGTATTGTAATCTTGCTACGAATGATTTATCAAAAACAAACATTTCCGACATTGAAATTTTCATATACGATACTTCAAGTAATTTTATACCATTACAAGCAGGAAGTTCGATTGAATTGTGGGGGTGTTAAAAATGCGAATTTGTGAAAACGGAATAATTATTGAAAAAGACATCGAAATGGATGAAACAATGGCCGAAAACTCAGCGGTTGAAGGAACCGAAAAAATTGATAAAGCGCAAGCCCTTGCCGAAGGTCTTGCATCGGCTCAAACACTCGCGCAGGTGCGGTCAGCGGCTAAAAGCGTATTGGGAGGTGAGAATGAATGACGGTAGCGGAAAAGATAATACTGATTGCAAGTGTAATCACGGCATTGACTGTTATTTTCACTTTCATAATCACGGCATATAAATTCATACGTCGTGAAGAAAAGTGGCGTGAGCGGAAAGACAGGCACGACAGAGAGAATTATTTGAATATTCTTCGCCTTGTAATAATGAGCGAGGAAATGCCACTGTCCGAGCGCATTGCGGCAGGAGACAAATACATATCTCTCGGCGGCAACGGCGCCGTGAAACATAAATATCAGGACTTGATTAAGCAATTAGAGGAGGAATAAAACCATGAAAAACTATCTTACATATCTTTGCAAGGTAATTAACATTACACAGGGTTACACAGGCAATTACAGCCACGGCCCACACAATACAGGTTCGCCTAAGGACTATCCGTGGGACGAAGCGTGTGGAGATACCGGCAGAAGCCCGATGTATTGTCCTTGTGACGAAATGGAAATTAAACGGATTTACACAAAAGGCACAAATACAATTTGGCTTGAAAGCACCTCAAAAGTATATTTTGCAGACGGAACAAGCGATTATGTAACGCTCATTGTGACGCATCCGAATGATAGTGACATCATGCGCCTTAAAGTTGGGCAGAAATTCAAAAGAGGAAAACTCATTTGTTATGAAGGGACTGACGGAAACGCAACGGGCAATCACTTTCATTTTTCTGCCGGTAAAGGTCGCATTAAAGGCAACGGCTGGGTGCAGAACTCAAAGGAAAAATGGGTACTGAATTGCACAAATGGAGCAGATAAACCCGAAAAGCTGTTCTATATTGACCCTGAATTTACAACCATCAAGAAAACAAACGGTATTAAATTCAAAGAATTGCCCAAAGAAGAGAGCTTTCTCCCGGCAAGAGGATATTTCAAATACGGGGACACTCATGAAAATATCGGTAAGATAGCAGCGTGGATGAGAAAAAACTATCCGCTTTATACACCGGTATCTGCATTGGGCAATTATTTCGGTAAAAACTTGCTTGGTGCCGTTAAGGAATACCAAAGACGCAGAGGTCTTGAACAAGACGGTAATATTGGGCCATTGACATTGGCGGATATGGTCAAATGTGGATTTAAATATTAAGGAGATGTATATTATGAACTTTTTTGAAATGTTAAAAGATTACTTTGTCATAGCAGTAATGCTTATCTGCCTGTGCGTGGGCTACATTCTGAAAAATGTGGTCCCCACAGATAAGATTAATAAGTTTATCCCGTTGCTCCTGGCGGTGCTGGGCATTTTGCTCAATTCGTGGATAAACGGATGGCAGTTTATACCCGAGGTCCTGCTCGGCGGCCTTGCGTCAGGTCTCGCATCGTCAGGCGCGTATGACGGATACAAAGGAATTAAGAATTATTTTAATATAAATGTAAACACCGGTTCTGCAAATGACACAGAACAGCTTAATGAGTAAATTGCAATCGATTGCAATTTAATAAATGATACAATGATATCATAATATAAAAATTAAATTCATAACGGTCTGAAAAAAGGACCATAACCACAACACCCTCTGTAACGGTAATTCGCCTTGACAGAGGGTGTTTTTTTTAATATTTTAACCATATTTATTTATATTTTTGCAATTATAGTTGATTTTTAACTTGAAAAGTGATATTCACCTCAAAGGTTGTGCATCAATTACAGTGTTCCTTATCTCACTTCTTTTTTAAGAAAAAACAGAATAAAGGAGCTGAAAACGATGTATCTGAAATTCAGACATCACATTAAAATTGAGAAAAGGAGAGTAACGACTTGCGGAATAGTCGCCGTTTCTTTAAAGACTGTGAAAGTCTTTAAAGATGTTTCCACCGACAGTGCAGCAGTTAAACAGCTTGTTAAAAGGCTGAATAACGGTAAAGTCGAAACAGTCCATATTCCCGCCATCCTCGAAGACTTTTATCTGACTAACCCGTAATTGTCAGATAAAGCAAACACCCTCTACATCGGAAATCACCTTTGCAGAGGGCGTTTTTATATAATATCTTTTTGAAATCTACCATTCCAATATTTGATTATTAGTGAAATTTATCATCTGTCTTATCAATGAAACCGTACTTGAATATCGACTGCTTGACAGGATGATGCACTTGATGTAAAATATAAATATAACAAATTTAAAAACACGTGTTTTGTATAGGGGATACTTTTGTAGTATCTCCTTAGTTTTTTGATTATTGGTTAAAAAAATGCATTTATTTGCATTTTTTTACAATTTTCTTGCTTTTTTGTTATAATTATGATAATTTATATATGAAATACTGCAAATTTACATTTTTTGACAAACAGTTTAAAGCATTTTTATGTGGGATTTATTGTTAAAATATATGTTCAAAAAAATGTAAACGAGGTGTATTTATGGGCAAAATTGTCCATTTTTTTGGAGGAGTAAAAATGTGTAGAGAAATAATAAGTAATATAAGAGAAAACTACACTAAGCTTGAACAAATGCCAAATGCTTCAAAAGAATTGCTGAAAGGGACAAACATTAAAGAACTTTTTCCAGTTCCAGTAATCGATATTGCCAAGGAAATTGGATTTAAGATTTTTGAAATGATTCCTGACGAAAGAGAATTGTCGGGGTTAGTTGGAATAAGTTTGGAATACGAAAAAGATTTTGGTACTGACAAAATCATAGCAGTTAATTCGGACGACAATTACGGGCACAAAAGATTCGCAATAGCTCATGAGATTGCTCATTATATATTTGATTTTGATGAAAAAAGTCAAATCTCTTATTATAATACATATTATACTAATGAACGGTCGGAAACAGCAGAAGAAAGAAGAGCAAATTATTTTGCGGCTTGTTTATTGATGCCAGAAGAACAATTTAAAAAGAAGTATGATGAAAACTTTGATGAAAACAGTTTGCTGGAAACAACTAAAAAATTAGCTGATATTTTTAAAGTCTCACCCGAAGCAGTTAGAAGGAGAATTAATGAATTAAAATTAGCAGAGGTAAAAGAGAATGGCTGATAACGGAGTACCTGATATGAATCCTAAACCAATTAATGTATCTAAAAAGGATATTCCGTTTATTGAAAAAGAACGAGTAAATAGGATTTTGTTAGGTCACAATTCACATTTATTAGAAATTTCAACGGAAGAGTCATTAAATGATAGTGATGAAAATTTATTGAAAAAGCATAATCAATCTTTTGTTAATCTGTTAAACAATTATGTTGTTTCGTCCGATAAAAGTCAAAAACATAAGAGGGGAATGAAGATTGCTTTTTTTGTAATAACAATGGTTATAGTGATTATGTTAATATTGTCTTTTGTGGCAACCATTTTTGCAGGGTTATATATGCGAAGTGTAAAAAATATAAGTATTTTAGAATTATTGGCTCCGCTTATTACATCATTTGCGTCTGTCATAACATCAATTATAATTCTTCCAAAAATAATTGCTGAATATTTATTTGACAAGAGTGAAGACGATAGACTTTCGCAAATCGTAAGTAATATGCAAAATTATGATAAAGAACTTAGAAATCAAAGAAATATTACTTAAAAATATTTGTTTATCGTATGCAAGTTCGTGAAATATTTATAACAGTTGGTAAATTGTTATTTTTATGTGACTTTTAATCAAGGTGTCCGGAGTTCGAATCTCCGGTGGATCACCAAAAAAGAACAGTCCGATATAATCGGGCTGTTTCTTTTTTGGCATTGCGGAGATTCGAACTCCATCGTCCATCTTTTGCGTCAGCAAAAGGGACATAAAATAGGATATTTGCGAAGCAAATCGACAAGGCTTTGCCTTGTCGGGTCTCCGGTGGATCACCAAAGCCCCAAAGGCGTTAGTCTTTGGGGTTTACTTTTTATAGAAAGTTGTATAATAAAAACGGACTGATAGAAGTAGGAGCAATTCGCGAATCACCCCTACGATGAAATAGACAAATTAAAATTTGTAAATGTCAGTGTTCGCGACAAACCATTATTCCTCCCTCTGACGAGGGAGGTGGCACGGCTTATCCGTGACGGAGGGAGAGAAAGAAAATCTCTCCCCCAGACAAATGCTTCGCATTTGCCGGTCCCCTCGTCAGAGGGGGCATAAACGGAGCGATACTCTCAAATTAAATGCAATTTGTAGGGGACAGAGCCAAACATCGTCCCGCAAATTATGCAAAAACCCACGGCGTGCTTGTAGGGGCGGGTCTCCGTGCCCGCCCGTAAGAACAAAAAAGGAATACAGAGAACAGCTCCCTGTCCTCATTCATATAAAATGGGAGAAAAATAATGTTAAAAATTTTCATTTTTCTTTTTGTACTTATGTCATTTGCGTGTTTTATTAGTGATAAAAATTCTGCAATCACTGCGATAAAAGAGATATGTATCAATTCTCGTTACTATCCAAATCATTATTGTCATACGCCAAGTTGGATAAAAAAGTTCTTTAAAGTTAAGCAAAACACAATTCCCAGATTTATCTGTTTTGAATTTTATCTTGCAGTATTTTATGTAATAATGGGACTTGTTGATGTTATAATCCTTCTTTTTCTTTATTGGAATTGTTATTATAAAATGATATATGTTCTATATGTGATTTATTGTTGTATAATTTTAATTGATAAGAGTCATTTTATAATTATGGGACTTATTTATAAATACAACACTAAAAAGAAAAAATAAAGGAGCAATCAGGGTACGGTTCTTTGATTGTAATGTAGGGCGATGGTACCCTACAAAACCACCATTGGCGCATATGATTTCTCGGGCGGGCACTTAAGCCCCGCCACTACGATTTTACTGTTTTTTGTGTAAATACCAATCATCCCCCAACTAATTCCGTACCGGGATAATAATGCGCCAAAATCTCTTTATATGAAAACCCCTGCCTTGCCATAAAATCGGCTCCGTATTGGCTCATTCCCACGCCGTGACCGTAGCCGCTGACGGCGAAAATAAATCCGCCGTCTTTAAATGTGTAGTTAAATGTACTGCTTTTCAGCGAAAAATACGACCTGATATCCGTTCCCTTGAACGCTTTACCGCCTATGGTTATTTCCTTTACCATGCCGGTAGGCGTTCTTTTAATTTCTTCAATCCATTTTGATGCGTCCTCGTCTAAAACTGCACCTTGTTTTTCAACAGCGTCTTTAAATTCATCAGCGCTCACAGGAACCTCCGAGGAGTAGTCGGGGGAAAGCTTGTCGCCGTCGCTTGTGACGGATATAAGATACGGATAATCTCCGCCCCAAACATCGCTTGCGTTTTCCGTTTGCCCGTTGCTTATGGCGTGAAAAGCGGCGGTAATCGGCTCACCGTTGTATTGCAAAGTAAGACTGATAACCTCGTCCACGCACTTTTCGATTTTTTCACGGTGTTTTTCGTAGTTATCGCCCCATTTTTCCTTTTGCTCATCTGCATTTATATACCCTTGATGCGTTCCGCTGCTGTCCGAAATATCGGCGCCGTTTAAATCATCGCTTTTGTGAAGCTTTGAGTACTGAAGCATAGTGTGTGACGCAATAACCTGTGCTTTAATGGCTTCTTCATGATACACGGGGCTCATCTCTGCCGCCACCGCACCGATAAGATATTCCCTCAGCCCAACCTCGGTAATATTCTGACTGCTTGCCGACATAATCTTTACCGTGGCGTCATCAGCTTTGATGACAGCGTTTGATTCATCGTTTTCAACGGTGCCATTTTTGAAAAATTCATTAGAAATTGCATCGGTGGCTTTTTTTACGGAGCAAAGGGGACATATTATCATTGCAAGCGCCAAAAAAAAGCATAACAAAGTGTAACTTTTCATTTTTATCGCTCCCTTTTGTTGACTTTATTTCCTGAATGTTATAAAATAATAAGGATTAGATTGGATAACTATTGGTATAGGAGGTAGTTTTTTTGTCAGAGTATATTTCCAGTATCTCCAACGAGGCTCTTTCAAGTTTATGTGAGGAGCTCAAAAAAAATAACCAGATAAACCCAGACTATTACGGAAGATTCGATGTAAAGAGAGGACTTCGTAATGCCGATGGAACAGGCGTTCTTGCAGGACTTACAAGAATTTGCTCCGTTGAAGGGTATTATATTGACGACGGTGAGCGCGTTCCCAAGGACGGTCGCCTTATATACCGCGGAATAAATATGTCAGATATAGTTGAAAACTGTGAAAAAGAAGACCGTTTCGGTTATGAAGAGGTTGTTTGGCTTCTTCTTTTCGGCGCTTTGCCCACAAAAGGTCAGCTTGATGTTTTCAAGAAGGTTTTGGCGGAATGCCGTGAGCTTCCCGATGAATTTATTGAGGATATGATTATGAAAGCACCGTCGCCCGATGTAATGAACAAGGTGGCGCGCAGTGTGCTGGCTCTTTATTCCTACGACCCTAACCCCGACGATACCTCTGCTGAAAATGTGCTTCGTCAGTGTATTCAGCTCATAGCCCAGATACCCGTAATTATGACAAGCGCATATCAGGTTAAACGCCGCGTATATGATAAAAAGAGTATGTTCTTCCACCAGAACAAGCCGGAGCTGGGAACGGCAGAGTCAATTCTCCGTTCAATCAGAAACGATAAGAAGTTCACTCCCGAGGAGGCAAAGCTTCTTGACATCTGTATGATTATTCACGCGGAGCACGGCGGCGGAAACAACTCCACCTTTACAACACGCTGTATAACATCAAGCGGAACAGATACCTATTCAGCAATCGCGGCAGGAATCGGTTCGCTAAAAGGCCCCCGTCACGGCGGCGCGAATATAAAGGTTTATAAAATGGTTGAGGATATTAAGCAGAATGTTTCCGATATTACCGATGAAGCCAAGGTTGCCGATTATCTTACCAAAATAATGAATAAGCAGGCAGGCGATGGTTCGGGACTTATTTACGGTATGGGCCACGCGGTTTATACTCTTTCCGACCCGAGAGCAGTAATTCTCCGCCGTTACGCCGATGATTTTTCAAAGAAAAAGGGCAGAGAGGACGAATTTAAGCTTTTAAGCCTTATCGAACAGCTCACTCCCGAGCTTTTCGCTAAATACAGGGGAGATAAGAAAAAAATCTGTGCCAATGTGGATTTGTATTCAGGTCTTATTTACGATATGCTGGGTATTCCTCAGGATTTGTTTACACCTATATTTATGGCGGCAAGAACAGCCGGCTGGTCAGCTCACAGAATTGAGGAAATTACATCAAACGGCAAAATTGTCCGTCCCGCTTATAAAAATGTAACAATTCCCCGCGCTTATGTGCCTATGTCCGACCGTATTCCGCGCACAGAGGGAATCCAAAAAGAGTATATTCCCATTGAGGAGAGATAATTGCTATGAAAATAAAAGGAAAATACGAAAAAATTAAGCCCTTATCATCTCTTTATACCGTACTCGGCATTTTGGTTTTGGCTGTTCCTTTGAGAATGTATCAGCTTCTGAGCATAGTTGAGGAGGATACGGGATTTTACAAAAATGTTGATTGGTCCGTTTATGTGATGTATGCTCTTGCGGCTCTCGCAATAATCGTGCCGTATATCTTGACAACTCTTTCAAAGAATATTCCCGCGTCAAAATCTCCGTACAGGCGCAATAAATTGCTTGCGGCAGCTTCAATCATTTTTGCCATAGGCATTGTTATTGATGTTATTTCCGCATTTTCATCTTTCTTTATAAACATTAAGAGCTTTACCGCCGCAGAAATATCTCTTATGGGTACTTTGAATCAAGGGCAGATTCCCTTGATTATCGAAGCTGTTATCGGAGTTCTTGCCGCAATATATATGCTTGTTTTCGGAATTTCGTATATCGACGGCAGAACAACATATTCGCAGTATAAATTTCTTGCCATTACTCCGCTGTTTTGGTGCATGAGCAGAATAGTTTTGCGTTTTGTGAGAAAAATAGCTTATATAAATGTTTCGGATTTGATGTTTGAAATATTTATGCTTGCATTTATGATGATTTTCCTTTTGGCGTTTGCCAGAATTTCGTCGGGACTTTCAGCAGGAACAGCAATGAGAAGCCTTTTCTCATCAGGGTTTGTGTGCATTTTCTTCTGCACAACGGCAAATCTGCCCCGCCTTATTATGATTTTAACGGGTAATGCGTCAAGACTTCCCGATGAATATCCATTTTCTCTCTGCGATTTAGGATTTGCGCTGTTTGCCTTTGCATATATTTTAAATGCAATAAAGTGTGCCAAGGAAAATGACTCTGCGGAGCTTTTGAAAAAATCCGGCTCCGAAAAGCAGGAGGAAACGGAGATTGACGATAATTTTCTTTCGGAGTAATTTTTGATGGCTTTTTTAAGTAATGTTTATGTCGCTTTTACGCAGGTAGTAATACTGTTCCTTGTGGCAATGGTGGGCTTTGTTTGTCACAAAACGGGTATCTATACGGAAAAAGCGTCACGGCTTACTACCGATTTACTGTTTTATATTGTAGCGCCTGCCATCATTATCCGTTCGTTTTTGTCAATGGAATATAACCGCGACGCGCTGAAAGGTCTTTTAATGGCGTTTTTAGGCGGCGTGTTTTTCCATTTGGCTGCAATGGCAATCTCTGCACTCCTTTTCAATAAGGGAGATAAGGATACCGCCTGCATCTTTAAATATGCGTGTGTTTACGGTAATGTGGGCTATATGGCTTTGCCGCTGGCGCAGGCGGTTTTGGGCGATGAGGGAGTTTTTTATTGCTCGGTAATTTTGGTGCCCTTTAACATTCTTTCCTTTACTCACGGAGTCCGTGTTATGCAGGGAAAGGGCGAGGGTGCAAAGTTCGGGTTAAAAAAACTGATTGTAAATCCCGGCGTTGTGGGCGTTGTATTAGGCCTTCCGCTTTTCCTTTTGCAAATAAAACTGCCTCAGGTTATATATTCGCCTGTTTCTTACCTTGCGGACCTAAACACTCCGCTGGCAATGGTTATGTTCGGAACATATTTAGCCTCTGCCGATTGGAAAACGCTTTTGTCTGATAAGCGCATTTTCGTAACGGCGCTTGTTAAAATTATAGTTTTGCCGTTAATAACAATAGGTTGTCTGCGCCTTGCGGGATTCAGCGGTACTTTGCTTGCCGCTTGCGTTTTGAGTTCTGCCGCACCCACCGCGAACAACACTGTTATGTTTGCGGCGAAGTATAACCGTGATACCGCGCTGGCATCAAAGGTTACGGCTTTTATCAGCGTGTTGTCAATAGTGACAATGCCTGTAATGATAGCGATTGCACAAAGTCTGTGATAAGGAGTGGTTTTTGTGAAGCTTGTTATTGCCATTATCAACAGCGACGATGCGTCCGCTGTTATGTCTCACTTAACAAAAGCAGGTTATACCGTAACAAAGCTTTCAACCTCGGGCGGATTTTTAAGAGCAGGCAATGTAACCTTGCTTATCGGCGTTGAGGAGAAAAAGACTGACGATGTAATAAACATTATCGGTCAGTACAGCAGTCAGCGTAAGAAAATCACACCTGTGAACACTACATATATAGGGGAGTCCATGCTCTCGTCCATGCCCGTTGAGGTAACAGTCGGAGGAGCCACGATTTTTGTGATTGATGTGGAGCAGTTTTATAAGATATGATGAACAACATAGAAAAAAAGGATAAGCTCTGCGGCGAAATCGCCTTGTCAGCACAGCAGGGCACTCTTCCCCACGGCGTGCTTATTGAGTGCCAGAATGAAACGGACGGCGAGGAGCTTGCACGCTTTACTGCAAACTGCCTTTTGTGTCAGGGCAAAATTAAACCCTGCGGCGAGTGTTCTCCCTGTAAGAAATATCAAAAGGGCGGTCACCCCGATGTGTTTGAAACAGACGGCACAAAGGGAAAAAGCAAAAGCTTTACCGTGGATTCCGTCAGGGAAATCCGCAGTAACGCCTTTATAGTGCCTAATGAGAGCGATAAAAAAATCTATATATTAAAAAACGGTCAGAATATGAACGAGCAGGCGCAAAATGCCCTTTTAAAGATTTTGGAGGAGCCGCCGTCATATGTCTATTTTATAATTGTTACCACATCAAAAAGCACAATGCTTGAAACAGTTCTTTCAAGGGCTTGCGTGTATTCGCTGGCAAGCCCGGAAGCAGAAATCAGCGAAAAAGAGGAACAGGCGGTAAAAAACTTTGTTAATGCGCTGTTGAGCGTTAATGAATTAAGTCTTATGGAAGAAACAGCCGTATTCCAAAAAAATTCGCAGTTCGCAAAAAATGTATTGCTTTTGCTTGCAGAGATTTTCAGGGACGCATTGGTCAAAAAAAGTGGATTTTGCCGCGATTTCAGATTTTCCGATGAGGTGAACGCTCTTTGCGGCAGTCTGACATCAAAATCACTTATGAAGCTGGAACAGGTGTGCAGTGAGTTGACAGACTCCATTGACCGAAACTGCAATAATAATTTGCTCGTTGTAAGAATGTGCTATGAGTTCAAAAGAGCCATGGGGAGATAAGGTGAGAAAATATGATAGAAACTGTGGGAATAAGATTTAAAGACGGCGGCAAGGTTTATGACTTTGACGCTGACGGAAATAAATTCAAAAAGGGCGATTATGCCGTTGTTGAAACCGTGCGCGGTATGGAGTGCGGGCTCGTTGCGAAGGAAAATCACAGCGTCAGCGAAGATGATATAAACAAGCCTTTAAAAAAGGTAATAAGAATTGCAACTGATGAGGATATAAAAATTCTGGAAGAAAACAAGGTTAAGGAAAAAGAAGCCTTTAAAATCTGTGAGAAGAAAATTGAGGCTCACGGGTTGGATATGAATCTTGTGGATGTGGAATACACCTTTGACCGCAGTAAGTTACTTTTCTATTTTACGGCGGACGGCAGAGTGGATTTTCGCGAGCTTGTCAAGGATTTGGCGTCGGCTTTCAGAACGAGAATTGAGCTTCGTCAGATAGGTGTCCGTGATGAGTCGAGAATGGTAGGTGGTTTCGGAATTTGCGGCAGACCGTTTTGCTGTAATACATTTTTAAACGATTTTCAGCCCGTTTCCATAAAAATGGCAAAGGAGCAGGGTCTCTCCCTTAATCCTACGAAAATCAGCGGAACCTGCGGCAGACTTATGTGCTGTTTAAAATATGAGCAGGACACTTATGAGCACCTTTTGCGCGTTACTCCCAAGGTGGGCGCGATTGTTGAAACGCCTGACGGCAGGGGAACGGTAATTGAAAGCAATCTTATAACAGGTATGCTTAAAGTTACCCTTGACCGCCGCCCCGAAGCGGCTCCCCAAAGCTTCCACCGCCACACCGTGAAGCTCTTGAAAGATGCTAAAATCCGTGTGGAAAAAGAAGAGATGGAGGCGCTTAAAGGAATTGAATAATATTTTATCGTAAGTGAAAAGCGATAATAATAAAATCCGTTATTTTACACTTGATTTTTCATATTATTGTGTTACAATGTAGTTGATATTATTAAAGGGAGGTACATAGGATATGGCATATGTAATTAGTGATGACTGCATTTCATGCGGCGCATGCGCAGAGGGTTGCCCCGTCGAGGCTATTTCAGAGGGCGACGGCAAGTATGTTATCGACGCTGATACATGCATCGATTGCGGTGCTTGTGCAGATGCTTGCCCCGTTTCAGCACCTCAGGCTGAATAATTTTATAAACAGAAAAATCCCGCCCATATTGGCGGGATTTTTTGTTTTATATCAGTAGGGGCAATTCACGAAGTGCCCGAAATAATCATACAAAACTCGCTAATCAGTAAGCAATTGCGGTCAAAGCGTATCCTCATCATTATCATAAAGCTGGTTGTTGATGTCACAAACAGTTTCGCCCTTTGAAATGCCTAAAATAATTATGCTGTCACGCTTGTTCTTCGGGTAGAGCGGCGCAAAGCCTGCAATTTTTAATGCACTTTGCACTTCGTCAAGGCTCATTTTCATGGCAATACAAAGGCTTAAAAGAGTGTTACGCGACGGATTTCTTATGCCGGAAAAAACCTGAAAACCGAAAATTTCACTTATTTCCGCATCTTTAATTATGTGAGACTTTATAAGCCCCTTTGAATTTATGTATTTGTTTAAAAAATCCGAAACGGTTAAATCAACAAAGGCTTCCCTGTTTTCTTTAATGTATTCTTCGATGTTGTTGGCCTTTAAAAGCTTGTCCATCATTTCGTAAGTTGGCTTTTTTATCATAAAAATCACTTTCCTTATTTGTCTTTACATAGTATAATAGAAAAAACCGGGTTTTTCAAGGGGGATTGTGCGTGGCGTCCTTAGAAGAAATTTTAAAAGAACAGTATTCCGTGGTTAAAGTGTATAAAAAAACAGATGAAAAATCAATTATATTGCTTCGCCACAATGAACTGAAAAAAGATATAATATGCCGAAATTTTATAGGTGATTGCAGTGCGTATAAAATCCTGCGGGGTATTTCGTATAAGAATATCCCTGCGGTTTATGAGGTACAGCAGTCGGGTGACGAAGTAATAGTTTTAGAGGAGTTTGTAAACGGCGTTACGGTGGCGGATATTCTTTCAGACGGACTTTATGATGAACGGGGAGTAAAGCACATCGTGAAATCCCTTTGCGACGCTTTAACGGTAATTCACTCTTACGGAATAGTTCACCGTGATATTAAGCCTGAAAATGTGATGATTGTAAACGCGGATAAGGGCGGAGTAAAGCTGATTGATTTTGACGCCGCAAGACTTTTCAAAAACGGACAGTCCAAGGATACAAAAATTATGGGAACGGCAGGCTATGCCGCGCCTGAACAGCTCGGACTTGCCCAGAGCGACGAGCGTACCGATATTTTCGCCCTTGGGGTGCTGATGAATGTAATGCTCACAGGGGAGCACCCGTCTAAAAAGCTTTATAAAGGCAAAATGGCGAAAATAATCGAAAAATGTATTCAGCTCGACCCGCAAAAACGGTACATAACCGCCGCAGAGTTAAAGAAATCTTTGTAAAAACTTAAAACTCTATGCAGCCCGCATAGTACAAAATAACCACCTTTCTGTATAATACAGGAGGGTGGTTGTTTGTTATTCACCGGATTTCAACATATTGTTTAAGGCGTATTCACAGCACTGAACAACTAATTGATTGAACGAGATATTGTTTTGGTCGGCAATAGTCTGTAATCTGTCAATCAGCTCGTCAGGCATACGAATTGTTTTATTTGATTTTTGTTGATTTTGTATTTCAAACATTCAATCACCTCTATACTATAAATTTTATTGCAAAAAGCAGTAAAATTATACAAGCAATTTTGCAAGTAAAAATTACTTGCAAAATATAATACGATATGTTATTATGAAAGAAATAATAATGGAAGAGGATGAGTAAGTTTTGCAAAAAAATGGAATTAACTCGAAAATCGGATTGAAAATCATCTCTGTGATTCTTTCAGTGGTACTGATTTTTGGAATTTCGGTGGGGGCGGCGACGCTTGTGCACAGAAGAAGCGGTGTTCCTGCAAATACTACGGTGAAAAACGGGCTTTCCGCATATGAATTGGCGGTGCAATACGGGTATAACGGCACGGTGCAGGAGTGGCTTTCTTCGTTAAACGGCAAATCGGCTTATGAAATTGCCGTAGAAAACGGCTATTCAGGCACACAAAAGGATTGGACAGCCTCTTTGAAAGCCAATGCAGACACAGACCCGACAAGCATAAAAACCGCCGCGTTTTCACAAGACGGCGAATTGCTGATAACGCTTTCCGACGGCACAGTGCTTAATTTGGGCAAAGCGGTCGGCGCAGACGGAAAAGACGGCGCAGATGGGAAAGACGGCGCAAACGGACAAAACGGCAAAGACGGTACAAATGGGCAAGACGGGGTAAACGGTCGGGACGGCGTTGACGGCGTGAACGGTACAGACGGGCGCGACGGGCAAGACGGGGTCGGCATTTCCGCTGCGGATATGAACGAAGACGGGCAGTTGGTGCTGACCTTTTCAGACGGAACAACCGTAAATTTGGACAGAGTTGTGGGCATGAACGGTGCGGACGGTGTCGGCGTTGCAAACAGCATCATCAATGAAAACGGCGAATTGGTATTAACCTATACCAACGGGCAAACCGCCAATCTCGGTGTGGTTGTCGGCGCGAACGGGCGCGACGGCGTGGACGGTGCGAATGGTGCAGACGGGCGCGACGGTGTGGACGGTACAAACGGCACGGACGGACACGACGGTATTAGTATCGTGCGCTCTGCAATCAACGCAAACGGTGAACTTGTGTTGACGTATTCCGACAATACTACTGCCAATCTCGGCGTGGTCGTGGGCGCAAACGGGCGTGACGGCATGGACGGTGCAAACGGCAGAGACGGGTTGGATGGCGCAAACGGGCAGGACGGTATCAGCGTAACCAACGCCCAAATCAATTCCGACGGTGAATTGGTTCTGACCTACTCTAACGGTCAGCGTTCCAACCTCGGGAATGTTATCGGTGCCGATGGCAGAGATGGCGCAGATGGGCAAGATGGCAGAGACGGCGCAGACGGTATAAACGGTACAGACGGACGCGACGGTGCTGACGGGCAAGACGGCATCAGCGTAGTCAATTCCGAAATTAACGCAAGAGGCGAATTGGTGCTGACCTATTCCGACCACACAACCGCCAATCTCGGCGTGGTTGTGGGCGCGAACGGGCGTGACGGTGTGGACGGCACAAACGGCGCCGATGGACAGGACGGGCGCGACGGTGCGGATGGTGCAGACGGCGCGGACGGTGTTGGTATTTCCAATATTACGATTACCGAAAGCGGTACATTGGAAATCGAATTAACAAGCGGTGCCACATTAAACCTCGGCAATATAAAAGGCGCTGACGGCAGAGACGGCACAAACGGTGCAGACGGCAGAGACGGTGTGGACGGTACAAACGGTGCAGACGGGCAGGACGGTGTTGGTGTTGCATCGACTTCGATTAACGCCGCCGGTGAACTTGTGATTACATACACAGACGGTACATCGGTAAATCTCGGCGTGGTTGTCGGCACAGACGGGCGAGACGGCGTGGACGGCACAAACGGCACGGACGGGCAGGACGGTGTTGGTGTTGCAGCGACTTCGATTAACGCCGCCAGTGAACTTGTGATTACTTATACAGACGGCACTACGGCAAATCTCGGCGTGGTTGTCGGTGCAGACGGGCACGACGGCACAAATGGCACGGACGGTGCGGACGGACGAGATGGTGTTGATGGCACAAACGGTGTGGACGGGCAGGACGGCGTTGGTGTTGCATCAACTTCAATTAACGCCGCCGGTGAACTTGTGATTACTTATACAGACGGCACTACGGCAAATCTCGGCGTGGTTGTCGGTGCAGACGGGCGCGACGGTATTGATGGTGCGAATGGTGCTGACGGCAGAGACGGCGTGGACGGCACGAATGGTGCGGACGGGCAAGACGGTATCGGCGTTGCATCTACTTCTATCAACGCCGCGGGCGAACTTGTGATTACTTATACAGACGGCACAACGGCAAATCTCGGCGTGGTTGTCGGTGCAGACGGGCGCGACGGTATTGACGGTACAAACGGTGCTGACGGCAGAGACGGTGTGGACGGCACGAATGGTGCGGACGGGCAAGACGGTATCGGGATTTCCAATGTAGAAATCAACGCGGCAGACGAACTTGTGCTCACCTTCTCTGACGGCGCAAGCATAAACCTCGGCAATATTAAAGGCGCAAAAGGCGATAAAGGTGATAAAGGCGACAAGGGCGATGCAGGCACAAACGGCGCAGACGGTGTGAATGGTGCAGACGGTGTCGGCATTGCCGATGTCACAATTTCCACCAGCGGCGTGTTAAGCGTTACGCTCACAAACGGTACGGTGCTCAACCTGGGCAACATCAAAGGTGCGGACGGCATCGGCATTACGAATGTAGAAATCAATGCGGCGGACGAACTTGTCCTCACCCTATCCGACGGCGCAACATTAAATCTTGGAAATATTAAAGGCGCAAAAGGTGACAAGGGCGACAAGGGTGACGCAGGTACAAACGGCACTGACGGCACAGACGGTACAGACGGCGTAGGCATTGCAACCGTTACCGTTGCCACCGACGGTACATTGACCGTTACACTCACAAACGGCACAGCCCTCAACCTCGGCAATATCAAAGGGGAAAAGGGCGACAAAGGCGATACGGGCGA
Source organism: Candidatus Fimenecus sp. (assembly GCA_051881435.1). GTDB lineage: Bacteria > Bacillota > Clostridia > Oscillospirales > Acutalibacteraceae > Fimenecus. Next base: position 20,333 of record JBJEPW010000042.1, on the reverse strand, counting down.
AAAGGGAGATAAAGGTGACAAAGGTGATGCCGGTGCAGATGGCAGAGGTATTGCCAATATGGAAATCGTCGACGGCGAACTTGTGGTGACCTATACCGATGGGACAACGCAAACTCTCGGCACGATGTCTTCTACTAATATTTTAGAATATACCTTGCTCCCTGATGGAACTTATGGAGTTAGAGCCGGGGAGGGCGCAAAGAACTATACAGAAATCATCATTCCTGAAACACATAATGGAATTGAGGTTACGCAAATTCAAGATAATGGATTTGAGATGCTTACACAATTGAAAAATATTGTATTTCCAGATACTATAAAAACAATTGGATCATCAGCATTTTATAATTGCATAAATCTTTCGTCGGTTTCACTTCCAAATTCATTGGTTAAAATCAATAAATTGGCTTTTTGCAATTGCTATTCTCTGATAACAGTCACTATACCTGCAAGCGTAAATTTGATAGGAGAGTTTGCATTTTATCATTCCGGAATAACTGAAGCAATCTTTGAAGATTCTGCTAATTGGAAAGCAGGTGGGAATGATTTGCAATATCAGTCTAATGATTATACCGATTCAAAAAAAATGACAACATATTCCTTGGATAATGCTGAGAATGCTGCAAACGCACTAAGAGATACGGTTAGGTTACCAACAAAGCACCATAGGGCAGATGGATTTTGGGAGACTTATGTTGAAGTATATGATTACGAGAATTTTGAATGGTATAGAATGGAGTGGACACATTCATAATGCCAAAGTATTAAATTGCTATGTTTGGAGATATCTATGAATAATTTTTTACCCTAATGATGCATCTTCAACTATTAGTGACTTAACAAGCGTTGCTAATTTATTGAAGTATAGTACTTCATCAAGGTCTTCCTATGCGTTGAAAAATCAAGAGTAGTTTTGTTCGCATAGAAAAAGAGAAGTTTAATGCATATATTATATTTTAGAATTGTAATGCACAAAGGATAAAACTATAATATTATCCTTTGTGCAGAATAGAGTTTAGGTAAAAACATACATAATAGGAGAAATGAAAATGACAGTTTGGAAAATGAATTTAAACCCGTATATTGAAGAAAAAAACAAATTTCCCGATAAAAAATTCGATCCATTTTGCTTTTGCGGATTGAAACGAGTTATTGCCATCGGCTGGCTGTATAACGGTTTTTGGAATTCGTATGACGAGTATATAAACGGCGCAAATAAGGCGTATGCCGGCTCACCGGATTTCAAAAAAGCATTTAATGCGTTTCATTCGATGCAATTTGGCGATTTGGTTTTACTCAACGATTCCGCTCGCGACAAATACTATGTTTGCCGTGTGTTAGATGATGCACCGAAAGCGGATAAATACGAAGAATTTAAAACATACGGATTTTCCGCATACCGCAATACAACGGAATTTTACGAGTGGTGTGACAAATCCGAAATTGAGCAGATATTCGGATTTTCCGCAGTGCAATGCAGTCCCCGTGCAACCGTTGAACACATCCGTGATACGGCGTTATGTGAAAAAATATACGCGTTTTACAAATCTAAAACCCAATCGGTTTAATTTATTCGGAAAGACCTTGTATTTTGCAAGGTCTTTCTTGCTTTTTTAACAATATACATTTATAATATACTCGGTGATGAGAATGGATGTTGTTAAATGCCCACACTGCGGTAAAGAGTTGCCCGGCGAGGCTAAATTCTGCCCTTACTGTATGCAACGGTTAGACGAGCCCGTGGCGGTTAAACTTCCTCATATAAAAAATAAACCGAATATTAAAGCAATTTATATATCGGCGGCAGCCGTAGTTGCCGCGCTGTCCATTGTATTGAGCGCAGTGTTTTATTTCCGTGATAAAGGCAGAGCATATTATCCCGAAAGTAATATCGCAGACGAAGCATCAACTTCCGATGTTACTCATAATGATGATACAAGCCTTGCCAACGGTCAGAACGAGAATACAACTTCATTACCCGATAATTCAGGCGGTTCTTCTTTGAACGGTAACACACCCGTCAATACAGACAGTACTGTACCGACCGAAAACAACAGCCGTGAACCCGATACCGCTAAAACAGGTTCCGAAAACAATACGGCGGGAACTACCGCATATAACCCCTGTGCCAACGGTCACACTTGGGTTGCAATAACAAAAACCGTTCATCACGATGAGGTGGGGCATTACGAAGCGGTGGAACATCAGCGCACGGTTACAAAATATAGATGCCCCGTGTGCAGTAAGGAATTTGCAAGCCTTGATTTGTACTACGCCCATTTTGACAGCGTTCATACTCCGAGCTACGACGGAGACCCCATAAGAGCTTTTCGTAATCAATATGAACCGGTAAGTGACATTGAAACCTACACAACAAATGAATGGGTTGTAGATACAGCGGCGTATGACGAAACCGTTGTAACAGGGTATAAGTGCAGCGTTTGCGGAAAAACAAAATAAACATAAAAAATGAGCAGTTGAATTTTCAACTGCTCATTTGTAAATTATATGGTAGGTCAGTGGATTGCTTGCCGTAAAATCATAAAAAAACCTATTCCGCTCCCTCTCAGAGGGAACTTCGGGTAACAAACGCACTATAAATTATTGCCCCCTCTGACGAGGGGGCTGTCGCCGTATGGCGGCTGGGGGAGAGAAAAAAATTCGTTAACCGAAATGCTTTCTCTCCCTCCGTCATTTCGCAAGCGAAATGACACCTCCCTCGTCAGAGGGAGGAAAAACGCCAAACCATGCAATTTTGCAATTATATATTTGCCTCTTGCAAAAGCTTTAATATCTGTTCTCTGGAATAAACATACTTCTTGTTGCAGAAATGGCACACAACCTCTGTCTGCTCGTCCTCTGCCATTTCACGAAGACCGTCCGCCCCTATGCTTATGAGCGCCGCTGTAACTCTTTCTTCACTGCAATCGCATTTGTAATCCACATCTGTGCGGTCCAGCACTTCCATTTTAAATTCAGGCAAAACCGCCTGACAAATTTCCTCGGGAGTAAGACCGTCGGCAAGCATTGTAGTTACAGGCTTAATATTTTCAAGCCCTTTTTCAACAAGTGATATTGTATCGTCGTCCGCTGTGGGTAAAAGCTGAATTAAAAATCCGCCCGCCAATAAAACCTCTTCATTATCGGGATTTACAAGCACGCCGAGAGCGCACACCGTGGGCGTCTGCTCGCTTATCGCGTAATAAGCCGTAATATCCTCGGCAATTTCACCCGACGCTATGGGAATTTGCGCGCAGTAGGGCTCTTTAAGTCCCAAATCCTTAATCACCGTTAAAAATCCTTCTTTACCAACGGCACCCGACACATCAAGCTTGCCTTTTTTGTTAAGGGGAAGCTGAACGCTGTTGTCGCCAACATAGCCTTTCACAATTCCTTTTGAATTGCTGACAGCCACAACAGGTGAGGCAGGACCGCCGCCGTTTATTTTCAAGGTAAGTGTGTCTTTTTCACCTTTTAAAAGCACGCCCATCATAGAAGCGGCGGTAATAAGTCTGCCCAGCGCCGCCGAGCAAACCTTTGATGTACCGTGAATTTCCTGCATTTTTTTTACCATTTCGGTGGAATTAAGAGCAAGTGCATAAAGAGTGCCGTCCTCCGAAATCGCTCTTACAAGTTCGTTCATTATTTATTCCTTCCTTGCGGCAACGGTTATGCGCTGTGTCTTTTCCGTTATATCTTTATCGCTGTAATCGTCAAAGCACCCGATAACCGAAAAACCGTTATCTTTAAGTAATTTCAGTATGTCATCAAGTTCATATACATATTCATAAAAGCTTTCGCTGTATCTTTCGTAAATCTCGTCATTTTCATCCTTGATAAAGAAATCAAGGTCAATCTGCGTGCGACTGCGCTCTTCATCAAATGTGTTTTGCCAAACGCAGTAAACCTCGTCCATATCATAGACAAAGGTATTGTTCCCCAAAATCTCCTTGTGCTTATAGGATGTGTTTATATCAAAAACAAAAACTCCGCCCTTGTTCATAAAAAGCGACACTCTGCGGAAAGTTTCACGAATTTTATCAAGGGAATCAATATGATTTAAAGTGTCAAGACTGCATACGGCACAATCCACCGTGCCGTAAAGGTCAAGGCTTTCTCCGCTCTGGCAAAGGAACATAGCCGAGGAGCCGTTTTCGTATTTCTTTTCGTTTGCAACAGCCAGCATATCTTCGCTTGGGTCCGCACCGATAACCTCGTACCCTTTTTCTTCAAGCAAAAAAGAAAGTGTGCCCGTTCCGCACCCTAAGTCAAGCAAAAGCCCCCCGTCAACACCGTTAAGGGATAACAGAGAGCATATTTTCTGCGCAAGGAATTTATAATCCACATTTTCGGTCAGAATATCATAGACCGAGGAAAAAACACCGTAACTCATTTTAAAAGCCTGTCGAACACAATATCGTAACCGTCGGCACCGTCTTGAAGTGAACGGTTAACACGGCTTATTGTGGCTGTTGACGCACCTGTTGCACTTACAATATCCGCATATACCTTCTTTTCCGAAAGCATTTTAGCCACAACACAGCGCTGCGCCATTGCGTGAAATTCCGTAACGGTGCAAAGGTCTTGAAAAAACTTATAACACTCCTCGCGGTCCTCAAGCTGCATAATGCAGTCCACGAGGAAATCTGTATTTTCATTTTTAAATTTTCTTCCCATTTCGTATAAACCTCCAAAGTTTACTAATCACATTTTAACACATTAAAACTTAAAAGTAAACACTTATTTGGTTTAAATTCCCGCAAGGTGAAGAATAATTCCCGGTATAACGGCACAAACATACAAAATTCCGATAATTTTCATATTGTCTTTGGCACGGCTTCTTTCACGCATAAGAACAATAAGCCCTGCACCCGCATTCGTGCAAAGTCCCGCAATAACCGAGCCGAAGCTTAACGCACCCTCAGTATAAAGCTGTGTGAGCATAACGGAGGAAGCGCAGTTGGGGATAAATCCGAGCAAAGCCGCCAAAAAGGGCTGAAAAACCGAATTTGTAAGTAAAACAGAACCGAGCCGTTCCTCGCCTGATAGTGCAACAGCAAAATTGAGAATTACTGTGAACAAAAGCAAAAACCCGAAAACCTTAACCGTGTGAATAAGGGCGGGTACAAAAACTCCTTCGCGTTCTTCACAGCCGCACCGGTCGTGCTCGCACAGGTCGCTTTCCGACACCTTGTTTTTAAAAAATCTTTTGCCGAAAATATCTATCATATACCCCGCAATAACGGCGATAATTACTTTAACCGCAATGAGACGAAGTACCTCTTTGCCGCCGTTGGGGGAGGAGGCGAGTAAGATTACCGCCTCATCGGAGGTGGAAAGGAAAACGGCAATCAAGGTGCCTAAGGTTACAATTCCTCCTGTGTATAAATTGGCGCACAGCACCGAAAATCCGCATTGAGGCACACAGCCTAAAAGCGCGCCCACAAGGGGACCGGATTTATCCGTACGGCGAAAAAGCTTGTCAAAACGCTCTTTTGCGTGATGCTCCAAAAATTCAATTATCAAAAATGCCGCAAAAAGGAAGGGGAGCATTTTAAGAGTATCAATCACCGAGTCAAGGATTAAAGAAAAAGCCGTGTCGGCTGTAAAACCCAATATATCGGCGTGAATGTGTAAGGGTGTAATCATGCTTTTTTCTCCTTACTGCAATCTTTACAAAGCCCGTAAAGAACGGTTTTTGAACTGTCAACGGTAAATTGGTGGTCATTAAAAATATGCTCCGAAAGCTTATCGAGAAAATCACATTCCGTGTGAATAAGCTGTCCGCAGACAGAGCATTTAAGATGATAGTGGTTTGAACAACTGTCGGAATTGCTGAACTGATAACAGCAAGCGTCACTGTCGCCCGTTGAGAATTTTTTTACCTTACCGTCCTCAACAAGCCGTTCAAGCTGGCGGTAAACGGTGGTTCTGCCTATCTTTCCGCCCACTCCCCGCAAAGAAAAATAGACCTCCTCGGCAGAAAAATGACGGTCTGCATTGTTTCCTAAAAAATCGAAAACAAGGCGGCTTTGCTTTGTTTCATATCCCATTTTGCTCACCACACATTTGAATTTGAAATTCATTTTCAAATTATATAGGATTTCAACAAAAATGTCAATACAGATAAAAAAACACTCCGAATACATATTCAGAGTGTTAAAAAACTATTGAAATGTAATAACTCCCATTCCTTCGCCTAATTTTCCGCCGCTTTTAATGTATTCTATGGCGTCCTTGTGAAGCTTGGCCTCGTGGGGTAAATCTTCGGTGTGACCGTAATTGCCGAATTTCTTTTTGTGAGCGAATAACTCCTTGTTACCGATTTTTTTGCCGAAAATCCATAAATATGCCTGTGAGGGTGCTTCCACTTCTTTCACAATATCGTACATTTCCGAAAATCTGATTATATTACTGTCCTCTCTCATATAATTCCTGTTGCCGGAATAGAGAAGCCAACTGTGACAGACAAATATGTTCGTAGGATATTCGGGATAGTATTTTTTGAAGAACACCCTTGCTTCTTCTAATGATTGTTTACACGCTTCAATATTGAGCTTTTCACCTCTCGGAATGTGCATACTGAAAACATTTTCGCCGAATTTTATACTGACGCCGTCCTTTTTATATGATGGACCGAAAAAATACTTGGATTTCTGATATTGCAGTCTGCCCAGCTTGAAAATAGCCAGTCGCATATGGTCCATTATCCAGTTAAGCTCATAAAGACCGTATTCGCCGGTGCGAGCGCGGTGGTCATCAATCCAAATGCGAATATCATCCATTGTGTCGAAAAATATTTTGTCGCTGATGCCTTTTTCAAAATATCTGTCCTTTGTTTGGGGCAGGAATGCATAAACAAGACTTAATTTGAGCATAGGGTCGCTTTTCAGGAATACTTCCCAACGGTCTTTGCGGCAAAATTCAAGACAAAAACGGATTTTCATTTTGTGCTTCAAAATATATGAGTCAAGAATGTCGCAAAGCTTTTTGTCGCCGTAAATTTTCATCAGTAAATCTCTTGAACGGTCTAAATCCAACATAGTCACACCTCTTTTTCCTTATGATTTTATCATATCATAAAATACATTTCAAGAAAGTATGTTACAATAAATTCATCGTAAATATGTGAATTTTGACAGTTTAACTTTGCCTTGCAATTTTATATAATTATTAAAAGGGCATTTACATAAAAGATAAGGTGATTTTATGAAACTTCAATTTCTGGGAGCCGCCCACGAGGTAACAGGCTCCTGCACATTGATTACAGCCTGCGGCAGGCGGATACTTGTTGACTGCGGCATGGAGCAGGGGGCGGATATTTACGAAAACTGCGATTTGCCCGTTGCCGCAAATACAATCGACTGCGTGCTGCTCACTCACGCCCATATCGACCATTCGGGAAAGCTTCCTTTCCTTACTGCCAACGGTTATGACGCACCCATTTATACAACGCTTGCCACCAATAAGCTGTGCTCTATAATGCTTATGGACTCTGCCCATATTCAGGAGTTTGAGGCTGAATGGCGCAACCGTAAGGCAAAAAGAAACGGCGACGCCGATTATAAGCCTCTTTATACCTCAGATGATGTTACGGCAACAATGAAAATGTTTGTTCCCTGTGATTACAATAAGGAATACGATATTTTCGAGGGTATTAAAATCCGATTTATTGACGCAGGGCATCTTTTAGGCTCTGCAAGTATTGAAATAACCATCACGGAAAACGGTATTACAAAGGTTTTGCTGTTTTCAGGCGATGTGGGCAATGTGTCACGGCCTCTTATCCGTGACCCCCAAAAGCCTGAAAAAGCCGATATAGTGGTAATTGAATCTACATACGGCGACAGACTTCACGGTGAGCGACCCGATTATGTAAAGCAGTTAACCGATGTTATTCAAAACACTTTTGACCGTGGCGGAAATGTGGTTGTACCCTGTTTTGCCGTTGGCAGAACGCAGGAGATGCTTTATTTAATCCGTCAGATAAAGGAAAAAGGGCTTATTAAAAATCACGATAATTTCCCGGTTTGGGTGGATAGCCCGTTGGCAGTTGAGGCAACGGGGATTTACGCAGGCGGATTAACCGATTATTACGATAATGATACTCTTGAACTCCTTGAAAAAGGTATAAACCCCATAACATTTCAGGGACTTAATCTGGCAGTTACAAGTGATGAATCACGGTTTATAAATGCCGACACAACGCCCAAGGTTATCCTGTCCGCTTCGGGAATGTGCGAGGCGGGGCGTATCCGCCACCATTTAAAGCACAATTTGTGGCGCGAGGAAAGCACAATCCTTTTTGTGGGCTATCAGGCGGAGGGAACGCTGGGCAGTAAGCTTATTGACGGTGCACCCTCGGTTAAGCTTTTCGGCGAGGAAATTACCGTGAGAGCAAATATACGGCAGATAGACGGCATCAGCGGCCACGCAGACCGTGATATGCTCATAAATTGGCTTAAAAACATTACCCCTGCACCCGAAAAGGTGTTTGTAAACCACGGTGAGGATACGGTATGCGATATTTTTGCACACAGCGTATCGTCTGAATTGGGAATATGGGCAGAAGCACCCTTTAACGGCGCAGAATACGATATTGTCAGCGGCGAGTGCCTTTATAGCGGCAACCACGAGAAAATCAAGCGGAATAAACCTAATGTTCAGCGTGCGAATTCCGTATTTCAGCGGCTTTTGCAGGCGGGCAAAAGATTGCTTATTGTTATTGAACATAACAGGGGAGGAGCCAATAAGGATTTGGCAAAATTCACCGACCAGATTAACGCCCTCGCCGATAAATGGGACAGATAATTCTGAAATAGAAGAAATAACCTGTGACATATGTCATGGGTTATTTCTATATAAGACAAAGAGCCCGCAGAGATAATCTCCGCAAGCCCTTTGCCTGTGTGTAGTGTGTATTTTTGCAGGTAGCAAAAACCTAATTTAATAATGGGACAAATCAAAACTGGTCGTGTCCCTGTAATGCGTCGTAGCCCTCTTCACCTGTGCGGACCTTGACAACATTCTCAACATCATAGACGAAAATCTTACCGTCGCCGATGTTGCCTGTATAAAGAACCTTCTTTGCTGTGTCTATAACCTGACGGACAGGAACCTTTGCCACAACAATTTCAACCTGTACCTTCGGGCGAAGGTCCATACTTTCAATCTTAACGCCTCTGTAATATCTGTCCTGACCCTTTTGGATACCGCAGCCGAGAACTTTTGTAACCGTCATACCTGAAACACCGATTTCGTTCATTGCGTTTTTAAGTGCTTCAAATTTTGACTCGTTGCAAAGAATTTCAATCTTCGTCATCTTAACATCGCTTGCAACGGGCTTATCGGTAACAAGCTCAACGGGAACCGCCTTTGATTCGGGAACATCACCGGTAACCGCAGGCTCTGAATATGATGAGTGAATTTCGTCAATACTGAATCCGCCGTATGCGCTTTCAAGGCCGTGCTCATAAGAATCAAGTCCGCCGATTTCCTCTGCGGGAGTAACGCGCAGACCGTGGAATTTCTTAATTGCGAGGAACACAATAGTCATTGTAACAACAGTCCAGGCGGCAACTGCAAGAACGCCGATTAACTGAATTAAGAGAAGTTTGAAATCTCCCGAATAGAACAGACCGTCGTTTCTGTCAAGTAACCCCACAGCGATTGTACCCCAGATACCGTTTGCACAGTGAACTGCAACGGCACCCACAGGGTCATCAATGTGAAGCTTCATATCGAGAAGCTCAACAACTACTACAACAAGAATACCTGAAACAATGCCTACAACGATGGCACCCACCGCGTCAAGGTTTGCACAGCCTGCGGTGATACCTACAAGACCTGCAAGAGAGCCGTTCAGCGTCATGGAAACATCGGGCTTACCGTTTTTAATCCATGTAAATGCCATTGTAACGCAGGTTGCAACACCGGCGGCGATTGTTGTTGTAGCAAAAATCTGTGAGAGCTGAAGTCCGTCGGAAGCCGCCGCACCGTTAAAGCCGTACCAGCCGAACCACAGGATAAAGCAACCGAGTGCTCCGAGTGTGATTGAGTGACCGGGAATGGCGTTAACCTTTATTGTGCCGTCCTTTTTCTTTGTGTATTTTCCGATTCTGGGTCCTAAAATAATTGCACCGATAAGCGCCGAGATACCGCCTACCATATGAATAAGACAAGAGCCTGCAAAGTCAACAAATTCAGGTGAACCCTCACCGAAAAGCGTTGCGCCCAGTCTTGTGAGCCAGCCGCCGCCCCATACCCAGTGAGCCTCAATGGGATAAATCACGGCGCTGATAACACCGCTGTAAATGCAGTATGCCGAAAACTTTGTTCTTTCCGCCATGGCGCCCGAAACGATTGTTGCCGCCGTGGCACAGAAAACAAGGTTGAATACGAAGTTGTACCAATCGTATGTTTCAAAATCGGTAAAGAGTCCGATTGTGGGAAGCCCGAGAAAACCGCCGAGAGCGTCCTCACCGAGAAGAAGACCGCCGCCCAAAAGCACGAAAACCACAGTACCTATGCAAAAGTCCATAAGGTTTTTCATAATAATGTTACCTGCGTTCTTTGCCCGTGTGAAGCCTGCCTCCACCATAGCAAAGCCCGCCTGCATAAAGAACACCAGCGCGGCGCCCATTAAAAACCAGACGCCTGTTGAGCCGTAAATGTTGGCCATCAATTCTTCCATAAATCATTCCTCCTGAAAAAATAAGAGCGCAGGTCGGCAAATCCAACCCACGCCTTTGTGGTAAAATGCAACAGCAAAAAAACGAAAAAGCGCTGTGAACCTTTAAAAGTCCACAGCGCCCTTGCTGTTATGTGAGAATTTTACACCCTGAAAAAGCGTTAGTCAAGAAAAATTTTCAAGTTTTTTTCAATTTGGATATTTGCATATGTAGAAATATAAAATCATATAAAACTTTCATTTATTTTTCACAAAAATACTTTTGTTGCTTTTTTATTCGGTTTGCAATATAATCTATGCAAGGCTTTTTTAATCGGTGATAAAATGCAGGGAAGATATTATTCTTTAAATGAGTATTTGAAAAATACTTTCGGCGAAAAAGTGTATAAGCTTTCTGTTGATTTGGGGCTTTCTTGCCCTAACCGCGACGGTACATTGGATACAAGAGGCTGTATTTTTTGTCATAAGGGCTCCTCCCATTTTGCCGAGAGTGGAGAAAACATAGAAATCCAAATTGAAAACGCCAAAAAACGAATACAAAATAAAACGGACGCGCAAAAATATATTGCTTATTTTCAAAGCTATACAAATACATATGCTCCCGTGGATTTTCTCGAAAAGTCTTTTATTAAGGCAATAGAAAAGCCTGAAATTGTCGGAATTTCAATAGGCACACGCCCCGACTGCCTGCCGACGGAAATACTTGATTTGCTTGAAAAACTTAATAAAATCAAGCCTGTGTGGGTGGAATTGGGGCTCCAAACCGCAAACGAAAAAACAGCAGAGTATATCCGCCGCTGCTACCCGAATTTCGTGTACGAAAATGCAGTAAAGGAGCTTAAAAAACGGGGAATAACCGTAATTACTCATATAATTATCGGCTTGCCCGGTGAAACAAAAGCCGATGTGTTAAACACTGTGGATTTTGCCGTCAGTTCGGGAACGGACGGCGTAAAACTTCAGCTTTTGCATATACTTAAAGATACGGATTTGTATGAGGATTATAAAAAAGGACTTGTAAAGCCCTTATCCTTAGAGGAGTATATGGAAATTCTTTTCGCCTGTATTGAAAGAATACCGCAAAATATTGTAATACACCGCATAACAGGTGACGCACCGAAAAAATATCTTGTTGAGCCTCATTGGAGCGGAGATAAAAAAACGGTGCTTAACACAATCAACCGTGAAATGGAAAAAAGAAATATAATTCAAGGAAAGAAGTGTAATTATGAGTTGGGAATTTTCAATGCCCGTAAAGATTTATTTCGGAACGGATAAGGTAAAGGAATTGCCCCGAATTATTGACGGCTTAGGGCTTAAAAGGGGAGTGCTTGTCTGCTCCAAAACCTTAAAAAATAACGGAACAGCCGATGAGTTAATCAAAAACTGCGGCGGCAGAATTGTTGAAGTATTCTGCGACATAAGACCGAACCCCACCACCGATAATGCAAACAACTGCGTTGCTGTTTTGCGTGAAAATAATGCGGATTTCGCAGTGGCATTGGGCGGCGGCTCGCCTATGGATTGCTGTAAAGCCGCCTGCGCCATAGCCAAGGGTGATGATGTAATAGAGAGTTATCACACAGGGGGAAAGCCTATAAATTCCAATGAGGTTATCCCCATGATTGCCGTAGCAACCACATCAGGTACAGGCAGTGAGATTACCAATATTTCCGTGCTTACCGATATACAAAAAGGCGTTAAAACTCCCATGAACGATCCTCTTATGTACCCTAAGGCGGCTATTGTGGACCCACGCCTTACATTAAGCGTTCCGCCAAAGGTTACAGCCTCTACGGGGCTTGATGTCCTCGCCCATGCCCTTGAAAGCTTTTGGAGTATTCTTCATCAGCCCGTGTGCGAAAGCTGTTCACTCCACGCCGCAAGGCTTGTGTTCGAGTGGCTTTATACGGCGTATTCAGAGCCTGATAATCTGACAGCAAGAGAAAAAATGGCAGAGGCGTCTATCGTTGCAGGCGTTGCGTTCAGCAATCCCAGAACAACGGGCAGTCATGCCTGCTCCTTCCCACTTACAAATCTTTACGGAGTGCCCCACGGCGAGGCGTGCGCCATGACGCTGGATTATTTCACAAGATATAATGCCGAGGCGGAAAACGGCAGGCTTCACCGTTTCGCAAAGGACTGCGGCTTTAAAGACGCCTACGAAATGGCAGACGCTATAACCGACCTTAAAAAGAAAATGGGTATGGCGTGCACTCTTTCACAAATCGGAGTAAAAACCGATGATGAAATAGAAGAACTCACAAAAACAAGTATGCACCCTCTGCTCCAAAAAAATCCCATTCCGCTAACATATGACGATATCAAAAAAATGTATATGGAAATAAAAGGTTAGTACGCCCGTCGCAAATTGTTCCAATGAATAATAAATAATGGAATTTGAAAAATATTGCAAAATTCGTAGGGGACGATGCCCTCATCGTCCCACAAAAATTAAGGAAAAACTTACGGCGAAACGGTAGGGCGGGCGGCTTGCCCCCCGCCGCGGGGTTTGATATGAATTGACGGCGGGAGCAAGCCCCCGCCCTACCCTAAAAAATGTATTTTGTGCGTAGGGAACGGTCTTAACCGTTCCGACAACTCCCAATTTACTGTAGGGTGCCGTCTTCCCCCCCCGCTGTTTACGCAGTCCATATAGGAGAAACTAACTATGTTTACCAATCAACAAATTCTACAAATTGCCTTACAGCAGTCGGCGTATGACTGCAACTGTAAGCCCGAAGATTTTTTATCGGATAAGAATAAAATAGTAATTTCCGCAAAAAACGAAAAAGCCCGCACTTATGTGCCCTTACCATTGGAATGTGATTTAGTTTCTTACGGCAACAATATCGTGGCACAGACAAGCGAGCGACAGAAAAGTACGGTGCGAGCCTACATAAATAAATATCCCGTGGAGCATTGCTTTGAGTCTCCGAATATTATCGCACTCAATGAAAAATTAGCAAAGTTTGACTATAAGGTTTGCTTTATGGCAGAGTATTTTCTGCCTGATGTCACGCAGTTGAAAGAATTGCCCTGTGCGTATGAATTGCGAGTATTGTATCCGAATGACTTTGCAAAATATTACCGCGGAAAATGGGATAACGCCCTGCGAAAGGATAAAAAAGAGTTAGATGTGATTTGTGTCGGTGCTTACGATAACGGCAAGCTTATAGGTCTTGCCGGTGCGTCTGCCGATTGCGAAACAATGTACCAAATCGGCGTAGATGTTTTGCCGAAGTACAGAAAACAGGGTGTCGCTGCTGCAATAACCAGCCGCTTGGCGCTAGAAATTCTGGCTATGGACAAAGTACCTTTCTATTGTGCAGCATGGTCGAATATCAAATCTGTGCGAAATGCATTAAAATGCGGTTTCCGTCCTGCGTGGGTGCAATTAACAGCAAGAGACAATGCTTTTGTGGATAAACTGAATAAGTAAAGCAATAAAACACCCGCAGCTTATGTCAGCGCTCGGCATAAGTTGCGGGTGTTGCTTTATGTATCTATATTCAGTTCGCCTGAATTTCCTCTTGTGCTAAAATGCTGTCAATGCAATCGTATTTTGCAAGTTCTTCTGTAACCATTGGTTCATTTGTTTCCTTTGCAAAATCCACAATTTCACGGATATATGTAATGTCCTCGGGCTGTAAACGGCCGTCATCGTAGTTGTCGGTTGCCGCACGGATACGCAGTACACGAACAATGTTTGCGTGCTTCTTTTCATTCAAATCATAGAAGAAGAAGGGAACTGCAACGATAACGGCACCTATGATTGCCAATAAAGACTGATAGAAGAAAATATTGTTGCGAAGCTCTGTATTGCTCAAAGCAAGAGAAATATCGTCTGAGAAGCCTACCCCAGCGAAAGAGAGGAATACGGGCGTTAAGAAGCCTGTGAAAACGCCAATAGCCGTTGTCACAATCGTCATATAGTTTTGCCAGAAGCCCTCTAAACGCTTGCCGGTTTTCATTTGGATGTCGTCCATAATGTCCGAGGTCATAATACCGGAAACAAAATAGAAACCGCCGAAGAACTGCTGGAAGAATGAAACTACCAAAATAACAACAGCGTTCTTGTGGAAAATCAACTGCAATGCCAACGCGATAACATAGCCTACGCAGGAAACGAGCATTACGCCCCGTTTGCCCAGCTTCTTTATGGAAATAGGACCGACAATCTGTGCAATCGCAATTGCGTTCATTAAAAGCGTTGAGCAGTAAAGACCTACGATTGTTTTTGCAAAGTCGGAAGTAAAGCTGTACTGCGTAATCCAGGTTGTGATGTTGGAAAGACCGCGGATACCGCAAAATGTGTTGAACAATGTGATAATCCAGAAATATTTGTTTTTGGAAAGGAGCTTCATACCCTCTAAGAAGCTGACCTTAGCAACATATTTTTGGTTAACAACAACTCTCTCTTCAACGCCTTTGATTAAAACGCTTACAAGCAAAACACCGCCGATGCCGCAGATGGGGAAGATAAGACGGTACATCTCCACAGCATTCCAACCGCCCTTAGCGGCAAATAAAGTACCTGCAAGAATGGGGAGGATAATGTTGATAATTGAGCTTGGAATACCCGATACCAAGCCCTTTAAGGAACCGATATTTGCACGCTCCTGTGCAACGCTTGAAATCGTCTGCTCAATACCTGAAAGACATTGGTTCAGAAGCGTAATAAAGAACTGACCGACTTGAACAAGTATAAATGCAAGTACAATGCCTAAGTTAAAGTCAATCGTTGATGCCTCGTTCATACCAACAATGGGTATTGCGGGGAGAGGCATACTGAAAAGATTTATATTTACCCAAGATGCAGGTATATAGGGAACGATGGTAAAGCTTACCGCCGCACCCACAGCCGACCAAATTAAAAAGGGCTTAAATTTACCGCTTTTACCGTTGGAGTTGTCAATCATCATTGAAAGAATGGGGGAGCGGATAATTGCAATCACCGCCGCCGCAATGCTGAATATCCAAGCAAGTCCCGTGGAGAGCTTGAAATAGGAAATCATCAGATGCACGCTTGTTGCAAGCGTTGTGTAGAGCGTCAGAACATACAAAAAGTTCGAACCGCCCAAACCGAGTGCGAAAGTAGCAAATTCCTTGTAAGAAACCTGATATCCTTGAGGGGGAGTTTTCCAATGGGATTTGAATTTGCCCAAACCGTCCTTCGCTTTTGATATCAAAGTCTGCTTTTCTTTTTCCAAAATAATACCTCCTATGGAGAGTTTTGACTCCAATCCTGTTTATTATATCATACTTGAATACCCCGTTCAACCAAAAACAATAATTTTATTAAGATGTAATTTTGAAATTCCCTTTATATTTCACCGAGTATTTGATATAATAATGTAATCAAGAAAAACTGTGCGGTGATCATATGAAAAAATTGTTTTTGATTGCAACAGGCGGCACAATTGCATCACGGGAAAACGGAGAGGGGCTTGAACCATTAATTTCACCTGCGGAAATGCTCTCGTATGTATCCGTTAATGAAAATTGCAGTGTTGACTGTGTTGAACTTATAAAAATCGACAGCACAAATATTGCGCCCTCTCATTGGCTCAAAATCGGGGAGTGCATAAGAACAAATTACGATAATTACGACGGCTTTGTGATTACCCACGGAACAGATACCTTGTCATATACAGCCGCCGCACTCTCATATCTCATACAAAACTCAAAAAAGCCCATAGTAATAACAGGCTCTCAAAAGCCTATTGACGCTGAAAATACGGACGCGCGCAAGAATTTAGAGGACAGTATAGCCTTTGCTTTATCACAATACGGCGGTGTGTCTGTTGTGTTCGGCGGATATGCGATTTCGGGCGTTTGTGCAAAGAAAATGAGAACAAAGGGCTTTGATGCTTTTCAAAGTGTCAATTATCCGTATCTTGCAAAAATCGAAAACGGTGAAATTGAGCCGATTTCAGAGCCGCCGAAGTATGAAAACACAAGGTTTTACACTTCGCTGAACAGCAATGTTGCCCTTGTAACTTTAACTCCGGGAATGTCCCGCGAGATTATCAAAAATACGGGGAAATGCTGTGACGGCATTGTGATTTCGAGCTACGGCGCAGGGGGTATCCCCGATTTGTACCTTGACACGGTGAAAGAACTTATTGGAAACGGGAAAATTGTGGTAATAGCAACACAGTGCGTTTTCGACGGCACAAGCCTTGATATCTATAAGGTGGGCAGAGCGGCAAAGGAGCTCTGTCTTGCACAGTCGGGGGATATGACAGCCGAACACACTCTCATAAAGCTTATGTGGTGCCTGGCTCAAACCAATAACCCCGAAAAAGTAAAAGAACTCATGGAAAAAGATTTGATAAATTAAAAAGGCGTGTCCGATTTTATCGGACACGCCCTTCATCTTATTTTGCACATACTGTTAAAATACTGTTTTCGGGAACGGTGATTTTGCTTTTGTAATCGCCGTTATAAATTTCTTTTAACTGACTTTCGCTGTTTGATGATGTAATTGTCATACTCTCAAAGTTTCCGTCAAGCTCGATTTCTCTTCCTTTTCCCTCGTTCACAATTACGGTAACGGTAGTATTATCGGGAGTTAAAAAGCTGAAAGCATTAAAATCGTTGCTTTCATCAGGGAAAAAGCCGTTGTCAAGGCAAACGGAGCCCACGGGAATAAACTTTGCAAAATGAGCAAATCCGTAATAACGCATGGCAATGTGCCACTCGCTGAAATCATCGTTTGCGGTGAGTAAACCGTCGGAATAGTCAAAACCGTCCTCTTTAACGGATATTTGATTAACCGCCACCCATGAGGTCCAGCTTTGCGCCCCGCCGTATATTAAATCCTGACCGATAATTCTCGCAGTTATCAGCGCCCCTTTAAAATCTTTGGTGTGACTTTTGTTGGGAAGCTCGCACCATTCGCTCATATCAAAACGCAGTTCGGGGTGAGGGGACACAATATCATTTTTAAATTCAACTCTTTTTTGCGGATTGTTGTCGTCGTGATATGAATGATATGCAAAAACTTCGAGAACCTGCATAACCGTTTCATCTTTTAAAAGTATATCTAAATATTCCTTTGTAAGACCGCCCATTTCGCCGCTTTCGGGGCCGTAGAGCTTAACCTGCATATTTCTCTTAATAATCTCTTCCGCAAAAATGTGATAAACTTCTGAAAGCTCTTCCGGCTCGTAATGACAACCCTCCTGCCATACGAAGGAGCCGCCCCATTTCCATTGAGGTTCATTTATGGGGCTTATGTATTTAACGGGAAAGCCCTCGTCGAGAAAATGCTGTGTTACCGTTAAGAAATAATCGGCAAATTTGCGGTAATTCGCTTTGGGCAGATTGCAGGTATGATACAAAAGACTGCCCGAAGCCTGACCTGTTGAGGTTTGGGAATAGTGAGGCGAGTTTGAAAAAAGAATAAGCGTGTCAATGTTTCCTTTGTCAAGACATCTTTTCATCATATTGACCGCTGTTTTGTCACGGGAAAAATCGTATTCTCCCGTTCCGCTTTCACGGTCAAAGGTGTACATACTTTCAGTTCTTCTCCAAGGATTATCAACACGGCAGTTGTCATAATCGGTGCCGCCGCCCACATTGTAGCGGTAAATGTTAAGACCGAGCCCGCTTTTGCCGTATAAAAGCTCTGAAATCTCCTCCGCCGCCTTTTCATCGGCACAGTATTGGCTCCACCAGCAAGAGGAAGTGCCCCAGCCTTTTAAGGTTTGCAGTTTTGCCGTATTATTTAGATTGATTTTCATAAACATCCCGCCTTTGGGTTAATTCTATTATAATTGCAGGAAAAAATCAATGTGTATTATAAGAAAAATATGTTGATAAATAATATAATTAACACAAAGTTTAAATAATATGGTACAATACTGTTGAAAGGAGCGAAAGCGATGTTCAATATACTTGTTGTGGAAGATGATATTAAGCTTAATCGTATATATTGCTCTGCCTTGCAGTCCAATTCATACAATGCAATTCAGGCGCTGGACGGTGAAGAAGCTCTTGATATAGTAGCTGAAAAAAATGTTGACCTTGTAATATCCGATATAATGATGCCCGGTGTGGACGGCTATGAGCTTACAAAGGAACTGCGGGAAATGTATCCCGAACTGCCCATACTTATGATTTCAGCCAAGGAGGGCTTTGAAGATAAGCGTTACGGCTTTATGGCGGGAATAGACGATTATATGGTAAAGCCCGTTGATTTGAATGAAATGATACTGCGTGTTAACGCCCTTTTACGCAGAGCAAAAATGGTGACGGAGCGAAAGCTTACAATCGGCGGCACAGTTTTGAATTATGACACATATACAGCGGAGTTTGACGGAAAAACCGTTGAAATTCCGCAAAAGGAATTTCTTGTGCTTTATAAGCTTATGTCTTACCCCTCACGCACCTTTACACGCCGTCAGCTTATGGACGAGTTTTGGGGCTATGATACCGATTCCGAGGAGCGAACGGTAGATGTTCATATAAACAGACTGCGTGACAGACTTCGTGACTGTCCCGACATTGAGATAAACACAATCAGGGGATTGGGATACAGGGGTGTTAAAAAATGAAGTTAAAGGTCTTTAATAAGCTTTACAGACGAATGGTATTTCTGGTGGTTTTCGTTTTTGCCATGCTTGTATTGCTGTTTTTGTTTTTGCTGTTTCTGATTTTCCGTACAAGCCTTTTTGATATCAGCACAATAAGTGAAAACACCTCGCTTATCGTGATTTGTTCTGTAATTTCCTTGCTTATGGTAAGCCAGGGTATGGCGTTTTTTTGGAGCAGAAGAATAACAAAACCCATAACCACAATTTCAGCGGCGGTAGATGAAATTGCACAGGGAAACTTTGATGTTCATATAGACGATTCAAAATTTAAAGACGAAGTGAAGGTTCTGGCAGAAAATATAAATAAAATGACCGAGGAGCTGAAAAGCATCGAGGTTATGCGTTCGGATTTTGTTTCAAATGTATCTCACGAATTCAGAGCGCCCCTTTCCACAATTCAGGGATATGTTACCTTGCTCAGCGACCCGAAAATAAACGAACAGCAGCGTAACGAATATTTTTCATTGCTTACCGAATCAACAGGGCAGCTTTCGGGGCTTGTGGACAGTGTGTTAAAGCTTTCGCGGCTTGAAACACAGAATATAAAATCAAAGCCGGTAAAATTCAGCCTTGACGAGCAGCTTCGCCGTGTGGTGCTTATGTTTGAACAGCAATGGTCAAAGAAAAACCTTTATTTAGACCTTGATTTGCCCGAATGTGAAATAGTAGGGAATAAAGACCTTTTTAATCAGATGTGGATAAATCTCGTGGGCAACGCGGTTAAATTTACCGATTGCGGCGGCAAAATCGGTATAAGGCTTGATAATTCTTCAAAGGATTATATTACAGTTGAAATTTACGATGACGGCATAGGTATGACGGAAGAAGTCAAAAAGCATATTTTTGAAAAATTCTATCAGGGGGATACCTCACGGAAATCACAGGGTAACGGATTGGGGCTGGCTCTTGTGAAAACCGCCGCCGACATAACGGGCAGTACAATAGATGTGAAATCCCGGCCGCAAAAGGGAAGTACCTTTACGGTTAAGGTGAGGGAAGTCGAACCCAATATGCCGAAAATTTGATATTACGGCGTATTT
>JBJEPW010000041.1:0-23758 GCA_051881435.1 Candidatus Fimenecus sp. | reverse complement strand
AGGAAAGTGGGATGAACGGGAAGCTCGGCGTCCATCTGGATACCGTTATCAATGAAAGTTCCGTAATTGGCGTTTATGTACGCGGAAATTTTGTCGCTTGTCATACCCCAAGGAAGGGTTGTGTTTGTACCGAACGCCTCCTGATTTGTAAAGTTGCCCCATCTGCCGATACCCTGCCCTATGAGAAAACTCATACCTGCCAAATCAAGAAGCTTGTAAAAATTCAAATCAATCTTTTTGCATACAAAAAACGCTACAATCAAAGCGCCGATAATTCCGCCGTAAATGGCAAGGCCTCCCTCCCATATCTTGAATATTGAGAGCAAATCATTTTTATAACTGTCCCATTCAAAGGCAACATAATAAAGCCTTGCGCCCACAATTCCGCCGATTGTGCCGTATATGAGCACATCAAGCATTTTATCAAGGCTCATTTTCCACTTATAAGCCATTCTGCCGCCGAAAAGCACAGCCAGAGTAAAGCCCAGCGCAATAATTACACCGTAAAACTTAATGGTAATATCAATATCCCAACCGGGAATTGTAAATTCCACAAGATTTTCGTAAACATCAAACTTCCAGCCCAATTTGGGGAACTCAACAAGGGTATAATCGGTTAAAAATTTCATACGGTATCTCCTTTTGCTTTGCCTTAAATATCACATTATAACTGACATTGAAGAATTTTCAATGTTTATTGCATTTCTTAAACGGGAGTCGATATCCTCGGCTGTTATGCCCTCCAGCACCGAAAGGCGCTCAAACAGACCGCAGCCGCTGAAATACTCGCCCACAAGGTCATTGGCGATTGAATCAATATCGTTAAAATTCATTATAAAACTGCCGTAGTGCTTTTTCTTGATACGGTCAAACGCATCACGGCTTACGCCCTCTTTTTTCACACGCATAATTTCTTCGTTTATGCGCTCGCGGACCTTTTCGTAATTTGTACTCTCGCCGGTAAATATGTGAGCGGAATATCCGTAGCCCTCAAAATACTCCGTATCAAAGGTTGTGTTCACAAGCCCCTCGCTTATCAGCTCCTCATAGAGATTTGAGGTTTTTCCCGCAATAATATCAAGAAGAATTGCGCTTTCAAGGGACTCCTTTAAGGTTCTTTCGGGAGTTTTTATATTCTCCTTATAACCTATTGCGAAAATAGGCATTGCCACGCTTAATTTTCTCGTTATTGTATCCTGAACAACCGTTTCGGGCTCAGGCTCAAAGCTTCGTTCGATTTTTTTGGAAGCCTTGGGCTTGAGAATTTTATCCGCAACGCCCAGCACCTGCTCCACGGTAACATTTCCTGCCACCGCCAGCGCCATATTTGCAGGGTTATAAAAGGTTTCGTAACAACTGTAAAGCAAATCGGCTGTAATATGGCTTATGGACTCCACCGTACCCGCTATGTCGATTTTCACAGGGTGCTTGTGATACATTGCACGAAGCAGAGAGAAAAGGGACTCCCAACCGGGGTCATCATTACACATTTTTATTTCCTGCCCGATTATTCCCTGCTCCTTTTGAACGGTTTCGGGGGTAAAATACGGATTGCTTACAAAATCAAGCAGTATTTCAAGTGACTGCCGGAAATTACCGCTGCATGAGAAAAGATAACAGGTCTTATCAAAAGATGTATAAGCGTTTGCGGAGGCTCCTGTTTTTGCGTAGCGTGCAAAGGCGTCCAGCTCCTCGCTTTCAAACAGCTTGTGTTCAAGAAAATGGGCAATTCCCTCGGGAACGGAGATAAACTCCTTTTCCCCATCTAATTTGAATTTTGTATCAATTGAGCCGTATTTTGTGCCGAACACCGCATATGCAGAGGAATAATTTTCCTTGGGATAAACAAAAATTTTAAGCCCCGAGAAATGGTCGATTTCATAATAACTGTCATTTAAAAGCTCGTTTTTAATCTCTTTTATATTATTCATCGCCCTCAGCCTCCCCTGAAAGAAGATAAACGGAATCCACGGTTACTTTTTTCGCACATTCAATGACTTGCTCACGCGTAACTTCGCATAGCTTTTCGGCGTATTCTTCACCGTCAACCAACTCACCGTCAAACGCCTGAGACGCCATAAAGGTGCAAACCGAAACGGGAGAGTCGCCAACGCCTCTGAAAGCGTCCGCCAATGCGGAAATTGAGGACTCAAAATCCTCATTTGTAAACTCACCGTTTTTCATTATATCAAGCTGATTTAATATTTCATCAAGAGCCTGACGGTAATTTTCTTCTTCAATACCGCTTTGAACAAATATAATGCCCTTTTCACGCAAAAGTCTTGCTCCGCAGTAATAACAAAGGCTCATTTTTTCACGCACATTCATAAAAAGCCTTGAATACGGTCCGCCGCCGAAAATATCGGTCATTACCCTGTACGCAAAATAATCGTCGTCGGAATTTTTCATACCGGTGCGCAGTCCTATAACAAGCTTCGCCTGATTTACCTCCATCTGCTCATTGAAATACCGAATTTTGTCCGCTTTCTCCACAAACACCGTTTCAAGCTTCTGAGGCTCTCTGTCCTTAACGGAATTCATAAAATCAGTAAATTTCACCGTAAGCATATCGCCGTTAAGACTGCCGCAGGCGGTAATTACAACCGTTGAGGACTTCATCATATCCTCATACGCCGAAAAAAGCTTCTCGCCGTCAAGCTCTTTTATATCGTTTTCAAGCTTTTCGCGGTCAATTCCGTAGGGTTCGCCGCTGCACATAAGCTGACGGAGCCTTGACAAAGCGTAGGCACGCTTATCGTTTTTCTCTGCCTCTATATTTTCAAGAGTAAAGCGAATTTCACGGGCGGTAAACTCCCTGTCAAAGCAGCCGTTTTCACAATTGGGATTTTTAATAATATCAACGAGAAAATCAACTGCATCTTCCGAAATTTTACTGCCGTCAAGCGAAAAGCGGTCGTCGGGCAGTTCTATTGAAAAACGGAGCCTCACCTTTTCGCCAACGGTGGCTATATCCGAATAGAAATCAGCCCCGTAAAGACTTTCGATTTTACCGTTAAAGGTTTTGAAGGTATTGTACCGTTTTGAGGTGTGCCCCATAAGGGATGACAGCACATTCTGCGCCGCAAAATGACGGGATATGGGCAGATAAAAATCAATTTTAATGCAGTTTGTTTTAAATTTTTCGCTGTTGACGCAAAGAAGCTTTACGCCCTTTGCTATTTCTCTGTACGCCGAAACGCTCACCAAGCTTCACCCTGTCTTTTCTGACGCGGATATCTGAATACACATATCCGCATTTAATAGTTTAATGATTAGTTTACCATATTTCGGAAGTTTTTTCTACTGTTTTACAGATGTTTTTTGATTTGCCTGTTTATTTTTCCCTTTCGCGGTGCAAAATAACCAAAACAGATGTAAAATATTTGTAAATAGCGCAAAATAATCATTGACTTTAATTACCATTTACAATAAAATAAATAGGATATGTAGAAAAACTGTTAAGGTGACAATATGAATTTGGTTTACAATATTCAAAGAAAAGGTATGAGCATAACGCTTGACCGTCTGCTGAAATACATTGACAAGGACCCTCAGGCGAATATTATTAAACTTGCAGACAAAATCGGCCCTGTTTTCAGCAAAATTTTTCCTCCTGAAAACTTCAAAAAGATTAAAGCCGCCGCTGAGGATAAAGACAATGTTTGGACTCAGTTCGCCCTTGGGCTTATCCGTGATATTGACCGCAATGTTCTGAAACAAATGCTTTTGTCTTTCGGTATTGACGCAGGATATTACGGTACAAAAGCAGTCAGAAAAAACCGTGAAAAGTACAAGTGTAACATACCCTTCAACATTCTTTTTGACCCCACAAGCGCCTGTAATTTGCGCTGTAAGGGCTGTTGGGCGGCGGAATACGGTCATCAGCAAAACCTTACAAATGAAGAGATGCAAAGTATTGTAACTCAGGGCAAGGAGTTGGGCTGTCATTTTTATTGGCTTACAGGCGGAGAACCGCTTATAAGAAAAAACGATATTATTGAGCTTTGCAAAAACAACAGAGACTGCATTTTCCTTGTGTTTACAAACGCAACTCTTATTGACCGGAAGTTCTGCGACGATATGAAGGAAGCGGGCAACATTGCTCTTGCTTTGAGCATTGAGGGCAGTGAGGAGTCAAACGACTGGCGCAGAGGTGACGGCGCATACAAAACCACCGTCAGCGCAATGGAGCTTTTGCAGAAAAACAAGTGTATTTACGGCGTTTCAGTTTGCTATACACAGAAAAATATCGAGCTTGTAACAAGCGACGATTTTATGAATATGCTCATTGAAAAGGGAGCAAAATTTTCCCTTTATTTCAACTATATGCCCGTAGGTCACGGCGCTGATAAGGAGCTTATCCCCACTCCCGAGCAGAGAAAGAGAATGTATCTTTGGCTTCGTGAAACCCGCAACAGCAAAACGGGCAAGCCTATTTTCGTAATGGATTTCCAAAACGATGCAGAATATGTCGGCGGCTGTATTGCAGGAGGACGCAACTATTTTCATGTTAACTCCGCAGGTGACATTGAGCCTTGCGTATTTATACACTATTCCGACTCCAATATCAGAACGCATACTCTGCTCCAAGCGTTGCAGTCACCGCTGTTTATGGCGTATTATCACAATCAGCCCTTTAACGACAATCATCTGCGCCCTTGCCCGATGCTTGAAAATCCCGAGTATCTGCGCAAAATGGTTAAGGAAACGGGTGCAAAATCCTCTGACCTGATTGTAAAGGAAAGTGCAGACGAGCTTTGTGATAAGTGCGTTGATTATGCGGCACAGTGGAAACCCGTTGCAGATGAGCTTTGGGAGACTCTTCCCCACCGCGACACACATACTCAATACTACCGCGACACGCCCGAGGGCAAAGCGGCAAGCATGGGGTGTTCCGGGTGTTGCCATGAATGCTGTGAATCCCAAAAGCAATAAACAGACAATTATTAAAGCGAGCCTTGGAAACTTTGGCTCGCTTTTATTTACGGCTGCATTTTTTTACGGTATTCCGTGGGCGACATTCCCGTGCTGCTCTTAAAGCAGGCGGAAAAATATCTTTGGTCGCAATATGAAAGCCTTTCGGCAATCTCCCCTACCGGAAGCGTTGTGTTTTGGAGATAAATCTTTGCCGCTTCAAGTTTTTTCTCCATATAGTACTGATACGGCGTTTCACCGTATGAATCCTCAAACACCTGTATTATGTGGTTCTTTGAATAATTCAGTTCACTGCAAATTCTATCCAGCGAAAACTCCTGCTCCACATAAAAATCAAGCCTGCGCCTGATACGGTCGGCAAGAGAATCAGGCTTTTTGTCCTCACGGTGTTTTATATAGACGAGAAATCTTATAAACTCAACGGTTATTTCATCTACCATTCTCTTATAATCTTCTCGGTATTTTTTTACGATTTCGATTACATTTTTAACTATTTCTTTGCAGTCACAATTCGGGAAGTGGTATATATCCTGAGGCAGATATTCACGGATAAGCATTTCGGCAAGAGGACCGTCAAAAATTATCCAATACTTATGCCATGGGTTTTCCTTGGAGCTGTAATAGTGATGGCAGGTTCCTTTTTTCAGGAAAAACACATCGTTTTTTTGAGGATAAACGCATTTGCCCTCAATTTCCAGAGTTCCGCAACCGTCGTCAATATATTCAAGGGCGGTAAGCTCGGATTTTGTTCTTACAACATCAATTGTGTCATCACAAATAGTTTCACCCATCATTCTGATATTAAGCGGCAGGCTTTCGTCATAATAGGGCGCAAAGTTCAAAATTTTCTCGTTCATTGTTATAATCCTAACACACTACTCTGTTTTTGCAATAAATTGCAGATGATTAAGTGTGATAATTATAACACACATATGAGATTAAATCAACAATATAATACTTACAAAATAATTACAAAAAAACTGCTGTTTTCATAAGGCTTTACCGAAAACAGCAGTTTTTATTTTTAATCTGATTATCTTACGCCCTGAATATAGCTCAAATCGTAATATCTGATAACCGCAAAATTACGAAGAAAACGGTATTTCAAATTAAGGATTTTCTGTGAAATTCTTGTGTCACAGAACGATACTACCGGTCCCATAAAGAACGCAGTTACAACCGTTCCCACACCGATAGGTCCCGAAAGCAGGAAAGCGATAACAGTACAAATCAAATCTGTTATTACTCTGCACCATTTGTATTTAAGCTTTGATTTTTCTTCAAGCACAAAGCCCAAAGCGTCGTAAGGAGAAACGCCCAGCTTGCAGTTGAAATAAAGGGAAGCCGACATGCTCAAAAGGAACACGCCCAAAGCCATACAAATAAGTTTTACCGCCAACACCTTTTCAGTCGGAAGGAATCTGTCGTAAAGTCCCGTAAAGAATTGGCAAACATAGCCTACGCCCACCATATTGAAAACAGTTCCTATATTTATAAGCTTTTTTGCCGTTACGGCAACGCCTATAAGGATTACCCCGTTTACACATATTTGCCAGAAGCCGAAGCCTATGCCGAGTATTTTGCTTACGCTCATATTGAGAGCTGTAAAGGGGTCAACTCCCATTCCCGAATAGGAAAACACTGAAACCGCAAAGCCCATAAGTAAAATGCTGAAAATCATTATTGCGATGCGTTTGAAGCCGTCTTTTTGTGAAACAATCGTTTTGATGCTCATGTTTTTAAGAATTTCTGCCATTGGATATTCGCCTTGCCTTGTTAAAATTGCACATATAACTGTGCTTTGATTTGTATATATATTACAATCCGTTTTCAGCAAAGTCAAGTGAAAATTGTTAAATTTTTAACTTTCGTCCTTTGGCACAAAATTACAAATCAGCATATAGTTTTTTGTGAATAATTACCAATCAAATGAGCATTTCACCCGTTCTTATATTAAAGCGCATTTGGTTTTTTACACCGTTTTCACTGTAATCAATATCCATTATGTCCGTTGCGCTGAACTGTGCCTTGTTAATCTTTATATCCTTATTTGCAAAGGTATCCTTTAATACGGCAAGTTGTTCTGGCGTGTATTCGCTGACATTGTCCGAAATGAACAGCAGGTTGCCGAAGGTGCTGTTGATTTTCGCAAGAAGTTTACGCTCCTCAAAGGTCATTTTGTTGTTTTGGTCACGCAGTAAAAAAACATCGGGGTCGTTTTTCCACGCTCTGCCGTCTAAATGGCGGCGGAAAATGGAGTTACAAACGGCATGGGGCGTGGAAACCTCTTCACGGATAACATCTTTTTTCTGTTTCCATTTCAACGAAATATCCGAACCGATACGGCAGTAATCCACCTTGCCGAATGCGGGCATCATAGGTACGCCGCAGCCTAAAATCAGTTTGTCGCCGCAGCACTCACGAATCAAATCCATTGCATCGCACATAATTTCACCGCGTGATTTGTTGCGCATAGGCAGTACGCAAGCACCGTACAGGAAGTCCAGCTTTACCAAATCAAAGCCCCACTCATTTAATACGGTATTGAAAACATCTTTTAAGTATTTTCGTGCGCCCTCGTTGTAAATATCCAGGGAATAAAAACCGCCCCAGTTGTGTCCTGTTTTATAGTGTTTGCCACTTTCATCCTTAATAAACCAATCGGGATGCTCCCCGAACAGTCTTGACTTTTTAACACCTGCAAAGGGAGCAAGCCAAAGTCCTGCAATCATATTTCCTGCATGGATATCGTCTGCAATGCTCTTCATACCTGAGGGGAATTTCTTCTTATCGGTATAGAGCCAGTCGCCTATCGCCTCCTGATAGCCGTCGTCAATTTGGAAGCAGTCAAAGGGTACATCAAGCGCTTTAATGCTGGCAAGGTCACGGCGGACTACCTGTTCGTCCACATTGCCGTAGTAATTGTACCAAGTGGTGTAACCCGTGCGGCGCTTTGTTTCACGGCAGGTAACGCCCATTTTCTCAAAGTACTCGTCAAATGCCGCATCGTATTCGCCCTTAATAACAGCAAGGGACAAGAGCTCTTTTTCAGATGTAAAGGTCACGCCGGCAAGCTCCTTGTCGATGAGAACCGCATTTTTGTTCATATCAAAGGTAACAACGGTGTAGCCCGAACGCTCGGAAAGGGAGCCGTAGATTTCCGCCGTGTTTTCGTTGCGGATATAGCCATATGACCAACCGTAAAACACATTGGCTGTGCGGGGATATTTCCAAAACAGGCTGTCGCCCGATTTGGGGAAACCGATATTTCCAATGGGTGTTTTTGTGATGCAGAATTCCGTAAGTTTTGTAAGCTCACGCATACTTTCGCCGTAAGAATACTCAAAGCTATCCGTCCAGCTTTGATAGCCGTTGACAAATACACGCTCCGTCTTCTCAAAGGTGTGGGGCAAAAGGAATTGCAACACTTTAAAAGATACGGCGGTGTGGGGAATAATCGAGGCAAAAAGGCAGTTGCCCTCTGTTTGAATTTTAATTTCAAAATCCTCGTTTTGCAAACGGTCGGTCGTCTTTTCCTTGCCGTTTGCGGTGTAAACGGCGCGCAAAGTCAGATTATCAAAATTCATCATAATATCTCCTAAATCATTTTAGATTGTATATGTATAGGTTTCGCCTTTGGGAACAGTTACGGTGTCGCCGCCAATTTGCACGGTGTAATTTTCGTCGTTTCGAACGGTAATATCTACCGTTTTACCGCACAATTCCATACCCTGTATTTGGAAGTTTTCCCAAGCACTCGGCAAATTCGGTTTGATTTGGAACGAGTCAAAACCCGTCGGTCTGTACCCTAAAATACCCTCGGTAAAAATGCGCAGATACAGCGCACTTTCGGCGGAAAGCTGTGCCGAGTTGCCCTCGGGAAATGCTTCCACGGGGTAGGGCGGGTGACAGCCAAGTAAACGCTCTTTGGTGTAAGCGGTCAGCATATTTAACGCCCTATCACTTTCACCCACATAGAAAAGCCCGCGCATTCCGTACAGCGCCGCACGGTCCCAATAGGTTTTTGTGCCGCTTTTTGTTAAAATGCCGCTGTCTTTGGAAAGTTTGTCAGACAGCAGTGCTTTAATTGTGCCGTCTTTTCTTGTGTCAATCCCCACCGTCAGGGGCAGGCAAATCCAAGAGCGCAAATGGGGTTCTTCCTCGCAGTAACGGTAAGTTTCAAAGCCCTCTACATTGGCACCGAAATAATTTTCAATGCCGTTTTCGATTTTCTCTGCCAACGCGCGGTAACT
This sequence comes from Candidatus Fimenecus sp., assembly GCA_051881435.1. GTDB lineage: Bacteria > Bacillota > Clostridia > Oscillospirales > Acutalibacteraceae > Fimenecus. Next base: position 14,570 of record JBJEPW010000041.1, on the reverse strand, counting down.
TTCCGCTTTCTCCGCCTCGCCCAATTCTTTGTAAAGATATTGAAGCGACAAAAACGCATCATATGTAATCACCGATGTGGAAAGATTGGCATTTCCGCTTTCAAATCGGTTTTCCAACTCGTCGCTGTCGCTTTTCACGATGCCGTCAGCTGTGATTTGACTTTTCACATAGGTTGCCGCTGTTTCAATGGACGGTAAAAATTCCAGAGCTTTTTCACGGTCGCCTGTGCTCAAAAGATAGCGGCCAAGCCCGTAAAGGAACATGGAAGTGTCGCCGCGGTCGCCCGCGCCGTGCCAAAGCCCGTCACCGCAGGCAATAATGCTTGTGGGAATGGCTTTGTCGGGCTTTGCGAGGTCTGCGTACAACCGATAACAGTTTAAAGACTGCTCCTGCGCCACAGGATAGCCAAGATAGGCAAACAGCGGGTTTGCGTATTCGCATTGGTCGTTTGTCCACAGTGCGCCGTAAAAATTGCCGCCGCCGGGTGCATGCATGAAGCCGTTTTTCGTATTGAAAATGCTCTCACTTGCACGGATTTTGCAAAAATCCAACATACGGTTTAAAGTTTCGTCCGGCGTTTTGATTTTCAAGCGGGATTTAGAGTCAGCAATAAACTGCCCTCGCAAATCCAACTCTGCTTTTGCCTCTTGCAAAGTCAGTTTTTCCGCACCGTAGCAAATTGTGATGACTTTTTCCTGCCCCGCACGGAGTGTCAACTGCACACTTCGGTTTGCAAGCCTTGTTTCGCCGTCAAAAGCGACGGTGAATACCTCTTGGTCACGGTTTTCCGCCATAAAAATCTTATGGATTGTGCGTTGGGGCTTGTCGGTTTTTAAGGTGAAGTGCACGGCGGCAGAGCCCGTATTTTTTACCGTGATTTCTTCAATCAGCGCCTTTTTATTGCGTGCCGCAGTCAGGCGGCGGCAAATTTCCGCATTGCCTGCCTGTTCTTTAATTTGCAAAATGCCGTCAAAGCGAATTTCAGTCACTTCTGCCTTTGTATTTTTGAAATGCAATTTGGCATTTTCAAAATGACGCGTTAATCCGCCTCTTGTCAGATTGGGAATTACACGAATTTGGGGGAACACGCAAAAGGAATAGAGTTTCAAGCGTTTCTGTTCGTCCACTTTATAACTGATAATTGACGACGCCTCAAAGCCTGTCATTTCAATATGATTATGATGCGGCAGTTTGTCTTTTTCAGGCGAAAATACCACGCAATCGTCTTCAAGACGGTAGTAGGTTTTGCCTGCGTCCTTGCCGCTGAAAATGCCCCAAGCGGGGAAGATAAGCGGCTTTTTATAAATCAGTTTCATATATTTTCCTCCTTTTCGGGTGCAATTACAAAATCAAATCGGGCGTTGTCCTCATACCACAGCGGGAAATTCGTGCCCCAAACATTGTTACAAAGCACATAGGAAATGCCGTCTTTTTCAATATCCTCAATTTTGTTATCGTATTCCAAAATCTTGCCCTTGCCCACTGAGATAAGCGGTGCGTGCAAGTTAACAAAATCATATTTGCCGTCTGCTGTTTCTAATATGCTCTTTTCCACAGCGTGTAAATTGCGCCCACCCATGAAGGCGGTGGTACGGTAGTCAATTTCCGTACCGATTTTTTGCAGTTTGAAATTATCCCCCGTAGCGGCGGGGCAAAGGTGCAAGAAGATGGCTTCTGTCAAACGGTTGGCATCTTTCTCCGTCCATACAAGGGAGAAACGCAGTCCGTCGGCAGACAGGGTATATACAATCTCCACATTTCGCGGTGCGCCCAGCTCATCACACAGTTTTTTGTCGCACTGCAATGTTACAAAAACCTTTACGCTGTCCGCAGTTTCACAAACCGTGCTGTCGGTCATTTTGTAGAAGAAACGGCCTGTGGGGTATTTGCCCTCGGCATACTTTAACAACGGTCTGCCGAAATCGGGATATGCCCAGCCGCCGTTTTGTTTCATATTCCGTGCATAGTGGGTAAACCAAAAATCATAATCCGATTTGTTGTAAGAATGATATTGTAAAATGGGTTCGTTATTTTGTTTGATAATTTCCGTGTCATTGTGTGTGAAGTGTCCAATCCCGCCGTATTCGTTGAGCGCCAGCATATATCCGCCGAAAGACACGGAATTTGTATATTTTTCCGTACCTTCCGCTGTGGGGAGACTCTCGGGGCGCAATGCCGCTAAGGCTTTCAACGCAATTTCCTTGTGCGTATCGGATAAAGCGGCAACCGCCTTGTCGATATATTCACGCTGTTCCGCCCAGCTCTTTTCAATTACACGGTACGAGCCTTTTTTCTGATTGGAATTAAAACGCCGATTAAATGCGGCAACAATCCCGTGGGGGAAATCGCGGAAAATGTGCTTTGCGGTCACATCGTCTTTTGCACGAGCCCTATTAAAATCCGCCTTTAAGTAGTTTTCGTAATCCGCAAAGCTGATTTTGCTGTCCATACCGCAGGTGTGCTCCGCAACACATAACAGCCCGTCGGAAAAGCCTTTGTATTCGTCGGTATCTCTTGTCATTGAGCCGTCGTTCAGCCATTCCCGTTTTAAGCGCATCAGCGTGCGCAATGCGGCGGATTTATACGGGTCTGCGGCACTGCCGTGAATCCATGTGTCGCCGATTTCACCCGTCAAAACAGGCAGTTTCTCACGAACTGCCCAAATTGCCTCGGCAAATTCGTCCAAAGTGCCTGCCGAAACCGTGTAATCGGGATATTCTTTCCCGATTTCGGCAAGTTTTTTCTGTACCGCCTCGGGCGAGGGGGCGCCGTGATTGTCGAGGGTGTGGTCAAAGTACAAGACTTCTTCTGTAAATTCGCTTTTGTATGCCCCGCCGTAATCGCCGGAATAGACCACAACCACTTCTGCGCCGCCCACCTTCCACAAAAAGCATTTTGGCACTTCAGGTACGGCAGAAGCGCCGTTTACGCCGATATGTAACAGCTTAATGCCGTGTTTGGCAAGCTGCGGTACAATCGCCGCCGTGTGACCGGGCACATCGGTCATTTTAGCCGAAACGGTCTTTTTGCCGCGAATTTCATCGAGCCTGTCCACAATAGAAAGTCCGTAGGCAAGTGTTTCACTGTCCAAAAGTTCCGTGTGTGTGGTAAAGGGCAGAGCGTGGGGCACAAGGTTGCCGTCTTTCAGCGCCTTTATTAAGGCTTCTTTCCGGGCGTCTGTTCCGTTTTCCAGCGCTTCTTTTAAAATCCACGAGCCTGTGGTCCAAATAAACTTTTTCTCGGTTTCCGTGTTGATATTTTCCGCAAGGTTTATGGCGGACGGGATAAAGGTGTTTATGTACTTTTGCCGAATGTTCTCGGCGTAGTCCGTAAAGCCTAAATCCAAATGTGTTTTTGAAACAACAATAACTTTTTTCATTTTTGTTCCTCCGCAATGCCGTAAAGCATATAGTCAAGTATTTTTTCCAAGTGTTTTTCGTGTATGTCAAGTGCGGTTGCATACCCGTCCGCCGAATGACCTACGCTTATATAACTGTTGAGCATATCCTGCAAAAGCCCGTAATATTGCAATGCGTTCTCTTTTGTAACGCCTTTTCGCAACTGCAAACCGTCCAGAGCAGAAAGATACAAATGCGTGTTAAATGTATCAAAACGCTTTCGGATATTTTGCAGAGCATTTGCAAATTCCTCATCCTCCGAATTGGGTATTGCAGAAAAAATCAAACGCGCATAATTTGGATGCTTTTTGAAAAATTTATATCTTTCTTCCATGTATTTATGAAAATCCGTGCCGAATTGAAACTCGGACATATATGCAATAAACGCGTTAACCGCCGTTTCCACACAGCAAAGATACAGCGCGCCTTTGTTTTCAAAATTATGGTAAATCAAACCCTTTGAAATATTATGCTGACTGCAAATCTGATTGACCGTTGCGCCGTCATATCCGTATATGCCGAATACCTCAACAGCCGCCTTTAAAATTCTTTGTTTGGTCAGCTCTGTCTTATCAGTTTTTTTCATATAATGTCCTTTTTTTTATTGACAAGTTGCTTTGCTGTTGGTATAATTTTCATTGTTGACCTTTCGGTCTATAATATTATACCTTCGCCGTAAGGTATTGTCAATCACTTAATTTCAAGGAAAAGGAATGAAGCAGATGAAAGTAAATCTGAAAGACAAAACGACAAAAGAGATACTTGCGTTTTCACTTTTGCCTTTCGGTATGAGCACCATTTTCAGCCTTCTCGGTACAGCGCTGAATATGTACTTTACCGACGTATTGGGACTCACCCTGGGTATGACCGGTATTGTGCTCTCGGCAACAAAGGTTTGGGACGCAATAAACGACCCGATGATGGGTATGATTGTTGACAAAACCCACACTAAATGGGGTAAATGCAGACCTTTCGTATTTTGGCTCAGCGGCCCTGTGGTTATTGTAACCGCATTGCTTTTTGCTCCCGTTAATTTCGGTCAGAAAGGCAACTTTATATATGCTATTATTGCATATCTTTTATTCTACACTGTTTATACAGCACTTGATATTCCCTATCAGGGCTCGGTTCCTCTTGTTTTCCCTGAGGACAAGGTGCGCGTTAAGGCTGTTTCTTTCAGTAACATCTTGGGCTCCCTCGGTTCGGTTTTGCCCTCAATTTTGTTCTTCACAGTTGCAGGTCTTTGGGGCAGAGAGCATCAGAAGGAAGGCTATTTCTTCTCCGCTCTTATATTTGCCGTTTTGGCAGGTGTACCCATGTTCCTCTCAGCCTTCGGATTTAAAGAGAAGGTTTATATCCCCCCGAGAAAAGAAAGCTATATTGACGGCTTAAAGGTTGTTTTTAAGGATAAAAAGTTTATGTGCCTTGTGATTGCGGCATTTGTATCCTCTCTTACAAACCTTGGTGCCGCATTGTTCCTTCCCTATTTCGCGAAATGGAACTGTATCGGTGTTCTCCCCATGGACAAAATTTCGGCGTTGCTCGGCGGCGCAGAGATTACCAGTGAAGGTCTTTTAATTCCTCTCCTTCAAATCGGCAGCGGCGCTTCCTATATGCTCTCCATGGCTCTTGTTCCCTGGTTCTTAAAGAAAATGGATAAGAAAACACTTTGGATCGGCGTTTCCTTTGCAGGTATCATTGCCGATGTGCTTTGCTTCGTAATCGGTATCTGGATTATTCCCTACAACACTACTGCCGGTGCTATTACATACACAATCCTTCGTTTCTTCACCAACTTCCCAATCGGTATTATGACAGTATTGCTTATTGCAATGTTCTCCGATGTAGTTGACGATTTGGAAATGCGTACAGGCAAGCGTCTTGAAGGCACGGTATTCTCGTTCCGCAGCCTTGTAGGCAAAATTTCTTACGCTTTGTTCAATGTAATCGTACTCGGTGTTGTTGATAAATTCGGCTATAATGCAGACAAGATGGCGGCGCTGACAAACAATCTGACCAAACCGCTTATCCAAAGCACTACACAGGCTATGGTTTACGACGGTGTCAACTATACCACGCTTCTCAATGTTATCTTCTTTATGCTGACGGCACTCGGTGCGGTCGGTCTCTTGCTCCAAGCAATCCCCATGTTCTTCTATAAGTTCGACGAAAAAGCACAAGAGGAGAAGCTGAAAGCGTTCCGCGAGGAAAAAGAAAAGAGAGAAATAGACGAACTCAACGCTTTGGCGGCAAAAAGCGCACAGCAGTAATTTACCGATTAAGGTGAGAAGCAAACATGAAAAAATTCAAAAAAAGCAGTAATACTGCTTTGTATCATACTTTTGGGAGGTATTCTGTTTATGGGAATAGGTTATTTCGGCAGTAAATCAAAAATGGAAAAAACAGAAATCGAAACCTTTCAAACGGAAAATGAAACCTTCAAGGTTGCAATCATTTCCGACTCCCAGCTGCCGCCCACGCAAAAGCAGTTAGATGAAGACGATACATACCTTAAAAATCTTATCAATGCGCTGACGGTAATTAAAAACAACGATGTAGATATGCTTCTTTATGCCGGAGACATCGGTGATTTGGGCACACGGTTTGCGTTCCAAACCTATATGAACGCCATAGACGAGGTGTTCGGCGAAGACAAACCCATTATACAAACCATTATGGGCAATCATGACTATTGGAACAAAAATGTGTTTACCGCCATCAACCACAGAAAGGCGTTTCAGCAGATTACGGGGCATTCGCCTTGGACTCATTATGTGGTCAACGGCTATCATTTCATCGGCGTATCTCCCGATTACGGCAGTATGACCGCCGGCTATGTAATCGCTTCACAATGGTTAGACAAAGAACTGCAAAAAGCACAAGCGGACTCAAACGGCAAGCCGATTTTCGTAATGACCCACAATCAGCCCCTTAACACCAGCTACGGCAGTGAGGATTGGGGAGACAAAACCCTCAATGCAGTATTGGAAAAATATCCGAATGTGATAGATTTCAGCGGTCATGTGCATTATTCTCTTTTAGATGAGCGCTCTGTATGGCAGGGAGAATATACGGTTATCAATACACAGTCGCTCTCTTATACAGAGCTTGAAGAGGGCAAAGAAAACGGTACAATTCCGCCGAATGCGGACGCCACACCAATGGGCTACATTATGGAGTTTCAAGAGAACGAGATTACCCTCCACCGTATCAATTTTGCCGACGGTAATATGGGAAAAGAGGAAAAGGCTGACAGCCTTTGGTCCTTCCCCCTGCCTTATACCAATGACGGGCGGTATTCTTTTGAGACAAGAAAGGCCGCAAATCAGTCCCCCGTTATCAAAGATACTATGGGGACTGCAACGCTGAAAGACGGTAAAATCGCACTTTCCTTTGCGGCGGCAGAGGATGACGATTTCGTACATTCCTACAAGGTTGTTATTGATGACAAAGAAACAAAGTATTTCTTCAGCGATTTCTATAACGGTCTTGACAGTATGCAGGATAATGTCACCTTGGAATTTGACGCGCCGAAAGGCGACAAAAAGCACACCTACAAAATCTACGCTGTGGACAGTTGGGACGCAGAGAGTGCCGACTGTGTAACTATTGAAGCGTAAAATTTATATCATTTACACATAAAGCAAGGGCGGAGCCATCAGGTTCCGCCCTTGTTAATTATTGATTTATGAAAGCCTGTGAATGAAAAGTCCCGAAAGAAGCTTCGGCTCAAACCATGTGGATTTGGGCGGCATTACCTTGCCTGCATCTGCAATATCCATAAGCTCCTCCAAGGAGGTTGGGTACATAGAGAACGCAAGGCGCATACCCTCCTCCACTCTGCGTTCAAGCTCTTTAAGTCCTCTTATTCCGCCCACAAAGTCAATTCTTTTGTCTGTTCTCGGGTCGTCAATTCCGAGTACGGGAGCAATAAGATTGTTTTGCAGAATTGAAACATCAAGTCTTTCCACGGGGTCTGCTTCGTTAATGTATTCTGACTTTGCCGTAATTTTATACCATGCCCCGTCAAGATACATACCGAAGTTATGGCGGCTTTGAGGTTCATATGGGCTTTGCTCTGCTTTTTCAACAGTAAATTTTCCGCTGATTTCTTTAATAAATTCCTCTGCGGTAAATCCGTTAAGGTCAGCTATTACTCTGTTATAATCCATAATTTTCAGCCGGTCACAGGGGAAAATAACGGAAAGGAAGAAATTAAATTCCGCATTTTTATCATACTCTCCCTCTCCGCGTCTCTGTTGTCCTACACGAACGGCAGAAGCGGCACGGTGATGACCGTCCGCAATGTAAAGATAAGGGATTTTTCGGAATTCCTCCACGAGCTTATTAACCGTTTCGTCATCGTCAATAACCCAAACAGTCTGCCCTACTCCGTCGTCACTTATAAAATCATAAACGGGCGAATGTGTGTTTTTCCAATTTTCGGTAATATCCGATACCGTTTTATTCTCGCGGTGAGTAAGGAATATAGGTCCTGTATTCGCATCGCAGGTATCCACATGGTGAATTCTGTCCGCTTCCTTATCGGCACGGGTAAATTCATGCTTTTTGATAACATTGTTAATATAATCGTCAACTGCTGTACAGCCCACAATTCCCGTTTGCTCTCTGCCGTTCATAATCTGACGGTAAATATAAAGCATAGGCTTTTCGTCCTGCTCGCATATTCCGTTTTTTGTTAAGGCTTCAAGATTTTCCTTTGCCTTTTCATAAACCGCCTCGGAATAAATATCCGTGCCCATGGGCAAATCTATTTCAGCCTTATCCACACGCAAAAAAGAATAAGGATTTCCCTTTACCTTCTCTCTCGCTTCGTCCGAATTCATAACATCATAGGGTAGTGCCCCCACCTTTGATGCAAATTTCGCCTTAGGTCTGACCGCCTTAAAGGGTTTCAGTACTGCCATTTTTACTCCTCCTAATAATTTTTAATACTAAAAATGCAATTACAATGCCTGAAAGAGCGCCTGCGCTGTCAATAAGTATATCGGTAAAGCGACACGCTCTGCCGTCTGAAAAAATCTGATGTACCTCATCGCTTATTGCATAAATTACAGACCCGCCCAAAGCAAATAAGGGCGTAAGCCTGTGACCGAATGAAGCATAAAGAGCATTAAACAAAAACAACCCAAGTCCCACAAATTCAGTAAAATGTGCACATTTACGCAAAAAAGCCTTGGGAATACTAATGCCGAAAAAGCTGATAAGCTTTTGAGCAAGGGAATCGCTCAACGCCTTTGATTCGTCCCCATTATTTGAGGACATATAAAAAATAAATCCCATACAGAAAGCAACCGCTGTCCATGAAAACACAATATACGCTTTTCTTTTCGCCGTCATTTTTTCAGTCCCTTATAAAAATAAACATTGGCTGTATCGCCGCAGAAATAAACTCCGCTTGTATTTTTTGCAATTGCAAAAACAGTGCTTTCACAAAACAGCGGAAGAATCACACCGTTTTTCAGAAGAAAACTTTGGCAATACGATATTTTTTCGCCGCTCGGCGATATTTTGAGTTCATTAAATATACGGCTGTATTCCTCCGATTCATACCCGAAAACATTTCCGCTTTGGGCAAACAGAGAAAGAAAATCCACGGCATTTTGAGAGTCCACAGTAATTGGATAAATCGCCGTATCAAAATCGCCGGAATTTATGAGTTTAACAAAATCCTCATTGCTTACAGCCTTAACCGCTCCGTTTAATTCAACGCCGATATTTTTCTGCCAACAACTTACCACAGCCTTTGCCGCCGCCTCATATTTTTCGGTGCAAAGCACCTCAACGGTAAGATTTTCGACGCCCAATTCCTTATAAGCCGCAATCATATTCTTTTGCGCATCATCAGCGTTGAAGGCTATTCCCTCAACCGCTGTATCATTGCCCGAAGGCTTGTAATAAGGGGGTACCGCGGTTTTAAGGGGCATTTTTGTGACTGCCGACAACTCAACAGCGGAAATAAGCCCTGTTCTTAAAGACGCGTTTTGCATTACAGAGTCCGACATATTGAATATAAGGGAGCAGGCGATGTTTTGCATTTCCGTTTTCTGCACGCCGCGCCCAAGTTCTTTTAACGCACTTTCCGAGGAGAAAAATCCAATATCGTATGTGCCCTTATCCACTTTCTTTGCAATTTCCGTTTCATTGCTGTTAAGATACAGGGAAACAGATGCGGGAACGGCAGGAAAATCTCCGCTGTACTCCGTATTTTTCGCAATGCTTACCGATTTTCCCTCATTTACCGATGAAAGATAAAAGGCTCCGTTGCTTACGGTATATTCCGCCGCAAGACCGTATCTGCCCGCAGTTAGTTCAAAAAACTCCTTATCGCAGGGATATGAAACGGGCTGGGTGAGAGCATAAAGGAAATCTGCCGATGGGCGTTCCAGAGTAATTTCCAATGTTAAGTTATCAATTACACGAACGCCGAGGTTTTCTGCTCCCGTTTTTCCGTTGTGAACGGCCTCTGCATTTTTAATAACGCTTAAAAGCTCATAATCGGGAGATGATGTTTCAGGGAGAACTCCACGGGTTATGCCGAAAGCAAAATCCTCGGCTGTTATTCTGCCGTCAAGCGTTGCGCCTTTTTCCTCAATAAATTTTTGTGCTTTGTTTGAAATGTAATATTTAAGGTTGTTTTTTATAGTAAATGTATATGAAAGTCCGTCCGCCGACACCGAATAATCACTCACGGCGCATTTTACCGCCTCGCCGTTTTCGGAAAGCTTAAATAAACCGTCAAAAATATTCACGGCTACCGTTTTTTCACTCTGTGTTTTCGCTATCTGTGGGTCAAAATGAACAGGTAACTCATTAACGGCACAGGCAAAAGCCTTGTTTTTTCCGTCGTCTTTTGAACAAGCGGAAAAACAGGTTAAAACAAATATTATTGAAAGGGCACAAGCCGTAATTTTCTTTATCATATTACTCACCTTGTTACAGTATAACAAAAAAAACTGTTCCGCGCCATATTTTGATAAAAATTTTTATAAAAATCTCGCTTTTGTTATATAAATTTGTTATAATAGGTATTATATTTTTAACTATGAGGGGAAAACTATGGAATTAACCTTAATATTAACGATTGTTTCCGTTATTATTTCCGCTGTTTCGCTTGCCGTGGCAGTGCTTGTGCTGAAATCGGTTAAGGACGGCAAAAATGACAGTGCCGTTACGGGAATGGAGCAAAAGCTTGACTACATATCAAAAAACATTGGTGACGAATTTCAGCGTTCGCGCACGGACAGCCGTGAGGGTAACCGCGAAATCCGTGAGGAAATGAAAAAGAGCCTTGACGATATGTCACAACGGATTGACAATATGAATAAGGGCAACTTTGAGCACCGCGAAAAGGTAAGCGAAATGCTCATAAATATGCGTGACAAAAACGCGGAGCAGAGCGAGCGTCAAAACAAGGTTTTGGAAAGTTCAATTTCAAAAATGCAGGAGTCGAACGAGAAAAAACTTGAACAAATGCGTATGACAGTTGATGAAAAACTCACCGAAACTCTCTCAAAGCGTCTTGACGGTTCTTTCAAAACGGTTGCGGACCAGCTTGAAAATCTTAACAAATCTCTTGGCGAAATGCAAACGCTTTCAACAGGCGTTACGGAAAATGTTACCGCTCTCAACCGCGTGCTTACAAATGTTAAAGCAAGAGGTACCTGGGCGGAGGTTCAGCTTGAAGGAATTCTCGACCAAACTATTCCAAATATGTATGAAAAGAATGTGGCAACCGTGCCCGGTTCAATAGAGAGGGTTGAATTTGCAATAAGAATACCCTCATCCGAAAAGGACGGCAAAGATATTTTACTGCCCGTTGACTCCAAATTTCCCATGGAGGATTACATCCGCCTTTGCGACGCCGCTGACCGTGCCGATGCAGACGCACTGAAATCCGCACGCAGTGACCTTGAAAAAAAGGTGCTCAGCGAGGCAAAGATGATTTCAAAATACATCCATGTTCCCGACACAACACCCTTTGCCATTATGTATCTTGCAACAGAGGGCTTGTATGCAGAGATAGCCTCGTCAAAAAGCGGTTTGCCCGAAAAAATACAGAGCGACTATAACATAATGATTGCAGGTCCCTCAACGGTTACGGCGCTCCTTAATTCACTTTCAATGGGCTTTAAAACCATTGCTATTAACGAAAAAGCCAACGAGGTTCGTGAAATTCTGGGTGCGGCAAAGGCGCAGTATGAAAAATTCGGTACACTTCTCGCAAAAGCCCGCAAAAAGGTTGATGAAGCGGGTAAAACTCTTGACGAGGCAGAGCGGAAAAACTTATTTATTCAGCGTAAGCTTAAAAATATTGAGGCGATTGACCAGTCTCAGGCAGACAGTCTTTTATATGAGGGGAATTTTGACAATTTCTCCGAAGATAATGAATAACATTTCATAAAACTCTTGAAAGATTTGTAATTTTGCTTTATTATATAAACAATTATGATATACATTATGAGGAGGAAAACAAATGGCACTTAAACATGCCGACCTTATCGCGCAGATGACGCTTGAAGAAAAAGCAAGTATGTGCGACGGTCTTGATTATTGGCACAGTCAGCCTATTGAGCGTTTGGGCATCAAATCAGTAAGTCTTAACGACGGCCCTCACGGAATACGCAAAAAGGGTGACCCTGACGCCGCAAAAAAAGGTGAAACAAGCCTTTTAAAGGGCGTTCCCGCAATCTGCTTCCCCACCGCATCGGCAACCGCATGCTCATGGGATCCCGACCTTATTGAAAAAATGGGCGAGGCTCTCGGCGACGAATGCTTAAAAGAGCAGGTTTCCGTTCTTTTGGGACCGGGCACAAACATCAAGCGTTCTCCCCTTTGCGGCAGAAACTTTGAATATTTTTCGGAGGACCCCCTGCTTGCAGGCGAAATGGCGGCTTCCTTTATAAACGGCGTTCAGAGCAAGGGCATAGGCACTTCTCTTAAACACTATGCGGCAAACAATCAGGAAACACGCAGAATGACTGTTAACTCAGTTGTTGACGAAAGAGCGCTTCGCGAGATTTACCTTGCCCCCTTTGAAACAGCAGTTAAAAAGGCACAGCCCTGGACTGTTATGTGCTCATATAACAGACTTAACGGTACATATGCCGCTGAAAACAAATGGCTTCTTACAGATGTTCTCCGCGGCGACTTCGGCTACAAGGGACTTGTGGTAACCGACTGGGGCGCAGAAAATCAGCGCGTTCCCGGACTTCTTGCCGGTCAGGAGCTTGAAATGCCCACATCAAGCGGTGAGGGCGCAAGACTTATCGCAGAGGCTGTTAAGAACGGTACGGTTGATGAATCCGTGCTTGATGAAGCTGTTGACAAACTCATTGATATGGTTAAAAAGGCTGAAAAGGTGCTGGGCGATTATACATATGACGCTGACGCACATCATCAGCTTGCAAGAGAGATTGCATCACAGTGCATGGTGCTTATGAAGAACGACGGCGGTCTGCTTCCTCTGAACAAAGACGCAAAAATCGCCGTTATCGGCGAAATGGCAATGAAGCCCCGCTATCAGGGCGCAGGCTCATCGCTTATTAACCCCATCAAGCTGGATTCAGCCTATGATACAATGACGCAGATGGGCATTAAGTTTGACTATGCTCAGGGCTATGCTACCTCTAAAAAAGGCAGAAAGAGCGACGATGAATACATTGCCGACGCAGTTGCAAAGGCGAAGAACACAGATGTTGCAGTTCTGTTCATCGGTCTTACGGACGAATTTGAAACAGAGGGCAATGACCGCAAGCATCTTGGTATTCCTCCCCTTCACAATCGCCTTGTCAATGAAGTTTTAAAAGTTAACAAGAATGTTGTTGTTGTTCTTTCGGGCGGTGCTTCCATTGAAATGCCTTGGGCTGACGAGGTTCCTGCAATTCTCAATGCGTTCCTTACAGGTCAGGCATCGGGCAGTGCGGTTTGCGATATTCTTTTCGGAGATGTTAACCCCAGCGGTAAGCTTTCCGAAACATATCCCGTAATGCTTTCCGATAATTCGAGCGTAAACTACTTCCCCGGCACTCCCGTATCGGTTGAATATAGAGAGAGCATTTATGTGGGATACAGATATTACGACACGGCAGGAAAAGCTGTCCGTTTCCCCTTCGGTCACGGACTTTCATACACAACCTTTGAATACAGCGACCTTGAATTAAGCGCTGACAAAATTCAGGATACAGATACTCTTAAAGTAACCTTTAAAGTTAAGAATACGGGCGACCGTGACGGCGCAGAGGTTGCACAGCTTTATGTAAGCGATGTTGAGAGCACGATTTTCAGACCCGTTAAGGAGCTGAAAGGCTTTAAAAAGGTGTTCTTGAAGGCGGGTGAGGAAAAGACGGTTGAAATTGAGCTTTCAAAGCGTGCCTTTGCCTACTATAATGTAAAACTTCAAGACTGGCATGTTGAAAGCGGCGAATTTAAAATCCTTGTGGGCGCTTCAAGCCGTGATATTAAGCTTGAAGCTTCCGTTCAGGTTGAATCCACCGTTGAAGCCGAAATCCCCGATTACAGAGAGAGCGCTCCCTCATACTACGGCGCTGACATTATGCATATCGGTGACGGCGAGTTTACGGCTGTTCTCGGTCATGAAATTCCGCCCTCACAGAGAGATAAGTCACAGCCTCTTACCATTCTCAACACACTTGAAGACGCCGCTGACGGCAAATGGGGCGGCAGACTTAACAGAATGCTCAAAAAGTTCCTCGGCACGGAAACAATGGCAGGTGCCGTTGCATTGCAGACTCCCATTAAGAACTTTATTTCAATGAGCTTCGGTCTTTTCAGCCCGAAAATGGCAGAAGGACTTCTCATTATTCTTAATGAGGACAAAATGTGCAAGGGCTTGGGCATAATATTTAAGGGCGTTCCCAATCTTATCAAGAACATCGGCAAGCTTAAATCAATTTAACGGCAAAATTTTATCCCCCTCGCAAATTGCGAGGGGGATATTTTTATGGCATAAGTAAACCAATTGCGGCGACCCGGTTGCAACGCAAAGTAATGAATAATGAACGATATATAATGGAAAATGAATAATTGTACTCCCTCAGTCAGCTTCGCTGACAGCTCCCTCTTAGAGGGAGCGGGGCATGTTATCATACGAAGTGCAACAGTAAATAAAAAAATAGACAATATACAAA
>JBJEPW010000040.1:0-24562 GCA_051881435.1 Candidatus Fimenecus sp. | reverse complement strand
ATCGCCGCCATACTGCCGTATGGCAAGATTTTTAACGCAGTTCAGGCGAAAATATACCGTTTTAAACCATATCGGGTTCGACTCTTCTCACCTTAAATCAGTTTTCCCATTTCATAGGCTTCGGTGTAGGCGTTTGTCGCCTTGATTTCGCCGATTTGCCATGCGCCCGTGCCGTAAATGATGCCCGCTTCGTTTGCGTTCGGCAGGCAATCCAAGGTAAACCCACGCAAGCCTTCTATTGTGCGGGTAAGGCTTTCCCTGTCCGTATCGGCGGCAGTCAGTATATAATAAAAATCCTTATTCGCGATTTCCGTGTAGCGCGGCACGGTGCGGTCAATAAAGGTTTTCAGTTGCCCGTCCATGGAGTAAAAATACACGGGCGTGGCAAGCACAATCACATCTGCCGACACTAATTTTTCAAGCAGTGCCGCCATATCGTCCGCCTGCACGCATTTGTGGGTGGTGTTACATACGCCGCACCCGCGGCAGTAGCCGATATTGTAATTTTTTAAGAATATTTTTTCAACGCTGTGCCCTGCACTTTCTGCGCCCGCTTGAAAACGGTCACAAAGCAGGTCGGAATTGCCGCCCTTTCGCGGACTTGACGAGATTATCAATACTTTTTTCATTTTTCAGCCCGCATACTTTCTTTTAAAATTTCCACAATTTCATCGTGAGCGAGCACCTTGTAGCCGCCCTCCATAATAAACGAGCCGTCTGCAATGCCGTCCAGCATATCTTCACGCACACCGAGTTCTTGTACATTCATCACAAGTCCGAGGGAACGCATATAGTTTTCCATGGCGTCAAGCCCTTGCAGGGCTGTTTCCGTGTCGCTCTTGCCGTCGGGGTTGATGTTCCAGACATTTACGGCATACCGCTTGAATTTCTGTAAGCCGTAAGGCAAAATGTGCTTGTAATAGGGAATGGAAACCGCCGCAAGCGTCATACCGTGCGTGGCGTCTGTGTATGCGCCTATTGACTGCCCAATCATATGCACCATCCAGTCTGTGGATTTTCCCTTTGCAACAAGGGTGTTCAGCGCCCATGTTGCAATCCACATCATATTACTGCGTGCCTCGTAATCGTTGGGATTCTCCACAGCGATTTTTGAGGAATGGATAAGCGACCGTAAAAGTCCTTCCATAATATAGTCCGAGGTGTTATCGTCCTCGCCCGAAAAATACTGCTCCAAAATGTGCGACATAATATCGAAAATACCCGATACCATTTGATATTTCGGCAAGGTTAAGGTAAATTCGGGGTTGAGCACCGAAAATTTCGGGAATACATTTTCGCCGAACACATGCCCGATTTTTAGTTTTTGCGCGTGATTGGTAATCACCGAGCCGCCGTTCATTTCACTGCCTGTGCCCACCATCGTCAGCACACAGCCCACGGGGATGATTTCGTTGTCCGGGTCTTCCATACGCAAATAGTATTTGTCCCACGGATTTTCGTTGCAGTGCGCCGAAACGGAAACGGCTTTTGCATAGTCGCAAACACTGCCGCCGCCCACAGCCAAAATCAAATCCACATGGTTTTCGCGTGCCAGCGCACAGCCCTCAAACAGTTTTTCCGCCGTCGGATTGGGCATAACACCCGCGTCTTCCACAATCGTTTTGCCGTTTGATTTTAAAATGGCAACAACCTTGTCATAAATGCCGTTTTTCTTGATAGAACCGCCGCCGTAACAAAGCAGTACGGTGTCGCCGTATTTCGGCAGTTCTTCATTTAAGCCGTTTAAAGCGTCACGCCCGAAATACAGCTTTGTGGGGTTGCAATAGGTAAATTCTCCTAACATAAAAACACTCCTTGCTGATAATTTTAATCTGAAATTTTCTCAGTTTGCTTGTTGGCACGGATAATTTCTTCCAAAGAGATATGTTCGTTTCGATACCGTGCATTCGGATTTTTTTCGGACCGCAATGTAATTGCTTTCTGCGGGCAGTTTTGAATACAGGCAAGGCAAAATGCACAGGTTTTATGCAGTCGATGCGCCCGACCCGCGTCCACGGCGATATTGCCAAGCGGACAGATCTGACTGCAAACGGTACAGCCTGTGCAATTCTCGGTTATTTGCAAGGCTTTGCCGTTATTCAAAGCGGGGAACAGCCGATTCATGATTTTTACCCGTTTGTGCAGTTTGATACCCGCTTTTTCCGCTTTCGGGATTTCCCGTTTTTGGGCGGTTATGTCGGCAATAACCTCTTTTAACTGACGGTCAACCTGTTTATCCGCCGCCGTTTCCGCCTGCATATCAAAGGCAGGCAAGTAATTATCCACCATGTTCACGCAATGGATATAGTCAAAGTACACACCGATTTTTTCGCATTGCCGCGCGGTAAATTCTGCGCTGTCGCTCTCGTCCATACCGTAAGTCAAAATTAAATACAGATACGGTGTTTTAAAATGCGCCTTTTTGAGAAATTTAAAAACAAGAGACGGAATTTCTCCGCAGTAAACCGGGCAGACAATCCCAATGGTTGTATCGGCAAATTGCAAATCCTGCTGTTTGCAGACCTGCGGAATGCTGACCGAATTTGCGTCCAACTGTTTGGCGACATACAGGCTGTTGCCGGTCGCCGTAAAAAAGAATACCATAGTAAAATCGCCTTTCTGTGAAAAGACATGCCGCTTACCAACTCTTTTTTATTTATTACTTGATACTGTCCGTAAATGCTTTTATATCCGCGTCTGTCGGGCTTGAAGTAAAACGGTGTCCTTCTTTCCAATCACCGCCGTTTGCTTCACTTTCCAATAATGCACCGCTTTGTCCCAATCCGGATGATGCGGAAGTGCAAAACGGTATGACTGTTTTTCCGGTAAAGTCATTTGCTTTCACAAAAGTATCGACGGGCCATGCCGCTACGCCCCACCAAATCGGATAACCGATTAAGACTGTATCGTAACTGTCCCAGTTATCTACATTCGCCGTTTTTAATTCAACATTTCTTAAACTCTCATTGTCATGTTCTCTTGATACTCTTGATTGTTCATTTGACCAATTCAAGTCTTCCGTTGTATATGCATCCTTTGGCTCGATTGCAAATAAATCTCCGTTTAAATTATCCGCAATTTTTTCAGCCACGCCTTTTGTATGATTCGTAGCTGAAAAATATACAACTAAAACTTTTTTATTATCGGTTGCGGTATTGTCGTTTTCACGGTTATTTGTATTTTCCGAATTATCTGATATTTCATTTGTATTCGTTTTGTTGAACGGTTCTTCTTTGTTCGGTGCTCTGTGATTTACAAAGAAAAACGCGAAAACGCCAATTATACAAATGAGAATAAAAATGCCTATTATTCCGATTACTTTCTTGTTCATATTTGCATCACGCCTTACCAATTTTTCTTATCACGGCGGCAATCTTTATTTTGTTTTCTTGCCTCTACCATTTGTACAAACCACTCCACCATAGCGGGGTCTTGGTGGGAGAAAAACGCGCTTGTATTTTCGTCGAGCGCGGCAATGGCTTGCATATCCTCGTCGGAAAGGGTGAAATCAAACACTTGGAAGTTTTCTACCATTCTCTCTTTGTGCGTGGATTTCGGAATTACAACAACGCCGCTTTGCAAATGCCAGCGCAAAATGACCTGCGCCGCCGTTTTGCCGTATTTTGCGCCGATGGCTTTGAGTTCCGGTAAGTCGAACATACCGTCTCTGCCCTCGCCGAAAGGCGCCCATGCCTCTATTTGCAAACCGTATTTTTTATTCCATTCCTTGGCGGCGATTTGCTGATTGTGCGGGTGGATTTCGATTTGATTGACCATGGGGCGAATACGCGCAAAAGACGCAATATCCACCATACGATCGGGGTAGAAGTTAGAAATCCCGATGGCGCGGATTTTGCCCGCTTCGTACAGTTCTTCCAACGCCCGCCACGCGCCGTAAATATCGCTGAAAGGCTGATGCAAAAGCATTAAATCCATATAATCGGTTTTCAGCTTCCGCAAAGAGTCCTCCACCGATTTTTTGCAGTTTTCATAGCCGTAGTGCTCAATCCAAACCTTGGAAGTCAGAAAAATCTCCTCGCGGGGAATGCCCGATTTTTGTAAAGCATTGCCCACTTCTTCCTCGTTAAAATAACTTTGCGCCGTGTCAATCGCGCGGTAGCCGACCGCCAATGCGTCCAGCACACAGCGTTCGCATTCTTCTTTCGTCACCTGATACACGCCATAGCCGAGCATCGGCATTTTTACGCCGTTGGATAGAGTTGTGTAATCCATTCTGAACCCCCTGTTATTCGTCCCAAATTTCTTTTGCCATACGGAATGCCGCCCACGCCTTCGGCCAGCCTGCATAAAAGGCGGCGTGCGTTAAAATTTCGGCAATTTCCGTTTGGGTAACGCCTTGTTTTTTGGCATTTTGCAAATGATGCTGTAACGAACTGTCTAAAACGCCGCTCGCTATCAGCGCCGTTACCGTTACAATACTTCTGTCCCGTGCGGACAGTTGTTCCTCTCTCGACCAAACCTCGCCGAACAGCACATCGTCATTCAACTGTGCAAATTTCGGCGCAAATTCGCCGAGCGCGTCTCTGCCTGCGGTTACTTTTTCCATATATACTTGCTCCTTTACAGATTTTTGTATTCGGTTTCGCCAAGCGGCTCGCACCATTTCGTTCGGCAGTTTTCTCCGGGGACTTCCACCGCAATATGCTGAAACCAAGCGTCTGCCGCCGCACCGTGCCAATGCTTCACATTGGCGGGAATGTTTACAACATCACCTGGGCGCAGTGCCCGCGCGGGCTCGCCCCACGCCTGATACCACCCTCTGCCCGCGGTGACCAGCAAAATCTGCCCGCCGCCGTTTGTGGATTTATGGATATGCCAATGATTGCGGCAGGCAGGCGCAAAGGTAACATTTGCCATGCCGACCTGCTCTGTCGAGAGCATATGCAAATAACTTTGCCCGTCAAAATAGGCGGCGAACGCGTCATTTTTCTCTCCAACGGGGAACGGAGTCTGAAATTCTGCGGGGATTTCCATAAAAATTCCTCCTTGACTGCACTGAAAATGCGCTGTATAATCTTTGCAAGTTAAATACTACAACTTAAAGTTAACTTTAAGTCAAGAGGTTTTTTTAAAATTTTTCGGAGGAATGAAAAATGCACTATACCGTGGGGGAAATGGCAAAAAAATTGGGCGTTGCGCCCTCCACCTTGCGTTATTACGAGAAAGAGGGCTTACTGCCGTTTGTGGAGCGCTCCGAGGGTGGTATTCGCGTGTTTCGGGACAGCGATTACGAGTGGCTGAAAATCATTTCGTGCTTAAAAAAGACAGGTATGCAGATTAAGGATATTCGTTCGTTTATCCATTTGTGTATGCGGGGCGACGAAACCATTGACGAACGGCTTGCGCTGTTTCAAAAGCGCAAAGCCGAGGTGGAAAAGCAGATGGCGGAGTTGCAGGAGACCTTGGATACGGTCAATTTTAAATGTTGGTATTACGAGACCGCCAAAGCCGCAGGCACCACCGATGTGCCGAATCAAATGTCCGACGAGGACTTGCCGCCAAAAATCCGAGAAATCCGCAGAAAAATGAAAAGCGGAATAGCAGACGAAGGCAAAGAATAATATTTATTTTGTGCGTAGGGGGCGTCGACTCGGCGCCCGCCGCAAGGTTCGATGTAAATTAACGGCGGGGGCGCGGGTGTCCGGTGGACACCTCTGCGAATGAAATGAGCAGAAGCGCTGCCTGAGCCGGCAGGCGAGTAATTCAAGCCCCCGCCCTACCCTATAAACATAAATACAACCCCCCCATTTATTCCACCGTGTTTTTTTGTGGATTTGGGAAAGACTGCGCATTGTTTTTATAAAACCGCCGCCAAAAAAGCATACCACAACAAAAAATTCCCGCGGATTTCTTTTCGGAAAATCCGCGTTTTTCATATATAAAAAAGACCGCCCTATGCCTTGTCAGCACTTGGCATAGGGCGGCCTTTTTATTTTTTCAGCAGTTTTCTTAATTTTGAATATCCCTTTTTCAATACGGGAAGTCCTTTTTCCATTATGCCGTATTTTACATTGCTTATAGGCAAGTCAAATTCACCGGCGTATTCAAGGATAATGGGGTTAAACGGACTTTTGAACTCATACAAGCCGTCGTCAAAATATCCTGAAACGCCGCCCAAATCAAGGAAATCACAGCCTTTTTCAATGCAGATGTTGCATTGCGTGCAAAGGCCGCAGAGCGTGGCGCAGAACGATGAAAAAACAGATAAATCTGAGCCTGCATAAAGGTATTCAGCGATTTTAACGCCCTCTTTGTTCGGGGGATAAACCGTTAAAAGGGCTGAAAGGGGAACGGTTTCGCCCCGTTCTTCCATAACCTTAACAGCGTCATTTTTCTGCTCCGTCAGCTTTTGCAGGTTTTCGGGCTCTTTTTGGAGCCTTAGATCAAGATTTTCTATATATTCGTTAACATTGCATTTTTCAAATGCAAAGAACGCCTTGTCGCCGAACGCTTCCGAGAGGAGCGAAAAGTATTCCTCATTGCGAAGTGAGATATTCTGCCTTGCCTCTGTGGAGCTCAATATTTTTTTGAACAGAACAATATTTTCGCTTGTGTGCTCCGCTTCCTCATAAAAAAGTCCTCTTGCCGACTGAAATGTTCCAAGGTACTTTCTGATTTTTGTTTTGTAGTTCTTTTTAAGCTTTGCGGCGTCAAGAGGATTTCCCTCGGCGTCCTTTAAAGGAATAAGCGCGTTAAAACGGGGCTGTGTAGCCGCGTCAAGGCTTTTGCCGAAGCCTTTGTGGGTAAATCCGCATTTTACAAGATTGTCAAATTCCCTTTTGCCCTTATCTAAATCAAAGGGGTCAAAATATCTTTCCTCAGGCATATCGGGAAGCGTTTTTCCCACAACTATTGCAGGGTCGATTTTTAAAAGATAAACGCCGTTTTTTTTGCAAAATTCCCTTGCACCGTCAGTAAATGCACGCACAGCATCAGTATCACAAAAATCCATAATCGGACCTCGGGGGCAATAAGCATATACAAACCCGGGCATAAGCGTGCGCATGAGTATCAAAGCAACGCCTTTGAGCTCATTGTCCTTGTAAACTCCGCAAAAACTGCTTTTCCAGTTGCCTTTAAGACGGCTCCAAGCCTCCGTTTGCTGGATAGTCGCAAAAGACGCGCCTTCAACAAATTCTGTAAATTCTTTAATTGGAATATCAGCCTTAAAACTATACATAATAACCCGCCTTATTCTGACTTGCTTCTGTTAACCGTCTGTTCTTTAATATGCTTTTTCAAAACCGTATTTTTTATCTTTTTAACCTTCGGGAGCAAAGTTCTGAACAGCATAAATCTGAATTTATCGGCAATCAGATACATATCGCCCACATATTCCGTTATCTCGCCGTTGTAGCTCTTTTTATACTTTGCAAGACCGTAAAGGGGATTGCTTTCATCGTCGGGGTCGCCCGTAATTCTTCCCAAATCGTGAATTTCAATGCCTTCGTCAATGCTCTTGCAAATTCGCACCCAGTTAAGATAATGAGTAGGACGCAGAGTGTTGCGAAGTACATTTCTTGTGCCGCCGTAAAGGCAGATTGCCGTTTTGCCGAAACGGGAGGTAATTCCCACAGCAAGACAAAGCTTTTCGGGAACATCGTCGCCGAATTTTTCTTTAAGCTCTTTGTCTGCTTTTTCATTTCTTGAAAGTGTGGTGTCAATAGCGTCAAGCTGTTTTTTTACCGCCGCAATTTCCTTTTTGTTTTTCGGTTCGGCGCTTTCAAGCTCCGAAAGACGGGGGAGGAGATCGGCTTTTTCCTCTCTCAGCTTGTCGCAGTGTTCACGGCGCAGCTTTTGGTCGCAATACACAAAATCCATAACCGCCTTGCCGTTTAATGCAGTAATAATCGTTTTATAATAGTTTTTATCACGCTGTATAAACATCGTCCTGTCAGATGTTTCCGTCATAACAGAGAAAAATTCGTCAAGCTTTTCGGGATGTTCGGGCAGAGTAATGTTGTCATAAGTTTCATGAAATAAAAGTCCGTCTGCCGCCGCTTTTAAGCCGTGGCGCACACCTTTTTCACATTTCTTTAAAAATGTGTCGGCAGTGTAACCTTTCAGCGGGGCATTTATGGTTAAGGTGGGCTGAACAATGTAAAAATCCTTGTCATCATTAAGCACAAAACCGCCTTTGAGCATGGAGTCGATTGCCGATGTGTCGCATTTTTCACCGTTAATCTTTTCACATACAAGCGGGTCGCAGACAAGAGCACAAATGCCGTGCTTTTTCATCTCCGCTTTCATAAAAGCACAAAACTCTGCCACAAGCTTTTCATTTTTTAAATCACAGACGAACCCATCGGGGCAATACCACAGCTTGCCCACCTTTACATCGCGCTCAAGGCATAATGCGCTGAGCACAGGCGTGTCGTTTTCATACCCCATATAAAACGAGGGCTTCCAAGCGTTTTTTACCTGAGCCCAGTATGATGTTTGATATATGGAACCGCCGTTTTTTTCGGAAAAACCGTTAAATAAATCTAAATTCTTTTGCTCGGAAAACTTGTAGTCAGACATTTTGCCGCACCTCTAAAAACACAGTTTAATGCAATTATTTCCAAAAAATTTTATCATATTACATACCTTTTGTCAATGAAAGGGGAGGGGCGTTGAATATTATTTATAGCTGTCAAAATATTCCACGGCATATTGTGAAAAAGGCGTGTCAAGATAAACATAATTGAATTCGCGGGATACCGAAAATCCGTCAACTCGGAATTCGGCGAGAGCGTTACTGTCGCCTTTAACGGCACGGTATGCGAAAGTAATGCAGTTGTTCTTTTCCAAAAGCTTTGTAATAAGCCCGAAACTGCTTACGGTTGTTATGCGTTTAAAATCGGCAAAGGAGTGACTGTGCTCGTAAAGGAGCTGTTCAAGAATTTTTCTTGTTCCGCTGCCTTCCTCCCGCAAAATAAGGTTTTCATTCCGAATATCGTCAAGAGATACGGTACGGTCGGCAAATGAGTGAGCTTTACCGCAGAGCCCTACGAACGGCTCCTCACGGTAAAGACGGGAAGAAAATCTGCTTCGGTCAAAAAAGCCCTCAATCAGCGCAAAATCAATCTTTCCCTCAGATAAAGCGACAATTAGATTTTCCGTATTTTCTATTTTTACACAAATGCTGTTTTTGGGTTCTTCCAAAAACCGTGATACATGCTCCGCAATAACATATTCACCAACGGTTTTTGTCGCTCCCACGGTAAGGCTTACTCCCTCTTTTTTTGCAAGCTCGGTTTTAAGCTTTTTTTCCTGATACAGCACATTTTCCGCATACTTTTTCAGAATTTGGGCTCCCGATGTCATTTTAAGGCTTCTCCTGTCATAAATAAACAGCTTGCATCCGTATAAGTTTTCGAGATAATGTATATGCTGGGTAACAGCAGGCTGAGTCATATTAAGTTTTTCTGCGGTTTGACGGTAGTTCATCATATCACACAGCGTTAAAAAGGTTTTCAGTCTAGTATCAATCATAATGTGCTCCTTGATAAATATTATTTATCATTTAATAGTAAACAATAATTAGATTTTATTATAAAAGTGTAGTAAAATCAAGAGGAAGTTGAGAAATGAGGAGATTATTATGGAAGCAATTAAAAAAACAGGAAAACTTATACCCGGCTTTGCCGCGGCGCTGATAATAGCCGCTGTTGCAAAGCTTATTGAAAGCCTTTTGCCTATTCATCTTATAGGCGCGTCGGTAATTGCGCTTTTTATCGGTATGATTATCAATCATTTTTGGAAACCCAACGATACTTTTTCGGCAGGCTTAAAATTCACCTCGAAAAAAATATTAAAATTCGCAATTATCCTGCTGGGCGCAAGCCTTAATATTAAAATTGTACTTGAAGTCGGTAAAATGTCACTGTGCGTAATGGCGTTTACCTTGCTTACCTGCTTCGGAGTAGGTTATTTTGTAGGCAGAGCGCTGAAAATAAACTGGAAGCTTTCAAATCTTATTTCAGCAGGAACAGGTATCTGCGGAGGCTCGGCAATTGCCGCAATCGCACCCGTAATTGATGCGGACGACAGCGATATTGCATATGCAATGTCCGCTACCTTCCTTTTTGATATGGCAATGATAGTGCTTTTCCCCATAATGGGACAGGCTATGGGACTTTCCGATATGGCATACGGCCTTTGGGCAGGTACGGCGGTAAACGATACCTCCAGCGTTGTAGCGGCAGGATACGCATTTTCCGAGGCGGCAGGCGACTTCGCAACAATGGTAAAACTTACCCGTACACTTTCTATTATTCCCACAGTAATAGCATTTGCACTCATAAACGCCCGTATTAAGCGCAAAGAGGCAGGCGGTGAGGCTGTAAAAGCAAAATTAGGACTCACAAAAATAATACCCTGGTTCATTCTGGGCTTTCTTGCCCTGGCGGTAATCAACAGCTTCGGCGTAATTCCGCAGGCGGTTTCTTCGGGAATGAAGGATGTGAGCAAATTCCTAATGGTGTCCGCACTTGCGGCTATCGGACTTAACACAAGCTTTAAGGATATGAAAAAGTCAGGCTTTGCACCCATGCTCCACGGCTTTATTATCTCCGCACTTGTGGTTGTTGTAGCAATCGCAGTTGAGTATTTTATGGGAATACTGTAATTCAAAGCAATATGAAACGGTAAAAAGGGGACAGTCCCTTTTTTACCGTTTTTCATTTTTAAGTTCAGTCCAAGACTCTCATCACCTTATGTATTGACTTTCTCACTGCAATATGTTAAAATTTTCAGTAATTTGCGAATAAATTTTTTCAACAAAAGGGGAATTACAAAATGGAAATTTCATCCTCACTTGCAGGCCTTTTGGGAATTGCCGGCGACAATATGATATATGTTGTCATTATGTTTGTGCTCGGTTTGTTTTTCATTGTAAAGGGCGGAGATATTTTTGTTGACGCCGCTACATGGATTGCGGAGGCAACGGGTATTCCTAAGTTCGTTATCGGTGCAACGGTTGTAAGCTTTGCAACAACGCTCCCGGAACTGCTCGTTTCCGCCATTGCCGCCACAAAAGGGCAAAACGATATGGCTGTGGGAAACGCCGTTGGTTCGGTTACGGCAAATGTGGGCTTAATAATGAGCATATCTGTTTTGTGTATGCCCGCTCTTGTCAAGCGTAAAGAAATTGCCTTCAAGGGGACCTTGATGATTCTTGCTGTTGCAGGGCTTTGCGTGTTTTCATATAATTTGAGACTGTCAATCTGGCAGGGCATTATTCTGATGGCAATTTTCGCTGTATTTATGATTGAAAATATCATCACGGGTAAAGCTTCCATTATTGATGAGGACGGCGACGGTAAGCCGGATGTGAACGGTAAGGAGCTTTTGAAAAACATCTTTAAATTTATCATAGGCGCATTGGGTATCGTTGTGGGTGCAGACCTTCTTGTTGACGACGGTACGGTTATCGCAAGACAGCTTGGTGTTTCCGAGGCAATTATCGGCGTAACGATTATCGCTGTGGGCACATCTTTGCCGGAGCTTGTTACAACAATTACCGCTATTGTAAAGAAACAGTCCGATTTGTCTATCGGTAACATAATCGGTGCAAATATTATTGACCTTACTATGATTTTGCCGATTTGCGCTTTCATTTCGGGAAGTGCGCTTCCTGTGGGCAAACAGTCAGCTTTCCTCGATATGCCCATTTGCCTTTTAGTTATCTGTATTGCAATTATCCCAACGCTTATTTTCAAAAAACTCAGCCGTTGGCAGGGCGCTTTGATGGTTTGCATATATATCGGTTATGTCGCTGTTCTGGTAACTAATGCCAATTTCGGATATTTGCCGTTTTAAAATTACAAAAACAAAATTCAAAAGGACGGTTCCTGACTGTTAAAGTGAAGCGGAACCGTCCTATTATTATATCATTTTACGAAAACGGAGGTAGGGCGGGGGCTTGCTCCCGCCGTTGAAATTACTGTAAAATTTATTGCGGGTGGGCAGGTCGTCCCGCCATTACAAGCAAAATCATAAAATTTTACAAAACTTGTAGGGGACGGTGCCCTACACCGTCCCGCATAATCATATACACACCCACAGAGAACGGTAGTAGGGGCGATTCACGAATCGCCCGTAAAATTACCGTAAAAATAGCGGTGCGACGCAGGCAAGGCGAAGCCTTGCAGAACACTTTTTCACTTTTCACTATTACTTTTTACTTCCAAAGCCACAAAGGCGAATTTAGTGAAGAGTGAAAAGTGAAGAAGTAAAAAGTAAAGCCCCAAAGACTTATGCCTTTGGGGCTTTGGCACGCCGGAAGGGATTCGAACCCCCGACCTTTTGGTTCGTAGCCAAACACTCTATCCAGCTGAGCTACCGGCGCATATTTACTTTTTGTCGCCCAAATATATTACCATTACGGCGGCAAAAAGTCAACAGTTTTTTCAAAAAATATCAGATTTATGTATATCGTTTAAATTCACAGCACCATAACAAGGGTACCGGCCGTAAGGAGCAGTATTCCGATAACTGATTTTGCGTTGAATTCCTCATGAAGAAAAATGAACGCCATAATCATTGTGAAGACAACGCTGAGCTTGTCAATGGGTACAACCTTAGTAACATCGCCCAGTTTCAAAGCTCTGTAATAGCAAAGCCACGACGCCCCCGTTGCAAGCCCCGAAAGAATTAAAAACAGCCAGCTTTTTCTGCTGATGTTGGTAATTCCCGCTTGCTCATTGGTCACAAAAACCATAAGCCATGACATAGCAACAACCACAACGGTGCGTATTGCCGTTGCAAGATTGGACCCCACGCCGTCAATGCCAACCTTTGCAAGTATTGATGTGAGCGCGGCAAAAATTGCCGAAAGAAGTGCAAAAACAAGCCACATAAAATTCACCCCTGAACCACAGATATATTATATATTTTATAGTGCTTAAAAAGCCGAATATGATTTTCGTTTATAACCTCGCCGCTTACCGCGATGGGAACGGCAGGAGGACAAGAAACGGTGGGACTTGCGCAAATTCTGCCCAGAGAATTTTCCGCCTTGACTGTTTCACACTGCGAAAAGACGGCTTCACGCACCGTCATTGCTTTTTCGGCAGGCTGTAATATCATTGGCTTCCCCACCGCTTTTATTTCAACGGTAAGATTTTTGAAAGCTTCTTTCAGTTTTTCAAAATCAGCCGTACCATTAAACGTGGAGACCATAAAAACCACAAAATCCCCGTCACCGTATTCAGGCTCAATACCATAGGACCTGAAATACTCGGAAAAACCGCCGAGAGGGGAGGTGCAACCCGAAAAATCAGCCGTAATCTTCAATGGCTCGTCCGATATGTCGGAAATACCTTTCATAGCCATAATAAGGCGTATTTCATCGCATTTTTTGCGGCAAAGGTCAATATCTTCCCGAATTTTTTCATCAATATATTTGTTGCACAGGTCAAGAGATTGTAATATCAGATATGAGGGGCTTGTCGATCCGAAAATCTCCATCGCCCTGACAGCATCTTTTGAAAATCCGTACTTATCGCCCTTTGCAATATGTAAATATCCGCCGCCTGTGAGCACAGGCAGGGTTTTGTGAGCGGAATCACAGCACATATCGGCGCCCATAAGTATGGGGTGATTTTTTTCTTCTGTAAAAGCAAGATATGCGCCGTGAGCGTTGTCAACAAGCAGAGGAATGTCATATGCTCTGCAAACTGCCGAAAGTCCCGCAATATCCGCAATCCCGCCTAAATAATCGGGACTTGTAATATATACCGCAAATGGCTTGTATTTAAGTTCTTTCAACCGTTGACGGAGAGCGTCCGCGGTAACGGTACAGCGGCAGATTCCGTGTTCGTTTTGGGGATAAAGCCATTCAACATCACAATCAAGCTTTGCCAAAGCGTATATAAACGATTTATGAGCGTTCCTGCCTGCCAAAACAAAGGACTTTTGCGTTTTATCGGCACGCAAAAAGGCAAGATACAGCATCGCATTTATGCTCTGTGACGAGCCGCCTGCTGAATATACGGTTTTTTCCGTATTAAAAAGCTTTGAAGCATTACTTTCGCTCTTACGAATAATACCCGAAGGGCTGTAAAGCTCGTCCGCACCCTTTATTTCCGTAATATCAAGGCTTTCACAGCCAAGAAAGGACACACCTTTATGCCCCGGCATATGCAGTCGGGAAAAATTGCTCTTTGTGTAGTTTTTTACAAAATCAGCAATCGGCGTGTTCATAAAATACCCCTCAGTTATCGAATTGCTCCGCTACCTTCATCATAACTGCACATTCAATACGCTTTTTGAAAAGCTCACAGCCGTATTCATAAATACCCGTGATTTTACCCGAAGCGTGGTATGAGTTTGCCGCACAGCCGCCTGAACAGTAAAGCTTTGCCCAACAGTCGGCGCACTCTTTTCTTGCATATGCGTTGCAAAGCTTGAATTCATTTTGAATTTCTTTATTTGTAACTCCGTCATAAATGTTACCCAAAAGGTATTTTTTGTCCCCTACAAACTGATGGCAGGGATAAAGCTCTCCCGCAGGGGTAACCGCCATATATTCCGTACCGCTGCCACAGCCAGAAATACGCTTATAAATGCAGGGACCGTGAGTAAGGTCCAGCATATAGTGATAAAATGTAAAGCCGTTGCCTTCCTTTTGCCGTTTGAGTATCTCTTTGGCAAGTATTTCATATTGCTCAAAAAGAACAGGCAAATCGCTTTCAGTCAAAGCACTTGCGTCGTCGGGAGCACAGACAACAGGCTCCATACTCAGTTCCTTAAAGCCTAAATCAGCCATATGGAAAATATCATTTGTAAAATCCGTGTTGGCGTGGGTGAATGTACCCCTTATGTAGTAGCTTTTATCCCCTCTGCGGCGGACAAATTCCTGAAATTTAGGTACTATAATATCATAACTGCCTCTGCCTTTGTAATCCTTGCGCAGTCTGTCATGTACCTCTTTTCTGCCGTCAAGGCTTAAAACAACATTGCTCATTTCTTTGTTGCAGAAATCAATTACATCGTCGTCAATAAGTATTCCGTTTGTTGTAAGTGTAAAGCGGAAATTTTTGTTATGTATCTTTTCCTGCTCACGGGCATATGCCACAAGTCCTTTAACAACCTCCCAGTTCATTAAAGGCTCTCCGCCGAAAAAGTCAACTTCAAGATTTCTCCGTGTGCCGGAATTTTCAATAAGAAAATCAAGCGCTCTTTTACCTGTTTCAAGGCTCATTAAAGCTCTTTCACCGTGATATTTACCCTGACTTGCAAAGCAGTATTCACAGTTGAGATTGCAGGTGTGGGCAACATGTAGGCATAATGCCTTAATAACCGTGTTGCGGTTTTTAAAATCAAACGCCATGTTTTCATATGTATCGGGTGTAAAAAGCTTGCCTTTTTCTTCAAGCGCTTTTACATCTTCAATACATTCAAAAACATCGTCGGGTGTAATGTTTTCGCCTGCATATTTGTTTATGATAAAGTCTGCTATTTTCTCTGGGCTTTTTTCTTTGTATAATTCAATAATATCATAGGCTATTTCGTCAACTGCGTGAACAGAGCCACTGCAAGTGTCAAGGACAATGTTATAACCGTTTAATTTATATTGATGTACCATAAATCCAACTCATTTCAATAAAAAACAGGTAATACGAGGTGTATTACCTGCTTTAAGCAATAATTTTTAATTCTTATTTGCTTTCGCAGTTTTCGCACTGCTGATTTGCAACGCCGCATGAGGTCTTGCAAGCTGACTGGCAGGAAGTCTGGCATTCGCCGCAGCCGCCCTTAACAGCGCTTTCTTTAAGGTCTCTTGTTTCTATTGTCTTAATTCTTTCCATGATAAAAGCTCCTAACTCTTTCAAAGATTTATTTCAACGAAAAGTATAGCACAAGCCTTTTTGTGTGTCAAGGTTAATAAGTCAATATTTATTTCGGCTCTTGTGATTTTTCTCTATAAATCCAAAAGAAATCGGTAAAATATATGTAAAATAATGAAAGTGGATTTTTTATTAAAAAATCCTGTTATTTTTTGACAACCTGTGATAATATAGTATGCGTAAAATTGTAATCTTTTCCTGTATATTGAAAGGATATGAAGTGAAATGTCAAAAAAATGCGATGTGCTGATAATCGGCTGCGGCGTTGCAGGGCTTTATACGGCGCTTTGCCTGCCTGAAAACCTGAATATAACGGTACTTTCCAAAAAGAGCGAAACCGTTTCAAACAGTTCTTTGGCACAGGGCGGCGTTGCGGCTGTTTTGAGTTTTGAAAACGACAGCTACGATTTGCACATTGAGGATACCATGATTGCAGGTCAGCGGTGCAACGATATTGACGCCGTGACTACTCTTGTCCATGAGGGACCCGACCAGGTCCGTAAAATAATGGAATACGGCGTGGATTTCGATAAAAACCCCGACGGTACTTTGCAAAAAACCCTTGAAGGCGGTCATTGCCGCCGCCGAATTGTCCACCATAAGGACACAACGGGCGCAGAAATGGTCAATAAGCTTTTGGCAGAGGTAAAAAAGCATAAGAATATAACCCTTGTTGAAAATTCTCCCGTTTTTAAGCTTTCCCGAGTAAAAAGCGGAATTTGCGCAAATGTGCTCTGCGGCGACGGGCAGGAAGAATATCTTGCCAGCTATTGCGTTCTGGCAACAGGCGGTATCGGCAGAGTATATAAATATACCACCAATCCGTCGGTAGCAACGGGTGACGGAATCCGTCTTGCTTATGAATTAGGCGCAAGAATTAAAAATTTAAGCTACGTTCAGTTTCACCCCACCGCCTTTAATTCCGACGGCAGAGAGCAGTTTCTTATAAGCGAGGCTGTAAGAGGTGAGGGCGCATATCTTCTTAACTGCAATAAGGAAAGATTTATGCACCGTTATGACGAAAGGCTTGAATTAGCGCCCCGCGATGTGGTTTCAAAGGCAATTATAATTGAGTCGAGAAGAACGGGCAGTAACAATTTCTATCTTGATATTACCCACCGTGACCGTGACTATCTTTTAAACCGTTTTCCCGGAATTTACGAGGGGTGCTTAAAATACGGCGTGGATATTACAAAGGATTTAATTCCCATATTCCCATGTCAGCATTACCTGATGGGCGGAATTGAGGTAGATTTGAATTCACGCACAACCGTGTCCCGACTTTACGCAGTGGGCGAGTGCTCAAATACAGGCGTTCACGGTAAAAATCGATTGGCGAGTAATTCCCTTTTGGAAGCCCTCGTTTTTGCAAGGCGATGTGCGGAGGATATAGTCCGTTGTATTGACTTGGGTTATCCCAATGTAAGTGAGAGTTATTCCCATGCCGTTGACCTTGACGGCGCTCCGCTGATGAAAGGCGTGAGAACGGAAATACGCAGTATTATGCAGCGTTCCTATTTTGTAATGCCTGCCAATGACGATGCAGTAAGAACAGGCTTTAAAAGAGTAGGGGAAATTCTTGCAAGACTTAAAAACGGTAAATTCAAAATAACGCCCGATTACTGCGAGGCTTTAAGCCTTGCAACGGTGGCATATATAATACTCAGGGAGGTCAGCGACAAATGATGCTTAATAAATTCTATGTAGATGAGTTAATCAAAACGGCAATTACAGAGGATATAAACTATATTGATGTTTCAGCCGATTATCTAATTCCGGACAATCAGCGCAACGATGCCTATTTCGTTGCAAAGGCGGACGGCGTGCTTTGCGGACTTGATGTGGCTATGAGAGTTTTTGAACTTCTTGATGATACATTTTCCTACACCGCATATAAAAAGGACGGCGACGAGGTTAAAAAAGGCGAGGTTATTGTTGATTTCAGCGGAAAAACAGCCTGCCTTTTAAAGGGCGAAAGAACGGCGCTCAATTTAATTCAGCATATGTCGGGAATTGCAACAATGACTCATAAAGCAGTAGAACTCTGTAAGGGTACTAATGCCGCTGTAACCGATACTCGCAAAACTCTCCCCGGACTTCGTGCAATCCAAAAATATGCCGTCGTCTGCGGCGGCGGAAAAAACCACCGCTACAATCTCTCCGACGGTGCAATGCTTAAAGATAACCATATAGATGCCTGCGGCGGCATAGAAAAAACCGTCTCCGTACTGCGCTCAAAGCTTGGTCATATGGTAAAAATCGAAGTGGAAACAAGAAATTTTGATGAAGTAAAAGAAGCGGTAAAAGCAGGCGCAGATATTATTATGCTTGACAATATGACAAACGAACAAATGGCTGAATGTGTAAAGTATATTGACGGCAGAGCAAAAACCGAGGCGTCGGGAAATATCACTCTCCAAAATATCGCCGAGGCGGCAAAAACAGGCGTTGATATAATCTCTCTCGGTGCTCTCACACATTCCGTAAAGGCGTTTGACATTTCAATGAAGATGAAATAATGATGAATTATATTCAATCTGTGGAGTATATCCACTCACTTTTAGCGTTTGGGATAAAGCCGGGGCTTGAACGCATTGAGATGCTTTTAGAAAGCCTCGGAAACCCTCAGAATAAAATCAAAACCGTGCATATTGCAGGAACAAACGGCAAGGGCTCCACCTCAACCATGATAGCCAATATGTTGACCGCAGACGGACGCAAAACAGGGCTTTTTACATCTCCTTATGTTATTGATTTTTGTGAGCGAATAAAAATCGACGGCGAAAACATAGAAAAAGATACGCTTGCAAGGTGCGTTACGGCGGTACGTGAAAAAATTGAGGAATTGAACAAAAAAGGAATTATTATAACCGAGTTTGAGGCGATAACAGCCGCCGCATTTCTCTGCTTTTATGAGAGCGGTTGTGACTACGCCGTTATCGAAGTGGGCTTGGGCGGCAGATTTGACGCAACCAATGTGCTTAAAAGTCCCGATGCTGTCCTGATAACCTCAATCTCCCTTGACCACACGGCAATTTTGGGCGATACTGTCTCAAAAATCGCTTTTGAAAAATGCGGAATTATCAAAAAAGGCTCAAAGGTTATTACAAGCGCCAATCAAAAAGCGGAGGCTCTTTGTGTTATTAAAAATACCGTCCGTGAAAAAGGCGGCGAGCTGAAAGTTACAAATCCCAATAAAACCAAGATTTTGTCAGACAACATTTTCGACACGGAGTTTATGTATGATAATGAAAAATACAAAATCTGTCTTACGGGAAACCATCAGCTTGAAAATGCGGTAAACGCTATTGAAACGGCAAGGCTTTTGAATATCAGCGATTCTGCAATAAAAAAGGGCATTGAAAATACCCGTATGCTTGCCCGAATGGAAATAATCGGGAAAAATCCCCTTGTTATCCGTGACGGCGGCCATAACGAGGGCTGTGCCGAGGTGTTACGCGATTTTGTTTTGAAATACAAGCTTCAAAATATCATAATGCTTACAGGCCTTATGGCGGATAAGGATGTAGAGGGTTACATAAAAAGAATTGCACCTTTTTGCAAATCGGTTGTAACCGTTACGCCCTCTAATCCCAGAGCAATAAACGGCTCGGAGCTTTCAAAAATTGCGAAAAAATACTGCAAAGATACAAAGGCGATTGATAACCCCCGAAAGGGTTATGAATATATATTGTCTTCGGCTCAAAATGATGATACCGTTTTGATTTGCGGTTCATTTTATATGATGAGCGATATTTTCGGAGAATGAAAGGATATAAGATATGATTAAAGATTTTATCGAGGACAGAATAAGAGTATTTCTTGACGAATTGGAGCATTTAATTATAAAGAAAAGTGTAATGGAAAAAGACTTTCTTTTTAAAGAATGTGATTATAAAACAGATAACACTCTGCCGCCCGTTGACGGCTCTTTCCGCAAATTCACGCCATACCGGGACCGTTGGGGCGGAAAAAAAGATACCCACGCGTGGTTCTATAAAAAAATCACCGTTCCCGAGGATTTCAAGGGCGGCGAGGTTCAGCTTTCCGTCTCCTCCGATTCAAAACAGGGCTGGGCTTGCATAAATCCGCAGTTTATAGCGTATGTCAACGGTAAATTACAGCAGGGAATTGATAAAAACCACCGTGAGGTGTTTTTAGACAGTGAGGGGGAGCACGAAGTATATCTTTATGCTTATTCGGGCAGTATTCACGATGAGTATTTGGATTTCCTTGCATATTTACAGCTTGTTGATGAGAAAACCAGAAAAGTATTTTATGATATAAAGGTACCCTTTGAAATTCTTGAATTTGAAGATGAAAATTCGAGAAATTACTTTGAAATTAAAAAGCACCTTAATAACGCGGTCAATTTAATTGATATGCGTTCTCCCTATTCAGAGGAATATTATGCCTCTCTTGACAAAGCGGAGGAATATCTTAAAACCGAGTTCTACGGCAAATATTGCCGCGAGGGCGAAATTCACGCTTTATGCATAGGGCACACTCATATAGATGTTGCGTGGGAGTGGACTCTTGCCCAAACCCGCGAAAAAGTGCTTCGTTCCTTTTCCACCGTGCTGGCGCTTATGAAAAAATACCCTGAATATAAGTTTATGTCCAGCCAGCCTCAGCTTTATAAATACCTTAAAGAAGAAAGCCCCGAGCTTTATTCGGAAGTCAAGGAAATGGTAAAGCAGGGCAGGTGGGAAGTTGAAGGCGGAATGTGGGTAGAGGCAGACTGCAACCTCTCCTCGGGCGAAAGCCTCGTCCGTCAGTTCCTTTACGGCAAACGCTTTATGAAAGAGGAATTCGGCGTGGAAAGTAAAATATTGTGGCTGCCCGATGTTTTCGGCTATTCCGCGGCGCTTCCCCAAATTATGCAAAAATGCGGAGTGGATAAGTTTATAACCTCAAAAATCGGTTGGAACGAAATGAACAAAATGCCCTATGATACCTTTATGTGGCACGGCATTGACAATACTCCGGTGTTTACGCATTTTATGACGGCACAGGATAAGGTTAAGGACAAAGAGCCTGCAACAAATGTTACATATAACGCCAAGCTTAACGCCAATCAGCTCCGAGGCGCTTATGACCGTTATCAGCAAAAGGATTTGTATGACGATGTGCTAATAACCTTCGGCTTCGGTGACGGCGGCGGCGGACCTATCCGTAAGGACTTGGAATACTATGACCGTTTGAAATACGGTATTCCCGGTACCTCAACGGCAAAAATGGCGTTTGCAGGGGAATTTCTTGACGACGTTAAAGAAAAAACAGAGAACAATCCCAAGCTTCCCAGGTGGTCCGGTGAATTGTATCTTGAATTCCACAGAGGTACTTATACCTCCCAGGCAAAGAATAAAAAATATAACCGTAAATCGGAGTTTATGTTCCAGCGCGCGGAAACACTCTCCCTTATGGATAGTATTCTCTGCGGCGGCGTTTATCCTAAAAAGGATATGCAAAACTGCTGGGAAACAATCCTTTTAAATCAGTTCCATGACATTATTCCAGGTTCCTCAATTAAAGAGGTTTACGAGGTTTCTCATAAACAGTATGAAGAAATCGGTAAAATCGGTAATAATATTATTAAAACAGCCGCAGAGAGTATTGCGGAAAATGTAAATTCAGATAAGAACTATGTTGTGTTTAATCCCCATTCATTCCCGAACAGCGGTGCAGTTGATGTTAACGGTAAATACTATTATGCCGAGAATGTTCCCGCAAAGGGCTACAAGGCTGTAAGTCTTATAGAGGAAAAGTCCAAAGTCAAGGTAACCGAAAACTCAATCGAAAACGACTTTTTCCGCCTTGTTCTTGATGAAAAGGGCACATTTACTTCAATCTTTGATAAACGAAATAACCGCGAGGTGCTCAAAAACGGTGAGCGGGGTAATGTTATAACCGCTTATGAGGATTATCCGAGAGAATACGATAATTGGGAAATCAGCAGTTATTATACCGAAAAGCAATGGGAGGCTGACCGAGTAGAGTCGGTAGAAATTCTTAACGAGGGCGAGCGTGCGGGACTTAAAGTCACAAAGAAATTCAAAAACAGCACAATAATTCAGAATATTTATCTTTACAACAATATTGACCGTATTGATTTCGATACAAATATTGATTGGAAAGAATCTCATCTTGTGCTTAAAACCGCTTTCCCCGTAGATGTAAATTCAAATAAAGCGGTTTATGATATACAGTTCGGCTCTGTTGAGCGCCCCACCCATAAAAACACAAGCTGGGACGCCGCACGCTTTGAGGTTTGCGCTCATAAGTATTGTGATTTGTCAGAGTACGGCTACGGCGTAAGCCTTATAAATGACTGTAAATACGGCCACGCAATCCAGGACGGCGTTATGAGCCTTACGATGCTTAAATGCGGAACTTTCCCCGACCCCGATGCCGATAAGTGCGAGCATAGCTTTACTTATTCACTCTATCCCCATAAGGGTGATTACCGTGAGGCCGGTACAATTAAAAAGGCGTATGATGTAAATATTCCCATGCTTTGCGTAAAAGCAGGAGATAAAAAAGGCAATTTGCCCGATGAATATTCCTTCTTCTCTGTGGACTGTGACAATGTAATTTTTGAAACAGCAAAACAGGCAGAGGACTCCGACAGCATTATCTTGCGCGGATGCGAATATTTCAATAAGCGGACAACCGCAGAATTAAAATTGGGATTTGATGTGCAAAAAGTATATTTATGCGACATGCTTGAGAATAATATAAAGGAGCTCACTGTTGAAAACAACAGCGTGAGCGTTGATTTCAAGCCCTTTGAGATAATTACATTAAAAATTATTAAATAATCGGTGATACCATGCGAAAAACAAAAATTATATGCACCTTAGGCCCCGCAACCGACAATGACAAAACACTTCGTGAGATTATTAAAAGCGGAATGAATGTGGCTCGTTTTAATTTTTCTCACGGCGACTACGGAATACATCAAAAGCGGTTTGAACAGTTGACCCGCCTGTGTGACGAACTGAATGCACCTGTTGCAACCATGCTTGACACGAGAGGTCCCGAGGTGCGCCTTGGGCTGTTCCGTGACAATATGCCTGTTACGGTGAATAAGGGCGACGAGTATATTCTCACCACAAGAGATGTTGAGTGCGATGAAAAGCAGGCGTCCGTATCCTTTAAAGGCATAACGGGCGATGTAACCGTGGGTACGAAAATTCTTATAAATGACGGACTTGTTTCAATGGTTGTAAAAAAGGTTACAAAAACCGATGTAATCTGCGAAGTCCTTGAAGGGGGAACGCTCTCAAACAATAAGGGCGTGAATATCCCCGGCGTTAATCTTTCAATGCCGTATCTTTCCGAAAGGGATATGTCCGATTTGGAATTTGGCGCAAAGATGGATTTTGATTTTATAGCCGCATCATTTGTGCGAAGCGGTGCGGATATTGACTATCTGCGTAAATTCATCAATTCTCTCGGCTGGCGCACGCCCCATATTATTGCCAAAATCGAAAATATGGACGGCGTTGATAATATCGACGAAATAATTGCGGCGGCGGACGGCGTAATGGTAGCCCGCGGCGATATGGGCGTTGAGATTCCCTTTGAGCAGATTCCCGCAATACAAAAGGACATAATCCGTAAATGCCGTCATGAGGGCAAACAGGTAATAACCGCAACACAAATGCTGGAATCAATGATTCATAATCCCTTGCCCACAAGAGCAGAAATCACAGATGTTGCAAATGCGATTTATGACGGTACCTCTGCCATTATGCTCTCGGGTGAAACGGCAGCAGGCGAGCACCCCGTTGAAACGGTAGTGACAATGGCTACTATTGCCGAGGCTACCGAGAACCACATCGACTATATCCGTCAGTTTAATATTTCCGACGGTAAAAAGGACGATATAACAAACGCTATATCCCATGCAACGGTTACAACGGCACATGATTTGGGCGCAAAAGCGATAATTACCGTTACAAAATCGGGCAGTACGGCAAAAATCGTATCAAAGCACCGCCCATCATCAATGATAATCGGCTGTACCACAAATAAAAAGGTGTGGCGGCAGATTAACCTCTCGTGGGGAGTAGTGCCGCTCCTTTGTGAGGAAAAGTACAATACCGATGAACTTTTTGCCCATGCCGTTGAGGTTTCAAAGGAAAGCGGACTTGTAAAAACAGGGGATATTGTGGTAATAACTGCCGGCATACCCTTGGGAATCTCCGGCACTACAAATATGTTAAAGGTTGAAAGGCTGTAAGGTGAGAAAAATGCTGTTTATTGAATATCCAAAATGCACCACTTGTCAAAAAGCCAAAAAGTGGCTTGACGACAACGGCATAGAGTACGAAAGCAGGCATATTAAAGAACAAAATCCCACATATGAGGAGCTTAAAAAGTGGTATGAACAAAGCGGCTTGCCCTTAAAGAAATTCTTTAATACAAGCGGATTGCTGTATAAGTCAATGAAATTAAAGGACAAATTGCCCAATATGACCGAGGAGGAGCAGTTAAAGCTTCTCGCAACAGACGGTATGCTTGTAAAACGCCCCATAATTGTATGGGAAAATGTTGTTTTAACAGGCTTTCGTGAAAAAGAATGGGCAGAAAAATTGCCGAAATGAAAAAATACCGCCGTGAGATTTTCTCACGGCGGTTTGCCTTGTCATGCAACAGATGAAAACCCCCGGTTCTACCGGGGGAAAAAGAACGCTTTA
>JBJEPW010000039.1:0-96205 GCA_051881435.1 Candidatus Fimenecus sp. | reverse complement strand
CCACCTTGTCGCCCTCGGTGACGGCAACCTCGCGCATATTGTCGCCGAAGCGCATCACTTTCAATTCGCGGCTGACGGCAACGCCCACCGCCGCGCGCATCCAACTGCCGAGGCGTTCACGGACGCTTTCCTCCTGCCAATGACCTGCAATCACCTTGCGGGGCATACGCAGTCTTGCCGCAATAAAGCCGTGCTCACGGTCGCCGTGCGCCGCCTGATTGAGGTTCATAAAGTCCATATCAATTTCATCATTGGGAATTTCACGGTTGTACTGCGTGGCAAGATGGCAATAGGGCTTTTGCAAATCCACAAAGCCGTTAATCCACATTTTGGAGGGGCTGAATGTGTGGCACCAGGTGATGATGCCCGCGCATTTTTTGTCATAATTCGCCTCTCTGACCACATCGGTAATCTCTTGATTGGTTTTTGCGGTGACCTTATACACGATTTTGCAGGGAAGAGCCGCGGATTTATTCAATTCGTCCGCCATTTCCTGTGCACGCTGTGCCACGGTTTCCAATACCTCGGGGCCATACAAAAACTGACTGCCTACCACAAACCAAAATTCATAGTCTTTTAACTGCATATTTTACACCTCGTTGTAAATTGAGATTCTTCGCTACGCTCAGAATGACATAGTTAGTTGTTCTTTTGCAATTCTTCGCTACGCGCAGAATGACAAAGTAATTTTTATAAATTTTCCACGGCGGCTTGTTCGACGGCAAGCCCCGCTTTGTATCTTGTCATATACTGATTAAACCCGTCCACATCGGTTTTGTCGGGTGTGATGGTAGTCCCCTTGTTTTCGCCGAAAACTTTATGATCAAGGTACGCTTCCAACGTTTCGCCGTCTGATTTATTACGCATATAGGCGGCAAGAAGCGCAATACCCCACGCACCGCCCTCGCCTGCGGTTTCCATGACGGAAACAGGGACGCCCAAAGCACCCGCCATCAGTTTTTGCCCCACAAGCGGTGTTTTAAACAATCCGCCGTGACCCAAAAGGCGGTTCAGGGTAATATTTTCCTTTTGGAAAAGAATATCCATACCCAAACGGAGCGTTGCCATTGCGGAAAAAATCTGATTGCGCATAAAGTTTGCAAGGGTAAAGTTTGCATCGGGCAGTCTTACAAACAGCGGTCTGCCCTCGGCGGTATCGGTCACGGGCTCGCCTGAATAATAGTTAAATCCGATAAGTCCCCCGCAATCCGCATCGCCTTGTAAGGCTAAATCATACAGCATATCGTAAAGTGCGGGTTTCGGGAGTTCTGCCCCCGCATTTTTGAGCACTTCGGAGAATAACCGCACCCACGCGTCAAGGTCGGAAGTGCAGGTATTGCAATGCACCATAGCGACAGGCGCGCCTGTGGGCGTTGCCACCATATCAATTTCCGTGTAAAGGTCGGAAAGCGGTTTGTCAAGCACCGCCATCAAGAAAATAGAAGTTCCCGCCGAAACATTGCCCGTTAAGGGTGCAACGCTGTTTGTTGCCACCATACCCGTGCCCGCGTCGCCCTCGGGCGGACAAAGGGGAATCCCGCTTATAAGGTCGCCTGTGGGGTCTAAAAGAAGTGCGCCCGCTTCGGTAAGCGTGCCCGCCGTTTCACCCGCAAGCAAAATTTTCGGGAGAATATCCATAAGTTTCCACGGATAATTCCGATTTTCAATCAAGCGGTCAAAATCGGACACCATTTTTTCGTTATAGCAGTTTTTACGGCCGTCCACAGGGAACATACCCGCCGCTTCGCCGATGCCGATGACCTTTTCACCCGTCAGGCGCCAATGGACATAGCCTTCAAGCGTGGTGAGAAACGCAATATCTTTTACATGGCTCTCGCCGTTTAAAATCGCCTGATACAAATGAGCGATACTCCAACGCTGGGGAATATTAAATTGAAAAAGGTCTGTAAGCTCCGCCGCCGCTTTTTCGGTGATGGTATTGCGCCAGGTGCGGAATTCCGCAAGCTGGTTGCCGTCATTATCGAAAGGCAGATAGCCGTGCATCATGGCGGAAAAGCCCATTGCTTTGAGTTTTGTAAGCTTTACGCCGTATTTTTCCAGCACTTCTGATTTAAGCTTTGAATAAGCATCCTGAAGCCCTGCCCATACATCCTCCATATGATATGTCCAGACGCCGTTTTCAAAACGGTTTTCCCAAGAATGACCGCCCTGCGCTATTGGGTTGTGATTTTCATCAATCAAAACGGCCTTTATGCGTGTTGAGCCGAATTCAATGCCCAAAACAGCATTGCCGCTTTCTATTGTGTTTTTTACAGCCGAGATTTCCAATGCATATCATCCCCTATTGTAATTTGTCTTATTATAACATTTCAGGAAAAAAATCGCAATATAAACAAAATAAAAAAACTGCCGTTATTTTCCTTATTAACAGCAAAATAACGGCTATAATCATAATTTATTAAACTGAATTACTGTTTTTCACAGCAGGAGCATTCGCTTTTGCTTTTAGGGCAACAACCGCCGGACGGACAGCCGATGCATTTGGCGCCCTTTTTCTTTGCTTTTACAATGTAAATTATAACTACGGCAAGTATTATGAGAATAATCCCTGCTATTATCCAATTTTCCATATAAAATTCTCCTTGAAATTACTTTGCGGTGATTTTTTCGGTTTTATTTCCGTTTAAAGCATATTCAGATGCAAGCTTTTTGTTTGTATTTATTATAAGCGAAACAATAATCGCCGCAAAAACAAGCACCGCTGTAAGTCCCGGCAAGAGACCCGCACCAAAGGTTTTTGATGTAATAAGCGTACCGATTTGATATACAAAATATGCAACCGTAAATCCTGTTGCAAATTGAAGCGCAATTCCGCCCAGCAACCACTTCTTGCTTTTTATTTCAGAGTTCATAGCGCCGATTGCAGCAAAGCAAGGCGGTGTAAAAAGGTTAAACATTAAATATGCCAGTGCCGCTGCTTTGGTGATACCGAAAGTGGCAGCAACCTCATTTGCACCGCCTGTAAGCACAAGTTCTTCCGTATCAATAAAACTTGTCATAGCAAAACAAACAGCAAGTGTACCGACGACATTTTCCTTTGCAATAAAGCCTGTAACAGCCGCTGCCGCAATCTGCCATGAAGCAATGCCGACAACAGGAATCAACAAATAGGAAATCGGAGATGCAACAGAAGCAAGTATAGATGTGCTTTCCGCACCCTCCTCAACTACTTGTAAGTGCCAATTGAAC
Organism: Candidatus Fimenecus sp.; assembly: GCA_051881435.1. Lineage (GTDB taxonomy): Bacteria > Bacillota > Clostridia > Oscillospirales > Acutalibacteraceae > Fimenecus. Next base: position 92,995 of record JBJEPW010000039.1, on the reverse strand, counting down.
GACTGCATAATTTGAACAACCGTATTGCAAAGAAGAATGATTGTGCCCGCTTTTACAATATATGCCCAGCCTCGTGAGCACATAGAAAGAAACGCTCTTTTCAGAGAAGGAACTTTATATTCGGGAAGCTCAATAATAAAGAAGGATTTTCTGCTTTTATAGCCTGCAATTTTATTTACAATCAACGCACCGAAGAAAATCAGGACTATACCGACAAAGTACATAGCGGTACCCACCCATGCCGAGCCTTTGAAAAAAGCGCCGGAAAACAAAGCTATAACGGGAAGCTTTGCTCCGCACGGCATAAAAGGAGTAAGCATTGCCGTTGCTCTGCGTTCTCTCTCATTGCGGATTGTACGACAAGCCATAATGCCGGGAATTGCACAGCCTGTGCCGATTACGAAAGGAATAACGGATTTTCCCGAAAGTCCCGCTTTTTTGAATATGGGATCAAGAACAACGGTTGCACGAGCCATATATCCGCAATCCTCAAGGAGCGCAATGAGAAAATACATTACCATTACAAGCGGCAGAAAACCGACAACTGCACCGACGCCACCGATTACGCCATCAACAAGCAACGATTGTAAAACGGGTGCCGCACCGTCAACCCATCCTGCCACAGTTTCCTGAAAGCTTTCAATCCAACCCACTAAAATATCGGCAATCCAAGGTCCAACCCACGCTTGGGATATTTGAAATACGAGAAACATAACTATTGCAAAAATCGGCAAACCTACCCACTTATTTGTGATAATATCATCAATTTTATCTTGAAAGTTTCTTTCTTTGGTAAGAATCTTGCGTGTTTCTACGGCGCTTACAACCTTATTTACAAATTCAAAGCGCTTTTTATCTGCCGCAACGACTGCGTTTTTATCTGAAAGGTCAATTTCACCCTGAACATACGGCGGCTTTTGCTCTTTTCCGTTAAGTTCAACAGCCGCTTTTACTACCTCTTTTAAACCCGCAGATGATGTTGACACGGTTTTAATTACCGGACAGTCAAGAGCGAGGCTGAGCGCTGCGGCGTCAATTTCCGTTTCTTTCTTCTCGTTAATATCACTTTTATTCAGCGCAACAACGACCGGGATTCCCAATTCCAACAGTTGTGTTGTAAAGAAAAGACTTCTGCTTAGATTTGTTGCATCAACAATATTGATGATAGCATCGGGATTTTCATTTCTGACATATCCGCTTGTAATACTCTCCTCTGAGGTAAACGGCGACATTGAATATGCCCCCGGCAAGTCAACAGCCACTGCCTCGGCAGTACCGTCATAAATACTTTTTTTAATATGGCTTTCTTTCTTTTCAACAGTAACACCCGCCCAGTTACCGACTTTTTCATTTTTGCCGGTCAAAGCATTATACATTGTGGTTTTACCGCTGTTGGGATTACCTGCTAATGCAATTCTCATATCTGCACTCTCCTTATTTTATATTTAGTTAGCAATTGCTAACTTTTGTATAAAAATAAAACAGTTAAAGCCACACCGTTATACAATGATTGCTGTTGCTAACTGATTGTCGATATTGTATCTACTGTCTTTAATTGAAACAACGCAACCGCCTTTTTTGCGGGCTATTACAGTAATGGGCTCGCCGCAGTAGCAACCCAAAGAAAAGAGAAAAGCGTTAAGATTTTCGTCATCAGTCTCAATGTTTTTGATGATATACTCTGTTCCTTCCTGCGCGTTAGTCAAATTCATTTTATCACCCCAAATGCTGAATGCTTTAAAAAATTAGTTGATGCTAACATTTTGCTTTAAAATATAGTTAGCCATTGCTAACCAATACATAATATACAACAGTTTTTCCGCTTTGTCAACACTTTTTTTGAAAAAGCAGAAAAACTGTTGTTTTAAATATAAATCTAAAACGGATTATTGCTTTTTTCTGCACACGAAGCAGAGCCAGCCGCCGTCCTCAAAGCGGTTGATTATCTCAAAGCCGTTTTCATAAAATGCGGCGGTTACTTCCTCCTCACGGGGTTCAATAATGCCCGAGGTTATAAATACACCGTCATCCTTTAAAAACTCGCCTACCTGCGAGGAAAACAGGATAATTATATCGGCGACGATATTTGCAACCACAACATCAAATTTACCCGTAACCTTATCTGTAAGATTACCGTTAAGAATTGTATATTGAGGCTCTGAAAAACCGTTGACCTTGCCATTCTCTTTTGCTGTTTTCACGGCAAGTTTATCAATATCAACGCCTACTGCGCTCTCCGCTCCCATAAGGAGTGCGGCAATTGACAAAATACCGCTTCCGCAACCGCAGTCAAGCACCTTATCGCCTGACCTTACATATTTTTCAAGTGTTTCAAGGCAAAGGCGTGTGGTATTATGTCCTCCCGAACCGAAAGCAAGCCCCGGTTCAATGCTCAATACTGCCCTGTCCTCGGCGTCATAATCGTCTATCCAAAGAGGACGGATAAGAAGCTTTTCGCCGATTTTCATAGGCTTGAAATACTCTTTCCAATTATTCTCCCAATCCTCATTTTTACAGGGTTTATACTCGATTTTATGTGGAATGTTTTCGCTCTCGTACCGTTCACGCAGGAAAGACACAGCCTCCATATAGTTTTCTTCGGGAGAAATATATATGTGAACATATCCTTTTGTGCGGTCTTTATTAAGCAAATCCTCGTCAATAAGGTCAATATTCGCTATTTCCCAAGCCTCTTGCTCCAAATTACGGTAATCCTCAATATAGATACCGTAGGGAACTGCCATAGACGCAATATCGGCGCAACGGTCGATATTTTCTGCATCCACCTCTATTTTAATTTCGGTCCAATCCATTTATATACCTCTTTCATAAACAAAAAGCAGAGGATAACCTCTGCTCTGTTTGCATTTTTGACGGTTTTTCGGTTAGATCTGCTCCTTAACCTTTGCAGCCTTACCGACTCTGTCACGAAGATAATAAAGCTTACTTCTGCGAACACGACCGCGTCTTACAGTTTCAACCTTAGCAACATTGGGAGAATTTACAGGGAATACTCTTTCAATTCCGACACCGTAGGAAACACGGCGAACTGTGAATGTCTCGGAAACACCGCTGCCCTTACGAGCAATGATGGTGCCTTCGAAAACCTGAATTCTTTCTCTTTCACCCTCGCGAATCTTAACATGAACCTTGACTACATCACCGACTCTGATTGCGGGATTAGCCTCTTTGACCATGCCCTCTGTCATCAATTTTAATGCGTCCATAACTAACCTCCGATAAAATTTTCAAGCGTTCGTACCAAAATAATGTGCAGAGGACCGCCCGAGATTATAAGTTATTTTCTGCGCTAACGCACAGAATGCTGAAATATAATATCACAAGTTCACATAAAATGCAATAGTTTTTTTGAAAAAGTTTATTTGGTTTCAAAGGGATATATAAGTTTCATTTGTCTGCGGCACTCGTCCATTATTTTCATACAAGAGATTGTAGCATCAAAGGGTATGAAATCAGACTGTGTTTTCCCCTGCCGTATTTCATCGGCAACGTGGGTGAATTCTGTTAAATAGTCGGTTTTGCCGTTGAAAATCTGCTTGCCGTTTTCGTTTTTTAAAATTGCTTTGGATGCCATATGAAAAAATACAGGGAGCATGATTTTGCCCTTGCTGCCGACGATTTTGCAATCCTCCCGTACATAACAGAGGGACATTTTTAAAGTACATTTAAAGCCGTCATAGAAAAGTGTTACGGTCTCCCCTATATCAATGCCGTTTTTGATTTTTCCCGTGCATTTTATTTCTTTTGGCTCACCGAACAGATTATAGCAATAGGTTATGGGGTAAATGCCGATATCCAACAGTGCGCCGCCTGCTGTTTCAGGTGTCAACACACGGGAATTTTTCGGCATTAAAATACCGGGGAATGCGTAATGAATAACCACATCTTTTATTTCGCCTATTTCACCGCTTTGCACCCATTTTTTCACCGTCAGCGCCACATCGGAAAACCAAGTCCACATTGCCTCGCAAAAATATGTATTTGTGCTTTGCGCTGTTTCCACAAGTGTTTTTACATCATTAAGGCAAACGCCCACAGGCTTTTCACAAAGCACGGGTTTAGAGAGTTTCATTGCACGGACGGCATAATCCACATGAGATGTGTGGGGCGTAGCGATATACACACCGTCAACATCGTTACGGTTTACGGCGCTTTCAAAATCGGCGAACGCCTGTGCGCCGTATTTTTCGGCAAATGCTTTTGCCTTTTCAAAATTGCGGCTGTAAACGGAAACAATGCGGTGCTCCCCTTTTACAATATTCTGCGCTGTGGAATGGGCAATACTGCCGCTTCCTATATAAGCCCAACGGAATTTTCCCAAAATATTCACCTCTATCTGAATATCTCCATATTTTCAGTATAGGATTTAAGTTTGATTATATCAACATCCTGTGAATCGGTATTTGTATCCTTTGTCAATGCGCCGATTAAAAGGGACGGATTGATATTTACCGTATTACCCGAGGAAAGGACGGTTTTGAGTATAAGTTTGCCGTCTTTTTCAATAAGCTCGTATGTTCTTATATGCTCTTTTATATTGACCTCTTTTTCCACCTTTTTTCTGCCCTGCTTAACCTTTTTGGGAACGATTATTTCGTCAGAGGAAAGCATTGAATGAGCATTTTGGAGTAACAACTCATCGGGATTATTGAAGACAATTTCATATTCCGCATAACGGATATCAGCCGCTGAAAACACAGGTTCTGCAATTCTACTTACTGTTATGTCGGCGGGCAGTGCGTTATTAAGCCTTTCGGTCAATTCTGTTAAATCAACATCCTCCAAGAGGCGGAAATCAACGGTTTCGCAATAGCTTTCAACTCCCAGAGACAGGGGCATTGCAAAGGTTAAAAATGCATGGGGATTAAAGCCTTCCGTAAACCACACAGGCACATTTGCTCTTTTCATCGCCCTTGTTATACAGCGAACCGTATCGAGGTGGGAGATATACTTTGCCATGCCTGTTTTTTCATAGAACATACGCACATCCGTCCAATTATTTCCTTGCATCGCACTTACCTCCGTTCAGTTTATTGGCTCCGCAGGCAGAGCATTTTATACGGCAATGAGGCGTTGTTTCGCTTCTGTGTGCCTTTTTATTTTCTTCAACAAGAAACTCCTTGCGTATTCCGTAATCCATATGGTCCCACGGCAGAATTTCATCATATTCACGGCGGCGGTTAGCGTAAAACTCGGGTGTAAGATTACATTCCCTGAAAGATTCGCTCCATTTGGAAAAGTCAAAGTATTCGTCCCAGCTATCAAACTTACAGCCCTTTTGCCACGCCTTATAAATAACCTCGCCGAGGCGTCTGTCACCCCGTGCCAAAACACCCTCCAACACTGAAGTATCTGACTGATGATAGCTGACGGAGATTTTACGGCTTTTCACGCTCCCCAAGAGGTGCTTTTGCTTTTCAATAAGCATTTCCCCTGTGTCCTGCGGCTCCCATTGGAAAGGTGTAAAAGGCTTGGGAACGAAAGAAGCACAGCTCACATTTACCGTTACGCCCTTGCCCTTTGGTTTATCGGGGTTGCGGTAATACAAATCAACAACCTTTTGAGCAAGATCGGCGATACCTGCAATATCCTCCATTGTTTCCGTGGGAAGTCCCATCATAAAATAGAGTTTAACAGCAGTCCAGCCGCCCTCAAAGGCTTTAGATGCTGTACGCATAACCTCTTCTTCGGTAACATTTTTATTTATTGCGTCACGAAGTCTTTGTGTGCCTGCCTCGGGAGCAAAGGTTAAACCGCTTCGGCGCACCTTTTTAAGCTCCTCCATAAGCTCGTCCGAAAAATTGTCAACACGCAAAGAGGGCAAAGAAACATTTATATTTTCCTTTAACGCCCAATCAAAAAGCATTGGTATAAGCTTATCAATCTCCGTGTAATCGCTTGTACTTAAAGAACAAAGGGAAATTTCATCATACCCCGTGGCGTCGCTTATGGCTTTACACTGATTATTGATGGTTTCCGGGGACTTTTCACGGATTGGGCGGTAAATAAAGCCTGCCTGACAAAAACGGCAACCACGGATACAACCTCTGAATACCTCGCCCACCGTTCTGTCCTGCACAACATCTATAAAGGGAACGACAAAATTCTTGGGATAATGGGTTGTATTCAAGTCGCTGATTATTCTCTTTTTAACCTTTGCCGGGGCTGTTTCAAGGTTTTTAACGGATTTTACAGTACCGTCCTCATTATAATCAACATCGTAAAATTCAGGGACATACACTCCCTCGATTTTAGCCGCATCACGCAAAAATTCAAGCCTTGTTGAGCCCTTTTCCTTATGCTCAATAAGCAGGTCGATAAGTTCATTTGTAACCTCCTCACCCTCACCGGGCAGGAAAATATCAATAAAATCGGTTATAGGCTCAGGATTGCAAACGCAGGGGCCTCCTGCTATTACAATGGGGGTAAGCGTGCTCCTGTCCTTTTTAAGTACGGGAACGCCGCCTAAATCAAGCATATTGAGCACATTTGTATAACTTAACTCATACTGCATTGTAAAACCTATAAGGTCAAAATCGCAAAGGCTGTCGCCGCTTTCAAGACCATAAAGCTTTACGCCGTTTTCACGCATTAAAGCTTCCATATCCTCCCATGGGGCAAAAACACGCTCACACCAAGCGTCCTCCCTTGCATTTACAAGGCTGTAAAGAATTTTAAGCCCTAAATGGGACATACCGATTTCATAACTGTCGGGAAAGCAAAAGGCATACCTTAATTTTACGCTGTTTTTATCCTTTATAACGCTGTTCAGCTCTCCGCCCGTATATCTTGCAGGCTTTTGAACCTTTCGGAGCAATTTTTCAACTTCTTTTTTAACCATAACAAACCTCTTAAAACAAAGATATACTTATTTTACAATATTTCGCCGCTTTTTTCAATATTCATAATTGCCGAACATAGAAAGAGTTAAAAAAATTGCAATTATTATTACGGAAATATTGAATCCCCCTGCCGCAAACACATAAATCCCCCACGCATAAACAATCAGTATAAAAACAACGGAAGTAATTCTGAGAACGAGAGAACATACTGCGGCATCGTGCTTTTGTGAAAGAAAAAAGTAAAGCGCCATTCCGCCGTCAAGGCGTTTTATCGGCAAAAGATTAAAAATCATAAGCACAAGATTTATGCAGGAGATATGCAAAAGGATTTCTGTTTTTAAAAAGGCATATGACAAGCAGGAAAATATAAAAATTAAAAGGTTGAAAAACGGACCGCCAAATGCTATTATCAGTTCGTTTTTCATACTGATTTTTGTACTTTGCCGCCGCTTTATATTCATACCCGTTATCTCAAAACGGACAGCCTCGGGAGCATTCCCCACCCAATACATTGCCGCAAGATGCCCCGTTTCGTGAAGGAGTGAAGAAAAAACGGCAATAAGCACATCAGCAGGAGCACGCAGGGACAGCATAAAGGCGATAAGTGCGGCAAAGTAGAAGGTAATTTCAACGGTTATTCCCTTTATTTTAAATGCCATAGTTTAGCACCCACAAAGGATTTACATACTTGCCGTTTAAAATCACCTCAAAATGAAGATGATTACCCGTAGCATATCCTGTTGCGCCCACAAGAGCCACGGTTTCACCTTTTTTCACTCTCATCCCCTCTTTCACAAAGAGTTCACTGCAATGATTATAAGTTGTTTTAAGTGTATTGCTGTGCTCAATAATCACATAGTTTCCGCTGATACTGTTATAATCCGCTTTAAGTACCGTTCCGTCATATGCGGCAGCAATTTTTGTACCCTTATCGGCGGCAATATCAAGACCCGTATGGAGAGAATATTCCCCTGTAATGGGGCTTACACGGTAGCCGAACCGTGATGTTATATTATCGCTTTTCAAGGGATTTTGCAGATTAACGGTTAAATAAACGGGAGAAAAGGTTGCCTTTTCTCCCGTTGCTTCTGTTGTTTCACCCGTGGGCTCCTGCTGTGAGGTTTGCTCCTCGGGAGCGAAAGTACCGTCCCACCCGGTTGACGGTGCAAAGGTAAACTGTGCCACCTTTTTAAACACTCCCAATATTTCCGACGCCGCCATATCCCTTTCGCAAAGTGACGCATAAAAGCTTTTAATATTTTGCGAAAGCGTACTGTCGCCGCGGCATACTGCAAATAAAATTCCCGTTACGCACAGAGAGAGCACAAGCTGAATTATTATCACCCGAGCCATAAACGGCTTCGGTGTTTTTTGCCTTTCAGTTTGCCTTTGGCGTGTTCTCGGTTCCCGCCTCGGCTCATAAAAATTATTGTCCATATTATCACCTATTAAAAATATGATGAGAATACGGACAATATTATTATTTTTTGAAAAATCTTATTATTTTGGTAAGTTCCGAAGAATTTACCGTGTTTTTACCCTTGGTATTAACAATATAATCAAGGAGCATTTTTTCACTGTTCATCACGGCAACTCCCGTTTGAGCGTCGTCGGTTATTTTGAGCACCGATTTACTGTCAACAAAATACACAATTGGGTAAACATCGGCGGAAATATCAAAATCGCCGAACACCTGGAGCATTATTCTGCCCTGACGGTGAGCCTGCTTAACGGGATTTCCCACTTCTTTTTCATACACCCTGTCATTTTTGCCGTGTTTTGTCTGTTTCCAGCTCTGCTGTGAGGTTTTACCGCTTATAATTCCGCGGTAATTTTTTGCCTCAACAATAAACACGCCGTTTTTTCCGATTACCACAAAATCAAGCTCATTTACCTTTCCACGGTTATAAATTACAGGATTGGTAATAACGGTATAGTCCTTGGGGAGCTTTTTCAATACTTCCAAGACCGTTTTTTCACCCTGTACGCCCGATTTAAGTATAGAAAACTTTTTTCTGTTTGCAATAAAAATCGCAAGCAAAACAAGTGACAGGCATAAAAACATTATGGGAAAGGCTATGGGCAGAGCGCTCTTTCTAAGAAGTATTGATACCAGCAAAACTATGCCTGCAATGAAAAACAGCAGATTAAAGAACACGGCAAAGGCTGTATAAAGCCACGCCTTGTTCTTATTAGTTTTAAGCTGTGATTTTACCTTAACTACCCTCGGCATATTTTAAAACACCTTTTTCATAACTGCGCCGTCTTTTGCAGAGGAAACAAGAGTTGAATAGCGTGCCAACCAACCTGATTTTATGTTGGGTTCGGGCTTAACATATGCTTTTCTTCTGTTTTCAAGCTCCTCATCGGAAACGAGAACATTGATTTTACTGTTGGGGATATCAATTTCTATTGTATCGCCCTCATAAATAAGACCGATTTCGCCGCCTGCCGCTGCCTCGGGTGAAACATGGCCGATTGAAGCGCCTCTGGAAGCGCCGCTGAAACGACCGTCGGTAATAAGGGCAACTGTTTTATCCAGCTTCATACCTGCGAGTGCAGAGGTGGGATTGAGCATTTCTCTCATACCCGGTCCGCCGACGGGTCCCTCGTAACGGATAACAACAACATCGCCGTCCTTAATTTTACCGTTATAGATAGCGTCGATAGCCTCGTCCTCGGAATTAAACACTCTTGCAGGTCCTGAATGAACAAGCATTTCGGGAGCAACGGCACTGCGTTTTACAACACAGCCTTCTTTTGCGATATTGCCCCAAAGAATTGCTATACCGCCTGTTTCGCTGTACGGATTGTCAATGGGACGGATAGAATTTGTATTCTTAATATATGCGCCTTCTATATTTTCACCAACAGTTTTACCCGTTACGGTAATAAGTGACAAATCAAGGAGATTTTTCTTGGCAAGCTCCGCCTGAACGGCAGGAACGCCGCCTGCGTTGTTAAGGTCGTGCATATGAGTAGGTCCTGCGGGTGCAAGGTGGCAGAGATTGGGAACCTTTGCGCTCATCTCATTAAACATATTAAGGTCAACGGGAACCTCCGCCTCGTTGGCGATTGCAAGAAGATGCAGAACGCTGTTTGAGGAACAGCCCAGAGCCATATCGCAGGCAAGGGCGTTGCGGATTGATTTTTCGTTGATAATGTCACGGGCCTTAATATCATTTTCAACAAGGTTCATAATTGCCATACCTGCGTGCTTTGCAAGCTGAACTCTTGCTCCGCTTACTGCGGGAATTGTTCCGTTGCCGGGAAGTGCGATACCGATTGCCTCTGCAAGGCAGTTCATACTGTTTGCTGTGTACATTCCTGAGCATGAGCCGCATCCGGGGCACACATTTTCTTCAAATTCAAGAAGCTTGCAGTCGTCAATTATACCGGCCTTTCGTGCGCCGACAGCCTCAAACATCTTGGAAAGTGAGGTTTCAACGCCGTCAATAAGTCCTGACATCATGGGTCCGCCTGAGCAAACAACCGCAGGGATATTAAGACGAACAGCCGCCATAATCATACCGGGAACGATTTTATCACAGTTGGGAACAAGGACAGCGCCGTCAAAGCCGTGTGCCATAATCATTGTTTCAACGCTGTCGGCAATAAGCTCGCGGGAGGCAAGAGAATATTTCATTCCGATATGTCCCATTGCAATACCGTCGCAAACACCGATGGCGGGAACCATTACGGGAGTACCCCCTGCCATTCTTACGCCTGCTTTTACAGCCTCGGTGATTTTATCAAGATGGATATGACCGGGAACAATTTCGCTGTGTGCCGAAACAACGGCAATAAGCGGACGCTCCAGCTCCTCTTTTGTATAGCCCATTGCATAGAAAAGGCTTCTGTTCGGGGCGCGCTCAACGCCCTCGGTTACATTTTTACTTCTTAAATCCATGACTGTATCCTCCAATCAAAACCGAATATTTACACATTTTAAAAGTACATTCGGCGTATTTTTTACATTATACGATAAACTAAATCATTTTTCAATATAGATTTTTTAATAAAAATGCGGTATAGTATAAAAGAAAACTGTTCTTACGGAATTGAGGAAGAAAAATGGTAAACGAAAACTTATCCCAACGCACGGCACAAAGGCTTGAAGAAATGATAGTCAGTGAAGGCGTTTATAAATACGGTGAAAAGCTTCCTAATGAAAATGAGCTTTCGGAAAAGCTGGGAATAAGCCGCACTACGCTTCGCGAGGCTATCAGAATTTTAGCCTCAAAGGGGCTTTTGGTAGTAAAAAGAGGCAGGGGCACTTTTGTTGCGGAGCAGATTGACCAATTTACACAGGGCGTCGAGTTTAACGATATTTTAAAGGAAAAAATCACACTGCGTGATTTATACGAAACTCGCCTTATTTTTGAGCCTGAGGCCGCCGCCCTTGCTTGTAAGCGTGCAACTGACGATGAAATAAAAGAAATTTTGCGGCTTGGCGAAATTTGTCAAAAAGAGCTGAAAAAAGACCCACGCGGCAAAAAAAGAATTGAATCGGAAAGCGCATTTCACGGCGCAATTTTAAAGGCTTCTCACAACGAATTTTTAAGTCAGTTTATGCCTATGCTCACAAGTACAATCGAAAAAACCATTGAGTTAAACTATAATCTTGATATAATTGCCGAGGTTGCATTTAAGGACCATATAACGATTATGAATTTCCTCGAAAAGCGTGACGCACAGGGCTTAAAAAGCGCTGTCACCATTCACCTGCACCATGCCGTGTTGGCAGAGCAAATTTCTTTTGACTGATTTTTTATAAAAAAGTCTTGACAATATTTAATAATGATATATAATAGTTGTATGACAACTCATTTATGATGTCAAACAACTATTATTTTTTAATTATATGGAGGCTATTAAAATGGCAGAAGCAAGAATGTTTTATCAGCAGGACTGTAATTTGTCTTTGTTAGACGGCAAAACTATTGCAGTTATCGGTTACGGCAGTCAGGGACACGCTCATGCGCTTAACGCAAAGGAGTCCGGCTGTAATGTTATTATCGGTCTTTACGAGGGCAGTAAGTCATGGGCAAAGGCTGAGGCACAGGGCTTTGAGGTTTATACAGCCGCAGAGGCCGCAAAAAAAGCCGATATCATTATGATTCTTATTAACGACGAGCTTCAGGCAGATATGTATAAAAAGGACATTGAGCCCAACCTTAAACCCGGTAATATGCTTATGTTTGCTCACGGCTTCAACATTCATTTCGGCTGCATTACTCCCCCAAAAGATGTTGATGTTACAATGATTGCTCCCAAGGGACCCGGTCATACGGTTCGTTCAGAGTATCAGGCAGGCAAAGGCGTTCCTTGCCTTGTAGCCGTTTATCAGGACGCAACAGGCAGAGCTCTTGACCTTGCATTGGCTTACGCTTTGGCTATCGGCGGCGCAAGAGCAGGCGTTCTTGAAACAACTTTCAGAACAGAAACAGAAACAGACCTTTTCGGTGAGCAGGCTGTTCTTTGCGGCGGTGTTTGCGCACTTATGCAGGCAGGCTTTGAAACTCTTTGCGAAGCAGGTTATGACCCAAGAAACGCATATTTTGAGTGCATTCACGAGATGAAGCTTATTGTTGACCTTATTTACCAGAGCGGTTTCGCAGGAATGAGATATTCAATCTCCAACACTGCTGAATACGGCGACTATGTAACAGGTCCAAAGCTCATTACAGAGGAAACAAAGAAAACAATGAAGAAAATTCTTGCCGATATTCAGGACGGTTCTTTTGCAAAGGAATTCCTTTTGGATATGTCCCCCGCAGGCCGTCAGGTACACTTTAAGGCTATGAGAAAGCTTGCCGCTGAGCATCCCTCGGAGAAGGTTGGCGAAGAGGTCAGAAAGCTTTACAGTTGGAACGATGAAAAGGATAAGTTCATCAATAACTGATTTCAATACTTACTGTGAATACAAAAATCCCGCTGATACGAAATGTATCGGCGGGATTGATTTTTATTTAAGGTTTTAGAAATCCAAACGGATTATCAGCCATTCACCGTCAATTTTTGCTAACCAAGCTTCATCAACAAAGTAGTATTCATCATCCATTTTAATGGATATAGGAACGATTGCCATATCAGTCGCCGTGCTGTTTATTCCGGCTTCGGAAAGCTGAGCATTCATCTCTTCCACATAAAATTCTGCACAGTATTTTTCAAAGCTTCCGTATTTTTCCAGCAGCCCATCATAATCTCCGTTTTTACTTGCTTCTATTCCTTCATCATACCATTCCAATGCCCCTAAAACAAATTCATCGGTAGAATTTTTTCGTGCATTTGATATTTTTTCGTTATAACTTCCGTTCGCAATATCGCTGAATTTAATTACTTTACCGTTTACATTTTCACCCAAATCAGCATATAGCGAAGCATATACCATGCACAATACAAAATTATCATATGTTACAATATAGGGGTTATCGGGATCAAATTCAAAAGTTAAGGTATTATAACGGCCTGCCCAGTCTTCACTGCCGAAATGACTTTCAAATTCGGATCTGGGTGTATCAGTTTCATCCAACGCGGCATAAAACTTATCAGAAAAAGCAATATATTCCTCAATTTTGCTTATATCCTTTGTTAAAATCGCCTGAACGAGAGCGTCGGCAACCTTTTGCGCACCGTCATCTGTTACGGTTTGCCCTGCGTTTACAGGGTTATTATCATCATTTGATTTTGACAAGCCCATAATCAATGCTGCCAATGCCACTATTACAACAAGAATTGCCGCAATTATTGCAACTACTCCCCAAGCGGGAAATTTCTTTCTTTTTACCGTACCGTTTTGGTTTGGATTGTAAACCTGAGCCTGATACTGAACCTGAGGTTGATTTACCTGTGCCGGAAGAGGGTTTCCGCAATTTGAGCAAAACTTTTGACCGTCGGCATTATTGCTTCCGCATCTGCTGCAAAACATTTTCATCATTCCTTTTCTTTTTTATAACTTTGCGTTTAGTACATTTTAACACTTAATAAAAATCATTTCAATACTCTATCTGAGTACATTTGAATATTTTTTAAATTGCCATTTTGTAAAGGCGACTTTTTTACGCTCCCTCTGTGAGGGACTGTCGAACACAGTGAGACTGAGGGAGTTGCTCCCCCGGTTACTCGCATCGCTCGTGACAGCCCCCTCTAAGATGGGGCGTAACCACCGGAAGATGAGTAATTTGTATAATACTGAAAGACAAGGATGTTTGTCCCCGCGCGACTAATTTTTTCTGAAAATATCGAGCATGTGAATTGACAGTCCTACACAATCTTCCCGTTCACATAGATTTAACAAGAATTTCATATATTCATCAAATTCACGGTCGCTCAAACAATCGAACTTATCATCAAACAGATATGACAGCATATCTACGCCGACATAATGAAGTCTTGTTGCATTATGTTTCTTCATAAGTTCATCGATATCGGATTTGCGATACAGTTCAAATATTTCTTTCGGTGACGAAACCGTGTGATAATCTTCTTTTATAAGACCTTTATCCAGATATTTTAGAACACGCCTCTTGTAAAAGAATTTATATATTGATGTATCATTATTGCAATATGAGGCATAAATAACGCCTCCCGTTTTTGCAATTCTGATGGCTTCACTGAGAGCACGGTGTTTATCTCCATCAGTAAACAAATGGTACATAGGACCCAACAGCAACACAATATCATACGTTTCACTTTCAAATGCAGACATATCGCAAGCATCGCCCTCGTAAATCTTGATGTTATGATGCGGTTTTACTTTTTTCCTCATTATTTCAATATTGTGCGGAACAAGCTCAACTGCTGTAACATCATATCCCTTTTCTGCAAGAGCAAAAGAATATCTGCCTGTACCTGCTCCGATTTCAATTATTTTCGCATTGGGTGAGAGGTATTTTTCAATATATTGCATTGTGTTAAGGTATTCAGGCAATCTGCTTTTTCGCATTAGTCTGCCTTCTTCATCATAATTGTTGTAAAAATCAACAACACTGTTCCCTGTTGTTACAATTTTCTTTTTAAACAGTTTTGAAAATTTCATAAAATTCCTCCTTAAATCAGAAAAACGGTGTAAGCTTTGTATCTAAGCCTACACCGTTATAATCATATCGTTTAATAAATGTTGTTACATATCCCGAAATGAATATAGAAGCATAGACCTGCACATTTTAGGTTGTGCAAGCCAATGCATATACATATCAAATTTTTTTAAAAGATATGCGTTCATAATAATACCTCAAATTGAATTTTGACAAGAATAACATATAACTTTATCTTTGTCAAGTTTTCGGTCGGGCACGGAGACCCGACCCTACAAAACACATCTTATTTTGAATTTTTCAATTCACAGGGAGTTTTGCAGTTTTTACAACCGGGAAGCATAATATCATTTACAGTTTTTCCCGACGGTATCATGGGCAATACGCGCTCATCTTTATCAACAGCGCAGTCAATCCAAACGGGACCGTTCTGTTTAAGAGCGTCCTTAAAGGCAGCTCTGAACTCCTCGATATTTTCTGCACGGTAGCCCTTGCCGCCGAAGCCCTCGCAAAGCTTTACGAAATCGGTTTTGCGCTCGGGGTCTGTTTCGGAGAAACGCTTGCCGTAGAAACAACGCTGCCACTGACGAACCATACCGAGAACTCTGTTATTCATAATAACTGTGATAATCGGCAGGTTGTAGCTTACTGCTGTGCAAGCCTCGTTAAGGTTCATATGGAACGAGCCGTCGCCGGTTATATGTATAACGGGAACCTTATCGCCCAATGCAACCTTTGCACCGATTGCCGCGCCGTAGCCGTAGCCCATTGTGCCCAATCCGCCGCTTGTTAAAAAGCCTCGAGGGCGGATATGGTGGACATACTGTGCCGCCCACATCTGATGCTGACCTACATCTGTTACAACAACAGCGTCCTCCCCTGCCATTTCGCAGATACTGTTTATAAGCTGATGGGGAGTAATTCTTGAATCGTCGTCAACGGGGATATAATCGTCTTTTTTATACTCGTTGAGCGTATTAAGCCAATCGGTTCTGTCTTTTTTCTTTATAAGAGGCAAAAGGTTTTCAAGAACCTTTTTAACATCGCCGATAAGATAATGGTCAACTGCCACATTCTTATTTATCTCGCTCAAATCAATATCAATCTGAATTATTTTTGCTCTCTTTGCAAAATCGCTCGTATTAAGAGCAACACGGTCGGAAAAACGGGTACCGATAGCAATAAGAACATCTGCTTCATCAACCGCCTTATTGGTAACATATGCACCGTGCATACCGATAAGTCCCAAATTAAGGGGATTATTATAACCTATAACGCCTGCTGCCATAAGAGTGTGGCAAGAGGGAATATTTGCTTTTTCTACCAGCTTTAAGGCAAGCTCGGAAGCATTTGAAGAAACAACGCCGCCGCCGAACTGAATTACAGGCTTTTTCGCCTCGTTAATAAGCTTTGCAACGGTTTTAAGCTCGTTTTCATCAATAACGGTATCGTCTTTTATTACAACTTTTTCCTTGTTTGTAAATTCCGTTACCGCCGCAGTTACATCCTTGGGAATATCAATAAGAACAGGACCTTTTCTGCCTGTATTGGCAATGCGGAAAGCCTCGCGGATTGTATCGGCAAGCTCATCAACATTCTGAACCATAAAATTATGCTTTGTAATTGGCATTGTGATACCTGTTATGTAAACCTCTTGGAACGCATCACGGCCGATAAGTCCCGTGCCCACATTTCCTGTTATTACAACCATTGGAACGCTGTCCATATACGCTGTTGCAATTCCTGTTACAAGGTTTGTAGCACCGGGACCGCTTGTTGCAATGCAAACACCTGTTTTGCCGGTTGCTCTTGCATATCCGTCCGCCGCATGTGAAGCGCCCTGTTCGTGGGCAGTGAGAATATGCTTTATTCTGTCGCTGTATTTATACAAAGCATCGTATATATTAAGGACTGCGCCTCCGGGATAACCGAAAACGGTATCAACGCCCTGTTCTATAAGTACTTCTGTTAAAATCTCTGAGCCGTTCAGCTGCATTGAAAATTCACTCCAAATTACCTGCGCTGAATATTACAGCGCTTTACTGTATAAAATTAGTTATAATAATTTTATACTATATATACAAAAAAATCAATCAAAAAACGACAAAAAAAGCAACAGAATATTACCTCTGCTGCTTTTTTTATTTATGCAATATTATATATTATCGCTGTTTATTCCCGAACGGTCGCTTTCATCATCGGATTTTTCGCTGATTACTTCTGTTTCGGCTGTGTTTTCATCCTCTTGGACTTTTTCATCATCGGGATTTTCGGTATTCTCTTCTTCCGTTTTGGGAAGCTTTCCTGTTTCCATAAGAGAATTAAACTGCTCCTCATTAACTTTTTCAAGCTTAACGAGAGTTTCTGCAAGCAAATGAAGCTGATCTATATGCTCGGTAAGGATTTTCTCCGTTCTCGCATATGCTTCGCTGATTATTCTTTCAACCTCTTCGTCAATTACCGCGGCGATATTTTCCGAATAGTTGCGCATATGGTTATAATCCTTGCCGAGGAACACTTCATCATTGCCTGAACCGAAAGCAATAGGACCGAGTTTTTCGCTCATACCGTATTTTGTAATCATATTACGGGCAATTTCGGAAGCGCGCTGAATATCGTTTGACGCACCTGTTGAAATATCGTTGAAAATAATCTTTTCCGCAACACGTCCGCCGAGGAGAGATACAATATCATCAAGCATTCGTGATTTCATCATATGGATTTCGTCTTTTTCGGGAGTATAAAGAGTGAATCCGCCTGCCATTCCTCTGGGAACGATTGAAATATGAGTAACGGGGTCTTTATTTTCAAGGTAATATGAGGATATTGCGTGACCTGCCTCGTGATATGCCGTAAGGCGCTTATCCTTTTCGGTAATCTTGCGTGATTTCTTTTCACTGCCCACAACTACCTTCATCGTTGCTTCTTCAATCTCCGCCATTGTGATAGCCATAAGCTTTCTCTTGGCGGCAAGCAAGGCCGCTTCATTAAGGAGGTTTTCAAGATCCGCACCCGTAAAGCCTACGGTAGTTGCGGCGATTGAATGAAGGTCAACATCTGGAGCCAGGGGCTTATTCTTTGCGTGTACCTTCAAAATTTCTTCTCTGCCCTTAATATCGGGATAGCCCACAGTTACCTGACGGTCAAATCTGCCGGGACGGAGCAATGCGGGGTCGAGAATATCGGGACGGTTTGTGGCGGCAATTACAATTACGCCTTCGTTTGCACCGAATCCGTCCATCTCAACAAGGAGCTGGTTAAGGGTTTGCTCGCGCTCATCGTGACCGCCGCCCATACCTGCGCCTCTGTGACGGCCCACAGCGTCGATTTCGTCAATAAATATAATTGAGGGGGAATTTTTCTTTGCCTCTCTGAAAAGGTCACGGACACGGGACGCACCCACACCTACATACATTTCAACAAAATCGGAACCCGATATTGAGAAAAACGGTGCGTTTGCCTCGCCTGCAACGGCACGGGCAAGAAGAGTTTTACCTGTACCGGGAGGGCCTACAAGCAATACGCCTTTCGGTATTCTTGCACCAAGCTTGCTGAACTCTTCGGGACTTTTCAAGAACTCTACAATTTCCGTTAGTTCTTCCTTTTCTTCGTCGGCTCCTGCCACATCTTCAAAAGTGACTTTATTCTTTTCGTCCTCGGCGCGCTTTACGCGGGCTTTTCCGAAGCTCATTGCACGGTTATTTTCGCTTGTGATTGAATTGTTCATTTTTCTGAACATTACAAACATCAGAATAACGAGCAATGCCGTTATTAGGACAGACGGGAGCAGGCTTACCCACCAAGAGTTGGGAGTTCCCGCTTTATAGTTCATTTTTATTGGTGCATCGGGGTGCTCGGTATTATACTGATGCACTTTTTCATGAACATCGTTTACAAATATTGTAACATTCGGCACGGTATATTTATGCTCTGTTTCATCGCCCACAAGCTTATATGTCATAGCGCCGCTGTTAAGATTGACTTCATATTCGGTAACTTTTCCCTCATCAAAGTATTGAAGCACCTGATAGTACTCGACTTCCTTCTGAGTGCCTCGCCCCATATACATATAAAGAACGCCGATAAACATCAAAGGAATGAGGACATAGGGAATAATGACCTTCCAGTTAAATTTTTTCAAGCTTTTTTCACTCCTGTTTTATTTCTCGTAAACCGCAGGCTTTAAAATGCCGACAAAGGGTAAATTCCTGTATTTTTCATCGTAATCAAGCCCGTATCCCACAACAAATGCATCGGGAATCTGCGCCCCCGAATAATCCGCCTTGATACTTGCTCTGCGTCTTTCGGGTTTATCAAGCAAGGTACAAATCTTTATACTGTTGGGATTTCTTGCGGACAAAATTTTCATTAAGTATTCCAGCGTTACGCCGCTGTCAAGAATATCCTCGACAATCAGCAAATCGGAACCGCACACAACCTCGCTGTCCAAATCCTTAATGATTTTTACAACACCTGATGATTTAGTTTCCGAACCGTAGCTGGAAACAGCCATAAAATCAATAGAGCACGGAATTTTTATAGCGCGCATAAGGTCTGCCATAAATACCACTGAGCCCTTTAAAACGCTGACAACAACGAGATTTTTTCCTTTATAATCTTCGGTAATTCTCGCTCCCAAATCCTCTACAATCTTTTTAAGCTCATCTTCCGATAAAAGCACTTTTTCAATATCGTTAAGCACTTATTATTCCCCCGTTTTTTCAATTTTAATATATTTTTCGGTTTTATCGGTGAATTTGCACCGCTGACTGACGCCGAAAAATTCAGTCCAGATAATTCCGCAATCATCTGAAAGTATTAACATTTTTGAGCGTTCGCAAACGGGGATTTTCGACTCATTGAAAAGGTCTTTAAGCGTTTTGGTAACTCCCCTGCCCGCCTGACGGTATTTATCACCCTCGCGGCGGTTGCGAACAGAAAGAACACCTGTTATTTTATCACAATCTATAAAATTGTCCACAGTTTCTTTATTAAGTTTTTGTAAATCTTTTTTGAAATTGATGTTAACCGAATAATTTCCGACGGGTGTTTCGATTATTCCGCTTTTTTTCTCTGTTGGAAATTCAAAATAATCCGTTGCCTTTGTTTTGCCGAAAAAAAGCTTTTTACGCTCAACGGTAACGGTAAGTCCGCCGTTAATATCAACACTTCCGCTCGTTTTAATTACAGCGGCGACAGACTCAATATGCTTACGGTTTATATTTTTTGCATTTTTCTCTTTTAAAATCATTGAAATAACGCGGTATTTTAAGGCATTATGACTGTTTTCAAAAACAGTACAGTCATAATACTCTCCGCGCCGCGCCGAATTCAACAGTTCTTCTGCGGCGTCTGTAAGATAATCCTCAGCAAGATATACGGAATCAAGGCACCTTTGAAAGGTTTTATCAAAGGACGGATTTATTAAGAACAACTGCGGCAGAACATTATGGCGAATTTTATTTCTTGAATAATCATCACACAGATTTGTGCTGTCCGTTACAAAGCTAAGTCCGTTTTCACGGTTATATCTCTCAATTTCCTCTCGTGTGCAATCAAGCAACGGTCTTATATAAATATCTCTCGTATAAGGAATTGAGCAAAGCCCTGAAAGGGAAGTTCCTCTTGCAAGATTTAACAGAAAGGTTTCCATATTATCGTTTAGGTTATGGGCGGTGGCGATTTTATCACAGCCGCACTCTTCAAAAAACGAATATCTTATACGCCTTGCACATTCTTCAAGGCTTTCCCCTGTTTTTTTTGCTTCGGCGGGCACGTCTGCCTTAAAGCACAAAAATTCAATATTAAGCTTTTCACATAATTTTTGTGAAAACTCCATATCACGGTCGGCTTCTTTTCCCCTGATACCGTGATGAATATGTATTGCTTTTATGCTCTTTATTCCCAATACATCTTTATTTTTAGAAAGAATATGCGTGAGTGCAACAGAATCCGCGCCGCCGGAAAGGCCGATTCCCACAGTTTCTCCCGCAGACACCATATGATGCTTTGATACAGTTTTTAAAACCTTATCTGTCATCCTTTATCCTTTCAAGCGTTGAAAACATTGTAAACTCCGCATTCCACGCCACTTCTACCTTTTCGGTGGAGCCGTGTCTGTTCTTTGCAACGATAACCTCTGCTGTATTGGCGGTTGCTCTCTCCGGCTCGGCATTATCATCGCCGTTATTATAATAATCCTCACGGTGGAGCATCAAGACAATATCGGCGTCCTGCTCAATTGAACCCGATTCACGCAAATCCGTAAGCTGTGGACGGTGGTCCGCAGTTTTTGCAGTATTACGGGAAAGCTGTGAGCAAGTTACAACGGGAATATTAAGATCCTTTGCCATAAGCTTTAAGCTTCTGGTAATTTCAGAAATCTCCTGAACACGGTTATCCGTTCTTTTTGTACCCGACATAAGCTGAAGGTAGTCGATTACTACACAGTCAACATTTTTCATTCTGCGAACTCTTGCTTTCATCTCGGGTACGGTAATATTTGCGGTATCGTCAAAATACAGCTCCGCGTTCACAAGATTTTGTAAAGCAAGACCGATTTTTTCCCAATCTGCATCGTTTATATCGCCCGTTCTCAATTTACTGCTTATAATTCTTGCCTCGGTGGAAATTATACGCTGTGCCAACTGCTCATTTGACATTTCCAATGAGAAGAAGAGCACCTTTTTGCCCTTCATAGCAATATTTCTTGCAACATTTAAAGCAAAGCTTGTTTTACCCATACCGGGACGGGCGCCGATAAGTATTAAGTCGGAACGGTGAAATCCGCCCGCAAGCACTCTGTCAAGATATGAAAATCCCGTGGGAATTCCCAGATACTGCTCTTTTTCCTTGGGGTCGGCACTCGCAAGCTTATTAAGGCGGACAATGACATCGGACATAATTATATCGCTGACCTTTGCAGGACCCGATGTGTTTTTACCTCGGCGAATATCGTAAATCTTCTGCTCCGCCATATCAAGGAGCGTATCGGCATTTTCGGCGCCTTCGTTTGATTCATCAAGGATTTCCTGCGCTGTCATAATCAATGTGCGGCGATAGAATTTGTCGATAATTATTCTGATATACGATTCAACATTTTTGGTTGAGGGAACGGCGTCGGCAATTTTCATAAGATATGTTTTTCCGCCGATATCGTCATAAACCCCGTCTTTTTTCAACTCTTCGAGCACAACGAGAGGGTCAATTCCCGTTCCCATTGCATCGATATTGAGAATTGCCGAATAAATCGCCTTGTGCTGCGGCAGATACAGATGCTCCGTTTTGAGCATATCCGAAACTGTGGGCAGACATGCAGGGTCTTTAAGTATAGCACCCAGCACCGCCTGCTCTGCATCAAGGCTGTAAGGCAAGGTTAAGTTTTCAATAGAATTTACACTGTTTTCCATATCTTTTCGCCCCGAAAGAATTTATTCGCCTACCATTACCGTCATTTCTGCGGATATGTTTGTATAGAGCTTAACCTCGATTTTATATGAGCCGAAATTTTTAATATCGTCCATGGTTATTTTACGCTTATCCACAGTTACACCGAACTGCTTTGAAATTTCAGCCGCAACCTCTTTCGCAGTTACAGAGCCGAAAATTTTACCGTTTTGTCCCGCTTTTGCGGTAAGCTTTACTGTTTTGCCCTGAAGCTTGTCTTTTGACGCATTTGCGGCGGCAATTTCGGTATCAATTTTATGCTGATTTGACTGCTCACGGTTACGAAGCTCTGTAAGGCTCTGCGCGTTAGCCTCTACTGCAAGTCCCTTTGGGAAGAGAAAATTTCTTGCGTAGCCGTCCGAAGCCTTAACCTTTTCTCCTTTTTTACCCAAGCCCTTTACATCTGCTTTTAAAATTACATCCATTTTATATACCTCACTTTACACTTGTTTCATTTACTTTATCAATTGCGGCGCTTAACTCTTTCAGCGCCTGTTCAAATGTTTCGCCGTCAAGCTGTGCAGCCGCCATAGTCTGATGACCGCCGCCGCCCAACTCCTCCATCACGAGCTGAACATTTAGCTCACCGTAAGAACGGGCGGAAATATTTATTGTATTGTCTGTTTTGAAAAGCACGAAGGACGCCGCAACCTTTGAAACATTCAAAAGCTCGTCTGCCGCCTGACTTGCGACAATACGCACATCGTCCGACTCAAAATCAACAACGCCCACAGCGCAGTTCTTATAAACTGCGGCGTTTTTAACAACCTCACTTTTAGCCTTTTGCGTTTTCATACTGTTTGAAAAAAGCTGTTTTACAGCCACGGTATCCGCACCCATTGAGCGAAGAAACGCCGCCGCCTCAAAGGTTCGCACGCCTGTGTTCATTACAAAATTCTTTGTATCGAGGGTAATTCCCGAAAGCAGTGCCTCGGCGCACGCTTGGGGAATTTTTATATTCATATTCATATATTCAATAAGCTCTGTAACCATTTCGGAAGCCGAAGAAGCGTTGGGCTCGTGATAGAATATAACCGCCTTGCTTATATGGTCAACGGTTTTTCTGTGATGGTCAATAACAACAGCTTTACCCACCTTATCGAAAAGCTCAGGATATTCCAAGAAGCTTTTTCTGTGAGTATCGGTAATAATAAGCAATGTGCCGTCGTTCAAATAGTTTTCACAATCCTGGGGCTCTATGAGCAAATCGCCCAATCCGTTTGCATGAAGATGCTTAACGAGAGGCATTGCAAGCGTTGTTTTGGAGGAAACAACAATTTTTGCGTCCTTTTCAAGCGCCTCGCAAATCATAGCAACACCCGCCGCAGAACCGAGTGCATCCAAATCCGAAAAGCGATGTCCCATAATAAGAACATTATTGCTTGACCTTATTATTTCGCCTATTGCGGAGGCAACTATTCTTGTTCGGACCTTTGTTCGGCGTTCAACGCCCTTTGAAACTCCGCCGAAGAACTCATATTCGCCTTTTTCATCTTTGATTGCAACCTGATCGCCGCCTCTGCCGAGAGCCATATCAAGCGCCTGACGGGCATTTGACTCGCAGTCGGGAATATCAGTTCCCATGCCCACGCCCACAGATAGAGTAAGTCCCAGTGTTTTTTCACCGTACGCATACGACCTTACAAGGGACAAAACCGAAAATTTATCAGTTTTCATTTTTTCAACTTCTGCTTTTTCGGCAAATACAATAAATTTTCCGCTTCCCAGCTTTCTTGCGATACAATTATATCCTGCAAACCAATTCTCGATTATAGTTTCAACGCCGCCCATGATTTCAGCCTGCTGACTTTCTCGGAAATCACGCAGGTACTCTTCAACAGTATCAAGGCTTATGAGCATAATCACCGGACGGGATTTTATGTATTTTGCCCTATATTGTTTCAGAACGGTATCCTCAACAAAATACAGCGCATATAAAGTTTCTTTTTTATAAACGGTTGTACTGTTAAAAACGGTATAAGCATTTCCGCTGAATTCACATTCAAAGCACACACCGTTTCTTATTTCGGAAAGCCCCTTGCCTGATGTAAACTGCCTGATATCAAGCCCGTGAACGCTTTTTTCGGAAAGAAAGTTTTTGCGGAACAGATTGTTGTACCAAACCATACGGTCGGAACTGTCAAAAAGTATAACCGGCAACGGAAAATTACTCAGCCCGCCGTCATCATCAGCGGAAAGCTTTTTTTCAAGAAATTTTACTTTGCTCAGAAGCCTTCTGAATTCTACATCCTTAATGAAAAAGGCGGCAACTATCAACAAAAACAAAGCCGCAAAACCTGAAAGCGCAACAGTTTTATTGTAAAAAAGCATAACGGTACAAACAGCGGTACACAACGCCGCCGCTATGCTTGTAACGGGATATACGCTGAAAAAATTCAGGCTTTTCCTTCCTTGGTTACTCTTATTATTTTTCATAGTTTTCACCTTTGAGCTATACTGATGTTATAATCGGCAGAACCATGGGACTGCGCTTTGTTCTGTCATAAAGCAATCTGGAAATATCGTCCCTCATTCTGCTGCGAATTGCTCCCCACTCAATATTACCCTCATGAATACACTCGTCAATTACAATTTGCGCAACAAGCTTTGCTTCGGAAATTAGCTGTTCCGAATCCTTTACATATACAAAGCCCCTTGAAATTATATCGGGTCCCGAAATGAGCATACCCGTATCTTTTTCAATAACGGCGCTGATTATCATAAGTCCGTCCTCGGCAAGACGCTTGCGTTCTCTTATGACCGCACTGCCAACATCGCCTACACCGTATCCGTCAACAAACACCTTGCCTGCGGGAACATCTTCAACTACGGACAATTTGCGCTTGGTTAGCTGAACCTGCTTTCCGTTATCGGCAATATAGATATTACCCGGAGCTATTCCCATACTCTCGGCGAGCTGTGCATGCTTGCGAAGATGCTTTTGCTCACCGTGAACGGGTATAAAGAATTTCGGCTTTGCAAGACTGAGCATAAGACGAAGCTCCTCCTGACAAGCGTGGCCCGAAACATGCACATCGTACATCTTTTCATATACTACTTCCGCTCCTCTTTTGAGAAGTTCATCAACAACCTTACCAACGGTTTTTTCGTTGCCGGGGATAGGTGTTGCGGAAATTATTACATAATCACCGCTGCCTATTTCAACGCGGCGGTGCTCTGAAAACGCCATTCTGTAAAGAGCGGACATAGGCTCGCCCTGACTGCCCGTAGTGATTATTACAAGCTTATCGTCAGGATAGCGTGACACGGAATCAATACTTACAAGTATGGACTCAGGTACATTAAGATATCCAAGTCTTGATGCGGTTTCGACAACATTTTCAAGACTTCTGCCCGAAAGGGCAACCTTTCTGCCCACAGCCTTTGCGGCGTCAATTATCTGCTGAACGCGGTGAATATTAGACGCAAAGGTTGCAACAATAAGCCGTTTACCGTCCGCCTTTGCAAAAAGTCGATCAAAAGACTCGCCCACGGTACGCTCACTGGGGGTATAGCCCGGTCTTTGAGCGTTTGTGGAATCGGACAAAAGGCAAAGCACGCCTTTTTCGCCAAGCCTTGCTATGCGTGCTAAATCAATCACATCGCCGTCAATGGGAGTTGTGTCAATTTTAAAGTCGCCTGTTTGCAGAATAAGCCCTGCGGGTGTGTTGATTGCAAGGGCAAGAGCATCGGGAATTGAATGGTTTACATGAATAGCCTCTACCTCAAAGCAACCCAGCTTGATTTTATCCTTCGGTTTTATTACATTAAGCTTTGACTTTTCAAGAATTTTATGCTCCGAAAGCTTACCCTCAATAAGACCAACCGTAAGCTTTGTTCCGTAAACGGGAATATTTGCTTTTTTCAAAAGATAGGGCAAACCGCCTATATGGTCCTCATGACCGTGAGTTATAAATATACCTCTTATTTTATCAATATTCTGCTCAACATATGTGAAATCGGGAATAACAAGGTCAACGCCAAGCATATCGGGATCGGGGAAAGCAAGGCCGCAGTCCACCAAAATCATATCGTTGCCGCACTCATAAAGAGTCATATTCTTACCGACTTCGTTAAGTCCGCCCAAAAATGCAATTTTTACGGCAACTTCCTCGCGCTTAGGTGCGCGTTTTCTTGTATCGGGCTGTCTTTTAGCCGCATTTTGTCTGGGAGCGTTTTTCTTTTCGGTATTTTTTATATTATCATTCTTTTTACTTTGGGTATTTTTCTTACTCTTACCGCCTTGCTTGGCATGGTTTGTATTTTTGCCCTTTATATAACGCTTAAAATCGTTATCAGACGCAGTTTTATCAATATTTTGTTTTGCCATTTTTTCCTCCTTAAATTTAATTTAAGCAATAAAAATATATGTAGCCCGCCGCAGGCAGCAGCGGGGAAAAGTCAAATAATACGCACAATTACCCACAATAACTCAATATACTGTCATTATATATTACTATTTTTCTTAAACATTGTCAAGGAAAGTATCATCTTTTTTAAGCCTTTCGATTATGTCGTCACACAGGCTTTGTGCGGTTTCGGAATTAACCGATTCAGCTATAATTTTCAGCGATTTTCCGCCTGCAAGGGGCAATATTACCGCTCTTGCGTTGTCAAGCCTTATTTCTATGCCCTCGCCGCCCGTACCGATTGAGGGCGAAAGAGAGCCGAACACTTTATAAAGCTCGCAAAAGGGTACGGTTGAGCCGACTGTTCGCCTTACTGTATTGTATTTCGGTAAACTGCCTTTAAGCTCATCAAGGCTCATTCCCGTTTTCTGCATTATTCCCAAAAGGCGAAAGCACAAAAACAGCGCATCCCTCGCCCATAGCTGGCTTGACGCAAGTTCAAAGGTTTTTTTATCTTCTTTTACCGACGGCGCCGAAAGATACCTGAAAGCCTTATGATTATATTTTTCGGCAACGGAGTCAATTACGGCCGGAGCATCAAAGGGTACGGCAATATCATTGCCCGACATTGCCTCAAACATACAGCAAATTGCCAAAAGTGTTTCCGTACCCATTATTTCTCCGTGAACGCCTTTTGCGGTTAACGATAAGCCGTCGGCGCTGAGGGTAAAAACAGTTTCTTTGCCGTTTTTTCCGCCCAAGCGGTGCACGGCATCATTTAAAAGCAAATTAATTCTGTCATTTTCACATTCAATGTGCACCCTCATGCCGTCAAGACCCGTGCGGCACTGATTTATCAGCTCACGCTGATACATGAGCCCTACGCCTGACATATCGGCAATATTTTTGCATTGTTTCCCGCTGCACACGGAAAAAGTGCGGTCGGTAATTCTTCTTTCAATCTCACGGCGCACAGCAGAAGAAAGCGACAGTCCACCTGCCGAAAACAGGCTTATTTCAACATCATCGCCGTTTGATGAAGCATAAACTCCGCAATCAAGCGAGCAATATGAGGTATAAAAATATAACTGAGGAACCAAACAATCCTCAAAGCTCCAAACCCTGCTCCCCACAGAAAGGAGTCCGCCTGCAAGGCACATAAGCATTGCTTTTGACAGCGGCTTCCCGTCATGGGCTATTCCCACTTTTTTACCGACGGAGGTACTGCCCAAAGCCGCGCCGATAAGACTGCAACGGTCAGGCGTAAGTTCAATTCCGCCCGTTCCTTTTATGCAGTTTTCATTAAAAAGCGTACTTTTTGACGAGGCATACTTTATATTATCCGATACGGTTACACCGCCCTTAACATTCTTTTGAGGCCAAATTCTCACATTCGACGAGAGAACGCAATCCGAGCCTACGCTCACCTTATCACCCAACACACAGTTTTCAAAAACACTTACATTTTTAAGGAAACTGCAATTACTGCCTGTTATTGCTCCGTTAATCTTAACTGTTCTGCCGATATAGTTTTCTTTACCTATAATTGCTCCGTGAAGCTTGGCGTTGTCATCTATTTTACAACCGTCGCCTATTACCGTGTAAGGTCCGATAACAGCGTTTTTACCAACGGTCACATTTTTGCCTATATATGACGGCGGCAAAATACGGATATTGCTTTCGCTTTTTGTAATTATGTTTTTGTATGTTGACGGGATTCGGATATTTGCCTTTCCGTCCAGCATATCGCACTGACAACGCCTGTATGAGTCAAAATCATTTATATTGCACCAATACCCCTCGGCGGGATAGGCAAAAATTCTCATTTTTTCTTTTACCATATGAGAAAGCACATCGCCTGCAGAAATATCGGCATAATTATCCGAAAGAAAATCAAGGCACTCGGGATTAAGCACGCAAATTCCCGTATCTGCATTATTTGAAACAGCCTGAGTAAAGCTGGGATTTTCAATAAAGCATTTTATTCTTCCGTCCTGCTCGGTACATACAACTCCGTAGCTTTCAGATTCAGCCGTTTTTGAGGTTACCACGGTTGCGGTGCAGTCGTTTGCAATATGATATTTCATAATTCTGTCCAATCTGTAATCGCAAAGTGTACCGCCGTCGATAATTAAAAACGGTTCACGGCTTTTTTTCAATACTGAGCATATACCTTCTTTGGTATTATTTATTTGACTGCCGAAGACAAAATGCAGTTTTTCTTTTCTGTTTTGCCAGGTAATATGATTGCGCACACAGTCCCCCGAATAATTCAGCACAACATAGATTTCATCAAATCCGTTTTCGATAAGCAAATCAAGAATATAATCAATAATCGGTCTGCCCAAAAGAGGAAGCATTGCCTTAGGCACGGTACAGGTAAGCGGTTTCAGCCGCTTTCCTTCATCACCCGCTAAAATTACTGCTTTCATAAAAATCCCCCGTTCAAATTATGTGTTGTTTTATATCATAATCCGTGATAAAATTATTTTGATATAGTTAATTTTATTTATACAGAGGTTTTTATGGAAAATTTAACTTTTGTTGAAATGTTTACCGACGGAGCCTGCTCGGGAAATCCGGGACCGGGCGGTTGGGGCACTATACTTCGGTGTAACGGAGAGGAAAAGGAGCTTTCCGGCGGCGAAATGCAAACAACCAATAACAGAATGGAGCTTTCCGCCGTAATACACGGTCTTGAAGCCCTTAAAAGGCCCTGCCGCGTTAAAATTTACTCCGATTCATCATATGTTGTTGACGGAATTACAAAAGGCTGGGCGAAAGCCTGGCGTAAAAACGGCTGGATAAAATCAAATAAAAAGCCTGCTCTTAACCCCGACTTATGGGGACAGCTCCTCGATTTACTCTCCAAACACGAGTATGAATTTGTTTGGGTAAAAGGGCATGCAGGTCACCCTGAAAATGAGCGTTGTGACCGCCTTGCAGTAGCATATTATCTCAATTTATCCGCGGGCAAATAAAATATACCGCATTTTTTAATATTTTTATTGATTATTTTTTCCTGATATGATATATTTTGTTTGTATATTATTTAATATATCCATATATTACAAAAAGGTGTGATTGAGCATTGGAAAATTCGGTAAACACCACCGCTGCCGAGGAAGTAAGAGCAGAGGATGTTGAAAACGAGGTTGAAAGCGCTTCTTCATTAAACAGAAGATATTTGCGTCCCCGCGAAATATTCGCTTTCCTGCTTACCTCTTTCGGTCAGAAAAACCTAAGCCAGTATGTTAACGCGTTCCGTCAGTTCTTCGTTATAAGCTTTCTCGGAATGTCGGGAAGTACATACGGTGTTATTATGTTTATTGAGTCAATTTACGACGCTGTTGACGACTCAATTTCGGGTTTGATTATCGACCGTACAAGAACCCGTTGGGGCAGACTCCGCCCGTGGCTTATTTTACCCACGCCGTTCTGGGCAATAGCAAACATAATGCTGTTCACCGCTCCCGCTTTTCTTGTTTACGAGTGGCAAAAGGTTGTATGGACCGTATTCTCAATTTTCGTTTACAATCTGGGTATGTCCTATTTCGGAGCATGGACAATTATGCTTTACAACATAACCCCCAATGTTAACGAGCGTGACAATCTTATTGCAACATCGAAATTTATGGAGCTTTTCGGCACCTTCCTGCCGTCGATTGCAACCGTATTTGTTACATTCATGCCGAAATGGACAAACAATGCAGTAGGTATGCAGGATGTCTATACGGGCTTTGCGGTTATACTTTCAATCATCGCCGCTGTTACTGCGTTTTACGGCTTCTCCGCCATGCGTGAGCGTGTGCCCCTCGCCTCCCGTGAACAGATGCAGGAGGTCGGCGTTATTGAATCCTTTAAAAATGTTTTCAAAAACAGACCTATGTTTGTGTTTGTTCTTGCGGGCTTCTTCAACGGCTTTAAATCGGTTGGCGTTGCAAGTGAGAGCTTTTATTGGATGCATAACTCAAAGAACCTGCTTCACGGTACAATTGCATCACTCTTTACAGGTATTCCCAACTACATTATGATACCTTTGGCGCCAAAGCTTATCCGCAGATTCGGTGCAAGAAATGTATCGGTTGTTTCAGGTATTTTTGCAGGTGCGGCTTACCTTGCCACATTCCTTATCGGTCTCGGCGGCAACTTCCTTGTTGATTGGGACAGAGGAAATAAAATTGTAAATCTTATTGTTATTACTATCTGCCTTACAATCTGCGGACTTCCCAACCAGCTTATGAATGTTGCCGGCGGCGTTCTTCAAGGCGATGTTTACGATTACAGCGAGTGGAAAAACGGCGTAAGAAACGAGGCTCTCGTTCAAACTGTTCAGAACTATTTCGGTAAAGCTGCAAACTCTGTTATTCAGCTCCTCTCCGGTGTTGTTATTTCGGCAGTCGGATATGTTGCAAGAAAAGACGAATTCGGCAACATCGTTCCCGAATCAAATCTTAAAATACTCACAGGCTTCTGGGCAATCTTCTGCTTGCTTCCCTCCATTGCCCGTTTCCTTTACGGTATTACTCTTCTGTTCTTCAATGTTCACGGTGAATTTAAAGAGAATATGCTCAAAGAGCTTGAAATCAAGCGCCGTGAGAGAGTTCAGAATCTTGAAAACGAAGCAGATGCTTCTGCTGAATAATGTGAAAATATTTAATACACATAAAAAAATGGCTTCTCAAAAGAGAAGTCATTTTTTATTACTGTTTTTTATTCTGCGTCGTTAGTGGCGATTATATCCGCTCCTGTGCCGAGAATATTTTTAATTACAATATCACCGATTTTAACGGGAGCCTTTATTGAAGATTTGTTAATCACTTCCATGCACTCCATCATCATACCCTTTGGTATGGGAACTGATGATTTTACGGGCACAACATAAGCCTTTTTGCCGCACTCAACCTTTACTGTTGTAGTGAGCATTCTTGTGGGACTTGTGCATTCCGTTCTTGCGTATGCGTCTCCCCGCTTGCAGGTGTTACCCGTTACATCGGCAACATTGTTATTATCGTCAAGCGTAACCGTAATGGGGCATCCCAAAGGACATGCCACGCAGACAAGCTCTCTTTTTTCCATTTTTTACGCCTCCACTCTGACTGTTACAACCGAATTTGCCGCAAGCCCGTTTATTACGGACTGTTTCAATGTGACATACTCCATTTCGCCGGGACAAAGCTTTTTCTTTTTCTTTGAAAGAATTTCTTTACCGTCGCACTCAACAATAATTTTAGCGTTATTAAATACGGCGCCCACACGGAAATAAAGCTTAACATCGGAATCCGTTTTGCAGTTAATTCTTTGTGGAACTATGTATCTTACGCCGTCAACGCCTTGTGTTGCAACACATTCAGAGGATATTTTTTCACCCTTTATGAATTTTGCGGCACCCAGGCCCGCAATCTGACTTTCCTCGGTAACATAGTCAACAAGGTCATGAACCTGCAAAACATTACCGCAGGCAAAAACGCCCTTGTGCTCTGTTTCACGGTATTCATCAACCTTGGGACCGTTTGTAATACGGTCGAGCTCAAGCCCCGAATTCTTTGAAAGCTCGTTTTCGGGAATAAGGCCGACAGACAGCATAAGGGTATCGCAAGGCACATACTCCTCCGTGCCCGGAATGGGACGAAGTTTTTCATCAACTTTTGCGATAGTAACGCCTTCAAGCCTGTCCTTTCCGTGAGTTGCAACAACTGTACAGCTCAGCTTCAACGGTATTCCGAAATCGTCAAGGCACTGCACGATATTTCTTGTAAGTCCGCCTGAATAAGGCATAAGCTCGCAGACCATCTTTACCTTTGCGCCTTCCAAAGTCATACGGCGAGCCATTATAAGACCTATATCGCCCGAGCCGAGAATTACTACCTCGTGGCCGGGCATATAACCGTCTATATTTACATATTTCTGTGCAGTACCCGCAGTCATAATACCTGAACAACGGCTTCCCGCAATGCTCAGAGCACCTCTCGGGCGTTCGCGGCAGCCCATTGCAAGGACTACTGCCTTTGCGTTAATTTTAATAAGCCCGTCCTTTTTATTTACGGCGGTAACAGTATTATCCGAAGCAATATCCAACACCATTGTATCGGTTTTAACGGTAATATCCGTATCTTCAAGCAGTTTCATAAAACGCCCTGCATATTCGGGTCCTGAAAGCTCCTCGCCGAAATAGTGAAGACCGAAGCCTGTATGAATACACTGTTCAAGTATTCCGCCCAGAGTTTCGGCTCTTTCAAGAACTACGATTTTTTCAACACCGTTTTCTCTTGCTTTAAGTGCGGCTGCCATTCCTGCGGGACCGCCGCCCACAACGGCTAAATCAAAATCCAACATTATAAGCACCTCACTTTGTTCTTTCGTAAATTATTTTCGACTCGCCGCCGAATTTTGTGATTTCATTCATAGGAACGCCAAGCTCACGGGCAAGTATTTCTACAACCTTACTGCCGCAGAAGTCGCCCTGACAACGCCCCATACCCGCTCTCGTGCGCCGTTTTACGCCGTCAACATCGCGAGCACCTGCGGGAGCCTTAATTGCGTCTATTATCTCGCCCTCTGTTATTGTTTCACAGCGACATACAATTCTTCCGTATGCGCTGTTTTTCTTAATAAGCTCTGCACGCTGTTCGTCATTCATATGGCGGAAGCGCACAGGCTCCTCTCTTGTTTCTTTGTAGTTATCTTTCTCCGAAAGTTCCAATTTTTCCCCTAAAATTTCACGAACGCGAATTGCAATGGCGGGAGCGGAGGAAAGACCGGGGGATTCAATACCCGCAACATTTAAGAAACGGTCGTTCTTTTCACTCCAACCGATAATGAAATCGTCGGTTTCGGGATGCGAACGCACACCTGCGAAGGAGGTTATTGCGTTTCGTACTGAAACAGAGGGAACTGACTTTAACGCCTTTTCCACAATTTCTGCAAGACCTTCGGGCGTTGTTTCGGTATCGTCTTTTTTATCAATATTTATTGCAGTAGGACCGATAAGCAGGTTGCCGTCAACGGTGGGAGTTACTAAAATTCCCTTGCCCATTTCATTGGGACACTGAAAAATAGTATGAACTGCCAGATTACCGACAGATTTATCAAGCAGGTAGTATTCGCCTTTTCGGGGAATAATTTTTATTGAGTCGTCTCCTGCCATTTTTGCAAGTTCATCGGAGAAATTACCTGCCGCATTTATGATAAATTTGGCACAAATCTCCCCTGCCGAAGTATCAAGCACATATTCATCAGCCACGCGGTTTATGCCCTTGACACGGCAATTTCTGATAAACTCAACGCCGTTTGTTACAGCGTTTTCAACTGCCGCAATGGTCAATTCATAGGGGCAGACAATTCCTGCGCTCTCGCAAAGCAATGCGCCAACAGCCTTATCGCTGATGTTGGGCTCAATTCTGCGAAGCTCATCACGGTCGATTACGGAAAGACCGGGAACGCCGTTTTTAATACCTCTTTCATAAAGCGCTTTAACATGCTCCATTTCCCCATCGGAAAATGCAACAACGAGTGAGCCGTTGTTTTTAAAGGGAACCGAAAGTTTTTTGCAAAGCTCGGGCATCATAGCGGTACCCTTAACATTCAGTTCTGCCTTCAATGTGCCGTTCTGCGCGTCAAATCCGCCGTGGACAATAGCGCTGTTTGCTTTTGTGGTACCCATGGCAACATCATTGCACTTTTCAAGCAAAGCAACACTTATGTTAAAGCGGCTGAGCTCACGGGCAATAAGTCCGCCTACAACACCGGCGCCCACAATAGCGACATCGTAAGTCATATTCAAACCCTTCTTTTTCTGCAAGACTTTAATGCCTTGATATTTTCCCGATAATTATATCACATTTGTTTATATTTTAACATACTTTTTTTTGTATTTTTGAACAAAATTTGCTATTATTTACACTGTGCTTTCATTTTGTCCCCTATTCTTTTAATAATTCTCTTTTCGAGCCTTGAAATATAGCTTTGAGATATGCCCAATATATCGGCAACCTCTTTTTGAGTAAGCTCCTCCCCTGTTTTTAACCCAAAACGCATATCTATTATTGTTTTTTCTCTTTCGGGGAGAGTATCTATAACCTTTAAAAGTACTCTTTTTTCGTCTTCTTCCTCCATTTCGCGGTTAATTTCATCGCCGTCGCTGCCCAGCACATCAGCGAGCATCAGTTCGTTTCCGTCCCAATCGGTGTTAAGGGGTTCATCAAGGGATATTTCCGTTTTCTGTGACGCTATTTTGCGAAGATGCATTAGAATTTCATTTTCAATGCACCTTGAAGCATATGTGGCAAGCTTTATATTTTTACCGGGACAAAAGGTATTTACGGATTTTATAAGCCCTATTGTTCCGATGGAAATTAAATCCTCAATATTAACGCCTGAATTTTCAAACTTTTTAGCAATATATACGACAAGGCGTAAATTATGAACTATCAGCGTCTCTCGGGCTTTTTCGTCGCCCTGTGCCAGCCTTTCGCTCAACTCCTGCTCCTGTTCTTTTGTAAGCGGAGCGGGAAGCGCCGCGGGACCGTTTATATAATATGCGCCTCTTTTAAACACAAGAAGATACATTTTTTTCAAAAGCAGTTTTAACTTAACCATTTTGCATTTCTCCTTCAAGATTGATATTTAAAATAATTTTATATTCTTCATGAGGCGTCAGGCTTTCACCGATATACACTTTGTCGGTTGTGTAGGCACCTATTGTTAAAGAGTCGGGGCGAAAAGCCTTGATAAGAGATTCGCCGCCCACGGTTGAAACGGGTATAAGCCTTATTTTTTCAGGTGTTTCACCGCCGTTCAGTTTATTAAAAACGCTTTTTCCCGCCAAAATTACGGGATAGCCCGAAAAAGGCTCACAAAGGCTGTTTCCCGTATCCATAAGTGCATTACAGCACACGCTTTTACCGCCGTTTTGCACGGTGACAAAGTATTCCTTTGACTTCGGCGCTTTTTTATCGGTAAGTCTTGTTATTACTGTGATTATCACATATGAAATCACGGTGCAAATTACGAGAAATGTCATATTTATATCAAAATACACAATTCCGTTTGTATAAAGCACGGCGTCGGTATCAAAAAGTATGTAAATTGCAAAATTTACTCCGCCAAACAAAAAGCATATAGCAAAAAGCCAAAAAATTCTTTTTAAAAACTGCTTAAAAGAGTCAAATCCAAAGGAAACAAAAATCATTATTATGCCCGAAAGCAATTTAAGTACAGTCATTAAAACACCGAGGTTTTGAAAAAAAATCAGCAGTGACGATACTCCGCCCACGAAGGATCCCAAGGCTATACGCCATCTTTTTGTGTGCGAACGGGAAATTTTTTTAACTGCCAGAAGCATAAAGTAATTTACCAACGTATTCAGTATTATGAGAATATCCGCATAGACAGTCACAAAAATCACCGCACAAAAAAAGCTTGATACCGTAAATTATAAACGGTATCAAGCATTTAATTTGTCATTATTTGTATTTCGTCTGAGTTTATTTCAGAGTTTTTAAGTAATCCTCCAAAATCAACACTGCCGAAACTGCGTCAACAACCGCCTTGCGCTTTTTGCCGCGGACATCGGCGGAATTGAGAATATTATGGGCAGAAACGGTAGTAAGCCTTTCGTTTTGAAAAACAATGCCAAGCCCTGTTTTTTCCTCTAAAAGCTCCCCGAATTCACGGCAGGCGTCAGCGCGAAATCCGTAGCTTCCGTCCATATTCTGCGGCAGACCTACGCATATTCTTTCCGCTTTTTTTTCAATCGCCAAGGCCTTGATTTTTTCGGCGAGAATATTTTTATCTTTCTCATTTATAACGCACACGGGAGAAGCCAAAATCTGCATTTTGTCACAGACTGCAATTCCCGTGCGGGCGTCGCCGTAATCCACAGCCATAACAATCATATGTCGGTAACCTCCAGCTCCTCCATAACATTATTATTTGCAAGGGATTTTGAGAAAGTATATGCCGCCTGGACCGAGGTGAACACGGGAACCCGTTTCATAAGAGCGGCGCGCCTAATCATAGCATTTTCATCGTTACCGCGGCTGTTTTCAAGAGTTGAAATAACATATGAGAATTTATTTGACCGTATCATTTCAACGGCAATGTCCCCTACCGCCGTGCTTGCGGCAATATGGTTTGCGTTAAGAATTTTTGCCGTGTCGCTTGTAGCATAAATTCTGAAGCCTTGGGATAAGAACTCCTCTGCCGCCTTAACGGTGTCGCTCTTATCGCTCTCACGCACGGAAATGAGGACTGCGCCTGTCCGTTTAATGCGCATACCCGAGGCTATCATACCTTTTAAAAGTGCGTTGTCAAAGGTATCGCCGATACCCATTACATCGCCTGTGGACTTTGTTTTATCGTCCAAAAGCATATCGGCGTTTCTCAGTTTTTCAAAACTGAACACGGGAACACGGACACAGTATTTTCCGCTTGTGTTTATAACTCCAACATTCACGCCCATATCCGCAAGCTTTTCACCTGCCGCACAGCGCATTGCAACATCAACTATATCCGTTCCCGAAGCCTTTGACAAAAACGGTACAAGGGCAGTTGATGTGACTGAGCCCTTTGTAACATACAGCTCGTTATCAAATACAACGAACTGCAAATCAAAGCCGCCCTTAAAGGAAAGCTCCGATACGATATTTCTTATATACTCCTCTGCGGTTTTGAGCATAGACTCACTTACGCTTACTGTGGGTGCAACGGAAATAGAATCCCCCGAATTTATATGGGCTTTTTCAATGTGTTCGCACAGCGCTGGGACATAAAAATCCTTTCCGTCGGAAATCACATGGGCTTCAATGCAGGTGCCTACAAACACCCTGCGGCTGCCCGTATGCTTAACATTTGCGTAATCGAGAATATCAAAAAATTCAATTTTATTTGTAAGCTTTCTGTAAATCTCATAATCGGCGCCGAGTATTTTAACGCCTGCCGATTTCAAAAGCTCGGATTTTTTGAGAGCCTCCGCTCCGCCGAAAAGAAGTACAGCGTACTGCGGCTTTTCCGTTTTCACAACATTGAGGATATCCTCGGTTGTCAACGGGTCAATATATACTCTGTCGGCAACATTATAGTCGGTTGTGACAGAAGCGGGATTGTTATTGAGAACGGCTACCTCAAAGCCCTGTGCTTTCAATGAATTTATGCAGTGTACGGTGCAATAATCACTGTCGCCGCCCCTGCCTGTAACCGTAGGGCCGCCACCGATTACAAGTACACGCTTTTTGTCGGAATTCTTGCCGTCAAGATAAACCTTTGCCTCGTTATCAGCGCCGTAAACGGAATAAAAATAAGGTTTTGATGCGTCAAATTCCGCAGAACAGGTATCAATACTATTATACACCGCCGCCAAAGAATATGAGGGCTCAGAGCCTGTAATCTGCTCAATGGCATAATCGGTAAAGCCCATATTTTTAGCATATTCATAGCTTTCGCGGCTGTTATCCGTTTTAATAAGCTTTTCTGTGTCTGAAATGTTTTTAAGCTTATGCAAGAACCACTTGTCGATATTTGTAAGCTCATTAAGCTCATCTATGGAAAAATCTCTGTATAAAGCCTCATAAACCGCAAAAATACGGCGGTCGTCAGCCTCCCTTATTACGGCTTTCAGTTCATCATCGGTGATATTCTGTAAGCTTTCAAGGCGCGGAAGATGATTTTTATTAACGCTTCTTACACCCTTCATAAAGGCAAGCTCAAAGCCCGTTCCCACCGTGAGACACTCACCCGTTGCCTGCATAAGAGTTCCCAGATTTCTTTTAGCGTCTCCAAAGCTCTCAAAGGACCATTTGGGAAATTTTACTGCACAATAGTCAAGTGCAGGCTCACTGCAAGCATAAGTACAGCCCGTTACATCGTTTTCGATTTCATAAAGGGTTTTGCCAAGGGCAATTTTTGCCGAAACATATGCGATTCTGTATCCTGTCGCCTTTGAAACAAGGGCAGAAGTTCGGCTGACTCTGGGGTCAACACCTGTTACAACATACTTTTTGCCGTCAGGGCGCAGAGCAAACTGAACATTACAGCTTCCCTCAACGCCGAGGCGCGAAACAATTTTTCTCGCGGCACGGCGCAGGCATGTATGCTCTGAATCTGTTAGCGTTTGGGCAGGTATTACGGCGATACTGTCTCCCGTATGAATACCCACTGCGTCAATATTTTCAACGCTTGAAACGCTGATACAGTTATCTTCGCTGTCCCTGATAACCTCAAATTCAATTTCTTTCCAGCCTGCAATGCTTTTTTCAATCATAATCTGACTTACGATTGAAGCTTCAATACTCTTTTGGGCTTTTTCAAAAAGCTGTTCTTTTGTATAGCAAAACTCCGCACTTTCCCGGGCAGGAGTAAATGCAGGACGAACGATAACGGGATAACCCACTTTATCGGCAAAATCGCACGCCTCCTCCGAACTGTTTACAACAATGGAATCAACGGACGGCTCGCCCATCTCTTCAAGTGCTTCTGCAAAGGAATGACGGTTTTTCACACTTCGGATTATGTCGCTGTCAACGCCCAAAAGCTTTGTACCCGTTTCATCAAGGTATCCGTTTTGGAACAGTTCAAGGCTCAATTCAAGCCCGTCATCACCGCCTGCCGTTGCAAGTAATGCGTCGGGGCGCTCCTGCGAAAGTATTTTTTTTACGCTCTCAATATTGAGAGGCTCAATATAAACCTTATCGGCAAACATTTTATCTGTTGCGAGGGCAGATGGTGTGGAGTTTGCAAAGATAACGGTAATGCCCTCCTCCTTTAATGCGCGGCATACCTGCAAGGCAGAGTAATCAAATTCCAGAGACTGCCCGATTTTTACGGGACCTGCTCCCATAACTAATATTTTACTGTACTTATTCATTACTCTCACCGTCCATCATTTTGAAAAAGTCGCGTATAATAAATCCCGTACTGCTGTCCTCATCGCCCTTGGGAGTAAACTGAACAGACAAGCCTTTGAAGCTTTTATATTTCAAGCCTTCAACGGTACCGTCGTTAACATTTGTCATAATAATTTCGGCTGTATCGCCGCAGACCGAAGAATTATCCACAGAATAACCGTGGTTCTGGTCGGTAACCATAATCCGCTTTGTGCCCTCAATTCTTACAGGCTGATTTGAGCCCCTATGTCCTTTGCTCATCTTGATAATTTTAAATCCTGCCGCGAGAGCCAGCATCTGATGACCTAATCCGATAGCAAAAACAGGAACATCTTTTTTAATGATTTCCTTAATATTCTCAATAAGCTCAGGTTCATCATCAGGGTCGGCGGGACCGTCGCAAAGCACAATTCCGTCAGGTGAATATTTCATTATTTCATCAACCGATGTGAACGCCGGAACAAGCGTTACATTACAGCCGTTCAATAAAAATGCGTTAAGCTGTTTGCGGGGTGAGCCGTAATCAATGGCGACCACATTGTATTTTGCATTATTTCCGCAAAAATCTATGGGTTCTTTTACTGAAAGCTCTTTAACCGCACCTGATATTGTATATTTATTTATTTTTTCAAGAAGCTCCGCTCTGTTATCAAGAGAATCTGTAATAGCACCGTTAACATAGCCCTTATCGCGCAAATATCTTGTGAGCTTTCTTGTATCAATACCGCATATGCCCACTATACCTCTTGAAGCAAGATAACTGTCAAGGCTTACTTCGCCGCCGTCGGAGCAAACATCGCACCATTCCCGAACAACATAACCGCTTGACATAATCTCACTGCCGTCGCCCTCGGGCATAACGCCTCTGTTGGCGGCAAGAGGATAAGTCTGCGCCACAATTTGACCGTAATATGTAGGGTCGGATAAAATATCCGTATATGCCGATGTACAGGTATTGAAAACAACCTCACCGATTGTTACGCCCTCTTTACCCATAGAGTAGCCTTGAAACTCGGTACCGTCTGCCAAAATAAGATATGCTTTTTTTCTGTCTTTCATTTAATTCACCTTATAATGTATATTAGGGTTACGGTAATAATCCGAACCATAAAAAGCCCATCATAAGATGGGCGTATTTTTTATGCGGCCGGAGTTTCCGGATTTGCGGGTGGCTCGGGCGCAGGAGGCTGGGTGGTCGTCTCTGCCTGAGGCGCAGTGGTGCTCTCTGTGGGAGTTTCGGGATTGCTCGCAGAAGTTGTTTCTTCGTTTTCGGAAGCAGGCGGAGCTCCGTTACAGTTAGCACAAACTCCGGGAAGATTGGAAAGCTTATACCAACCCATTGCCTTTGAAGTGCATCCGCTGCCTGCCAAGAGTCCCGAAGAAGTGCAATATGCTTTCTGCACTACCTGGTCTGTATATTGCTCGAAGGATTTTACGGCAAGCCCCTTGTGAACACGGTCCATAACAGTTTTGTAAATAAGGCCTGCCGGGTTGCCCGAGGCTTTAATCTCTTTATTATAGTCATAGCCGAACCAAACAGCCGCAACATAATACGGCGTACCTGCACAGCACCACTTATCGAAGTTGTCCGAAGTGGTACCTGTTTTCATATAGGTTGTGAATCCCTTTACACCGTAATTACGGCCTGTACCGTAAGATGAAGTGACAACAGTACGCAAAAGCTCGTTCATTACATATGCCGTTTCGGGAGAAATAATCTGCTCGCCCTCGGGATTGTTCTGCAAAATGACATTTTCACCCGTGCTGTCGGTTACTTTATAGTAACAGTAGGGCTTGTAATACTTACCGCCGTTGCCGAAGGAAGCATATGCCGCCGCCATTTCAAGGGTGGTAATACCGCCGTTGGTACCGCCTGTTGCCAAAGCGGACGGAGCCTGACTGTCAATATCGGCATTCAGGGTGCTTATATGGAATTTTTCGGTAAGATAGCTATAACTTGTCTTAAATCCCATCATCATTAAAAGCTGAGCGGGAACGGTGTTATATGAGATGGCAAGTGCATACTGCACGGTCAGGAAACTGTTAGGTGACCCGGGGTCTCCTCCGTAGTTCGTAGGCCAGATTTTGCCTTTCCATGTAATACCGTAGTTTTTGATTTTTGATGACCATGTAATATAGTTTTCTTCAATGCCGGCGGCGTAAACACTCAACGGCTTTATTGAAGAACCGGGCTGACGGGCGGCTGAAACCGCACGGTTATTGGAACGGTTTTCAGTTTTTTCGCCTGCTCCGCCCACAATAGCCACAACTCTGCCGCTGTAATCCATTATTGTCATCGCGGACTGTGCCTGATCCTCCACGGAGCTTACACGCTCACTGGGGAAATTGGTGCGGTGAACATAAACATCCTCAAGAATATCCTGAACCTTTGTATCAACAGCGGAATATATGCGAAGTCCGCCTGAATAAATCATCTTCGTGGCTTCGTAGTGAGAATATCCTGCCGCTTTAAGATCTCTGATTACACTGCTTATTACATAGTCAACATAATAACTCTGAATTTCATTATCAACGGCGGTATCCTTGTCGCTGTTATCCTCTTTTTCAACATACTTTTCGCTGTTTGTAAATATAAGCTCGTATGCAACAGCCTCATCGTACTGCTCCTGTGTTATAACCTTCTGTTCAAGCATGGAACGCAGGCAGTATTCCTGGCGCACTTTATTGTTTTCCGGATTCCAAAGAGGGTCATACTCTCCCGGCGACTGCGTGATTGCGGCAAGAGAAGCACACTCGGCAAGATTGAGCTCCGAAACATCTTTTCCGAAATATGTTTCGGCGGCAGTCTTTACTCCGTAACAGCCGTGACTCAAATAAACCGTATTCAGATACGCTTCAAGTATTACATCCTTTTCGTAATACTTTTCCATATTCATTGCGGAGAGAATCTCATTGTATTTTCTGTTAACCGTTCTTCCGTTTTCACCTGTCAGGTTCTTGATAAGCTGCTGTGTGATGGTGGAGCCGCCCTGTTTGAACTTTGACTTTGCAACGCCGAGGATTGTTCGTACCCAGTCAACTCCGTTATGCTTTTCAAAGCGCTTATCCTCCAACGATACAAAGGCTTTGCCCATCCATTCGGACATATTATCCTTACTCACCCACACACGGTTCTGCGCGCCGTGCAGACGGGCAAGCTCAACAGGATTGTTCTCTGCGTCGTTTGCATAAATAATAGTTGTCTGGTCCTGATTTTGCTTATAAAATTCAAGATCAATCAATCTTTCACCGTTCACCGTGCTGATTACATCATGCAAAATGTAAGAGCCGATGATAACACAGGTTAGAAAGCATGTGAAAAGAACTGCAAGAACCGCAAGCAGAAATTTATTCATCTTCTTGTGTTTTTTACTGTTTCTGACAGGAGCCTTTTTTCTCATATTATTCCTCCGCGAGCCGCTAAATTTGCGGCAACATGTAGAAAAAATCCAATATATTGATAATTATAACACAAATATATTAA
Source organism: Candidatus Fimenecus sp. (assembly GCA_051881435.1). GTDB lineage: Bacteria > Bacillota > Clostridia > Oscillospirales > Acutalibacteraceae > Fimenecus. The sequence continues at coordinate 49,933 of JBJEPW010000039.1, read as the reverse complement.
AATGTTTAGTCTTTTTAGAAAATTTCATAAATTTTAATAAACTGTATTATTTTGTGAAAAATAATAATGTATCAAAGCCGAAAGGACGGTATAAAAATGACGAAAAAAGTAAAAGCTTCGGTTTTTGCATTATTATGCGCTTTTTCTGCTCTTATACTTACGCTTTCCTTTGTAAACACAGAGCCAAACGAGGAAGAAAAAATGCAAAACACGGCTTCCGCGACCGTATATACCGTTGCGGATTATCAGGGCAAAATTGCGGTTTTTAAAAACCGTGAAAAAACGCCCTTTGAGATTTATGACTCATATGTTTCGTCTCTTCCCGAAGAAGACCGTGAACTGCTTAAAAACGGTATTCAAACCGAAAGCGAAAGCGAACTTCAAAAAATTATTGAGGATTACACAAGCTGATTTTAATTTCCGCATTTTTTACGGAACCGTCAAGGGTTATTTCTATTGTGCCCTTTTCGCGAACCGTAAAATCATATTTTTCTCCGTTTACGGTTACCGAATAATCAAAAGCGTCGTTCATTACGGCTATAAGCGAATACTGTTCGTTTTCACCGTAATATTTTATTTTAAAGCCTGCCTGTGAGTTATCATCTGTAAAACTGCTGTTTATAACCATCGTATCAAGTCCCGTAGAAAGTGTTGCGGGCTTATAATAGGCATTTGTCCATATATTTATCGGAGTTGAAAGACCGCCGAAATTATGGAACCAGCCGCCTCTGCCTGAGGTTATATTGAACATTTCAAAGGTGTAATATGAATACTCAACCTCTCTTTTCCACGCGTCAAGAGCGGTTTTTGCTATTTTATAGGCAAAATCGGTTTCGCCCAAATCAAGCATTGTTTTCCACACAAACCACTGATGTGAAAGCCACACATTGCCGTTCCAATATCCGTTTGTGATGTAATATGAAGCAGTTTTATCAACGGCGCTTATACCCACGGGGCTGAACATTTCATCGTCGCTTTTAAGGTGGGATAAAATTCTGTCACGCTGATCGTCTGTAACGGCTCCTGCTATAATGGGATATATTCCGTCCATTGTTTTATTTAAGTTCTCGCCTTTTTCGTTCCTGAAAGCACCCACGGGATTGCCATTATCATCGTGAAGAACATATGAGAAGTATCCGCATTCTTCATCCCATGAATACTTTTGCAAGGCATCGGACACCCGCTCAATATCGGCAAGATATGTTTTCTTATCCTCATCTTTTTCCAAAAGATCAGCCGCCATATATAGTATTTTGGCACAGCGGATAACCTCGCAGGAGGAAATTACGGGAGTCATATATTTTTGAAGATTTTGGGCATACAAAGCCTTTTGAGGCGGCAAATCGTCCATACCGCTGCAATTATAGAAATAATCAAAGGTAGTGGTGAGCCCGCTGTTGAATTTTGTTGTTGTAGAGCCGTTAATTTTGCCTGCAAGAAAATCGTAAAACATTTTAACTCTGTCATAATACTTTAACAGCTCTGTTTTATCGTTCGCCCTTTTCAGCATTTCAAGATACTGATAAATATGCACGGGCACGGGTGAACCGTGAAGCAAAAAGGCGTAATCGGGATTATCGCAGTCGCTCAAATATGTATCGAGAATATAGTCGGCAATTGCAGGTGCATATTCCAGCATATCAAGGCCTATAAAGCCAGAATCCCATGTATAAAAAGAATCCCAACGCTTACCCGGTGTATGGTGAACAATGTATTCGCCGTGACGGTACAGAGGATAAACCGTATTTTGGAAAACGGTTGCACGGAGAATATTATTGGAAAACTCATATGGCTTTCCGGCAAGATTTAAGCCGAGATTTTCAACTGAGGAATGTACGGTTTCATATATTTTCTCATACTCCTCCGCGGTTTTATAATCTGTTTTGCCGAAGGAGATTACCGCATATTCCGTATGGGTTGTGTGAGGTTGAATGTAGAGAGTGTGCACAACAGTATTGTGATAAAAGCCCTCATCGCTGTGCTTTTCTGAAAAGGAGCCTGAAAATGTTTCAAGCATATTCTGAAAGCTCTCGTCGGGCTGGGAAATTCTGGCGGTGGGACTGTCTTCAAGGCAACCTGTATCGAAATCACGGTATCTTGTGGAATCGTTAAAGGTCCGGATATAGAATTTATCGCAGAGCCCGTCATACTTATAGCTTACAAGCTTACCGTTTTCGCAGTCGGCAGTCTCGATTTGCGGGTAGAAATTATGCTTTTCCGTTTTTACCGAAACAGTTTCTCCTTTTTCGGTTATTGCAAAAAAGTCAAATTCTATACCGCCTGTGCCCTCTGACGCAAGCGTAATTTTATCAGTCATTTCAAAAGGAATTGCAATAATTCCCATTTTTTCCGCGGCGGGGAAAGAAACGGTTTTGCCGTTTAAAGTCCATTCACTGCTCATATCCCCTGTTGTACGGTAACGAACATTGAGTACGGGCGAAGAAAAGCCTGTATTGCTTTTAATTTCATAAACGATTTTATCGCCTTTTTCTTCTCCCAAGCGCGGGCATTTGGGCAGAATATAACGGTTTGTATCTCTGTCGCCGAGCCCTCTGTGATATGTAAACATATCGTCAAAAAACTCGCCCTTTTTCATAGCGTCTATAACCTGTCTGTCCCAAGGACGCGTGGTGTTGTAGTCATAGCTTACATAATCAAGAGCCTTGATAAACACACACTTTGAGGGCAATATGGGCGTACAGGAATACACATTGGGATATTCAATGGCGGAAAACAAATTTAAAAGGCAAATCTGCATAATATCCGTATTATTAAAGAACTGTGACCGTACAAGTACGCTGTCTTCGGTAAGCTTTGTAAAGGACACATCGGCATATACCTTATCTTTCCATTCAAGGTCATAGCGATATGAATAGAAAGAATAATCAGCCTTTGCCTCCCAAGGGTGGACGCCTGTGGGAACAGTTACATTTGGCACGCGGCTGTCCGCATTTTCAATGGCAGGGCTGACAACCAAATCAAATCTCACGCCGCCCTCCGACTGATGGTCAACAATACGGGAAATTCCGCTGTATTTTTTTGAATACGGACCCCATTTACCTAATAAACCGTTCATTTTTTCCGTTACTGTGCTCATATACCGTACCTCGCTTAAATAATGGAATCATTATACCAAATAGGTTATGATTTTTCAACAAATAAGCAAAATAAAATCCCCTGAAAAGGGGATTTGTTTCAATATCACATTTTCAAGGCATCGCGTTCAAAATCCTTTGTATCATCAGTACAAAACTCTGATTTAAGTTTTTTGCTGAAAAAGCGTTTTTTATGCTTCTTGCACGCTTCCATATCACATTTTTCGCAGGAAAGGCAGGCGTTGCTGATTTTGTAAAATCTTTCGGGATGAATTGCATGCATTATCTCCCATTCCAAAAGTGACGCAACGCCCAGCAAGAACAGTGTTACGGTATATTTATTTGGAATCAGAATTAAAAAGCTGTATTGAAAAAAGCTATCCCAATTATATACGCGGCATTCGTTACAGCAATTTGTTTTCATAAAAAATTTGTTGATTGGGCACCAGCCGAAAACTGCATAAAATATGGCAAAATTTGAAAGTGCAAAGAAGAAAAACACCCATTCTTTTCCGATTATGCCGAATAGATAAAGCAGCGACGGGACGCTCATATATGCAAGCCAGAAAAGCATTGAGCAGAGTGCTCCCCTGTTATATTTCTTTTTGATTTTCTCAAACTCGGCTTTGTCAAAATTTTCTGCGGGAATATAATACTTTTTGAACTGTCTTCCTTTATACGTATTGTTCGTGAACGGCGCAAGCATATCCTTTATGGGGAATACGGCATAAAAAACAGTTGCAATAACATATACCCATTCGGGCTGTGAGAAAGGCAATTCGGGATTAAAGATAACGCAATAAACAGCAAACAAAAAAAGCGTTCCCGATGAAAACAGTCTTATCCGGTTCATTCTATTCACTCCCAACTTTTCAATATGATTTTACAGCAACAATTTACGGATTTCAATATTTTATGATAAAAAAAGCGCAGAGCATATACCCTGCGCCGAGTTATTAAACAAATTTCCGTATTATACCACGCCGTAAGCCATCATTGCGTCGGCAACCTTCAAGAAGCCTGCAATGTTTGCTCCTGCAACAAGATTATCCTCCATGCCGTATTCCTTTGCGGCGGCGGCACTCTTGTTATAAATATCAATCATAATTTCACGAAGCTTTGCGTCGGTTTCTTCAAAGGTCCATGAATATCTGATTGAGTTTTGGCTCATTTCAAGGGCAGAAGTTGCAACACCGCCTGCGTTCGCCGCTTTGGCAGGTCCGAACAATACGCCGTTTGACTGGAAGCACTCGATTGCCTCGGGAGTTGAGGGCATATTTGCGCCCTCGGCAACTGCAATTACGCCGTTTGCAACAAGAGCTTTTGCGCTGTCGCCGTCAATTTCGTTCTGCGTAGCACAGGGAAGCGCGATGTCGCATTTAACCGTCCAAACGCCCTTGCAGCCCTCATGGTATTCAGCCTCGGGATGAGTGTTTACATATTCCTTAATACGCTTGCGCTCAACCTCTTTGAGCTGTTTTACAAGCGCTAAATCAACGCCGTTTTTATCGTAAATATATCCGTTGGAATCGGAGAAGGTAACAACCTTGCCGCCGAGCTGCATTGCCTTTTCAGCCGCATAAATGGCAACATTACCGGAACCTGAAATAACAACGGTTTTGCCCTTAAAGGAGTCGCCCTTGGCACGAAGCATCTCCTCGGTAAAATAGCAAAGTCCGTAGCCTGTTGCCTCTTTACGCACAAGGCTTCCGCCGTAGGAAAGTCCCTTACCTGTAAGAACGCCTGAGAAGCCGTTCTGAATTCTCTTGTACTGACCGAACATATAACCGATTTCACGGGCACCTACGCCGATATCACCTGCGGGAATATCAGTATCAGCGCCGATATGCTTTGAAAGCTCTGTCATAAAGCTCTGGCAAAAACGCATAACCTCAACATCGGATTTACCCTTAGGGTCAAAGTCCGAGCCGCCCTTGGCGCCGCCGATGGGAAGTCCTGTAAGTGAATTCTTGAAAATCTGCTCAAATCCCAAGAATTTGATAATTCCCTCGTAAACAGACGGGTGGAAACGGAGTCCGCCCTTATAAGGTCCGATTGCAGAGTTGAACTGAATACGGAAGCCGCGGTTAATCTGAACCTTGCCGTTATCGTCGAGCCACGGAACGCGGAATTTAATAATTCTTTCAGGCTCTACAAGGCTTGCCATTACGCCCTTTTCGATAAACTCGGGGTGTCTGTCAATTACAGGCTCCAAGGATTCAAGAACCTCCTCAACTGCCTGCAAGAACTCCGGCTCATTGGGGTTACGCTTTTTGACCGTTTCAACAAGGTCAATAAGATACTGATTTTTCATTTTTACACACTACCTCGCTAAATTGTAAAATTACAAGCCGAATTATATCATATCGGGAAAAACAGGTCAACCATTTTGGGATTATTTTTTATAAAATTGCAAAATTCCAAGCAAAAACTTAATATTTTTGTAAAAAACGCCATAAAATGAATGACCGTTCACCCAAAACTTGCATTTTTAGCAATTCAAGATTGCACATTAAACATATTTCTAAGCTCTTCTATCGCTTTTTTTTCAATTCTTGACACATACGAACGGGATATTTTTAACTTTTGTGCTATTTCACGCTGAGTCATAGGTTCAGTATCGTAAAGACCGTAACGCATAATCAGTATTTCACGGTGCCTCGGCTCTTTGATTTTGTCGAGATATGAATAAAGCTGTTCGGTTTTCAATTTTAAATCCACATCGTCAAATACTGTTTCGTTGCTGAAAATAATATCGGTAAATGTAAGCGGATTGCCCTCGCTGTCTATATCAATAGGCTCGTTCATTGATATTTCAAGGGAGCTTTTTTTCTTCGAGCGAAAGTGCATCAGTATTTCATTTTCAATACATTTTGAGGCATATGTGACAAGCTTTGTTCCCTTTGTATAATCAAAAGTATTTATTCCTTTTATAAGACCTATTGTGCCTATGGATATTATGTCCTCCTGATCGGAATAATTTGCATAATATTTTTTCACAATATGAGCCACAAGCCGCATATTGTGATTTACAAGGCGGTTACGAGCCTCAATATCTCCGTCACGGTGATATTTTATCAGCTCCTCCTGCTCCTCTTTTGGAGAAAGCGGTTTTTCAAAGGAATTATTGTTTGAAAGATGAAGCATTAAATACAAAAGATTTGCAGATATGCTTTGAAGTAATGATAATAACATAAAAAAACACCTCCATGCATTATATGCATAAGGTGTTTCTTCGGTGCAAGTCCTTTAAAATTATCCGATAAGTACATCCATGGCAAGCATTGCGCAAAAGCCTGCAAGCAAGGAATAGGTTGCGCCTTTTTCAAAGCCGTGAGAATGGGTTTCGGGTATCATTTCATCGCTTATTACATAAAGCATAGTTCCCCCTGCAAAGGCTAGCGCGAAGGGAAGAATCGCAACAGAGACAGAAACAACGAAATAGCCTATCATTGTACCGATTACCTCAACAAGCCCCGTACATAAAGCAATTACAAAAGCTCTTGTCTTTTTTATACCCGCATTAAGCATGGGGGCTATTATTACCATACCCTCGGGAATATTTTGAAGCGCTATGCCCCCTGCTACGGTTACGGCATCAGAGATATTCCCCGTACCGAAGCTTACTCCTGCGGCGATGCCCTCAGGCAGATTATGAATTGCAATAGCAAAAACAAAAAGCATTACACGGTTAAGTTGAGCTGCATTTTCGCCGTGCTTTTCCTTATCTGTGCCTGTTACATGATGCATATGAGGAACAAAGCGGTCCACAAGGCTTAAAAACAGTGCGCCGCACATTATTCCTGCAATTACGATTATCAGCCCGATTATTCCGCTTGATTTTTCTACTGCCGGCACAACAAGTCCCAGCACAGCGGCGGCAAGCATTATTCCTGCGGCAAAGCCCAATACTATATCATTAAATTTATGGGGTATCTTTTTAAGCGCAAAGCCGATAAGACTGCCGAATACCGTTGCCAGCCCCACGCCAAGAGCAGTTAAGATTACAATTTGCATAAAATCACCTTATTTCAGTATTATAATATCAAACCTAAAAGAGAAAATCAATTGCAAATTCGCAGATACAAACGAAAAAAGCCGATGCAGATGCATCAGCTTTTTTAATATTCCGTTTTAACAGCTTTCAAGAAGTCTTATATAATGGTTTGCCTCACGAAGTACATGGTCGGCAAGCAAGGGCAATATTACAGAGCGGATTTTGCATTGCTCAATGCCCTCTGCACCTGCTGCCTTGAAATCTCTGAACTTGACGGTTTCCGCCAATGACGCCTCGGTCATTGTTTTTGTATGGGCGCTATTGCAGTTTTTCAGCAATTCGCCGTACTCATTTGCAAATTCGTCGGCAGAATTGAAAAGCTCGGTTTCCGTTGGGTCTAAAAGTCCCCTTATGAACTGAGCGTGCTCCATCATAATGCGGTTCCAGAAGCACTCGGTATCTTTCATGGACTGGGGCGTAAGCTCCCCGTCCCTTTCGAGTATTCTCACATATCTGCGGTAAAGCTTTGCCTCTCTTATGATATGCTCTATAAGCAACGGATAGTTCATTGTAAACATCTGACAGCACAGTACATTTTTCAAAACGCTTTCTTTAAAGGCGATAATCTCGTCCAGGAGTCTTAGTGCCGTTCTGTTCAAAGCACATACCTGACGGTATTTACCCGAACAGTTTTTGCACTCCCTGCATCCGCTTGTAAGGGCAAGTTCTCTTTGAGTTAACTCTTTATTTATGGGTATACCTGTAAAACATTCCGTCTGTTTTTCGGCTAAAGCCGTAAATCTTGTTACGACCTCACCTGACTCCAAAACCTCGGAACTTACACAGCCGTTGGCAAGAGTCACCGCCTGACAGAGCAATTTATCAAAATCGTTCTTCAGGCACTCCGCCTTATTTGCGAAAAAGGCATTGGCAGGGGTAAAGCCCGCCTTTAAAAACAAGGAATGTTCCTTCATAATCCGTCCAAAGAACAAATGCAGTTCAAGGGACTGTGTTACATAATTTTCAGTATTCATATCTTCCCTCCGTATATTTTGCAGTATTGCTATGAACATACTATGCAGAAAATTATCAGCGGTGAATGATATGCTGAAAACGGCATAGTTTACCCGTTTTTTCAAGTCATAATAAGTTTTTTCCCTGTGTTTTCATCAATCTTTGAATATGCAAATTATAAAAAACTTTCTTATTTTTTGCTGTTATATAACTTGGCAAGAGAATGATTCATACTCTTAAGTTGTTCAAGCCCACAATCAATATATGACCATTCATATGCCTTTTCAGTAAATCCCATCATTTTCAGACTCATATATGAAGTATAGAAATCATATTCATTTTTCGTAATTTTGACCTTATCGACAATCATATTATCTTTATATTTTGCAACAAATCCGTGAAGCTGATCACCACGGTTAACCCCAAAAGCATAATATTCTTCTGCGGTATCATCAAACTCAATGTATCTAATCATTCCATTTTCTTCAAAAAGCCACTGTGAAACTCTTGAAAAATCATCTGTTTTATATACAGAAATTGCAGAATGTAATGCATCGCCTTGACGCTCAACATTTATAAAATATTTACCGTCTTCCGAAAAACAAAAGCCATCATCCTGAGAACTGTCAACTTTTGAAAATCGAAATTTCTTAATTAAAGAAAAGGTTTCCAACGAATAAACTGCTAATCTTCCCTCTGTAGATTTAACAACAAATAATTTTCCGTCAGGAGAAAACATAGCGTTATAACCATATTTAATATCTTTAAATCTATTGATTTCGTTGCCGTTTTCGTCAAATAAATAAACCGTTTGTCCTGTTGTTCCTACAAAAAATTTTCCGTTTGAAATATATGCCCAAAATTTTTTCATATCACTACTCCCTTATGTAACCAATTGTAGCATAAAAAGTTATTTAAAACAATAAAAGTTGCATAATAGATTATTCATTATTCATCAGCGAAGCAGCTTCATTATTCATTACGAAAAGCCAATTTAATGAATAATGAGTATTTAATAATGAAAAATGAATAATACAACGAAAAATCCGCCCTCAAAGAGAACGGATTTTCGTTGGCTGGGGAGGCGAGATTCGAACTCACGCATGCAGCAGTCAAAGTGCTGTGTCTTACCGCTTGACGACTCCCCAATATTCTTTTATAGATAAAACTCCGCCAAAGAAAACAGGCGGAGATTTTTTTAGTGGGGTGGATAGTCGGATTCGAACCGACGGTCTCCAGTGCCACAAACTGGCGCTTTAACCAACTAAGCTATACCCACCGTATAAATCAGCGCACAAAGAAAGCTCTTGCTTTGTCTCTCTGCGCTGAAATGGCACGCTGAAAGGGATTCGAACCCCCGACCCTCTGCTTAGAAGGCAGATGCTCTATCCAACTGAGCTATCAGCGCATAAAAATGGAGCGGGTGATGGGAATCGAACCCACACGACCAGCTTGGAAGGCTGGGATTCTACCATTGAACTACACCCGCATTTCAAAGGACGGTGATTATTTTAACATAAAGGGTGTTCTTTGTCAACCTCTTTTTCGTCTTTTATTAAATATAAATATGGTGACAAGAAAAACAGGGAATGAAAGGAAGACGGTTTGTTGTGTTTCCCTTTGTTTCTACGGGACGATGTGGGTAGCGAAGCGGCGGCGAGGTAGTGAATGACAATCCGGTGGATTGTCAGAGCCGAGCCGTGACCGAACCGCAGTGAGACTCATCGTACCCTACGGGTTGCATCAAATTTTATGGATTTGATTGTAGGGTGCGACGACCGCGGCGCACCGTTAATTTTACGAGATTTTTTCGGGCTGTCGAGGTCGCCAGCACCTACGATGCCGCGATGTGTTTTGGTGTAACTTGCGGCGGGAGCAAGCCCCCGCCCTACACGGTTGTGCGGATTTTGCGGGATTTTTTCAGGCGATTCGTGAATCGCCCCTACTCGTCAAACAGAGGACCGTCACCTGTGTTATCCAAAGAAAATAAACCTTGGTAATAGTTTTCAATTAGTGTTTGTAGGCAAGCATATTTTTCATATATTTGTTGTTGCTGTTTGGTTGCACCTTCTGAATAAGCATCCTCTTCCATGTTGATAAGCACATTATAAAGCCTATCTAATTGTTCTTGTTCAATTTGTATATGCAATGTGCAAAGTCTATCAGCGTTTAATCCGAGCAAATACAAATTATAGTCTTCATCAATAGATGCTGAAATCTCTATATTAAGTTCGTGAAATAAATCTTGAATATTTGTTGCTTTGTCACGCTTAATTCGCTGGATGTTCAAAGAAATATTGGACATATTTACTCCATTTTTTGGTCAAAGACAGTGGGACAGTTCTCTATCTTTCTTTTTGCTTTTGCGGGCGGGCGCGGAGACCCGCCCCTACAAGTTTTCCTTGAATTTTTTGTGATTTTGCGGGACGATGTGGGTAGCGAAGCGGCGGCGAGGTAGTGAATGACAATCCGGTGGATTGTCAGAGCCGAGCCGTGACCGAACCGCAGTGAGACTCATCGTCCCCTACAAATAGATTTTGTTACGGTATTACTCAAAAGACACATCTATGTTGTTGTCGGTTGAGGAAACGATGATTTTATTCATTGGTGTACCCAGATTATCTATCATCAGAGTTGAGATTTTATCCTCGATATTACGGCGGATAACATTGCGCAAATCTCTTGCGCCTCTTACATTGCCGTCCATTTTTGAAACAATTACAGACGGTATGCTTTCGTCATAGGAAAGCTCAATTCCTTTATCTTTAAGGACTGTTTTAATCTCGTCAAGCATAAGGACTGCGATTTTTTCATATTCCTTTTCGCCCAAGGGATTAAACACAACAATTTCATCAACTCTGCCGATAAACTCGGGACGGAGGAAATCGTTAAGCGCTTTAAGCACCTTTTCCTTTGAAATATCCTTTTCGGATTTTCCGAAGCCCAATGAGCTTTCCGACATATGACTGCCTGCATTTGAGGTCATTATTATAACCGTATTTGCAAAGTTCACCGTTCTGCCGTGGGCATCATTTGTTTTGCCCTCGTCAAGTATCTGCAAAAGGATATTCATAACATCGGGGTGAGCTTTTTCTATCTCATCAAAAAGTATGATGGAATAGGGCTTTCTGCGGACCTTTTCTGTAAGCTGACCTGCATCGTCATAGCCCACATATCCGGGAGGAGAACCGATAAGGCGTGAAACGCTGTGTTTCTCCATAAACTCGGACATATCAAGTCTTATGAGTGTTTCGGGAGTATCAAAAAGCTCTGTGGAAAGCTGTTTTACAAGCTCGGTTTTACCAACGCCTGTGGGTCCTACGAAAATAAAGGATGCGGGGCGTTTTTGGAGCGTTAACTGAATACGGCTTCTTTTAATTGCATTTGCAACAAGCTTTACAGCCTCGTCCTGACCGATTACCTTTTGCATAAGTCTGTCTTCCAGGCCTTTAAGTCTGTTAACATCGCCCTCAACAACCTTTGTTGCTGGAATACCTGTCCAAAGGTTTATAACACGCGCCAAATCGTCTTCCGTAACGCCGTTATCCTTGGCTTTTTCAGAAAACTCCTCTGCCCTGCTCTCGCAGGCGGCAAGCTCGCTTTTAGCAACTGAAATCTGCTCGTAAATCGGCTCCAAATCTGCGTCCTTGTCCGCATTTGCCAACTCATCTTCCAGCGCTTCAAGCTGTTTTTTCAAATCAAAAATTTTCTTTTCGTTAAGCTCGTTTTCGCTGATTGCCTTATTACGGAGATTTGCACAGGTGCAAGCCTCATCAAGCAAATCTATTGCCTTATCGGGGAGAAAACGGTCGGTTATATAACGCTCTGAAAGAGTTACAGCCTTATACACAAGGTTATCGCTTATTTTTACACGGTGGAAGGTTTCGTAATAACTCTTTATTCCCAAAAGCATTTTGTAGGTATCGTCAATTGACGGTTCCTCAACCTTTACGGGCTGGAAACGGCGTTCCAAAGCGGCGTCCTTTTCAATATGCTTGCGGTACTCATTAAAGGTTGTTGCGCCGATAACCTGAATTTCCCCACGGGAAAGTGCAGGCTTTAAGATATTGGCGGCATTCATTGAGCCCTCGGCATCACCTGTGCCCACAAGGTTATGCACCTCGTCGATAAACAGTATTATATTGCCCTCATTTTTAACCTCGTCAACAAGTCCCTTAATACGGCTTTCAAACTGACCGCGGAACTGTGTTCCTGCAACAAGGGCAGTAAGGTCGAGAAGGTGGATTTCTTTATCCGCAAGCTTTGCGGGCACTCTACCCTCGGCAATACGCTGCGCCAACCCCTCGGCAATGGCGGTTTTACCAACGCCGGGCTCACCGATAAGGCAGGGATTGTTCTTTGTTCTGCGGCAAAGAATTTGGATTGCACGGGCAATCTCAATATCTCTGCCTATAATTCTGTCAAGCTTATTATCTCTGGCTTTCGCCGTAAGGTCGGTACAATAAAGAGACAAAAATTTTCTTTTATCGTTTTTAGTACCCTGTTTTTTCTTTTTGTCTTTTTTTCCGTCCTGCTTTGCCTTATCAGGCGCTTCACCTGACGATGCGCTATTGGGCATCATGGGCATAATTCCCTGCATAAAAGGAAAGGTTGAGGCACCGCCGAATTCAAAGTCTTCACCCATTCCCTCCATCATCTGCTCCAACTGTGCAGAAAAATCGTCCATATCGTCCTCAGTTATCCCCATATTCTCCATAATCTGCTTTACAGGGCCGATATTCAGCTCCATAGCGCATTTTATGCACAACCCCTCACTGGTTGTTTTATCTCCGTCAACCTTGGAGATGAAAAATACAGCAGGATTTTTTTTGCATCTGCTGCAAAGCATTTTTTCGTTCATTATTTATCCTCTTTCTGTTCCGAAGTAGCTTTATTTTTTCCGGAATTTTCTTTAATTTGCTTCAATGCTCCGGGAAGATAGCTGAAGAAAGCAACAAAAGTAAGTACAACGGCAATTACCACCAGCACGAACATTACTGTTTCAGGCAAGGTGAAATTCGGGTAAACCGCGCTGATTGCGCCCACCTCAGGTCCGAAGCCTATAATTATAACCATAACTGCGTAAAAAGCAAAGGTTGCCGCCTTACCGTAAAACTCCGCCGCAACGGGACGGGTGCCGAGAGCAATAAGGAGCGCTCCGCCCAAAATCATAATTAAATCCTTTGCGATAAAGAGCAGGAAAACCCATGCAAACGCCTGCATTGCCTCGCTTTCTGCCGACTTAAATTTTAAGAAGAGCACAATAGCGATTGCAAAAATTGTAAGTTTATCGGCAATTGGGTCAAGCATTTTGCCCAATGCACTTACCTGATTGAATTTGCGGGCAATTTTACCGTCAAAGAAATCGGATAGTCCCGAAAGGAAAATCACCAGCACCGCCCAGCCAATCTGATTATTATAAAACAAAACGGCAAAAACGGGAATTAACAAAATTCTTATTACCGAAAGCAAATTCGGTATTGTGAGACAGCCTTTAAAAAGGTCTTTAATATTCTCACTCATAGTCTTTCTTTCCTCACTCATTATAACCACTCCTTAATTGAATCTGAACGGTGATGTGAAATCTTCAAACAGCCCTATAATTATAGAATCATTGACCATTTCGGAAAATTCACTGTCCCCCGATGAGAAAAATCCGTAAATAAGCGTACAGATAAATCCTAATACCAAAATTCCTTTCAGACCACCGAGAATTCCGCCTAAAATCTTATCGGCCCCACCGATAAGCGGCAGCTTTGCAATCTTTGAAATAAGCAATGCAAGCACCTTGAACAGTATCAGGAATATTACTGCCAACAGCAAGAAGGACACTGCTGTAAGTATCTTTATTGCAATCGGCTCAGCGATTTTTCGCACAAGTTTATTTACCGAATCGCTTGGATTGACCTTGTCAAAATCCACATCGTCGATAATCTCATCAAAGTCAACGCCCACTGCGGACGCAAGAGAAACTAACGATTCGGGAAGCTCTTTCAGTGCGGTTTTAACCTCTTCCGCCGCAATTGAAGCATCAAAATTATCCTCGTCTATCTGTGCTTCAACAGACGAAATGATTATATCCTCAACTACAGAATCGTACAAAAGCTCTGCAACAGGCGAACTTATTGAAAAAGCCAAAACGAAAGCCAAAATTACTGCTATAAAATCTAAAAGCGATTTTAAAAAGCCTTTTTTTACTGCAAGAAACACCATTAAGGCGAAAATTGCGACAAGCACAATATCAAGTATTATAAACATAAATTACCCCCAAAGATTATTTTTTCTCTACCGAAGAATATTTATCAATTTTATCAGATGAATATACATATGTATTTCTGCCTGATACCAACACCTTTTCAGCATCGGTATTCACATTGGAAAATCCTGTCATCTCCCCTTTCGTATTATATATCTGAACACTGCTGTCGGTCAGAACCGCTATATACTTACCGTCGGTTGAAACGGATTTTACAAGTCCGTCAATTTCCTTGGTAAACAGTTCTGTTCCCGACTTGTTATAGACCTTTATTATTTTCTGCGTTGTGCTTGAATACTTTGAAAGCACAAGTATAGCTGTATTGTTGTCCGAAATATAAAGCTTTGACGGTGTATTGACCGTTACATCAATTTTTTGCGCGGTGCCGTTGTTTATTACCTCGCAAACATTATTGCCCATTACCATAACTGTTTCATTAGACAAAAACTGAACCGTGGATACGGCACTGTCGTTATATTCAAAAGTTGAAACCGGAGATGCGCTCTTTTTATTGAACAAATATACCTTTGAATACACAGAGCCGTTTTGAACGCCTAATACGGCCACCACAAAGCTTTTTCCGTTATCCGAAACATCACAGGAAACAATGTGCTCCTTTGAGCATTTCCATGCAAACACTTCTTTTTTGTTCTTATCAATTACGGTAAGCATACTTTCTGCGCCGTCCGTTCTTGTTGCAACGGCAACGGAGCCATCTTTCCCCAATGCTCCCGTAAGAATAATGTGTGTTGTTTCTCTCTCGTATAAGACTCGTGTTTTTGACTGAACACGGAATTTTTTGCCGCCCGCGTCGTAAAGGAGAATTCGACCGCTGTTACTCGCCATAACGGGGTGGTCATAATTATGGGAAAGCGCCGAAATTTCCTTGGCGGTGGAATTAAGCACCTTAACATAATCGTCGGACATAAGTACCAAATCGGAGTTTGTTATTGAAGCGTCGTTAATGCTTACGCCGTTTACGCTGTACGGATAGCCGTCGCCTGAGCCTAAGCCCGCAATTGCAGACGCAATATAATCGCCGATGGTTGAAAAGGTTACGCCGCCGAACTGAGCCGCCGCAATAAACACCAAAATAAGTACAACAAGAATTATTGCCGCAAGTTTTAAACGATTTGCCGTTTTAAGGCTGATTGACGCTTTTCCCTGCTTTGTTTTTTTCACTTTTTTCTTTTCTTGCGCCACCTTAGTCCACCACACATCAATAAAATACTTTGTTTAGATACAGCCCGCAGCCGTTAACTGTGGGACCTGCATTATTACGGTCAAGGCTTTCAATAATTCGGGGAATTTCGCCCTTTTCGATTTTGCCCTGCTGAATATCAAGCAGTGTTCCCGCCATTATGCGAACCATATTATACAAAAAGCCGTTTCCGCTGACTTTCATTTCAATTATATCATCTTTTCGCTGAACGGAAAAGTTATAAATTTCTCTTACCTTATCCTTAACCTCACTGCCCGCACTGCAAAAGGCGGAGAAATCGTGCTTACCTATGAATGACTTTGCTTCATTATCAAGCATAGAAGCGTCAATTTCATAAGGATAAAACAGCGCTTTATCTTCGTAAAAAGGATTGCGGTATCTGCCGTTATAAATGAGATATACATATTCCTTGCCCTTACAGTCATACCGCGCATGAAAGTCGTAATCCGCCTCGGTACAACCGTAAATGGCTATATCGGACGGCAAATAAAAATTCAGTGCATCGGGTATTTTTTCCGCTTCCACCATACAATCCGTTCTCACATTACAACAGAACATATTTGCGTGAACTCCTGCGTCCGTTCTGCTGCAACCTATTATATTTTCGTTTTTTCCGCTGATTTTTGAAAAAGCATCGGAAATCCTTTGCTGAACGGTATCGCCGTTTGGCTGAATTTGCCAGCCGTGATAACGGCTTCCGTCATACCGCAGCGTTAAAAGTAAATTCCGCATTATATTCTCCGCAATATATATTAAGCAATATTACACCTGCAACAAAAGCCGCTGATATCATCACCGCAAAATAATCGCCTTTTTTCATTTTTAAGGCGTTCATGGTAGTTTTGCCTTTGCCGCCGTTATAACAGCGGCAAGTCATAGCATTGGCCAGTTCGTAAGCACGCCTTATTGAATTGAACAAAAGCGGTATAAATAAGGGAATCAGCGCTTTTGCACGCTTTAAAATATTGCCGTTATCAAAATTTGCGCCCCTTGATTTCTGCGCGTTCATAATTTTATCCACCTCTTCAATAAGGGTGGGGATAAAACGGAGAGCAATGGTCATTATCATTGTTACCGTGTGAAAATCAATGCCTATCTTTTTAAGGGGTGCGAAAATACGGTCAAGTCCGTTTGTCAGCGATGTTGGAGATGTAGTATAAGTAAGCATGGTGCTCATTACAATCAGCAACGCTATTCTCACCGTCATAAACAGCGCCATTAAAATTCCGCCGCTGGTGATTTTTATTTTCCACACATCAATGAGTACAACACCTGTTTTTACATAGGCTATTTGTAAAAGTGAAGTAATAATTACAATTAAAAGTATGGGGCGAAGTCCTTTTAATACCGTTTTAACGGGAATCTTGGAAACGGCGATAACAATGCAAGCTGTTACAAGGCAAAAAAGCAATCCCACAAAATTATTAGACACAAAGGTCATTACGATATACACGGTTGCAAACAAAAGCTTTGTTCGCGGATCCAAACGGTGTATGGGAGAATTCATAGGGAAATACTGCCCGATGGTTATATCCTTTATCATACAATACCCCTTTCCGCAAAAAGGCGCATGAGCTCACTGTGCCCCTGCTCTACCGTATATACCTTTTCGCTGACGGGATAACCCATTTTTTTAAGTCTTATAAAAATTTCCGTAATCTGCGGCACGGACAGACCGATTTCAGAGAGACGAGAGCTGTTTTCAAAAATTGCATCAACCGTTCCGCTGTTTTCAACACGGGAATCGTTCATCACAATTACTTTTGTTGCAAAACGGGCAACATCGTCCATACTGTGGGACACGATTATAACGGTTTTTCCCGTTTTTTCACGGTAATTTTTAATAAGCCCTAAAATTTGCTCTCTGCCTCTTGGGTCAAGACCGCTTGTAGGCTCGTCAAGAATGAGTACCTCAGGCTCCATTGAGATAACTCCCGCTATTGCTACACGGCGTTTTTCACCGCCTGAAAGGTCAAAGGGTGATTTTGTGAGCATACTGTCGGGTATTCCCACATATTTTGCGGCTGAACGCACTCTTTCGTCAATTTCTTTTTCGTTTAGTCCCATATTAGTAGGTCCGAAGGCAATATCCTTATAAACCGTGCTCTCAAAAAGCTGGTATTCGGGGTACTGAAAGCAAAGACCTACACGGAAGCGTGTGTCATAAACCTTTGATTTTGACTCCCATATATTCTCATCATCAAGAAAGAT
This sequence comes from Candidatus Fimenecus sp., assembly GCA_051881435.1. GTDB lineage: Bacteria > Bacillota > Clostridia > Oscillospirales > Acutalibacteraceae > Fimenecus. Next base: position 32,138 of record JBJEPW010000039.1, on the reverse strand, counting down.
TTTGCCACCTGTTGGCTTTAAAAGTCCGTTAAGGTGCTGAACAAGAGTGCTTTTGCCTGAGCCTGTATGCCCGATTATTGCAACAAGCTCGCCTTTTTCCAAATCTATATTAACATTGTCCAATGCGGTGATTTTAAAGGGAGTACCCTCACCGTAGACATATGATAAATTTTCCGTCTTCAAATGGGACATTTTTTACTAACCTTTCAATATATCGTCTATATTTTCCACTAATTCATCAATACTGAGCAAATCGTTTTTAAGGCGTATTCCGTCTTTTCTCAGCATTTCGGCAAGAGAGCAGGTTTGGGGCACATCAAGCCCTATACTGCGGATTTTTTCCGTATTTGAAAAAACCTCTCTCGGAGTACCGTCCATTAACAGATGAGAATCGTCCATTACCACAATTCTATCAGCCTCGCAGGCTTCTTCCATATAGTGAGTGATGTAGACCACAGTTATGCCCAGTTCTTTGTTAAGGCGCTTTATGGCTTTCATTACATCACGTCTGCCCACGGGGTCAAGCATGGCGGTGGGTTCGTCGAGAATTATACAGCGAGGCTCCATTGCGATAATACCCGCTATTGCAACCCTCTGCTTTTGACCGCCCGAAAGCTTATGGGGCTCATGGCGGCGGTATTTATACATTCCCACGATTTTTAAAGATTCATCAACCCTGCGGCGGATTTCGGAAGGCTCAATTCCTAAATTTTCGGGACCGAAAGCCACATCCTCCTCAACAATAGTAGCTACAATCTGATTGTCGGGATTCTGAAAAACAACGCCTACCGTTTGTTTGATTTCTATATCCTTTTCTTCGTCTTTTGTGTCCATTCCCGCTACGGTAACAGTTCCGCTTTCAGGGATTAACAGTCCGTTTGCAAGCTTTGCAAGGGTACTTTTACCCGAGCCGTTATGACCGAGCACGGCGACAAACTCGCCTTCGTATATTTTCAGTGAAAAATCGCTGACAGCAGGCGGAAGCGTTACACCCTCTTCATCACTTTCGTAACGGAAGGTCACATTATTAAATTCAATTATTGACTCTGCCATATTTTATTCCTTACTCCAAATTGCGGAGGCTCCGCAAGGTAATATCAATCCGTTTTCAGTAGCACGAAGCCCTATTTCACTGCCTGTAACCTTTCCGCCGAAGCGAGGCTTTACAACTGCGCCCAATATGTACTCCATAACTGATGGGCTCAAGCCCGTAGTATATGAATTTATAAGCATCATTAAAGGCTCCTCGGACAGCACCTGTGAACAAAGCTCAACGAAGGAATACACCTCATTTTCAAGCTTCCACACCTCTCCGCCGGGGCCTCTGCCGTATGAGGGCGGGTCCATTATGATGATATCGTAACGGTTGCCCCTGCGGATTTCCCTTTGCACAAACTTTATGCAATCGTCCACAATCCAACGCACGGGAGCGTCCGCAACGCCTGATGAAACGGCATTCTCCTTCGCCCACATGGTCATACCCTTTGAGGCGTCAACATGAACAACAGATGCCCCTGCCGCCAATGCCGACACGGTGGCTCCTCCTGTATATGCAAACAGATTGAGCACTTTAACGGGTCTGCCTGCATTTTTTATTACATCGGCGGTATAATCCCAATTGACAGCCTGTTCGGGGAAAAGCCCCGTATGCTTAAAGCCCATGGTTTTTATGTTAAAGGTTAAATCACGGTAGCCGATTGTCCAGAAATCGGGAATTTTTCTTTTAATTTCCCAATTTCCTCCCCCCGACTGTGAGCGATGATAAACTGCGTCCGCCTTTTTCCAAAGGGGATTTTTCTTTTCGGTTTTCCATATAACCTGTGGGTCGGGACGGATAAGCGTTATATTGCCCCAGCGTTCAAGTCTTTCACCGCAGGAGCAGTCAATAAGCTCATAATCCTTCCATTTATCGGCTACACGCATTTTACACTAACCTTTCTCTTACAACCTGACTTACGCTTTCGCCAAGCTCACGGATTTTATCGAAATCCTTACCTTCAAGCATTACACGGACAAGGGGCTCTGTGCCCGAAACACGGACAAGTATTCTGCCCTCGTCGCCCAATTCTTTTTCTGCGGCTTCGATTGCCTTTTTTATCTCTTTATCTTTATCAAAACGGGCTTTTCCGTAATTTGAAACGCTTACATTTATAAGCACCTGAGGATAGATTTCCATTTCGTCGGCAAGCTCTTTCAAAGTCTTGCCCGTATCTTTTATAACTGCCATTAACTGAATTGCGGAAAGCTGACCGTCACCCGTGGTAGCATACTGCAAGAAAATAATATGCCCCGACTGTTCGCCGCCTATGCTGTAACCGTTCGCATGCATATTTTCAAGCACATAACGGTCGCCAACCTTTGTTTTTTCACAGTGGATACCGTTTTCTTCGCAAAACTTGAAAAATCCCATATTACTCATAACGGTTACTACTGCCGTATCTTTTTTCAACTTGCCCAAGGTTTTCATATGCTTTGCACACACGGCAATGGCTCTGTCGCCGTCAACAAGTGCGCCTGTATGGTCAACCGCCAACATTCTGTCTGCGTCGCCGTCAAAGGCAAAGCCGAAATCGCACTTATTCTCCGTGACACATTTTTGAAGCTGTTCAATATGAGTTGAGCCGCAGTCACGGTTAATATTCACGCCGTCGGGCTCACTGTTTATAACAATACATTCTGCGCCAAGCCGTGTAAACACCTCTTTTGCGGAAACGCTTGAAGAACCGTTTGCACAGTCAAGTGCAATTTTGTACCCATTAAAGCTCATATTTGTAGCGGAGAGAAGATGCTCAATATAATCACTTACAGCCGTTTTGCTTCTTGTTACTCTGCCTACCTCGCCGCCTATGGGAGTAGGCGGAGTGTCTGTATCGTCAAGGATTATCTGCTCGATTTCCTCTTCAAGCTTATCGGGAAGCTTAAAGCCGTTGGACTGGAAAATTTTAATTCCGTTATATTCACAAGGGTTATGTGATGCGGAAATCATCACGCCTGCGTCATATTCATATTCACGCACAAGGAAAGCCACGGCGGGAGTTGGAACAACGCCCAAAAGCAGTACATCTGCGCCCACGGAGCAAAGTCCTGCCGTTATAGCACTTTCAAGCATATCGGAAGAAGCTCTTGTATCCTTACCTATGAGCACCTTCGGTCTTTTACCGTGTGAATTCTCCAAGAGCACCATTGCGGCGGCTCTGCCTATCTGCATACTGAGTTCACATGTAAGCTCAGTATTTGCTATTCCTCTTGCACCGTCGGTGCCGAAAATTCTACCCATAAAAATACTCCTTGATTATAATAATGATGTTTGCTGTTCAAGCCCTAAATGACGGTAAGCCAAGGGAGTTGCCACTCTGCCTCGTGGCGTTTTGGCGAGAAAACCTATCTGCATTAAGTAAGGCTCATACACATCTTCAATGGTGACCGCCTCCTCGCCTATTGTTGCGGCGAGAGTTTCAAGACCTACGGGACCGCCGTTGAAATTTTTTATCATGGTTGTGAGCATAAGCCTATCGATATTATCAAGACCTATTTCGTCAATTTCCATTCTGCCCAAGGCGATTTTTGCATTGTCACGGCTGATTACTCCGTCGCTCATAACCTGTGCAAAATCTCGGGCACGCTTTAACAGCCTGTTGGCAATTCTTGGAGTTCCTCTTGAACGGGAGGCAATCTCCAATGCGCCGCCGTCATCTGTATATATATCAAGTATTCCCGCACTGCGCTTAACTATCATAGAAAGCTCCTCGGGAGTATAAAGCTCCAAGCGGAGAATAACTCCGAAGCGGTCGCGCAAAGGCGCTGTTAACTGACCTGCTCTTGTTGTTGCGCCGACAAGGGTAAATCGGGGCAAATCAAGGCGGATTGACCGAGCCGACGGTCCTTTGCCGATGATAATATCAAGGGCGTGGTCCTCCATTGCGGGGTAAAGCACCTCTTCAACGGCACGGGAAAGACGGTGAATTTCATCAATAAAAAGCACATCGCCGTCATTAAGGTTTGTTAAAAGCGCCGCCAAATCACCGGGTTTTTCAATAGCCGGACCTGAGGTTACTCTGATTTGCACGCCCATTTCGTTGGCGATAATGCCTGCCAAGGTGGTCTTACCAAGTCCGGGAGGACCGTAAAGCAGAACATGGTCAAGGGTATCGCCCCTGTTTTTAGCCGCTTCTATATATATTTTCAAGTTTTCCTTAACCTTTTCCTGACCGATGTATTCGGTGAGTGTTTTCGGGCGGAGGGAAAGTTCAATTTCCTTGTCCGTTTCCGTAAAATCGGGAGTAATAATTCTGTTCTCGTTATCAAAATCCATAATTACACCTTATTATGCCTTACCTGAAAGTATTTTTAATGATTGCTTTATAATTTCTTCAACAGGAAGATTTGCGGAGATTTTACTTACTGCAACGCTTGCCTCGGACTGTGAATAACCAAGCATTTCAAGAGCCGCAACAGCCTCGGCTGAATTGGAATTGTCAAGAGCCGCTGTAACTGCCGAGAGGTCAATCTCCGCCGATGTACCGGCGGCAAGACTGCCGACCTTATCCTTTAACTCCATAACAATTCTTTGAGCAAGCTTGGGACCTACTCCCGAAGCCTTTGTCAGCGCCTTGTAGTCTCCTGAGGCAATACTTAAAGCCACTTTATCGGGAGTGAGTTCAGAAAGCAGGGCAAGCGCCATTTTAGGTCCTACGCCGTTAACGGTTATGAGCATTTTGAAGCAGTCCATTTCGCTTTTATCGTAAAAGCCGAAAAGCTCCATGGCGTCCTCACGGACATTAAGATAAGTAAACAGCGTTACCTTACTGCCGATTGATGCGCATCTTTGCGATGTGGTCATTGTTGTTATACAGTGAAACGCAACGCCGTTTACATCAACGGCAACCATGGAATGGTCAAAGGCAACCACTGTACCCGTTACTGAATATATCATTGTTTTTCCTCTATTATCTCAAATTATTTAGTCTTCCCATAAGAGAGCCGCTTGCATGGGCGTGGCAAATTGCCATTGCCAAAGCGTCGGCAGTATCATCGGGCTTTGGGATTTTTTCAAGCTTTAAAATAACCCTTGTCATTTCCTGAACCTGCTTTTTTTCGGCTCTGCCGTAGCCCACAACGCTTTGCTTGACCTGCAATGGAGTGTATTCAAAAATCGGGACGCCGTTTTTAACAGCCGCAAGGTTGATTACTCCCCTTGCCTGAGCCACATCAATAACCGTTTTTGCGTTTGTGTTATAAAAGAGCTTTTCAATGGCAAGTGCGGAGGGATTATACCGTTTTATTATGTCCTCAACGCCGTCGTAAACAGCTTCGAGCCTTTCATTAAAGGGGGTTTTTGCCTCTGTTGTAACTGCGCCGTAATCAATTACGGAAAAACGGTTTGCCGTGTAATCAATTATTCCCCAGCCCACAATGGCATATCCCGGGTCAATACCCAAAATTATCATTGCATACTACCTCATTGTATATTTAAAGAATTATACCATAATATGTATAAAATAGCAAGAAAAACAGCGAAATATTCATTGTATGTTCACAACTAAAAAACAGCGGTCATAGATACTTTAAACACGGGATAAAAAATAAACCGTACGCAAAAAGCATACGGTTAAAAAGCAAATCTAAAACATAATTATTAATCAAATCATATCGGAAATTTTCTAAAATCTTTAACAGCAAAAATGACAGTGAAAATCAGGTATGCAACTTCAATAGCTAAGCCTACAGTCAAAAGCATAATATTTTGTGATACAAAAAATACGCCGATAAAGCCACCGAATACTGCAGACAATCCGAACAGCATGAAAGAAATCCTTGTAAATTTTTTCCTGTAAAACAACAATGTAATAACCGTTATTACCGCTAAAGCAATAAGTGCCCACAACATATAGCCTAATGACCATTCTTCACCGTACAGTTCTGTAAAAAATCGTCCGTTCGTACCTGTTGATTTATACGGATAATTGCCTGACTTAAATTTTATTTCTATCATTAAAACATTAAAAATAAAGCCTATGTTATATAGCATTGACACCAAAAATACCGCTATCATCGGTATTAAATTATATTTTAAAATTTTGGCTTTCATATTATTAAATACCTCTTTTCTTATTTGGTTAAAGGTATATTCATTTCAATTGAAAGTTTATATAGAACCGTTGCAGTTTGAATTACAGCAAGCCTTGTTGTGTTCAATGCAACTGTGCCCCAATGCGTTTTGGAAAAAATAGAATCAACTAAATCAGAGTAACCTTTTCCAATTACTGCCGACTCATACACTATTGTTCCAACATTCTTATTTAATCTTACTTCATATACAGAATCTGCAAGAGTTGTCATTGAATCAATATATGTGTTCAAATTTTCATCTGCGAATTTTTCAAATTGTGAATGTGAACTAAGCGGGCCTGTTGACACAATATTTGCTGCATGGTGCGGTTCACAAGCATCCTGAATATAATGAAGCATACAACCTACACTTTTATAAAAATCTTCGTTAGAAATCCCTTGAGATTTTGCCTGATTATAAAACTTAACTGCATTTGTTTTTGCAGTATTGGTTTGACTCCCACTAAAATTCTTCTCCGTATCAGGATCATAAAAATGTCCTCTATATAAATCTTTTACTCCCAAATCAGCATCTCTATCAGGGATTATTGATGCCAGCGATAACATTAATGCAACAAGAATTGAACCATTTCGGTTATCTCCCCAAAAGCCTTTATCATCAAGCAATATACCACAGGCTCGTGCTGTAATAAGTTCATGTGATCCCGTCTCAGACATATCTTCTTGGCCGGATGTCCAATATGGCTGAACACCCCAGTCATACCAACTGGATTCATTTTGTGTAATTGGATTTGTTTCATAAGTTCCAAACGGGTCATATACTCTTTCAAAATCTGACAATAATTCTCTAAAATCAGAATTACTCATTGTCATAATATCTTCCCAAGTAACATTTTCTATATTAAATTTCTCTTCAGCAACAAATGCAAAAGATGCCATAGAACACGCAGAAAATAAAATAATTGCTGTGAGTAAATAGGAAATAAACGATTTAATTCTCTTCATTACAATTCACCTCATTAAATTTATAAGAAATACTGCTTTCGTGTTATATTTGATTATTTTTCACCTCCTAATACTAAAATAGAATTTCCAAAACATATAAATATTATCTATACTGTATATCATAGTGAGGTTCGTTTGTCAATAAAAAATGCCATTTTTTACCAAATAGTAAAAAACAGGCAATGCACGATTGCAAAGCCTGTTTAACTTGATTTTAAATTATTTTTTATTGTTTTTATCTCTTTCACGGATAACGAAGCGTGTAGGCGTGCCTTCGAGGCCGAAAACCTCACGGATTTGATTGTCAATATAACGCTGATAGCTGTAATGGAAAAGCTCTTTATTATTGACAAAGCAAACAAATGTTGGCGGTCTTGTGGAGGCCTGCGTCATATAGTAAATTTTAAGCCTTCTGCCCTTATCAGTTGGGGGTTGAACACGGGCGGTTGCCGATGCTAAAACATCATTAAGCTTACCTGTTGAAATTCGCATTGCGTTCTGACTGTCAACAAACTTTATAAGTTCAAAAAGTCTGTCAAGGCGCTGACCTGTTTTTGCAGAAATGAAAATTATTGGTGCATAGCTCATAAATGAAAAATCGTTCATCAGCTTTTTGCGGTATTTATCCATTGTGGTTCCGTCTTTTTCCACCAAATCCCATTTATTGACGGCGATAATACACGCCTTGCCAAGCTCATGGGCAATACCTGCAACCTTTGAATCCTGCTCTGTAAAGCCCTCTGCGGCGTCAATCATAATTACGCACACATCGGCTCTTTCAACAGCCATTCTCGCACGGATTACGGAATACTTTTCAATCATATCCTCAACCTTGCTCTTACGGCGAAATCCGGCAGTATCAATAAACATAAATGAGCCGTGCTCATTTTCTATATATGTGTCCGTTGCGTCACGGGTGGTTCCTGCGATATCGGAAACTATTACACGCTCCTCACCTGCTATTTTATTGATAAGTGATGATTTACCTGCATTGGGTTTACCGATAACGGCAACCTTAACGGTATCGCTTTCTTCATCGCTCTCCGCATTATCGGGGAGATATTCAAGAACTCTGTCGAGCAAGTCGCCTGTTCCGTGACCGTGGGCGGCTGAAACCTGCACAGGGTCGCCCAAGCCCAGATTGTAAAATTCATAAAATTCCGCAGGGGGTTCGCCCACCGAATCCGCCTTATTAACGCACAAAACTATGGGCTTGCCGCTTTTTATAAGCATTGAGGCAACCTCTTCATCGGTTGCTACAACGCCTGTTCTGATATCCGTTACAAAGATTATTACATCGGCGCTGTCAATGGCAAGCTGTGCCTGACGGCGCATTTGAGAAAGGATAATATCATCGGAATAAGGCTCTATACCGCCTGTATCAATAAGGAGCATTTCGTGACCGAGCCACTCGCAGTCGCCGTAAATTCTGTCTCTTGTTACGCCGGGGGTATCGTCAACTATTGACAGTCTTTTACCCACCAGCTTATTAAAAAGTGTGCTTTTACCGACATTAGGTCTGCCCACTATTGCAACAACAGGTTTTGCCATTATTTCACCCCCAAAATATCGTTTAAAAGCTGACTGCCGCCACCTGCGGTCAGCAAAATTTCAGTTTCAAGCAGTTTTTCCAAATCCTCTACCGTTATATCGTCAAGAAATTTGTTTTTATGCTCGGTATGGTTTGTATAGTCGCTTATCATTGAATAAGGAAGAATCAAGCGTTCTCCCAAATCCTTGTCTTTGAGCTGTTCATACAAGTCCTTACCCGTTATCAGCCCCGACACGGTAATAGTTTCACCGAAAAAGTTGTTGATTATCTTTTTCACCTGAATATTTATGCCGTATTTCTTTTCAGCCTTTTCGCAAAGAACGCATAAAAACGGATAAAAATCCGTACCCGTTGCCAAAGTCACCTTTTTATACAAGGGCTTTTCGTTATTATAATCAAGTTCATCGAGAAATTCATCGCAAAAGGAGCGCACCATACCTACGCCGTTATCAAGCTGAGGATAACCGTCGTAATAATCGGCGTCGGGCAAATCTCTTCCCGCTTTGATAAAGAACTCATCGGCAGGATACACAAGCCCTGTACCGTATTCCTTTCGGAATTTTTCGGAATAGGACTCGATAATATCTATTACCTCGCCCGCCGTATCCTTATTGTAAGGCTTCAATTGGGGCAAACCGTCACGGAATTTTGTAAGCCCCACAGGGACTGCCGCAATGCTTTGCACCGCAGGATACAGCTTTGAAAGCTCCTTAATGCTGAATTTAAGTTCGTCACCATCGTTAATTTCGGGACAGAGCACAAGCTGAGTATTCATTGAGATTCCCGCATCTGCAAACCGCTTAATAATATCAAGGGCTTTGCCTGCATTTTTGTTTTTCATCATCTCTACACGAAGCTCGGGGTTCATTGTATGAACCGAGATATTGACGGGGCTTATATGCATTGATATAATCCGTTCAATTTCATGCTCCGAAATATTGGTAAGCGTTATATAATTACCGAACAAAAAAGAAAGGCGGCTGTCGTCATCCTTAAAATAAAGACTTTCTCTCATACCCTTGGGCAATTGGTCGATAAAGCAGAAAATACACTTATTTTTACAGTGCTGCTGACTGTCCATAAGGTATGTTTCAAACCCGAGACCGCAGTTTTTACTGTTTGCCATAACTACTCTATACTTACCGTCAGAACAGCGAAAGGACAAGGTTACGGTTTCATCTGCCATATAGAAATCATAATCAAGCACATCCATTATATCATGGCCGTTGATTTTTAAAAGCTCGTCGCCCGCTTTTATTCCCTTTAAACTGCATTTTGAAAAGGGCTTAACGCTACCGATTTTAACTGACATAGGAACCTCACATTTAATAAAACACGACTAAAAGGCGGGAAGTTTTACCACTCTCCGCCTTCCGTAATTTAAGATAAACTTTGACAGAAATTACGCCTCTTTAACGGTAACAACCTGTCTGCCCTTGTACTGTCCGCACTCGCCGCAAACTCTGTGAGGTCTTTTGTAGCCGCCGCAATTGGGGCACTTAACCAGCTCGGGAGCTGACATCTTCCATACATTTGAGCGTCTCTTATCTCTTCTTGCTTTTGATACTCTTCTCTTTGGTACTGCCATTTTCAGCACCTCCTTATTGGATTTATATTATAAATAATTATAAACTAATCTGTGAGCAGCTCTAAAAGCGCCGCCATTCTCGGGTCAACATCCTTTTTACAGTCACATTTACCCTCGTTAAGATTTTTTCCGCATTTTGAGCAAATACCCTTGCAATCCTCTTTACACAAAAAGCGCGTGGGGAGAGAAAGGATAATATCTTCACACACAAGCTCGGTCAAATCAAGAACATTATCTTCAACAACGATATATTCGTCGTTATCGTCATTAACAAGCTTGCTTGCAAGCAAATGCTCAACTTCGACCTCAAAGTCCTTTTTAAAGAGCTCGGCACATCTGCCGCAGGTAACGGTTGCAGAAAATTTTGCTTTTCCCGAAAGTGAAACAATACCTGTGTTGTTTCTGACCTCGCCCTCAAACTCCACGGGAGAAGTTAGTTTGAAATCATCACAAAGGCTGTATTCAGGTTCAAAGGAATACTTTAATTCTTTACAGGAACCGTCAATATTAAAAATTTGTTCAAGCTGAAGCTGCATCGAACATTCCTCTCAATGCTAAAATATTATATATGCTTATTTCATTTTTGTCAACAAAAATCGTGAATATTTTTAAATTTACCGCAGAAAAACGGCCGCCGCCTTTCGGCAGCAGCCGATTGGGTAACGAAATAATCCTAACCCATTAGAATTACTCAGTTAAGCTTTTCGCAATATTCAAACATTGACTCGGGAAGATTTTCCAAATCGGTTGAAATTGTGAAAGTAAACTTTGTATCTGAAATTTTTGAAAGGTCGTCAACCTTTTTAAGGAAAGCCGCAAGAGCATCTCCATCTCTGTTTGCCGCAATTCTGAAGGTTGCGTCAACGAAAATATCAGTAATATCGTGATCCCCTGCGCAAATACCGCTCAAAAAGCCGTAAAATGCGTCATATCCCGAAACTGAAAAAGTATCTGTTGCCACAAGTCTTGCACGGTAGTTTACATCGTATGTAAGCTTTGTTTCCTTTTCTACACATACGACATTGCCGCTTGAGCTGTGTACTGCGTCATTAACGCAATCAACAAGCACCTTTGTTTTTCCTGTTCCTTTGTGTCCGATAATAAGAGATATCATTATTATCTCCTCCTGTGTATTTATTATCCGCTGAAAGCGGTTATTTCCTTTTTAACCCAATCTCGCCAAAAGCTCTGCCTGCTGTGCTTCGTATCCGGGCTTACCGAGCAGAGCAAACATATTCTTTTTATAGCTTTCAACACCGGGCTGATTAAAGGGGTTAACGCCAAGAATATAGCCTGAAATTGCACAAGCCTTTTCAAAGAAATATACAAGATAGCCGAACTCATATTCGTTCATTTCGGGGCACTCAATGCAGATGTTGGGAACGCCACCGTCCACATGGGCTAAAATTGTGCCCTCATATGCCTTGCGGTTTACAAAGTCCATTGTTTTGCCTGCAAGGAAATTAAGTCCGTCGGCATTAACGCTGTCCTCTTTGATTTCAACCTGTCTTTTGGGAGCCGTGAAAGAAACAGATGTTTCAAACAACATTCTTACGCCGTCCTGAATATACTGCCCCATTGAGTGAAGGTCGGTTGAGCAAATAACGCTTGCAGGGAAAATTCCCTTACCGTCCTTACCCTCGCTCTCGCCGAAAAGCTGCTTGAACCACTCGTTCATCATTGTAAAATCAGGCTCATAAGCTACCATAAGCTCAACAGCCTTGCCTTTTTTATGAAGGATATTACGAAGAGCCGCATATTTATAGCAATCGTTCTTTTCTATGTCGCAAACGGAATAAGCTTCTCTTGCGTCAGCCGCACCCTGCATCATCTTATCAATATCAATGCCTGCAACGGCAATGGGCAGAAGGCCTACCGCTGTTAAAACAGAATATCTGCCGCCCACATCATCGGGAACAACGAAGGTTTCATAGCCTGCTTTATCGGAGAACTCTTTTAAAGTACCCTTCTCTTTATCGGTTGTAACATAAATTCTTTTTGATGCTTCCTCTTCACCGTACTTTTCAATAAGAAGCTCACGGAAAATGCGGAAAGCGATTGCGGGCTCGGTTGTTGTGCCCGATTTTGAAATAACATTAACGGAGAAATCAACATCCTTTACAAGCTCAACCAGCTCTGAAAGTGCGTTGCCGCTGATGCTGTTACCGCTGAAATAAATATTGGGTGTATCCTTATTAACAAGGTTATAATTCTGTGACTTTACAAATTCAATAGCGGCTCTTGCGCCGAGATATGAACCGCCGATGCCGATTACCACAAGCGCTTTTGAATCACTCTTGATTTTTGCCGCCGCTTTTTTAATTCTTTCAAATTCCTCTTTATCATAATTAACGGGCAAATCAACCCAACCTAAAAAGTCGGAGCCTTCGCCGTTCTTATTAACTATCTTATTATGCGCCGCTTCAACTGCGGATGCCATATCTTTAAGTTCGTCTTCACTTACGAAATTTTTGACATATTTGTCGTTAAGCTTTAAAGCCATTTTAAATTAGTCCTCGCTTTGCCATTTGGTTTTATATTATTTTACCCTAAAAGCGGACTTTTTTCAATAGAAATTTATTATTTTTTTGCAAAAGTGGACCACAAAAGCATGAAAACAAACATTATACCTTTTCTGCCTACGAAATTTTCGCTGATTATGGGACATTCCGCCAGAATTTCGCCGTCGCTTTCAAAATACACAGTACCGAGCTTCTGCCCTTTTTCAACGGGCGCTTCAACATCGACGCAAAGGTCAACTCTTTGTGTAATTTTGTCCTCCGCGCCTTTTTTTATAAGTATGGGGCTGATTTCCCCCACTATGGGAGCAATTGTGTTTTGCTTGCCGTACAGCACGCTCACGCCTGTAATCAGTGAAGCGTCAACCGTTGGCTGATAAACCGAATAATTTGCAAAGCCCCAGTTAAGCATTTTTTTTGCATCCTCAAAGCGGTCTGTGCTGTTATCACTGCCGAGCACTACTGCCGCAAGCTCCATTCCGTTGCGCTGTGCAGTTGCGCTGACGCAATATCCCGCTTTTGAGGTTGTTCCCGTTTTAAGCCCTGTTGTTCCCTCATAAAAGCGCACAAGCCGGTTTGTATTTACAAGCTCCGTTTCTCCGTTTCTGAGGCTATCCATCCATATTGTTGTGTATTCTTTAATTTTTTCATGCTTCATCAGTTCACAGCTCATTATACCTATATCACGGGCGGTTGAATAATGATTTGTTGTAGTATCGTCAAGACCGGAGCAGTTTTCAAAGCAGGTATCCATCATACCAAGTTCCTTTGCTCTTTCGTTCATCATTACCACGAATGACTCCTCGTCCCCCGCGATATGCTCGCCCAAAGCTGTGCAAGCATCGTTGGCACTGGCAACCGCCGTGGCTTTTATAAGCTCATGAACAGTCATTTGCTCTCCCTCTTTAAGCCAAATCTGCGAACCGCCCTTTGACGAGGCGTTTTTACTTGCCGCTACCGTATCTTCAAGTGTAATTCTGCCGTCGTCCAAGGCTTCCATAACGAGCAGGAGCGTCATAATTTTTGTAATTGACGCCGGGGGCAGTTTTTCATCGGGATTTTTTGAAAAGAGCACCTTGCCGCTTGAAATCTCCATAAGAATTGCCGATTTTGCCGTAAGACTTAAAGCAGACGTGTTTTCCTCTTCGGCAAAGGCTGTTAACGAAAGCGGTATTACCATTAAAACGCACAATAAAACGGATATTATTTTCTTCATATATATCCCTCCCATAGAAATATTATGAAAAGGACAAATTATTATATGAAAAAAATAAAAAGTGTGTTACAATTGTTTTTATTGAGGTGAAATTATGAAGGTCTTTTTCCACACGCTGGGTTGCAAGGTTAATCAGTACGAAACGCAGGAAATGCGTGAAATGCTTAAAAAGAGCGGTTATGAGATAACGGAAGATGAACAGAACGCTGATATTTTTGTTGTAAACTCCTGCACAGTTACAAGTGAGAGCGACCGAAAAACACGCCAATGCGTTCGTCATTATAAAAATAAATATCCCGAAAGCACGGTTGTGCTCACAGGCTGTATGCCACAATCCTTCCCCGAAATGGCAAAAAAGCTTACAGAGGCAGATATAGTTTTGGGAAACAGAAACAACTCAAAGCTTGTTGAGTCTTTAAACGAATATTTTACCGCCGATTGCAGAGTATTGCACCTTGACTGCCACAAAAGCGGAGAGGGGCTTATTTCATCGGGAATAACCGATTTTGAGGAAAGAACACGGGCAACTTTAAAAATTGAGGACGGCTGTGACCGTTTTTGCTCATACTGCATTATCCCGAAAGCGAGAGGCAGAGTTCGTTCAAAGCCCGTTGAGGACATAAAAAAAGAGGTAGCGGCGTTGGCTGACAACGGATACCGTGAAATTGTGCTTGTGGGCATAAATCTTTCTGCATACGGCAAGGGCGGCGATTTGGATTTAGCTGATGCAGTATATACGGCGGCTGAAAACGAAAAAATCGAAAGAATACGGTTAGGCTCTCTTGAACCCGACCACATTACAGACGAGCTTATAGAAAAGCTCATGAAATGTGAAAAGCTGTGTCCCCAATTCCATATTTCACTTCAAAGCGGCTGTGATAAGACATTGAATAAAATGAACAGGCACTACACCGCAGAGGAATATGCCGAACTTTGCGAAAAACTTCGCAAAAACTTTAAAGACTGCACCCTTACCACAGATATCATGGTGGGATTTCCGCAGGAAACAGACGAAGATTTCGGTGATACGGTAAAATTTGCCGAAAGAATAGGCTTTGAGAAAATACATATCTTCCCCTATTCGCGCAGAAGCGGAACGGTTGCGGACAAAATGGAGGGGCAGATTTAAAAAAGTGTAAAGGCGCACCGTGTTGCCGAGCTTTCAAAAACTGCTGACAAAATAAGAGCGGAATTTATGAAAAAGCAGATAGGCAAAACCGTTTCCGTACTTATTGAAGGCAAGCCGAAAGACGGCGAAATGTTCGGATACACGCCGAATTACACACCTGTTAAGGTTATGGGCAATGCCCGAATTGGAAGCATTGTTGATGTTTTGATTACCGATTATGATGCTGATTTTTGTATAGGAAAATTGATATAAAACCGAGCCGTCATAAGGCGGCTCGGTTTTATATCAATTATTCTTTTTTATCACTATCCTGATCTTCTTTCTTTTTTGGAGGTTTATCATCGGGCATTGCACCGATAAGCGCATAAATACACACAAAAAGCCCGACAGCGGCAAAAGCCAACGCCAAATATAAGCCTTGGCAAACGCCGAGTACGACTCCGCACAGAATCAATGCAATACCGAAAAGCATTTTAATCAATGGCATAGTATTCATTGCGATCTCCTTTTTTAATCATTAATAAGTCACATTAACGGTATCTGAAGCCGAATCAGTAAATAATGCTATAGAACCAATGGAAACAGATGTACCGGTTTTTGAAAAAGAAAGTGACGGTATAAACACACTTCTATTATGGACATATTGAACATTTATACTTGTGGTATGGCTATTACCGATAGTACATGAACTATTAGTATTTAAGTTAAACATTGCCACTCCGCCGTTAGCAACAGAATAGTTTGTATAGTCATCCATCAAAGAAGTATAAAAGCCTACGCCGCCCTGATTTGCTTCAGCCGGTCTATTATACTCTTTACTAATGCTCCAATCCTCAGGCGAATGAATTATCCTGTACATATCAGCACTATAAAAAGAATCCGACTTTAAGTTAAAAACTGAAGCATCCCAGTTTACAGATATTGAATCCGTTTGTCTAATGACCGGTTTTCCGTCCAACCACTCCCAACCTACAATCACCAACACACCTGTAAAAATCTGACCGTCAGTTAATACTATAGCATTAACACTCAAGTCCATTGAAGTTTCTGATATTGCTCCATATGTTTGATTATCCGTATTGCCTTCTTTAAGATGAATAGTTGTTGAGTTGATTGAGAATACATGATCTGTTCCAATTTTATTACATATTTTTAAAAGTTGTGCATCAGAGAACACCTTGAGGAAATCAGGAGAAAAACCCTTTTGCAAAAGCACTTCATATGGTGAATATGCAAAACTCGGAACAACAGTTGACCAAACAATTATGCAAACTACAACAATCGAAATAATCATTTTTGTTTTTTTCATAAAATAGTCTCCTTTATCATTTTAATAACAGACACATCAGTACTAAAAGTCAATTATTGGAACCACACTATCTGTAAAAATCATAGCATGTTCATTATCGAAATGTCAATTCTATTACAAAAAAAGTGAAAAAACATACAAAAAAATAAATATTTTAAAAATAATTCAATTCACCGAATACCAAAACCAATTTGCGATGCTTTCAGGCTCCGGGAAACAGAGCAAGATTTCGGTGATACGGTAAAATTTGCCGAAAAAATAGGCTTTGAGAAAATACATATCTTCCCCTATTCGCGCAGAAGCGGAACGGTTGCGGACAAAATGGAGGGGCAGATTTAAAAAAGTGTAAAGGCGCACCGTGTTGCCGAGCTTTCAAAAACTGCTGACAAAATAAGAGCGGAATTTATGAAAAAGCAGATAGGCAAAACCGTTTCCGTACTTATTGAAGGCAAGCCGAAAGACGGCGAAATGTTCGGATACACGCCGAATTACACACCTGTTAAGGTTATGGGCAATGCCCGAATTGGAAGCATTGTTGATGTTTTGATTACCGATTATGATACGGATTTTTGCATGGGAAAGTTGATATAAAAAAAGGAGACCTGACGGCCTCCTTTTTATTTTTTTATATTATACTCTTTCCATGGGGAATCCCATATCTTCGATTTCCAATGTTTTACCGTCTGCGGAAACAGTATAGTTTGACGGGTATTCGTCTTCCTTACTCTGACCCTCTTCCCATGAAACTATTGTTCCGTTATCCGTTTCCCAATATCCTTCAAACTCAAAGCCTTCCTGAGCAAACTCTACTATAAATTCATCAACCATTTCGGCAACTGACTGCTGACCGGACTCTGCCAACAGTTGATCAATCTGGGAATTTGTATAAGAGCCGCCCAACGCACTGGACATAGACGAATACAAAGCGTCGGTCATGGATTTTCTGAGTTCGCTCTCATTAAAATAGGCTTTGCAGGTACCGTCTGCCTTAAACTCCATGTAGGCAACCATTTGGAGTACATCTCCGTCGCCCAAATCCTCTTCCATAACCATCTTCCATCTGCCGACTACCTTGCTGTCATGCTTGGGGTCGGAAGTAACTGAGCTGTTGTTCTTACCGTCATTACTATTGTTGTTCTTATTATCATTCTTGTTGCTGTTCTTATCATTGTTCTTGTCGCTGTTTTTGCCGCTGTCCTCGTTATTCTCGTCATTATTAACGGTATCTTCTACCTTTGTTTTGTTTGATTTGTCATCACTGTCGTTATCGTCTTTATCTTTAAAAACAAAAACCCAAACTAAAATACCAATTATAGCAATTAAAGCGACTATACCTGCAACAATGCCGATAATAAGGCCTTTATTATTTTTCGGCTTTTGCGGCTGAACAGGTGCTGCAGGTTGAACGGGTGCTGCCGGCTGAACAGGCGCCGCAGGCTTAGCGGGAAGTGGAGCTCCGCAGGAAGTGCAAAAAGCTACTCCGTCGGCGTTATTTGCTCCGCATTTACTACAAAACATTTTCAAAACTCCTTTTTCTCATATAACAACTTGTCGAAACAAGTCGCTTTCAGTTTAACATACTATGACGCGAATTGCAACATACTTTTTTCAATTCACCGAATACCAAAACCAATTTGCAATGTTTTCAGGCTCAAGGGCAAATTTTATGCGGTAAAGCTGTGCTTTGAGCTTTGATTTTTTAACGGGGATATCCGCAAGGGATTTTACCGTTACATCTTCGGCTTTGTACTCTTTATCGGTTTTAACCGTTACTGTCTTTTCCTCGTTGGGTAAAAGGTCAAAGTAGTTATCGGAGAACGGTGTTGGGAAATCCTTTATATCCACCATTACACTGCGGCAGAATACGGGAGAAATGAGTTTTACCGTTAATTCTCCGTCCTTATAAGACACGGTTTTCTTTATTGTACCGCTTTTAAGCATCAAATCACGGTCGGGAACAAAGATTTTTGTGCGCTGTGATATTACCTTGCCGTCTCTCATCATCTTAACGGATAAAAACATATCCTTTTTGTTTCCGCTCACCTTTTCGTGGGCAACTACTGCGCTTGAAAGCGGCTTTAATACTGTTTCAAGCGTTTTTTCCTTTATAACTTTGCCGTCAAGGGATGCAAGGGTATAGGAAACAGTTACTTGCTGTTCTGCGGTCAAATCATTTATACAATAGATTTTAAAGTCTTTTTTTGTTTCCTCAACGGATACGCACAAAGGCTCAAAGAAATGTCTTGCGTGGTACTGCAAAGGCTTCCATTTTCCCGTATAGTCAACGCTTGACCAAGAGGGAGCCTGCCAGCAATCGTTATACTGCCAGAAAAGGGAGCCGTTGCAACGGCCTCTGTTTCTGCGCCAATGCTCGGTGGCATCGGCAATGCACTCTTTTTGGATAAGACCTGTCATATAGACCATATCCTCAAAGTGCTCTGCCTCGTAAAACTTTTCAAGAAGATAAAAAAGCATTTTGCGGTTGCCGTTGCGGCACTTCTGATGGGAATTAAACACCTCGGTTGTAAGTCCCATATCCTTTTCCTCGGCAAAGGTGCGCACAGCGTCGGCTGAGGGCAGAGATTCAAGCCCGAACTCACTGCAAAAGCGTGTCATACGCTTCCGGTAATAATTAAGGGGCTTTTGGCCGTGCCACACATTCCACATATGGGTATCGCCCCAAGCGTCCCCTGTTACGCCCTTTCGGAAATCCTCGCCGATGGGTGAAGTGGGGATATAGGGAATGTCGCCGTCAATTTCCGTTACATAATCTTTTAAAATCTCATAAAAGAACTTTTTATACCACTGAACGATTTTAAGATTTGCCGGCATATATGAGAACATTGTTTCAATCTCATTATTTCCGCCCCAAAGCGCAATGGAGGGATGATGCTTCATACGCTCCACATTAAACTTTATTTCAGCCAATACATTTTTACGGAAATCGTCCTCATAAAATGGGTACATAAGGCAGGCAAACATAAAGTCCTGCCAAATGAGCAAGCCGCACTCGTCACATTTTTCGAGGAAATAATCGCTTGCGTAATACGCGCCGCCCCAAACTCTTATCATATTGAAATTTGCCTGCAAGGCGCTGTCTATGTAATAGTCAATCGTTTCGTTTGTGCATCTGCCTATAAGTGAATCGGGAATAATCCAGTTTGCGCCCTTTGCAAATATGGGCACACCGTTTAAATAAAAGCAGAAATTGCCGCCGAATTCATCAGCGTCACGGTCAAGACGGATTGTGCGAAGTCCTGTTTTTTTTGTGATACTTGAACCGTCAAGCTCCGCAGTTACCGTATAAAGAGGCTGACGTTCCTTGCCCGAAAGTTCACGAGTCCACCAAAGTTCCGGGTTTTCTATTAAAATTTCACTTTCACCTTTAAAGGGGATTTCAGCGCCGTCGGGGCAGATTACTTTTCCCTCCGCCTCCCCTGTTCCGTCAACAACGGGATTTATTTTGAGTGTAACTTTACCGTCTTTATGGATTTGCTTTATCTGCAAATCTTCCAATCGGTTATCAAAGCACAAAACGGAAATATCGTCCGTTATTCCCGAAAGGGGTATTGAGGGGCCCCAGTCCCAGCCGAAATGGCAGGCAGGCTTGCGGATATAGGCAATGCCGTCTGTACCGTTACAGTTTTTGGGCAGAGGTTTTTCATTTTGAAGATTTTCGGCATACTCAACAGGGGGCATAAAAATGATTTTAACGGTGTTTGCGCCCTCATTTACAAAAGGCTTAATATCAAACTCATATTTTATAAAGGCATTTTCGCCTTTTCCCGCCAGAGTGCCGTTTATATAGACCTCGCATAGAGTATCAAGGGCATTGCAGGACAGGAGTACCCTTCTGCACTCCAAATCCTCGTCTTTCAGTGAAAATGTTTTTTCGTAAATCCATTTTTCCCTGCCAACCCACTGAACTTCTTTTTCATTTGTACCATAATAGGGGTCGGGTATTGCGCCTGCCGCTAAAAGCTGTGTGTAGTTATCATTCGGTACGCTGACCGTATAAGCTTCGCCTGTTTTTTCACGGAGCATTTTCCACTCGCCGTTTAATGAATAATTTTTCATATTTATTACCCCAAAGTTTTATTTGGTTTTATTGTAACAGAATACGGTTATCATTTCAACATATTTTCGCCGTGGATTTAATGTGATTTTGCGGGACGATGTAAACATCGACACCTACAAATTATTATTAAGTTTTATGATTACCGGTAGGGCGGGGGCTTGCCCCCGCCGCATGGTTACCTGTAAATTGACGGCGGGGGCAAGCCCCCGCCCTACCCTGTTGGATTTTGTTTTGGTTTGGATTTTGCGGGCGATTCGTGAATCGCCCCTACGAGGACACCGTTGGTATATATGTGATTTTTGCGGGACGATTTTAGGCTCTGTCCCCTACGAAATAACCCCTCAGTCATTTTCGCAGAAAATGACAGCTCCCCTTTCAGGGGAGCCGAGAAACATGCAGTATTACGAAAATATAAACAAAAAAATACTGCGAGCCGAGAGACACGCAGTATTGCGAAAAAAGAAACAATACATCTTTATAAAATTGATTTATTTTTTTGCAAGACAATGTGTCGGAGGCGAAGCTGTATAAAAATACTGCGAGCCGAGAGACACGCAGTATTGCGAAAAAAGAAACAATTTTAGATTATAACGCCGCCGCCTATGACTGTATCTCCGTCATAAAGGACTACCGACTGTCCTTTTGTTATGGCTCTTTGCGGCTCGTCAAATTTTACATGAAGAAGTCCGTCATCGGTCTGCCATGCCGTTGCAGGCTGTTCCTTATGACGGTAGCGCACCTTGGCGCAAACTCGCACAGGCTCATACAAATCGGGTTTTGTGATAATATTCACATTGTCCGCTGTAAGTTCATCCGTAAACAAATCCTCGTTATCGCCAAGAATAACTTTATTTGTAAGCGGCTGAATATCGCATACATACAGTGGCTTTTTATAGGCTATTCCCAAGCCTTTACGCTGACCGATTGTATAATTGATAATACCCTTATGTGTGCCCAGCACATTGCCGTTTTTATCGGTAAAATCGCCGTTTTCAAAAGTTTTGCCCGAATAACGCTCAATAAAGCCTGCGTAGTCACCGTCGGGAACGAAGCATATATCCTGACTGTCGTGCTTTCTTGCATTGACAAAGCCGTTTTCCTCGGCAATTTCACGGATTTTCGCCTTTGTGTAACCGCCCAACGGAAACATTATGTGGGCTAACTGCTCCTGAGTAAGCATATAAAGCACATAGCTTTGGTCTTTTGTATCGTCAACAGCTTTTTTAAGCAAATATCTGCCGCTGTTTTCGTCATATTCAATGCGGGCATAGTGGCCTGTAACAACGAAATCGAAATTTATCTCTTTCATTCTGACGAGCATTTTGTCAAATTTAAGATATTTATTACAGTCAATACACGGATTAGGCGTTTGACCGTTTTCATAAGCTTTTATAAAATTGTCAATTACACATTCATGAAACTTATCGGTGAAATTGAACACATAAAATGGCATATCCAATTTATGAGCCACGCTTTTTGCATCTTCAACATCGGAAAGTGAACAGCAACCGTTTTCACGGCTTATGTTTGCATCCTCGTTGGTATAAAGCTTCATTGTTGCGCCGATACAGTCATACCCTGCTTTTTTCATAAGTAAAGCGGCGACAGAGCTATCCACGCCGCCGCTCATTGCAATAATTGCTTTTTTGCTCATAATTATTCTCCGAGCTTTATCATCATATCAATGCACTTCTTGGCATCTCTTATTGTGTCGCTGTCAAGCTCTATTTCTTCGCCGCCTCTTCCCTTTACGGCATTATACAAATCGGCAAGAGTTGTTGATTTCATATTGGGGCATATAAGCTCCTTTGAAAGCGGATAGAAGCTCTTTTCGGGGCACTCATACTGCAAGTGCTCGGCAATGCTGATTTCCGTTCCGATTATGAACTCTTTTTTGTCGCTTTTCTTTGCAAAATCCATTATTGCGGAGGTGGAACCCACAAAATCGGCTTCCTTGACAACCTCGGGAACACATTCCGGGTGAACAAGCAACAGCGCATCGGGATAAAGGCTGCGTGCTCTTTCCACATCCCGTTTGCTCATTCTTGCATGAATGGGACAGCCGCCGTGAAGAAGCTTGAAAGTCTTTTCGGGAAGCTGTTTTGCTACATATGCGCCGAGATTACAGTCGGGAATGAAAAGGATTTTATCGTTATCAATTCTGCTGACTATTTTCACAGCCGATGATGATGTTACGCAAACATCGCAAACGGTTTTAAGCTCCGCCGTTGTGTTAATATAAGCCACAACCGTATAATCGGGATACTCCTTTTTTACCTGTGTTATAAGCTGTTTATCCATCTGCTCTGCCATGGGACAGCCTGCAACGGGGCTTACAAGGACAACCTTTTTATCGGGCGAAAGGATTTTTACGGTTTCCGCCATAAAACGAACTCCGCACATAAGCACGGTTTTTTGCTTTGCCTTTTCGGCAAGTACGCTCAACTGAAAGCTGTCGCCGGTGAAATCTGCAATCTCAATTATCTCATGGGCAACATAGCTATGCGCCAATATGCAAATATCCTTTTCTTTTTTTAAGCGGAGGATTTCCTCCTGCATTTCTCTTATTGTCATTTATATCTTCCTTTATTATCGGCGGGGGCAAGCCCCCGATAAATCAATGATGGTGTTCCTCGTTAAAATGGAACTCTGCCTCATCATATTCAATGCCGTTTTTGTCGTAATAATCCTTAACTGCCGCTTTTATTGCCTGTTCAGCCAATACAGAGCAGTGAATTTTAACTGCGGGAAGTCCGTCCAGAGCCTCAACAACAGCCTTATTTGTAAGCTTTAATGCTTCGGATATAGGCTGGCCCTTAATCATATCCGTTGCGATTGAGCTTGTGGCGATTGCAGAAGCACAGCCGTAAGTATTGAATTTAACATCTGTGATAATGCCGTTATCAATTTTGAGATACATTTTCATAATATCTCCGCATTTTGCATTACCTACCTCGCCTACGCCGTCGGCATCGTCAATTTTGCCTACATTGTGGGGATGTGTAAAATGCTCCATTACTTTTTCTGAATATTCCATTAGTTTAAACCTCTTTCTTTCTGTATTCTTTCCCAAAGGGGCGACATATCGCGAAGTCTGTTGATTATGGGCGGAAGCTGTTCAATAATATAATCCATCTGTTCGGGAGTATTCTCCTCGCAAAGGCTCAGTCTTAACGAGCCGTGGGCAACCTCATGGGGCAGTCCGATTGCAAGCAGTACATGGCTGGGGTCGAGAGAGCCTGATGTGCAGGCAGAACCTGACGACGCGCTGATACCTGCCAAATCGAGATAAAGGAGCAATGACTCACCCTCAACGCCTTCAAAGCAGGCGCTTACATTACCGGGGAGTCGGTGCTCACGGTCTCCGTTTATTCGGCTTGCGTCGATTTTAAGAATACCTTTAATCAACTGCTCACGCATTGCCACAAGCTTTTTTGTGTTTTCCTCCATATTTTCGCACGCCTCTTTAAGAGCTGCCGCCATACCTACTATTGCAGGCACATTTTCCGTTCCTGCACGGCGGTTTCTTTCCTGTGCACCGCCCTCAATAAGATTGGGAAGTCTGATTCCTTTTTTGCAGTAAAGTGCGCCTATACCCTTGGGGCCGTGGAACTTATGACCTGAAAGTGACATCATATCAATGTTATCCGCTTTTACATCAACGGGGATATGACCAACCGCCTGAACAGCGTCAGTATGGAAAAGCACGCCTTTATCACGGCAGATTGCGCCGATTTCACGAATGGGCTGAATAGTGCCTATCTCGTTATTGGCATACATAATCGTTACAAGGGCGGTATCCTCGCGGATAGCATTTTTTACATCTTCTGCTTTTACAAGACCGTTTTCATACACATCCAGGAGAGTTATCTCAAAGCCCTCTTTTTCAAGTGCGTTAAGGGTATGAAGAACAGCGTGGTGCTCAAACTTTGTGCTGATAATATGCTTCTTACCTTTTTTCGCCATAAGGTGAGCCGCACCCTTAATTGCCCAGTTATCGCTCTCACTGCCGCCTGAGGTGAAATAAAGCTCGTCCGCATCGCAATTAAGGCATTTTGCCGCCGTTTCTCTTGCGTCACGAACTGCGTGAAACGCCTCCTGACCCACTTGATGCAAGCTTGACGGGTTGCCGTAAATCTCCGTGTAACACGGCATCATAGCGTCAAGAGCTGTTTTCGATATCTTAGTGGTTGCGGCATTATCTGCGTAAACCTTCATAAATACATCTCTTTTCATAGAAAAATCATATTTCACAGTAAATTACTATGAATTCACATATATCATACTACTTAGGTATGATTTTGTCAATTATAACAAAGTGCTAAATAGGCGTATTATTTAAAGAAATTTTCAGCATATCTGACGGAGGACATAGCGTCCTTGCCGTAATAATCGGCGCCTATCATATCGGCATATTCCTGCGTGAGCACCGCGCCGCCTACCATAACGCGAACACCTTCGGTCTGCTCTTTTAAAAGCTTTATGGTTTCCTCCATTGAGGGGACTGTGGTGGTCATAAGCGCGCTCAATCCCACCAGCTTAACATTTTCCGCAACCGCCTTATCAACTATCGCTTGGGGCGGTACATCCTTGCCCATATCAATGACCTCAAAGCCATAATTTTCAAGGAGTACCTTGACAATATTTTTGCCGATGTCGTGAATATCGCCCTTAACGGTTGCCAGAATTATCTTGCCCTTTTTAGGACCGTTTGAACCGTTTTTCTCCATTTCATTTTTAAGCACCTCAAAGCTTACGCCTGCGGTCTCGGCGCTCATTAAAAGTCCCGGCAAAAATACGGTGTTTTCCTCAAAGCCTTTGCCTACAATATCAAGGGCGGGAATAAGTATTCCGTCAATTATTTCCAAAGGCGTTTTGGTAAGAAGTTCTTTTTGTGTTTGCTCTCTCGCCTGTTCCTTTAAGCCTTTTATAACGGCGGTTTTTAAATCGGCGGTGCTTTCCGACTTTGCTTCCTGCTTGATTTCGGAAGAATTTTCAATATATTTTTCAAAATTCTCGTCAAGTCCCTTTAATGCGCAGAAAGAATAGTAAGAATTCATCATCATTTCGCTTTTGGGGTTTATAATTCCTGCCGAAAGTCCGTTTTCAAGGGCAAGAGTGAAGAATGCGGAATTAAGATTTTCTCTTGCGGGAAGTCCGAAAGATACATTTGAAACGCCGAGAACTGTATTAACGCCCAATTCACTGCGAAGCCTTTTAACGGATTGCAGTGTGATTACGGCATTCTGACTGTTTGTGCTGACCGTCATACAAAGAGGGTCAAAAACTAAATCTTTTTTTGAAATTCCGTATTCCGCCGCTCTCTTGATAATTCTTTCTGCAATTGCTATTCTGCCGCTCACATCCTCGGGAATTCCGTTTTCATCAAGAGTTAAGCAAACCACAACGCCGCCGTATTTTTTACAGAGGGGGAAAACTGATGCCATTGACTCCTCTTTGCCGTTTACGGAATTTATCATCGCCTTGCCGTTATAAAGCCGCAAAGCCTTTTCCATAGCGACGGTATCGGAAGTATCTATCTGCAAGGGCGTATCAAGAATACTCTGAATCCCCGTTACGGCATTTTTCATCATTTCAGGCTCGTCAATTTCGGGAAGTCCCACATTGACATCAAGGATATGTGCGCCTGCGTCGGTCTGTGCTACACCCTCACGGAAAATATAGTCCATATCATTATTCCGCAAAGCCTCTTTCATAAGCTTTTTGCCTGTGGGATTGATGCGTTCGCCTATAATTACGGGAGTTTCGCCTATAATAACGCTTTTGGAATATGAGGAAACGGCGGTGTAATCTTTTTGCGAAACGGAAACGATTTTTTCGTTTCTGCAAAGGTTAATCATCGCCTTGATATGTTCGGGAGTTGTGCCGCAGCAGCCGCCGAGAGCACACGCTCCCGCTTTCAATATTTCAAGCTGTTTTTCCGCAAAATCATCGGGCTTTACATTATAGGAGGTGACGCCGTTTATGCACACGGGCAAACCTGCGTTGGGCTGAATAAATACGGGAGTTGAGGAATATTTCGCCGTTTCCTTTATAAGACCAAGCATTTGGTCAGGGCCTAAACCGCAGTTAATACCTATGCCGTCCACGCCCAAGCCTTCCAAGGTGATAACGGCTGTGGGGATATCCGCGCCCGTTAAAAGTTTGCCCTTTTCATCGAAAATCAGCGACACAAGAACGGGAAGTTCGGTATTTTCCTTTGCCGCAAGCACAGCCGCCTTGATTTCGTACAAATCTCCCATGGTTTCAATGAGAATTAAGTCTGCGCCCGCCCTTTCTCCTGCCATCATTTGCTGACGGAAAAGGTTATAAGCGTCGTCAAAATCCAAATCGCCGTAGGGTTTTAAAAGCTTTCCGAGAGGGCCTACATCAAGAGCGACAAAGCACTCGCGGGTAACCTCACTTACGGCTTTTTTTGCAATAGAAACAGCCGAACCCACGATTTTTTCCGTATTTTCAAATTTCAAGGCATTTGCGCCGAAGGTATTGGTTGTAACAATATCACAGCCTGCGTCAAGATATTCCTTATGGATTTTCAAAATAACATCAGGCTTAGAAAGGTTCATAAGCTCAGGCAGTTCTCCTGCCTGTAAACCGTTTTTTTGAAGCATTGTGCCCATTGCACCGTCAAAGAACAGTAATTCTTTTCCGAATTTATCAATAAAGCTCATTTAATTCACCGTCCTTTTTTATAATTCCGACAAACGCCGTTACGGATTTTGAGGGCGTCATCAAATATGAATCGGCAAGAGTTACGCCAAGGCGTTTTGACATATCGAGAAGTTTGAAAAAATCTGCCTGACATGACAGCGCAAGGTCACTGTACCCAGGACTGAAACGGGGGCGAAGCTCACAGCCGAGTGTTGTTTTTATTTCTTCACAGCCCAAATCGCAAAGGTTTTCCACCAGGGAAGCGGCGGTTGCCTGACCGATTGCAGCGCGGGGCGTATCGGTGAAGGAATACTTACGAATAAGCGTATCTGCGCCCATTCCCAAAGTTGCACCGAAAAGAACAACAGTATCGGAATTTTTTAAATGTGACAAAAGCTTTTTGCTTTTAAACTCAATACCGTTTACAATTATTGAATCCTCGGTTTTTTCGTATTCGTACTCCTTATAAATGTACTTGGGAGTAATAACCTTACAAAGCTCATTGTAAACCTCGTCAATTATTTTAAGCGTACGGTCATCGGCAGGCTTTCCCCTGTATCCCAAATAACGGAGGACTTCGTTTGTATCATACTTTAACAGCAACCGCAATTCCCCTTTTCCTTTTGCTTATCCACCAAGTATTGAAGCGTTATTGAATCCACAACCTTATTGACTGCGTCGAGAATACACTGCCATATTTCAAGGGTTACGCAGTCCATACAGTTTTCGCAGGTGTTTTCGTCTGCGTCAAGACAGGCTACGGGAGCGAGACTGCCCTCGGTCACACGGAGAATTTCACCCACGGTATAGTCTTTCGGCTCACGGGTAAGGCGATAGCCGCCCATTGCTCCCCTTGTGCTTTCAACAAGCTTTTCCTTTGCAAGGAGCTTTATTATCTGTTCAAGATATTTTTCGCTGATATTCTGCCGCTGCGAAACGGTTTTAATGGACACATATCCGTCTTCACCGTGAATTGCCAAATCCAGCATAAGCCTTATTGCATATCTTCCTTTTGTTGAAATTTTCATTTATACCATAACCTTATCAATAATTATTTGCATTACACAATAATATAATACAAAAATAGTAGGAATTCAATAGAAAAAAATAAAAAACTGCACGGAAAGCAATAAGCTCTCCGTGCAGATACGGTTTATTTTGCAGTTTTTCTGTCCCTCGCCAGCTTTTGTGCATAGTGACGCATTTCAAGGACTATATCGCCCTTTGTTTCAATCGCCGTTTCCCTCTTTATCTGTCCCTTATACGCAATATGGCGGAAAAGAACAATCGCCGCGCCGCCCACAGCCGCGCCTGCAAGGATTATAAAGAACAAGGGAATGCGGCAGGTAAGCCAATCGCCTGAGCGCAGGGGCAATGTAAATGAGATATAGCGCTCTCCCCTTTCAAAAAGCTGTGCAAATGTATAGCCGTTTCCGTACTTGGGAAGTTCGTTGAGATATGCTGTATTTACGATTTTGAAAAGTGAAACCATAAGTCCCGTTGCGGCAGAGCCTATCATAAAGCCGGGAATAATAGTCAAGGGGCTTCTGTAAGCATAAACCATTGAAAAAGATACCGTAAGCTTAACATTTTCAAAAAATGCGTTAATAGGTCCGCTGACCGCAAGGTTTGTATCGTCCGTATCGAGGCAAAAGCTCTTTTTCTTAATAAATCCGCGGATAATCATTGCAAAAAGAGGTATCCAGCCGATTGTTATAAAACATGCGCCGTAAATCGTCATAAAACGGGCGTCGCCTGCAAACAGCATGGCAATCGCTACGGAAAATGCCGCCATGGAAACAGGGCCTATAAGGTCAAAGCCTACCATAAGTCCTATAACTACTCCACTCAGCACAACGCTTGAATCGGCAAGATTGGTAAGGGGTGCCACGAGCGCCTCGCCCAAAGCGTTAAAAGGAAGCTGTATTCCGTAACGGATAAGCAAAAATGTAAGAGCACATGATGCAACGGGCAAAATGAGGATAAGTACTATCAAATCCACCTGTTCCAAAAGCTCTACTCCGCCGAAGCTTTCGGGAATCGCTTTGATTTTATTGCGGAGCTTTGCAATTACACCGTCAAGCTTTTTGCCAAGGGAGTTTTTTGCGTTATCCCAGCCGATATAAAGATATTTTATGAGAAGAGCCATAAACACGGCCATAATAAAATACCCCATATAGCCGATATTTACTCCGCCGCCGTTATTTAAGGGCGTTGCAAAGTATGCTATGTACATCTCATTTCCCGGCACGGGATTACCTGCAAAATGGCAAAAATATACGCTCAAAGAAAGCGCCGGCGCCAAGGCGGGAATACCTGCAATAAGATATGCAGTCACCGCAGTAAAGGCTATAAAGAAAAAGTCCGTCGCCCAAAAAAGGATAAACCACAAAATCTGCTCGTTTCCTTTTTCGGCGGCGTCCAGAATATGCTGAACACCCAGTATGTTCTGCACAACAAAGAAAAATCCCGCTCCCAACGCTCCGAAAAGCTGAACAATAAACATAATTGATGTGGAACGGTAAAGATTTTTCTTTAAGCTTATTATCTCATTTTTCATACCTCATCACCCGTTTGCAATTTTAGCACATTATATCATTAAAGTATTTGATTAGTCAATATAAGATTAAATAAAATGTAAAATATTGACTTTGGGGCAGAAGTTGGATAAAATTAAGTGTAAATACTTTTGAAAGGAAGCTTTTAAAATATGCGTAAGATTACAAATCTTAACGGCGATTGGTATTTTCTCAAAGAGGGTACAAGAAAAGACAAAACGCCTCGCCGTGCAAACGGGAAATGGGAGCAGGTAAATCTGCCTCACACCTGGAACAATATGGACGGTCAGGACGGCGGTTTTGACTTTTACAGGGGCGCTTGCTGGTACTTTAAAACAATAAAAGTTGACCTTGAAAGTGACGAGGAAGCATACCTTGAATTTCAGGGGGTCAGCTCAATAGCGACTGTTTTTGTAAACGGTAAAAAAGCAGGCGTTCACAAAGGCGGATTTTCCGCATTCAGAGTAAATATTACGCCGTATTTGAAGCGGGGCAAGGCAAAAATCGCCGTTATGGCTGACAACAGGGAAAACAAAGAGGTTTATCCCCAGACTGCGGATTTTACCTTTTTCGGGGGAATTTACCGCGATGTAAATCTTATAACTGTTAAGAAATCCCACTTTGCCCTTGATTACTGCGGCGGAAAGGGCATTTCCGTTACTCCGACATTAAGCGACGACCTTAAAAAGGCAGATATTGAGATTAAAACATATATCACTGGGAAAGCAGATACAAAGGTTGAGTTTTCCCTTGACGGACAGACTGTTACTACCGACGGCGACGCGGTTATCACGCTTGAAAATCCCCATTTATGGGACGGAATTTATGACCCATATCTTTACACTCTCACCTGCCGTCTTATAAAGGACGGTGAAGCGGTTGATGAGCTGACTGTTGATTTCGGCGTTAGAAAATTCTCGGTTGACAGTGAAAAAGGCTTTTTCCTTAACAACCGCCCCTATCCCCTGCGCGGTGTTTCACGCCATCAGGACAGACTTGACAAGGGCTGGGCAATTTCCAAGGCTGACCATGAAGAGGATATTAAGCTTATCCGCGAGGTGGGGGCAAACACAATCCGTCTTGCCCACTATCAGCACGATGATTATTTCTACACACTCTGCGACCGTGCAGGCTTGCTTGTATGGGCTGAAATTCCCTTTATTTCAGTATTTATGCCCACAAAAGAGGCCTATGACAACACAATGTCCCAAATGCGTGAGCTTGTAATTCAAGCATACAATCATCCCTCTATCTTCACTTGGGGCATTGCCAACGAAATCACCATCGGCGAGGAAACTCCCGAGCTTATTAAAAATCTTAAAGACCTTAACGACCTTTGCCACAAGCTGGACAAGAGCCGTCCCACCACAATGGCAAATGTTACAATGGTGCCTGAGGACTCACAGCTTAACACAATTACCGATATTCTTGCATACAACCACTATTTCGGTTGGTATATGGGCTGTGTTGACGATAACGCACCGTGGCTTGATAATTTCCATAAAAATTATCCCGACATCTGCCTCGGACTTTCCGAATACGGCTGTGAGGGAATCCTCGCCTATCACAACGACAATCCGCAGATGCAGGATTATTCCGAGGAGTATCAGGCGTATTACCACGAAAAGATGCTTGAAACATTTGCCACCCGTGATTATTTATGGGCGACTTATGTATGGAATATGTTTGACTTTGCTTCCGATATGCGTGACGAGGGCGGAGTTAAAGGGCGCAACAACAAAGGACTTGTCACCTTTGACCGCAAAATCAAAAAGGACAGCTTTTTCATCTACAAGGCATACTGGTCAGAGGAAAAATTTGTTCACCTTTGCTCACGCCGTTATGTAAACCGTACAGATGAAAAAGTGGATATTAAGGTTTATTCAAACTGCGACGAGGTAACGCTTATTGTAAACGGTGAAGAATGTACTACCGTTAAAGGAGACAAAATTTTCCGCTTTGAGGGTGTCACCCTTAAACAAGGCAAAAACACAATTAAGGCTGTAAGCGGTGACTTAACCGACGAAATGGAATTAAATCTTACCGACACACCTGATGAAAGCTATGTTTTAAAGGCGAACGAGGGTGACAACAGCGGTAAAAACTGGTTCGACACTCTTGATGTAAGCGGAGAATTGGAGTTCCCCGAGGGATATTTCAGCATCAAGGATAAAATCGGCGAGATTATGAAAAATCCCGAGGGTGAAGCATTCATAAACAGTATGATTGAAAAAATCACCGCTGAAATGAATATGAATGTTTCAAAGGGCATGATGAATATGGCAAAGGGCTTTACAGTTGAAAAGGTCTTTGATATGGGCGGCGCAAGAATACCGCCCGAGGCAAAGGTTTGGGTAAACCAACAGCTTAACAAAATCAAAAAATAACTTATATAATCATAACCACTAGTAAACTAGTGGTTTGCACAGGCCCTATAAGGGCC
>JBJEPW010000038.1:0-26382 GCA_051881435.1 Candidatus Fimenecus sp. | reverse complement strand
TTCGCAAACAATTTAATATTAAATTTTGTCTAAACTTTGGGGTTCACTTCATTTTGTCCTGCTTTTTTATGTGAAAAGACTTTCAAGGTCATGTATGTCAATATTTTTTGGTGCGCCATTGATTTTAATATTGCCCTGTGATAAAATTATTGTAATTGAAAATTTGTGAGGGATTTTTATGTTTAAACTATATGCAGAGATGAAAACAGGCGGAGCTGTTGCGGCGTATTCAAGCTTTGAAAATGATTGCTACACCTTTGATTTTAAAGAGGAAAAGGGGAAAATCAAAGGCGTTTTAATGGCAAAAAAGGATATAAAAATGCTCAATTTCGCTCTTTCCTGTGAAAAAAGCTTTGAAAGCGACGATTTGTTCTATGCAAACGGCTATCAAGCGTGGACAACATCAAGGGAATTTTCCCGCTCCGATTGCCTTAACGGTATAATGAAAATAAGCAATATTTCAAAGTTTACCAAGGATTTAACGGGCATTTCGGGGGATTATTCCTTTGCAGAATACGGCAAAACGGGCGTATTTCACTCATATACATATTGCTATTTCAGGAAAAAAGGCAGCCGAGAAATCACCCTGTATGGCTCAAAAAGCGAAAGACAGGGCTTTACGGTTTTTGAAGCTGATATGAACGGCGGAAAATTCCGGATTAAAAAAGATGTTGAGGGGCTCTCCCTCATTGCGGGGCAGGAGTATGAAATGTTTGATATTGCCGTAATCAGCGGCGATTTCGACAAGGTTTTTGACGAATATTTCTTCGATTTTATGGGCGTTAAAAAGCCGAAAATTGACCACCTTGCAGGATATACCTCATGGTACAATTATTTTCAGAAAATCAACGAGGATATAATATTGCGTGACCTTGACGGTCTTGACCGCGCAAAGGAAGAGGTCAACATTTTTCAGGTGGACGACGGATATGAGTCATATGTGGGCGACTGGCTTTTCCCCGACAGTAAAAAATTTCCTCACGGTATGAAATATATTGCGGATAAAATTCACGAAAAGGGCTATAAGGCGGGCATTTGGCTGGCTCCCTTCAATGCACAGAGAGGTTCGGCAATTCTTAAAAAGCACCCCGAATGGCTTATCCGCGATAACGCCACCGGCAATCCACTTTTGGGCTGTGTAGGCTGGGGCGGCGCATATACCTTTGATATTTACAACGAGGAATTCCGCGCATATTTAAAAAGAGTTTTTGATACCGTGCTCAATAAATGGGGCTACGATATGGTGAAATTGGATTTCCTTTACAGCCAGTGTATGCAGCCGAGAAACGGTAAAACAAGAGGCGAAATTATGTGTGACGGTGTTGACCTGCTCCGTGAGGGCTGCGGCGATAAGCTGATTTTGGGCTGCGGCGTGCCGCTGGGCGCGTGTATGGGTGTTTTTGACGCCTGCCGCATAAGCTGTGACGCAAACAAGGTTTTCGGCGGTCAGCTGATGAATAAGGTGGGGGTAAACTGTGAAATTCCCTCCTCGCAAAACGCCATAAACAATACGATTTTCCGCAGTCATCTCGACGGCAGAGCATTTTGCAACGACCCCGATGTGTTCTTTTTGCGTGATATAAATATAAAATACAATCTTGAACAGAAGCTTCTTTTGGGTAAGGTTAACGCTGTTTGCGGAAATGTGCTTTTCGTTTCCGATAACGCAGGGGATTTCAGTGAAAAAACCATGGGGTATTTAAAGAATTTCTTTAAGAAAAAGGATTATAAAATACATATGGCGGAATATGTAAGCCGTGATGTGATAAGTCTTGACTTCTCCGAGGACGGCGTTCGCAAATGCCTTAAATTCAATATAATGACAGGCAAAAGCAATATAAGGGACGATATTTTATGAGCGAAAAAACCGATATTTCACAGCAGCTTGCCCAAGCGCCTGTTCGTAAGCTTATTTTAAAGCTGAGCATACCTGCAATAGCGGCGCAGGTTGTGAATTTGCTTTATAATGTGGTGGACAGAATTTATATAGGCCATATGGCTGATGTGGGAACCCTTGCCCTAACGGGAGTTGGGCTTTGCTTCCCTGTTATAACTCTCGTTATGGCGTTTACCATGCTCGCCGCCCAAGGGGGAGCGCCCCGCGCCGCCATTGAAATGGGAAAAGGCGATTTAAAAAGCGCCGAAAAAATTATGGGCAACTGCTTTACGCTTTTGATCCTTATGTCGGTTTTCCTGACGGCGGCGTTCCTGATAACGGGCGAAAAGCTTTTAATGCTTTTCGGCGCAAGCGGCGAAACAATTAAATACGCCCTGCCTTATATGCGTATCTATTCCGCAGGCTCGGTGTGCGTTATGCTCTCGTTAGGGCTTAATATGTTTATCACAACCCAGGGCTTTACAAAAATCAGTATGGCAACGGTGA
The DNA here is from genome assembly GCA_051881435.1 of Candidatus Fimenecus sp. GTDB lineage: Bacteria > Bacillota > Clostridia > Oscillospirales > Acutalibacteraceae > Fimenecus. The sequence continues at coordinate 23,999 of JBJEPW010000038.1, read as the reverse complement.
TTATCGGCGCGGTATGCAATATTATTCTTGACCCCATATTCATTTTCGGCTTTAAAATGGGCGTCAGAGGTGCGGCTTTGGCAACGGTGATTTCCCAAGCCGTTTCCGCCGTGTGGGTTATTTCCTTTCTTTTCGGCAAAACTACTAAAATAAAAATCAGGCGTGAAAATCTTGTTCCCTCCTTTAAGGTGCTGGGGCCCGTTCTGGCACTGGGATTTTCGCCGTTTATTATGAACGCGACAGAAGCGGTTATAAATATTTCGTTTAATTCATCTCTTCAAAAATACGGCGGAGATATTGCCGTGGGCGCCATGACGGTATGCGCCACCGTAATTCAGATGGTATGGGTTCCCGCCCAAGGCTTAGGTCAGGGTGCACAGCCTATAATCAGCTACAATTACGGAGCCGGCAACGCGAAACGCGTAAAAGAAGCGGTAAGAGTTTTGGCTGTTATCAGCTTTCTTTATGTTTTCATTTGCGGAGGAATGATTGAACTTTTCCCGAAAGTATTTATCAACATATTCAACAGCGACCCGAAGCTTATGGATACCGCCGTGTGGGCAATCCGCGTTTATTCCTGTGCTATGATGTTTTTCGGTATTCAAATGGCGGTTCAGCAAACCTTTATGGCAATCGGCAAAGCCAAGGCGTCACTTTTTATCGCTTGTTTAAGAAAGGTGATATTGCTTATTCCGCTTATATACATTTTACCCTGTTTCTTTGAAAATAAGGTTCTTGCGGTGTTCCTCGCAGAGCCTGTTTCCGACGCAATTTCCATTGTAACGGCTTCAATAGTGTTCCTTTTTGTTTTCGGCAAGGAAATGAAACAGCTTGAAGCAAAAAACGGAAAAATATCATGAAAATTCCCGCAAAACCCATTTTGCTCCATCTCGGAGGGAGTCGTCATTTTGAAAAAATGACTGAGGTAGGGCGGGGGCTTGCCCCCGCCGCAATCAGTTTATGGTAAAACCAACGGCGGGGGCAAGCCCCCGCCCTACACGGTTGAATTTGGTTTTTCCTTAATTTATCGTGCGATTCGTGAATCGCTCCTAAAATAAAAAATACTGTACATTTTTATTCTAATATGTTAAAATACTTTATTATACATTGCGCAGGATGATTGAGAATGGATTTAAAAAAGCATCACAAACCTACATTTGATAATATTCCGCCCGAAAAGCGCCGACGCATTATCGAAACGGCGACTATGGAGTTTGCGAAAAAAGGCTATCACGACGCAAGCATCAGCAATATTGCGTCAAAATCAGGTGTCAGCGTGGGCGCTATATACAAGTATTTCGATAATAAGCAGGATTTGTTTCTGACAATCGTTGACCATAGCATCAGCCGTATGGAAAAGCTTCTTTTGGGGCTGGCAAAGGCAGATGAAGATGTAATAATCAAGGTGGAGAAAATTCTGCGTGAGATTATCTCCGCCTCCCGTGAGGACGGAATACTCATAAAGCTTTATAACAGTATGACCGCCGTTAACGATAAAAAGCTTGCCCGTCAGTTTGCCGTTGAAATGGAGTCCATGACGGCTGAAATCTATATTGAGGCCATAAAAGAGGGGCAGAAAAGCGGCGAAATCCGCAAGGATATTGACCCGAGAGTGGCGGCGTTTCTGATAGACGATTTGTTTATGTCCCTGCAATTTTCGTATGCAGGCGACTATTATGAGGAACGGTTTAAAATTTTCTGCGGTGAGGACGCTCACCAAAGAGATGAATTTATAATTGAGCAGGTTTTGAAATTTATTAAATCTGCACTCAAGAACAGAGGAGAATAAACAATGGAAAAAGAAATTTATGCTCTTGCTTTTGACATCGGAACAACGGGCGTTAAAACCTGTCTCTTCAAAATTTCCGATAAAATCGAGCTTGTTGAGGCCGCCAGCGAGGGGTATAAGCTTTATGTTATACCAAACGGCGGTGCGGAGCAGGATCCCGACGAATGGTGGGCGGCAATGTGCTCTACCTCAAAAACCGTTATCAAAAAGTCAAAGATAGACCCCGCAAAGATTTACGGTATTTCTTTCTGTTCGCAAATGCAGGGGCTTGTGCTTGTTGATAAGGACGGTAACCATGTTCGCCGTGCGTTCAGCTATATGGACCAGAGAGCAGGCGCAGAGCTTAAAAAAGGTCTTGCTTACGGACCGCAGATTGCAGGCGCAAATGTTCCAAAGCTTCTCCGTTGCCTGCAAATAACAGGTGCAGTTCCCGCAAGCGTAAAGGACCCTGTGTGGAAATATAAGTGGGTAGAGGCAAACGAGCCCGAAAATTTCGCAAAGGTACATAAATGGCTTGATGTTAAGGAATATCTTGTGTGCCGTATGACAGGCGAGTGTGTAATGACAAGAGATTCTGCTTTTGCCACAATGCTTTATGATATAAGAAACGGCAAGCATTGCTGGAGCCCCGAAATTTGCAAAATGTTCGGAGTAAAAACAGAGCATTTGGCAAGAATTATAGATTGCACCGAAAAAGCGGGCACACTTCGTCCTCAGCAGGCTGAGGAATTAGGGCTTGTTCCCGGTATTCCTGTATTCGGCGGCGGCGGTGACGCAACCCTTATCGGCGTGGGCGCAGGTGCTGTTAATATGGGCGATACCCATGTATATCAGGGTACATCAGGCTGGGTTTCAACGGTTGTTGACAAGAGTATCGTTGATGCAAATGCAATGATTGCCGCAACCGTCGGCGCAGAGGACGGCAGATATAACTACTTTGCAGAGCTGGAAACGGCAGGCAAATGCGTGGAGTGGGTAAAGGACCATTTAGCGTTAGATGAGATTGACCTCTATCTTGACAAACAGCACGACCTTAAACATAAAAAGGCGGATATGGAGGTTGTCTATACCAACCTTTATGACTATATGATGGCTGTTGTTGATTCAATTCCCGCAGGAAGCGGCGGAGTAATTTTCACACCGTGGCTTCACGGCAACCGCTGTCCCTTTGAGGATTCAAACGCAAGAGGTATGTTCTTTAACATAAGCCTTGAAACGGGAAAAACAGAGCTTATCAGAGCCGTTGTTGAGGGCGTTTGCTTCCACCTTCGCTGGATGCTTGAAGCTCAGGATAAGAAAATTAAAACCTCAAACACAATCCGTTTTGTAGGCGGCGGCGCGCTGTCCGCAGTAACAAGTCAGATACTTTCCGATGTTACGGGCAGAGTTGTTGAAACCGTTGCAAGTCCGCAGAATGTAGGCTCCGTGGGAGCCGCGGTGCTTATTGCCGTAAGCGCAGGGCTTGTAGGAAGTATTGCCGAGGCAAAAAGGCTTATCCCCGCCGAAAAGACTTATACCCCCGATATGAAGAATAAGTCTGTTTACGATAAAAACTATGAAGTTTTCAAACAGCTCTATAAATCAAACAAGGAAAACTTTAAGCTTTTGAACGAGCTTCAGTAATTAACTCTATTTCCGTAAAAAGGGAACAGTCCCCTTTTTACGGTTTTTCTGCCTACGGAGGGCATAATGAGCTTTATTCCTTATAATTCAAGAGATTCTTTTTTTAAAAGTATATTCGGCAGTATATCGCAGGGTGAGGAAATTTGTTTTCGCCTTTGTCTGCCGCGCTCATTTTGTTGCAGCGGCGCCTATCTTATGCTTCGCCGTGACGACGAAAGCTTTGAAGAACGCCCTATGTATTGGGCGGGAATGTGCGGCGAGGACTGCGAAATATGGGATATTCATACTTCCGTGGAGCGTGAGGGGCTGTATTGGTATCATTTTGATTACGTTTCCTCTTACGGCAGAAGCAGTGTCCTTGAAACAGAGGACGGCGCAGGCTCTTTTGCAGGGGCTTACGGAGCGAGAAACGATTGGCAGCTCACCGTAACCGAAAAGGATTTCAAAACGCCCGATTGGCTCAAAGGCGGAATTATATATCAGATTTTCCCCGACCGCTTTTATTCTTCGGGTGAAAAAAAGGAAAATGTACCGTCAGACCGCGTAATGCGTGAGGATTGGGGCGGCGAGCCTGAATGGCGACCTACTCCCGACGGTAAGGTTCTCAATAACGATTTCTTCGGCGGCGATTTAAAGGGAATTTCACAAAAATTGCCCTATTTAAAGTCGCTGGGGGTAAACTGCATTTACCTTAATCCCATATTTGAGGCTCATTCAAATCACCGCTACGATACGGCGGATTACAATAAAATCGACCCTGTATTGGGTACGCAAAAGGATTTTGAAACTTTGTGCCGAGAGGCAAAAAAACAGGATATACACATAATTCTTGACGGTGTTTTTTCCCACACGGGAGATGACAGCGTGTATTTTAACAAAAAGTGCAGATATAATACCGTGGGGGCTTATAATTCAAAGGGAAGCCCTTATTACAGTTGGTATAAATTCAAAAAATATCCCGATGATTACCAAAGCTGGTGGGGCTTTAAAACCCTGCCCGAGGTCACCGAGGAGAGCGAGGATTACCGCCGTTTTATAAACGGAGAGGGCGGTATAATCGAAAAATGGCTTAAAGCGGGGGCAGAGGGCTTCCGCCTTGATGTGGCAGATGAACTGCCCGATGTGTTTATTGACGAACTGCGTGACAGATTAAAGAAAACCAAGCCGGACGCTCTTCTTATGGGCGAGGTTTGGGAGGACGCAACAACAAAGCACAGCTACGGCTGTCGCAGGCGGTATCTTTTAGGCAGACAGTTTGATTCTGTAATGAATTACCCCTTTGCAAACGCCGTGCTTGATTTTTGCCGCAGCGGTGTTGCAGAGAGGTTTATGTCTTCGGTTATGCAGATAATTGAAAATTATCCCAAAGAGTGCCTTGATGTTATGATGAACCATATAGGCACACACGATACGGAGCGGGCAATAACAAAAATTGCAGGAGAGAGCTGTGAATACCGCGACAGGCAGTGGCAGTCCTCCCACGCACTGAGTGACGAAGCATACGAAAAGGGCGTTCGCCTTTTAAAATGCGCCGCCGTGCTTCAATATACTCTCCCCGGTGTTCCGTCGGTTTACTACGGCGACGAGGCGGGTATGCAGGGCTATAAGGACCCCTTTAACAGAGGCTGTTATCCGTGGGGTAACGAAAATACGGAGCTGGTAGATTTTTACAGGGCTCTCGGTAAAATCAGGCGTGAAAATCCTGTGTTCAAAAAGGGCGTTTTCACTCCCGTATCGTCTATTATGGGCTGTGTGGCTTTCAGGAGGCACGATGAAAACGGCGATATTATGGTGATTGTCAACCGAAACGAACATCCCATAACATACCGTCTGCCCGATTATTTCAAAAATCCCGTTTCTCTTATGAGGGGCGATGTTAAGGACGGCGAGGTCTTTATTGACGGCTGTTCATTTACAATCTTGGCAAAATAACTTGTAATATTCGCAGTTTTATGATAGAATTTTAAATGATATACTTTTTGGAGGGAACGCAGATGAAAAGTAAAAAACTGATATTGATACCGGCCATACTTTTTGTTCTTATTGCAGTTGTTTTTGCCGCCTGTAAAAAGAGCGGGGTTGACCCCATTGTGGTTACCGATGCAAACGGCGTGCCGGTAACGGATGAAAACGGCAAGCAGATTGAAGTCGTTCCCGAAACGGAAATAGTTGTGGTTACCGATGAAAACGGCGTTCCCGTAACGGACGAGAACGGAAAAGAGGTTACTACAATACGCTACATTCCGCAGGAGGTAGGTATCCCCGTAACAGACCAGAACGGTAATGCTGTCAAGGATGAAAACGGTAATGTGCTGACTACCATAATAGTTGTACCCTCACCTGTAGAAACAACAACGGGGCTTGTGGTTACCGTTCCCGTTACAAACGATAAGGGCGAAACACAAACTGATAACAGCGGAAATGTTGTAACCGAAACCTCCCGTCCCTCTTTGCCTGATAATACTCCCTCAAATAATCTTTTGATTTCAAAAACTATGTCGGGCAGCGGAAACGATACGGCGAAAGCGTCGGCAGGAACTCCCGACGGCGGCTTCGTTATAGGATATAACACCGCTTCGGGTGACGGTTCTTTCTCAGGTGCAAAGGCGAATGTCGGCTCGGGCGCAATTTGCAAATACAACAAGTCCGGCAAGCAGGAATGGATGAAAATTATTACAGGCAGCGGCGTAATCGGTATAAACGATATTGCCGTAATGTCCGATGGCAGTATAGTAGTAGCGGGCGAAACAAGAGCTTCTGATTTTGTTTCGCTTCACGGCACGGAATATGACGGCTTTATTCAAAAGTATTCGGCCTCGGGTGATTTGATATTTACGAAGGGCTGGGGCGGAAATTCAAACGAATCGTTCTACGGCGTTGCTGTGGGACCTGACGGGAATATATATGCGGCAGGTTTTGCTTATTCGCAGGACGGCGACTGTGAAAGCCTTGCAATTCCTTACGGCAAGTCAAAAGCCGTTGTGGTAAAGTTTGACAGTAACGGAAATGTGCTTGCGCAGGCGGGCGTCGGCGGCTTCGGCGACTATTTCTCGGATATTGATATAAACAGCAGCGGCGATGTTTTCGCTTCGGGTATGTTTATGTCGGATAATGAATACTTCAGCAGAAAAGGCAGTGCAGACGCCGGCGTGTTTAAGTTTAAAAGTGATTTGACCGTTGCTTTCGGCAAATGCTGGGGCGGAACAGGCTCGGAAAGCTTCCCGGGAGTTGCCGCAACGAAGGACGGCGGATGTGTTACCGTGGGCAGCAGTAATTCCACCGACGGCGATTTGGCGTCTTTGGGCAATAAGGGCTTCAGCGACGCAATCCTCGTTAAATGGAATTCCGACGGCTCAATCGGATGGACAAAATCCTTTACGGGAAGCAGTGATGAAAGATTTACCGATGTTGCAATTACACCTGAAGGCGATATTGTTGCGGTGGGCTTCTCCTCCTCCAATACCCGCGATTTCAGACTTATCGGTAATTTAGGCGGAACAGACGCTTTTGTAGTGCGTTACAGCGCTTCGGGAACGCTCATTTCCGCACAGGGCTTCGGCGGCAGTAATAAAGACGAGTTCAACACCGTCAGCATACTCAGCGGCGGGCAGATTCTTGCCGCCGGCAGTACATTGTCAACCGACGGATACTTTAAAAACCTGTCCCCCAAGAGCGACGGCTCAAAAACGGCGGCAATGTGTTTCTGTTTCAGAATATAACCTTACGGAACGGTGGCTGACAAATGATAAAATCCTTCGGATATTTACCAAAATCTCAAAAAATACTGTGGATTGTACTTCGCGCGATAATAATATGCTGGGGAGTTTTCGGGCTCTTTCACGGCTCTGTTGTTGAGTTTCTCGAAGCAATTTTTGCAGTTATTTTTACCCATCTGTGGGATTTCTTTCAGATTTTCGGCAAAAAGTCCTTTATAATAGAGGTGGATTACAGCGCCCAAACAATGCTTACAGTATTTATTTTTGTGGCGGTAGTAATCGGTTCAACGGTGAATAACCGAACAACCTTTCAGCATATTGATGTGCTCACCCATTTTATAGCTGGGTTTATTTCGGCGTGGTTCGGCTATGATTTTGCAAATATCGTTTACCGCAAGCGCGGCGACTTGGGACCTGCTATGTCCTCGCTCTTTGCTTTGACCTTTGCCCTTGCTTTGTCCGTGGGCTGGGAAATATATGAGTTTTCTATGGACAGAATTTACGGAATGAACCTTCAATGCTCCGCTCCCGATACGGAGTACGGGCTTATTGATACAATGTGTGATTTTATCGTTTGTTCCGTGGGCTCTGTGATTGGAATGTTCACCGTTTCTTTCCTGCGTAACGGAATTATCGGTAAAAACCGCGAAAAGGTTAAAGAACAGCGCCGCCTTGAAAACGAAAAGCGCCTGCTCAAGGACAAGCTTTATAAAGAATATATGGAAAATCACGGCGGGGAGGAGTAAAATTGAAAAAAATTACCTCGCTCGTGTTGGTTTTGTCAATGCTTGCAGTTTTGCTTTCCTCCTGTACGGGCAAGGCAAAAATCAGCGTTAACGGCGAAAAAATCGACAACGAAATATATATGTATTTCAAGGATTTGGCGGAAAAAAGCGGCGAAGAAAACACCCAAACCGTGCAGGAAAGGGTTGTAAGATATGTTGCGGTAAATTCCGAATTTAATAACAGAGGGCTTTCTCTCTCAAAACCGCAAAAAGCGGCTGTTTCCACCGAGGTTAACGATTTGTGGCATCTTTACGGCGCGTATTACGAGAGCATAGGCGTGTCAAAGCAGACAATTTATAAAATTGTGCTTTCACAGCAGTATGAAAAGTGCCTTCTTGCCGAATATTACGGCGCGAACGGTACCTCTCCTGTAAGCGATGAAGAAATAAAGGCGTTTTTTGAGGAAAATTACGCTGCAATCCGCTTTGTAACGGGATATTTGTTCAATTCCGATGAAAACGGCGTAGCAGTTGAAATGACGGAGGAGCAGAAAACAAATACAGTAAACTCCTTTAATTCCGTTGCGTCAATGGTGAACAGCGGAACTGCCATTGAAGAAGCGGTGGGCTCGCTGGGCGAAAATACAGAGGTTCACGATACCGTTGTTTATTCTTTTTCCGATGAATCACTCCCCACGGGATTTTTCAACGAAGTCAAAAAAATCGAGGTCGGCAAAGCGGCGGCAGTACAGCTTTCAAGCTATGTTTTTCTTGTTCTCCGCATTGATGTTTTCAGTGAGGAATACGGTTATTTTGAAACCTATCGCTCCGAGTGCCTTGAAAAAATGAAGGGCGAGGAATTTAAAACAGTTGTGGATAATTGGGCAAAAAATTATACCGCAGAATAAGTTGCGGAGAGTCGATTGCAGTATCGGATTCAGGCGTTATGCGCGATTTTAAGAAAGGCAAAGGAATGGAAAAAATAGAGGAATTTTCAACATCGTCCGCTTTTTTCAAGGTTTATTCAGATGAAAATTCAGATGTTTTGCAGTTCGTGAAAGATATTCAGGATAACGGAGTGCATATAAACTATATCGAGGCCATGGAGAGCGTTGAAGCGGATATGCAGACGGTTAACGGTATGTGTATGAATCCGTCGGAATTTGAACAAAAGTATGCTGGAATAGAGTTAAGAGGAATGGAATTATCCTATTACATTGATTGTGTATATAATCAAATTCCCGTGAGGTTTACGATAGGTTCGAGCACAAAGAATATAGTTATGGACAGCCCGGAACAGTCCTTGGAATTAGACCGGATTTTGCCGCAAAAAGATTGAAAATTTACAAAACAGTTTAAAGATGTTTCCGTAGCTCAGCCGGATAGAGCGACCGCCTCCTAAGCGGTAGGTCGGAGGTTCGAATCCTCTCGGGAACGCCAGAAAAAGCACGCGACCGCGTGCTTTTTTCAATGAATTTGACAATCAGGGGACGGTGTCCACACCGTCCCCGTGGAATAACCCCTCTGTCAACTCCGTTGACATCCGCTGACGGCGGCCGTCCCTTTTGTCTGCTTCGCAGACATTTCCCCACACTGTGGGGAATAACCTCTTTCAGGGGAGATGAGAGTAGGGCGGGGGCTTGCCCCCGCCGTTAAATCGCATCGAACCCCGCGGCGGGGGCAAGCCCCTGCCCTACCTGGTTGGATTTGGTTTTGAAATCATTTCGCGGGCGATTCGTGAATCGCCCCTACAAGTGCATTAAAATTTCGGTATCTCACAAAATCAAATATATCTGAACACAAAAACAGACCGCCTACACCTTTGTAAGCGGTCTTAATTATTCATATATTCTTTGATAAAACGGGAATATTCTTTAATTACATTCTCTTTTCGAAGCGGAACATTCCGTCGGGAAACTGTTCATCGTTTTCATCGAAAGTCGTTTCGGTGTCGTTAGGGTCCGGGTGAAATTTATTGAAAAATTCGACAATATGAAATCCGCATCTATTAACATAAAAATGTATATTACGCTGTTCAAAGTACGGGGTTACCGTTTCCCAAACCTTAACTTCCGGATAGAGCTTTTCTATTTCACACCAAGCGGCATATCCTATTCCTTTGCTGTGAACATCAGGAGATACAAACAGAAGGTCTAAATCACCCTTCGTTCCCTCCACTTTAACTACTGCACCGCCAAGATATTTGCCTTCATCATCAGCAATTCTATATGCTTGTCCGGTTTTTATTGATTGCTCGATGGTATTTTTTGAAATAATCTGTCCTTCTTCTTCAAAGTGATTATCCCTCAGTCCAAATTCTTGGGTAGCTCCGTAATTAAATGCTTCCTGATTATCTTTGATAAACTGTTCCTTATCACACTCTTTAAGCGGGAGCAGTTGTATTTTATAATTCATACTTTTCCCTCACTTCTTCCTATGTATATCGTTCTCGATATTTTATTATACACCAAAATTATGAATAATTCTACCCGCCGTCTATTAACCTCAATTACGAGGGAAATAGGCGTTTTTTGTTCCCCGGATTTTACTGAATGAAATGGCAGAAAAATGTTGCAAAATAATTATAGGTATGATAAACTTCTATTTAGAACGAACGGTTTGTTTAAATGGAGTGATAATATGGCGAACTATACTGAGGAACAACGGAATGCAAAGAAAGAGGAGCTTATGGAAAAATGCTTTGATTGCTTTGCGGAACACGGCCTGCATGGGACGGGTATCCGCATATTAGCAAGTGAATGCGGATTTAACCATACGAAACTATATACATATTTTGAAGATTTAGATGACCTGATTATTCAGTCCACCGAATACTGTATGAGTAAGGTGGAAGATGACTTTATGGCGGAAGCCCCCACAGATGTTATGGATTTATGGCGTTTTGTTGATGAGATACCCTATTGGACGGCAGAAAAGCACGGCAAGAAATATAGGCTTATGTATCAGGTCTATACCCACCCGAAATACAGAGAATACGGTAAAAAATTCTTTGCGGGCGTGGATAAGCGTTATACCGAATACGCAAAAAGTTTGGAGCCAAAGCTTGGTATTCCCTACGAAAAACTGACGCCGCTCATTTTCATTTTTATCAGAGCGTGTGTGCATTACGCCATGTTTGAGGACGAATTTTATCTGCAATCGCAGATAGCAGTATTAAAAGAAACTCTTGAACTCTTTGTTATGAAATACAACCCGAAAGCCGTTTCAGGCGCATGGACAAAATGAGGTGCATTTTTATGAAAAAACGAATTTTGAGTGTATTGTTGGTTATCTGTATGTTGGTGGGGCTTTTGCCCACAACGGCATCGGCAGAAATACTTACTGACATAAGTTATCGCGCTTACGATGCAGAAAGCGAGACATGGAATGATGCGTCAATCGCCTACGGCGAATACGAAATAGTAAGCAGCAGCGACTGCGAATGGGTAACCGGCTGGTATGTGGTCAGCGCCGATACGACTATTACAAGCGATATAATAGGGATGGATGGTTTTGTTACTGTCAGCGGCAATGTCAACCTTATCCTGATGGATGACTGCACTCTCAACGTCAGCGGCGGTATCTGTGTGAGCGACGGCAACAGCCTGACAATCTACGGGCAGACAGGCGGCACGGGCAAACTAATCGCAGCTTCAACTTTATCAGCCCGTATTAATGGTGCCGCCATCGGCGGAAATTCCGGGGAAAGTTGCGGCAGCGTTACCATCCACGGTGGCATCGTCGAGGCAACCGTTAGCGTTACTAAATTCGGTGCCGGTATTGGCGGAGGCAAGAGCGGCAGCGGTGGCACCGTCACCGTCTACGGCGGCACTGTCACAGCCAACGGCGGCGCAAATTGTGCAGGCATCGGCGGTGGCAGTGGCGGCGACGGTGGCACCGTCACCGTCAACGGCGGTACTGTCACAGCCAACGGTGGCACAACTGGTGCAGGCATCGGCGGCGGCAATGGCGGCAATGGTGGCAAAGTTACCGTCAACGGCGGTACTGTCACAGCCAACGGCGGCTCAAATGGTGCAGGCATCGGCGGCGGCAATGGCGGCAATGGTGGCAAAGTTACCGTCAACGGCGGTACTGTCACAGCCAACGGCGGCTCAAATGGTGCAGGCATCGGCGGCAGTGGCAGTGGCGGCGCCTTCTCTACCGGAACAAACGGCAGTGCGATAATATTCGCAACGTCCATTAGTGACCAAAGCGACAAGGCAAATTGGAGCGGTATCATTTTTGAGGGCAGCAGCGGTAAGGTCTATGGAACCCAGACACTGACAACAGACTTTATACTTTCCCAAACCGATACCCTGACTGTTTCCGGGGGTTCGGAACTGACCATCCCTGCGGACATAACTTTAACGAATAACGGCACGGTTATTAACAACGGAACCATCGAAAACAACGGTGCGATTATCAATAACGGCACGATTATCAATAACGGTACAATCAACGGAAATTATTACACCGTAAACTTTGATTTAAACGGCGGAAGCGGCTCTGCTCCGGACCAGGTCTTTTACAGCAACGGTACAGCAACGGTGACAGAACCCGATGCGCCTACGAAGGAAGGTTATTTATTCGGCGGTTGGTACATAGAAGATACTTTGTATGATTTCAGCCAATTTGTTACAGGAAGTATGACTCTGACTGCAAAATGGTTAAATGAGAATATTTCTACCGGATCAGATCTGAAAAAATATATCGAGTTAGGCGGCACATCTGTTAAACTTGTTTCCGACATCACGCTGTCAGGCACACTGGATTTGACAGATAAAGTCATTACGCTTGACCTCAACGGTCATACCCTCACAGGGAACATTAAGTTAGAGGACACCTCTGCGGATCCGGACTCCATACTTACCCTGATTGACAGCGACCCCAATGGGGGCGGTGTGTTGAATGGCAGAATCACGCTGACCCGCGGAAACGGTTCCGTAAGCCACCTTTATGCAAACGGCGGTACGATAACGGGGCAGGTATCTCTACCCAGCTATGCCGGCGGAATTTTCTGCACGAGCGATACCCCCACTGCCTTTAAGGATTATGTGGGTAACTACGGCGAAATCCACGGTGGTATGTTTTACGGCGACATCAACGAAAGCTGTATCAAGGAAAATACCGTAACATTTATGAATGACGGCAGCCGTTACGCACTTCAAGTTGTGCCGAGCGGCGGCACGGCGACAACGCCTATTACACTCAAAAAGGACGGCTACACATTTTTAGGTTGGTACAACGGCGATACGAAATACGATTTCACGCAAGCCGTTACGGAAAACATCACGCTGACCGCAAAGTGGGTCTTAACCAATATATCTACTGAGGACGAACTGCGAAACTCCATTGATGAAGGCGCAACCTCAATCAAACTGGTTAACGATATCAATCTTTCAAGTGCACTTGATTTGAGCAAAAAGAATATTACCATCGACCTTAACGGTTATGTGATTTCCGGCGCGAATATTACCATCAACACCGGAAACGGCAAGGCGACTCTTACCCTGAAAGACAGCCGCCCCACCGCAACCCATACCGACAGCACTCTGCCCAAAGGCGGCGTGGTAACATCTAAAATAGCAATGAATCAGTCCGGCGGCAGCTATAACGATTCCGTTCTTTATGCAAACGGCGGCACAGTAACATCGGAATTCGGCACAAACACAAATGCTGTTGCTGTGAAATGCACAAGCAGTACGCCGACTGCATTTACCGGGAAAATTTCCGGCTATGCGCATCTGTACGGCGGCATATATTACGGAACAATCGATTCATCCGTTAAAATTGAAAGGAAAAAAATCACGTTCCAAATCGGCGGTAGTACCTACGCTTATGAAGTAGTGGATTCCGACTCCGGCTACAAAACGGTTGCGCCTATTTCACCCGACGCAACGAAATACGGATATCAGACCTTTGACGGCTGGTATAACGGCAGCACCAAATACACATTCGGTTCTGCGTTAAGTGAAGATATTACTTTGACGGCAAAATTCAGCAATCCCATATCCTATAATATAACCTATAATTTAAACGGCGGCACGGCAACCAATCCCACAAGCTATACGGTGGAAAGTAATGCAATTACGCTTGCCAATCCCACAAAGACCGGCTACACCTTTACCGGTTGGAGCGGCACGGGCTTATCCGGTGAAGCCAATATGACCGTCACCGTTCCGAAAGGCAGTCTGGGTAACAGAACTTATACGGCACATTACAAAGACATTACTGCTCCCACAGGTGAAATCAGTATCGGCACAAACAAATGGACCGAAATGCTCAATAATATTACCTTCGGACTGTTCTTTAAGGACACGCAGACGGTAATAATTACTGCAAGCGACACAAGCGGCGAAGCAGTTACAACAGAATATCTGTTAAGCGACAAAGCGCTTACTGCCGCCGACCTCGCAACAGCCTCCTTCACCGCATATACCGGGGCTTTCGGTATCAATCCCGATAATAAGTGTGTGATTTATGCAAAACTGACCGATACAAGCGGCAATGTAACATATCTGAGCTCCAACGGAATAGTGTTGGATGCCACTGCTCCTGTGATTTCGGGCGTTGAAAACGGCAAAACCTATTGCGAAGCACAAACTGTTACCGTTACAGAAAACTATCTTGCAAGTGTGACGGTAAACGGAAATTCCGTTTCGCTCAATGCGAACAATCAGTTTACTTTGTCTGCGGCAGAGGGTACACAAACCATCGTTGTTACGGACAAGGCGGGAAATGTAGCTTCTGTGACCGTAACGGTAAATGACGGGCACACACCCGAAACCGACGACGGTGACTGCACAACACCGGTTGTATGTACTGTATGCGGCGAAATTCTGACTCCCGCTATATCCCACGATTTCAGCGGTAAATGGCACAGCGATGATACAAGCCATTGGCACGAATGCTTGAATGCCGGCTGTAATCAAACGGACGGAAAGGTCACAATAGCGCCTGAAAGAATCGAAGCTACGATTGCAATTTCGGAGTATTTGACAGAGACAACCGTAAATCCGGCAGATATAACCGTAACGGCATATTATTCCGACGGTTTCTCTGAACCGGTTACTACTTTCACAACCGATATTGACGATATAGATATGTCAACGGTGGGCAGTAAAACCATAACCGTGTCTTTCACGAAAAACGGCGGAACCTGTACGGACGATATTACAATAAATGTTATTGAGGAGCATCATAACTATTTTGACGGCGTGTGCACCGGGTGCGGCAGTTACGAACCGCCCGAATTGAAAGACGGCGTATATCAAATCAAAAACTATGCAAACCTCTATTGGTTTGCCGCCCTTGTGAACGGTACGCTGACGGACGGCACAGCGAAAAACAACTCTGCCAACGCGGTGCTTGTAAACGATATTACCGTAAATTCCATTGCGAATATGGGTAATTATCTCGAATGGACGCCTATCGGAAATGAATACAGTCTGTACAGTGGTACTTTTGACGGTCAGGGGCACGCAATAAGCGGTCTGTATTATGATGATTCATCCGCGAAAAATGTGGGATTGTTCGGTTATTCAGGCGGAACAATTAAAAATGTCGGCGTTGTCGGCTCATATTTCAACGGTAGGTACTATGTTGGCGGTGTGTGCGGATATAATGTCGGCACAATAGCAAACTGCTATAATACAAGCACAGTCAACGGTGTCTCCATTATGGGCGGTATAGCCGGCACGAGTATAGGTAGCGGCGGAAGAATAGAAAACTGTTACAACACAGGTACGGTGAGTGCCTCGGTCAATAAAGCAGGCGGAATAGTCGGTGATCTTGGTAGCTCGGCAATCGTAAAGAATTGTTTTAGTGCAGGTGCGGTTAGCGCTTCTCAATATGTAGGCGGTATTTGCGGTCTCAACATCAGCAGTACTGTTAGCAACTGCTATCATAACAGTAAGTATTTTAATGGAGAATCCGTAGGAGAAAACATAGACAACGCCACAATTGAAAATGTTTCCGGTAAAACCGCAACACAATTTACAAGCGGTGAGGTTGCATATCTATTAAGCGGCGGCGTAACAGACGGTACGCAAAGCTGGTATCAAACTCTCGGCACGGACGGTTATCCCACGCTTGATAACACCCACGGTACGGTATATTGCAATGTATCATATCCCGGTTGCGTAGGTGCTCCCGGTACGCCCGCATACACGTATGAAAACATAGCGAGAGATACAGAAATTCCGCCCCACAATTTCGTTGACGGAATTTGTACCATTTGCGGCGCGGAACAGCATATTGTCATTATTGAAGAAGATATGCACGCCGAAGGCTTGGTTTTGGGCGCCAATACGGCTGCGGACTGCAAAGCGGAACTGAACACGGCAGAAATGTATGTGGTAATCAAAAATATCAACGGTGTCACACTTGCCGATGCCGACCTTGTGGGCACGGGCGCAACCATTACCTATTACGACCGCACCACAAATGCGGAGGTAAAAACCGTAACGGTTGTTCTTTACGGTGATGTAAACGGCGACGGACTTTGCGATACTGATGACTACACTATTTTGAAAGATGCGGCAAACGCAAACGCGAAGCTCCAAAATCAATGGTTTGTTACGGCGGCGGATATAACCCGAGACGGTGCTTATGACGCCTACGACGCCATTGCCCTTGACCTTTTCATAAAAGGCTATATGGCAATCCCGCAAAAATATGTTTAATAATATAAATTAACACAAAGAAAGAATGAGGTGTGTTAAATGAAAAAACGAATTTTAAGCATACTCCTTGCGGTATGTCTCGTGATAACGATGTTCCCCATAACCGCGTTGTCATTGGAAGAAGACGGCTCGGGTACGACGGTGCAATATACTGTACTTGAAGGCTCCGGCGGCTTCTCCGGCGAAGGTCACGAAAACCTGTTCGACGGTGATGTCACTACAAAATGGTGCGTGTCCATGAGCGCAAAGCTCTATGTAGTTTTCAAAACGGACTCTCCCGTATTTGTCAGCGGTTACGATATTACAACCGCGAACGATAATGATGAGAACTATGGCAGAAACCCCAAATCATGGACGCTGTACGGCTGCAATGATTATACGGCAGACGGTGGTTCATCATGGGTGCCGATTAACAGCGTTACCGACGATAATACTTTGCAAGATTTTAACTACACAAAATACGGTTATGTATTTGAAAAAGAAACGACGGCATATCAGTACTATAAATTGGAAATCACTGCAAACCAAGGTGCAGAGGTTATGCAGATGAGCGAGTTTGCCCTTACCTTCTGCGACCATGTTTGGGGTGAAGAAATCCAAGGTCCTGCAACATGCACAGAAGACGGCTTAAAATTTAAATCCTGTAACGTTTGCCGCAACACGTTAGTAACTGTGATTCCCAAATTAGGTCATACTTGGGTAGAAACCGGCAGAACACCTGCAACCTGTACTGCAAGCGGCAAAATCACTCAAAAATGCTCTGTTTGTGATGCAACACAAAGCATAAGCGACCCTGACGCACCTGCTTTGGGCCATACTTGGGTAGAAACCGCCAGAACACCTGCAACCTGTACTGCAAGCGGCAAAATCACTCAAAAATGCTCTGTTTGTGATGCAACACAAAGCATAAGCGACCCTGACGCACCTGCTTTGGGCCATACTTGGGTAGAAACCGCCAGAACACCTGCAACCTGTACCGCGAGCGGTAAAATCACTCAAAAATGTTCTGTTTGTGATGCAACACAAAGCATAAGTGACCCTGACGCACCTGCTTTAGGACATAATTATTCTGCTGAAACAGGCATATGTGACCGCTGCGGAGATGATATAAGATATACATTTGATATCAGCAAAGGCAGAGTAACCATTACATCGGATGAAAACAATCCCGGTATGATAAAGGTTGCGTACGGTAGCGGACAAACCATGGATAATGTTGACCCCAATACGGTTTTAACGGTAACCGGTTCCACCACAGCATACGAACTTCATGTTAACACGGATATACCGGTAAAAATCAAGGCGCAAGATTTGACGATTGACCGTTCCGGTACAAATTTTGCTTACGCTATGTCAATAGGCGGAGCTAATGACTCCAGTGAAGTAACACTTATTCTTGAAGGTACAAATACAATAAAGGCAGGATCTGAGGTATCCGGTATATGCGTCGTTGCGGGCAGAACGCTGATTATTGAGGGCGATGGCTCACTGAATGCGGTGGGCGGAAATTACGGTGCCGGTATCGGCGGTGAAAGACAAAATACTTGCGGCACAGTTATTATTAACAGCGGTACTGTTACGGCAACAGGTAGAGGCGGCGGCGCCGGAATCGGCGGCGGCGGTGCTTATGCCACGACAGGCGGCGGTGGGTCAGTCATTATCAACGGCGGTACTGTTACGGCGAACGGCAACAACCTCGGTTCGGACATTGGCGGCGGTTTGTGGTTGACGGAAGGCATTTGTATCCTGTTGGGCGGTGCGGTAACCGCAACCAACGGCAGGATGGGCACAAGCTCCGGAATTAAAGTGAATGAAGACGGAACGCTTGAAGTTTACGGCGATTTAACCCTTCCTGCCGACATTACAGTCCCCGAGGGAAAAACATTGGTTATTCCGAGCGGAGCAACCCTTACGGTTCCTGACGGCGTAACCCTTACAAATAACGGCACGATTATTAACAACAATGGGTTTACCAATAACGGCACAGTTATTAACAACGGCACATTCATCAATAACGGTGATATCGTTGAAAAAAATCATACACCCGAAAAAGATGACGGTGACTGCACAACACCGGTTTACTGCATTTTCTGCGGTGAAATAGCAACACCTGCTATGTCCCATGATTTCGAATGGCAGAGCGACGGTACATACCATTGGCATGAGTGCCAAAATGCGGGATGTACCGTGAAAGACGAAAAAAAGCCGCATGAGTCAGAAGATGAAGACGGCGACTGCACAACACCGATTGTATGTGCTGTCTGCGGCGAAATTCTGACTCCCGCTATGTCCCACGATTTCAGCGGAGCGTGGCACAGCGATGATACAAGCCATTGGCACCAGTGTAAAAATGCCGGATGTAATCAAACGGACGAAAAGGTCGCAATTGCGCCCGAAAGAATCGAAGCTACGATTGTAAATGCGGAGTATTTGTTAGATACAACCGTAAAGCCAACAGATATAACCGTAACGGCATATTATTCCGACGGCTTTTCTGAAACGGTTACAACCTTCACAACCGATATTGACGATATAGATATGTCAACGGTGGGCAGTAAAACCGTAACCGTATCTTTAACCAAAAACGGCGGCACATGCACGGACGATATTATAATCAATGTTATTGAGAAAAAGCATAATTATGTAAACGGCGTGTGCTCCGGCTGCGGAAGTTACGAACCGCCCGAATTGAAAAACGGCGTATATCAAATCAAAAACTATGCAAACCTTTATTGGTTTGCCGCCCTTGTAAACGGTACGCTGACGGACGGTACACCGCAAAACACCTCTGCAAACGCGGTGCTTGTAAACGATATTACCGTAAATTCCATTGCGAACATGGGCAATTATCTTGAATGGACGCCTATCGGTAACAGTGATAATAGGTATGCGGGCACTTTTGACGGTCAAGGTCACAAAATAACAGGCTTGTACTTTAACGATGCAAGTGCAGAATATGTGGGCTTGTTCGGGTGTTCGGACGGAACAATTAAAAATGTCGGCGTTGTCGGCTCATATTTTAACGGTAAAAACGGTGTTGGCGGCGTGTGCGGAAAGAATAATGGCGGCATAATATCAAACTGCTATAATACAAGCGCAGTCAACGGTGTCACCAATGTGGGCGGTATTGCCGGCGTAAATTCGGGCAGTGCATGTAAAATAAACAATTGTTATAACACAGGTGCAATAAGTGCCTCAGACTATGGTGCAGGCGGTATAGCCGGTTATAGTTATTATGCAACCATAATGAATTGTTACAGCTCAGCCTCAATCAGTGCGCCTACCGATGTCGGCGGCATATGCGGAGCCAGCGACTACGGTACTGTTAACAACTGCTATCATAACAGCAAGTATTATAAGGGAAACTCCGTAGGAAGAAGCAATTTAGGCACAGAAGAAAATGTTTCCGCAAAAACCGCAACACAATTTACAAGCGGTGAGGTCGCATATCTTTTAAGCGGCGGCGTAACAGACGGCACACAGGTATGGTATCAAACGCTGGGTACAGACAGTTGCCCGACGTTTGATAATACCCACGGTACGGTATATTATAATGTGTATTACCCCGGTTGCGTAGGTGCACCCGGTACGCCCACATATAAATATGAAAATGTTGCGGGCAGTAATACGATTCCGCCACACAGCTTTGTTAACGGCGTGTGCACAATTTGCGGCGAGTATGAGCCTGCAGAACTTGCAGACGGCGTATATCAAATCAAGAACGCCGGTAATCTTTTCTGGTTTGCGGCGCTTGTAAACGGCGACAGCACACATGCTGATTTTGATGCACAAAATACGGGTGCTTCGGCTGTGCTCACAGCGGATATTGACCTTGAAAACCGCGAATGGAAACCGATTATGGCGTTTGCCGGTTCCTTCGACGGTCAGGGCCATTCAGTTTCAAACTTTAAAATCACTTCTACAACCAATTACGTCGGTCTTTTCGGCTCTGCGTACGGTACGGTTATGAACTTTACGCTGAAAGGCGAGATTACGCTTTCTGCTGCCGGCGATATGATTGGCGGAATTGTCGGCTATGCCGACGGTGCTACCGTCAGAAATGTAGCTTCATATGTCAACATTTCCAATACCGCAGTAGAGTTAAAGCATGTCGGCGGTGTTGTAGGCTATATCGAAAACGAAGAAACAATTGTTGATAAATGCGTTTATTACGGGAATATGAATATTCAGAATTCTTATGACTGTATCGGCGGTGTGGTCGGATACACAAATGTCGGCGGAAGAATCAGCAACTGCGCAAACTTCGGTACCGTGAACGCATCAAAAGACGGTGCTTACGTCGGCGGTATTCTCGGATATGTAAACAACTTAGACCCAACGGTTAAGAATTGCTGTAATTACGGCAGTGTAAGCAACGGCGGTAATTCAACCTACTGCGGAGCAGTTATCGGTTGGGCAAGGAAATACACCGTGAACAATCTGGACAATAACTACTATCTTAATACTTCCTGCAGCCTTGGATTCGGCAGCGCAAGTATGTCCGGAGCAACAGCAACGGCAAAAACCGCTGCACAATTTGAGTCGGGCGAGGTCGCTTTCCTTTTGAATAACGGTGTTACCGACGGTACACAGGCCTGGTATCAAACGCTGGGCACGGACGATTATCCCACGCTTGACAACACCCACGGTACGGTATATTACAATGCGTATTACCCCGGTTGCGTAGGTGCTCCAGGTACGCCCGCATATAAATATGAAAATGTTGCGGGAAGCGAAGAACTTCCGCCCCACAATTTTGTTGACGGAATTTGCACAATTTGCGGCGCGGAACAGCATATTGTCATTGTAGAAGAAGATTTGCACGCCGAAGGCTTGGTTTTGGGCGCCAATACGGCTGCCGACTGCAAAGCGGAGCTCAACACGGCAGAAATGTATGTGGTAATTAAAAATATCAACGGTGATGCACTTGCCGATAGCGACCTTGTGGGCACGGGCGCAACCATTACCTATTACGACCGCACCACAAACGCGGCGGTCAAAACCGTAACGGTTGTTCTTTACGGTGATGTAAACGGCGACGGACTTTGCGATACTACGGACTACACTATTCTGAAGGACGCGGCAAACGCAAACGCGAAGCTTGACAATCAATGGTTTGTTACGGCGGCAGATATAACCCGAGACGGTGCTTATGACGCCTACGACGCCATTGCCCTTGATCTTTTCTTACACGGCTATATGGAGCTTGCACAAAAAACGGTAGTTTAACTAAATAACCGCAAAAAAATTATGCCTCCTCATAAGAGGGGGCATTTTTTGCGGCTTCTTTCGTAAAATCATTCAATGGGAAGCTGAATTTCCGTCAGCCAATCCTCGGCGTTATCTTTATTCCATACGCCGTCGATATAACATTCACGGGGCAGACCGCTGATTTTATAGCCGTTTTCCTTTGCATATTTCATTATATATGCGTATGCGTCGCCCAATTGATTGTAATCACCTTTGTGATAAATGCAGATAGCCTTTGTGGCGGGGAGCGTTCTGAACTTAATTCTGTCGTTTTCAATTCCTGCTTTTACAACCGCTTGTGAATATCTTGCCATAACATCTTTTTCCTTGTACTCTTTGTCAAGGTATTCGCAAAAACAGTAATCGGGCTTGGCACATTCAATGTCGGGATTAAGTCTGAGACATTCCTCTGCCGAGTCAAGAACGAGAGAAGTGACCTCGCTGTAATCCTTCAAAAGCCTTTCCTCGCTGTAAACTATTGTTTGGGGAATTTCTTTAATAACTGCCTGATACTTCATTTCTTTGTCCTCCGATAAGTATTTTATTACGGAAAGCTGTGTGGAAATATCGGATTGTCTGCGTTTAAGCTCCGCCTCTTTCTCTGCAAGAACTGCTTTAAGAGGTTTGCCGTTCAGGTGCTCCTTAATTTCATCAACCGAAAAATCAAGCTGGCGCAGGGCTTTTATCACAGCCGCGGTTTCTAACTGATTTGTCTCGTAGAAACGGTAGCCCGACCACTTATCAATTTCGGCAGGGACAAGCAAACCTTCTTTCTCGTAAAAGCGCAGGGCTTTCACCGTAAGCATTGAGAGCTTTGAAAACTCACCGATTTTCAACATATTATCGCCTCCGATTAAGATTCAGCTTTCCTCAACTTAAATACTAAACTATCCCCTAAAAGGAGAGTCAAGAACTTTTTTTATTTTATCATTAAATTATGAAATTTTCCATAGTTATACAGCGCAATATGCACGGTTTTTGCTCGTTTGCGGAAATAAACAGGTATAAAATTATATAAAGCATAGAGTATGGGCACAAGTATTTTTATTTGACATTGTGTTGATATTGTGTCATAATATTATATACAAGTTGATTTGTCTTTTGAATGTCTTGGAGGGAAAAAGATGAAATTAAGAATTTTGAGAATTATTGCGGGGATAACTGCCGTTGTTTTGATGTGCACTTGCCTTGCCGCTTGCTCAAAGGGCGGCGGAGAAAACACTCCCGATGTTACAAAGCCTGATTCTGTTGAGGGACCCGACACCACCGGCGATTTAATAGATTTTGATGAATTGCTTATTGATGACCCCGAGAGCACCGAGCCATCTTCCGGTGACGATGTAACTTCTGCTTCCGAAACTCCCACCGGCGGTAACACAACGGGAGGAAACACTTCGGGCGGCAATACATCGGGCGGAAATACCTCAGGCGGAAACCAGAGCACTTCTTCAACTCAGCTCACAACCGAGGATGTTATCAGAACAGTAAAAGCATTGGGCTATGAATATGATGAGGAGCAGGGTATTTTCTATTCAACCCTTAATCCATGGCAGCGCCATTTCGGCTTCGGCGACGCATATGACGAGGCGGCAGTTTATGCCAATATGAGATACACCACAATAAAGGTTGATTTTGTTTATCAGGGCTTGCTTTGGAGAATTCAGTGCTGGAAAGGACAGTACGGCGTTCTTGCAGGCGGCGAGATGGGCGTTTACACAAAGGACCCCAACGATACCTCCTCTGATTTCTATGAGTGCGCTTCCGATGAAAACCTTTTGGAAATGCAGTTTAAATTCTATAAATCCGTAGGCGATTTCAACAGAAAAGCACCCGCGTTTGAGCGCAAGCTCCAAGAGCATTGGTGGCTTACGGGCTTCCAGTTCGGTTATTGCGACCCCAAGGTTTGCGTAATGGAAATGACGCTTAATGCAAAGGATACCGCCATGGCAAACGGTATTGAAAAAGGTCTTAAAGCCGTTACCGATAAAAACGGCAACCTTAACGCATTTAAACAATACACAGGCACAAACAGTACGGGAAGCGATTTCTACATAAGAAACGGCAATACTTTCAGAATTATTTGGGTAAAGGCCGGATATCAGAATTACGCATAATATTAGTTATAAGTTAATCGGCAGGTAAGATTTTACCTGCCGATTTTTTTGTCATGCAACAGATGAAAACCCCCGGTTCTACCGGGGGAAAAAGAACG
>JBJEPW010000037.1:0-28537 GCA_051881435.1 Candidatus Fimenecus sp. | reverse complement strand
AGATTTACAGGGTTCCTTACTTTTTTGTCGTTGTTTAATTTTCAAGGTCCGTTGCGCCGTTTACCGCCGCACTCATTTGTGCTCTGTTCTTGGCGCTCGTATATATTATCAAAACGGACGACAAATGTCAACATCTTTTTTTAATTTTTTTCAAGGTTTTTATAAACTAATCCGGGTGTTTCAAAATCCGTGTTTTTTATCAATAAAAAAGAGGCTTTCGGTGTTATTTTTATGTGCAAAGTGACAATCGGGTACAGAAAACGGCGGGGGCAAGCATTACTCGCCTGCCGGCTCAGGCAGCGCTTCTGCTCTTTTCATTCGCAGAGGTGTCCGCCGGACACCCGCGCCCCCGCCCTACCTGTTCGCTGTAATTTTGTATGTAAATTTGCGGGACGATGTGGGCATCGTCCCCTACGGGTTTTGCGGTCCTTTTGCGGGCGATTCGTGAATCGCCCCTACGATACCAAGACAATAGGTTACGCTTGTAGGGGCGGTTTTTTATTATACTTTTTTGGATATACATCTCACCAGTCTTCTGCGCGACAGTTCAAAAAAATTTTAAATTTTTCCTGATATTTTGTTGACAAATGAAATAAAAGTGCATATAATATATTTGAACAGTTATTCAAATGTTTATTTGAACGATTTTAAAAGTGAGGTTATTATATGACTGAGAAAAACGATATGCCAAACTGCGAATACATGCATGTTCACGGTGATTTGGTTGACAAGGTAAACGAAAATATGCCCGACGAGGAAATACTGTATGACCTTGCAGAGCTTTACAAGGTTTTCGGTGACAGCACAAGAATAAAGATACTTTATGTACTGTTTGAATCGGAAATGTGTGTTTGTGACATTGCGCAGGTGCTCAATATGACGCCGTCGGCAATTTCACACCAGCTCAGAGTTTTGAAAAACTCACAGTTGATAAAGTTCAGGCGTGAGGGTAAATCAATATTCTACTCCCTTGCCGATAATCATGTTAGAACAATTCTTGACCAGGGAATTGAACATATTTGCGAATAACAAATTCAAATTTATTAAGGAGATTTATTATGAAAAAGACTTACAAGCTTATTGACCTTGACTGCGCTAACTGCGCCGCTAAAATGGAAAATGCAATCAAAAAGATTGACGGTGTTGAAGATGCAAAGGTAAGCTTTATGACACAGCGCCTTACTCTTATTGCCGACGAAAACAGAATTGATGACATAATAAAAGAAGCGGTTAAGATTTGCAAAAAAATTGAGCCCGACTGTCAGATTGTGCTTTAAGGTGATTTTATGAGCAAAAAACAGAAAATAATTTTATCAAGAATTATCGCGAGCGCCGTTTTGCTGATTGGATTTGCAACAGTTGAGCGTATTTTTGAGCCCCCTTGGTACATTGCGTTGCCCATGTTTCTTATACCCTATTTTATTATAGGTTATGATGTTTTATGGGACGCTGTCAGAAACATTGTTCACGGTCAGGTTTTTGACGAGAATTTTCTGATGTCATTGGCAACAATAGGCGCTCTCGGAACACAGCAATTTGAAGAAGCCGTATTTGTAATGCTGTTTTATCAAGTGGGAGAATTTTTTCAGAACTGGGCTGTGGCTAAAAGCCGAAAATCAATATCTGACCTTATGGATATTCGTCCCGATTACGCAAATATTGAAAAGGACGGTACGATTATACAGGTTGACCCTGACGAGGTAAAAATCGACGATATAATCATAATTAAACCCGGTGAAAAAATACCTTTGGACGGAGTTATTATTGAGGGAAACACAAGCATAAACACAGTTGCCCTGACAGGAGAGTCACTTCCGAGAGATGCTGAGACGGGTGACGCTGTTATAAGCGGATGCGTTAATCTTAACGGGCTTATAAAGGTTCGGGTAACAAGCGAATTCGGTGATTCGACGGTGAGCAAAATTCTTGAGCTTATTGAGGACTCTACATCCAACAAAGCTGTCAGTGAAAGCTTTATAACGAAATTTGCAAGATACTACACGCCGATTGTGGTTATAAGTGCGGTTTTATTGGCGTTTGTTCCGCCCATCTTTATGGGAAACCTTAAGATGTGGTTTATGCGTGCACTGACCTTTCTTGTTATTTCCTGTCCGTGCGCTCTTGTTATTTCCATTCCCCTCACCTTTTTCGGCGGAATCGGCGGGGCATCAAGAAAGGGTATTCTTATTAAAGGTTCCTGTTATCTTGAAAATCTTGCAAAATGTGAAATTGCCGTTTTTGACAAAACAGGCACGCTGACCGAAGGCTCATTTGAGGTTACGGCTGTGCATCCGCAGAAGTTTTCCGAAGAACAACTGGTTGAATACTGCGCACTTGCAGAGGGATTTTCCGACCATCCCATTGCAAAATCAGTTAAAAAGTATTACGGAAAGGATATTGACACCTTACGGATAAACGGTACTGGAGAAATCGCGGGACACGGCATATGCGCAGACATTGACGGTCACACGGTACTTTCAGGCAACAGCAAGCTTATGAACAAATACGGAATTGAGCACCGAGATTGCAGTAAGGTTGGAACAATACTTCACATCGCCATTGACGGTGAATATGCAGGTCATATTGTAATTTCCGATAAAATTAAGATAAATTCTCAATCCGCAATTTCCGAATTAAAATCCATGGGGTGCAAAACTGTTATGCTTACAGGAGACAAAACAGCTGTAGGAAAAGAAGTTGCAGAGGAAATCGGAATTGACGAATACCACGCAGAACTTCTGCCTGCCGACAAAGTAACCATCGTCGAGGAACTGTTAAGCAAAAAGAGTGAAAAAGGACAACTGTTATTTTCTGGCGACGGCATAAACGACGCTCCCGTACTTTCCCGTGCTGACATAGGAATTGCCATGGGCGGAATAGGCTCCGACGCTTCCATAGAAGCCGCTGACATTGTTATTATGGACGATGACATTGGGAAAATCGGAACTGCTGTCAGAATTTCCAAAAGGACGCTGAAAATCGTCAGAGAAAACATAACATTTGCAATAGGTATAAAAATACTGTTTTTGATTTTAGGCGCTGTGGGAATTTCAAATATGTGGATGGCGGTATTCGCTGATGTAGGTGTAAGCGTTATTGCAATTTTAAATGCAATGAGAGCTTTGAAAGTGAAATAACATTGTAACGAAATCACAAAAAAGACTGCTTTACTTCACACGGTAAAGCAGTCTTTTTATGTTTTAATTTTTAGCTATCAATCAAGAAAATCGCGGAGTTTTTTACTACGGCTGGGGTGACGGAGCTTTCTGAGAGCCTTTGCCTCAATCTGCCGGATACGCTCACGGGTAACATTAAACTCCTGACCGACCTCTTCAAGAGTTCTTGAATGACCGTCCTCAAGACCGAAACGAAGAGACAGTACCTTTTCTTCTCTTGGAGTAAGGGTTTTTAATACTTCTGCAAGCTGTTCCTTCAAAAGTGAAATTGAAGCGGCATCCGCAGGTGAAAGGGCATCGTCATCGGGAATAAAGTCGCCTAAGTGGCTATCTTCCTCCTCACCGATGGGAGTTTCAAGAGAAACAGGCTCCTGTGCAAGACGGAGAATTTCACGCACCTTATCAGGGCTCATACCAAGCTCCTCGGCAATCTCCTCTGCCGACGGGTCATGACCGTTTTTGTGAAGGAGCTGACTGCTTGTCTTTTTAACTTTATTGATGGTTTCAACCATATGAACGGGAATACGGATTGTTCTTGCCTGATCTGCAATAGCTCTTGTAATAGCCTGTCTTATCCACCATGTAGCGTATGTTGAAAACTTAAAGCCCTTTGTGTAGTCAAACTTTTCAACCGCCTTAATAAGGCCCAGGTTGCCCTCCTGAATTAAATCAAGGAACTGCATACCTCTGCCCACATAGCGTTTTGCAATACTTACAACAAGACGGAGGTTTGCCTCAGCCAGACGCTGTTTTGCTTTTGCGTCGCCGTCGGCAATTCTTATTGAAAGTTCAATTTCCTCTTCTGAGGTTAAAAGGGGCACTCTGCCTATCTCTTTAAGATATACTCTGACGGGGTCGTCCATTGCGATGCCCTTGCCGTCAACAATACCGCCGTCATCACTTTTCGCCATATCGGTTTCGTCGGTTATGGCGTCTCTTGCCATATCCCCCAAATCGTCGATAAGCTCAATGTTGTTGGCTTCGATAAGTTCATAAAGCTTGTCAAGCTCGTCCATCTCAATATCAAGCTCAACAATTGCGTTATCAATTTCCTGCGTTGTAAGCTTTCCTACCGCCTTGCCCTTTTCCACAAGCGCTTTTATGGCGGTTTTTTTATCAACTGTTTCCATACTTTTCTCCTACACCTTTCAATATGTTAATTCTTGAAAAACTTCAAAAAGTCCTCATCGCTGATGTCTTCCACACTGACATTTCTAAGGTCTTTTTTATTTTTTTCATTTATTATTACCTTTATACAGTCGGCGCACTCTTCCTCTGTGTTTTTCAGCGTATGCGACACGGTTTGTATCTTTGCCACAGCGCTCAGTTCATCATCGTTAAGCTCGCCGCGTAAAAACGATATTTCGGCGGATTTGCCGGCTGAAATTCTATCTGTAACCGCTTTGAATATTCTGCCGTTAAAATCCGTTACAAAATCCGTATATGATATTTTTTCCGTAACGAATTTTAAAAATTCGGGATTTGCCATAACAAGGGCTATGAGCATTTCCTCTGCTTTTGCCGCTTTATAAAAGCTTTTCCTTTCACTATTCAGCTTGTCCAGCAAATCGGGCTGCCGCTGAATTTCGGTAAACTCTTTTTTACGGCGCAAGGCTGAATTTTTCTTTGCGCTTTTCTTTGCCTCGTTTATAATTACTTCCTTTGAAACGGAAAGCTCATCAGCAAGCCTTGACGCGTAAATATCGAGCTCAATCGCTCCCACATCCGAAAGCACTCCAACGGCACTTCTTAAATACTGCCGTTTACCGTCGTCGGTAGTTATATCGTATTTTGCTCTTTCACGCAGGAGACTGAACTCAATCTCGTTGGCGGCGCCCTCGATTATACCGCGCATTTTTTCGGGACCGTAATTTTTTAAAATTTCATCAGGGTCCTTCCCGCCGCTCAAATGGAGTATTTTGATTTTGGCAGGCGTATTTTTGAAAATTGTCAGCGCTCTTGCCGCCGCTTTCTGACCTGCTTCGTCCGCATCGTAGGAAATGAGAATTTCTGAGGCATACCTTGAAAGAAGCCTTGCCTGTTCGCTTGTAAGCGCTGTTCCCAATCCCGCCACGGCATTTGTAAAGCCTGCCTGATGGAGAGCGATAACGTCCATATATCCCTCGCAGAGAATAAGGGAATCCTTACCGCTTTTTTTAGCAAGATTTAAAGCAAAAACGCCCTCGCTCTTTTTATACACCATAGTATCGGAGGTATTCAGGTATTTGGGCTTGGAGTCATCCATCACCCTGCCGCCGAAAGCTATGACATTGCCCCTTATATCAATTATGGGGAACATTATACGGTTACGGAAATTATCATAAATACTGTTTGGATTACGCTGTGAACGGCGCGCAAGATTAGCGAATACAAGCTCGTCCTTTGTATAGCCCAAGTTCATTAAATGATTTGAAAGTGCGTTAAAGGAATCGGGAGCAAAGCCCAAGCCGAATTTGCGTATTGTTTCATCGGTTAAGCCGCGTTTTTTAAAATAACGGTATCCTGCCTCGCCGTCTTTTGTTTTTAAGCAGTTATGGAAAAACCTTGCCGCCTCGCGGTTAGCCTCCAACATACGGAGCCGCCTTTTGTTAACGGTTGAATCGTATGTATTTTCATTGGGCATATCCATACCTGCACGGTCTGCAAGGAAACGGACTGCATCAATATAATCAAGGTTTTCTATATTCTTTACAAAGGTTATCACATCGCCGCCGTTTCCGCAGCCGAAGCAATAGTAAGACTGCGTATCGGGATAAACGGTAAAGGAGGGTGTTTTTTCATTATGAAAGGGACAAAGCCCTTTGCTTATTCTTCCCGCTCTTTTTAAATTAACATATGAGGAAATAGTATCTTCAATGTCGCAACGGCTTCGCAGTTCAGCTAAAAATTCGTCTGAAAGTGCCAATACTATCCCTCCTCAAGTCCAATATCAACCCATGAATCGGGGATAAATATTTTTTTGTAAATGCTCAAAAGATATCGGTCGCTCATTCCTGCAATATAATCGCAGGCGGCGCGCTCTTTACCCTCGTTTTCGATTATGTAATGATATGCCTGCGGTATTTTTTCCGGTTTTTCCGTGAAATAATAATACAGCCTGCAAATTACATCAATCGCCTTCGTTTCTTCACCCTTACATCTTGGATTTGTATATACCTTTTCAAACATAAACTTGTGAAGCTCGTCAAAAGGCTGTTGAACCTTGGGAGAAAAAACAATATCGTCCGTGCTGTGAGTTACCGTATCCACAACCATTGTGTTTATTCTTGCGGATTTGGTAAAGCCAAGCGCTTTGCGGATTTCAAGAGGAATATCCTCCTCGCACATTACGCCTGCACGCACAGCATCGTCAATATCGTGATTTATGTATGCGATTTTATCGGCAAGCTTTACAATCCTGCCTTCAAGAGTATCTGCCTCTTTACCCCTTGTGTGGCACACAATACCGTCCCGCACCTCATATGTAAGGTTTAAGCCGTTGCCACCCTTTTCAAGCTTTTCTACCACGCGAAGGCTCTGCTCATAATGGCGGAATCCGCCGGGAAAAACGCTGTTCAGCGCCCGCTCCCCTGCATGGCCGAAAGGCGTATGCCCCAAATCGTGCCCCAAAGATATAGCCTCGGTCAAATCTCCGTTTAAAGAAAGACCGTTGGCGATTGTACGGGCGATTTGCGACACTTCAAGAGTGTGGGTAAGGCGTGTTCTGTAATGGTCCCCCTCGGGAGAGAGGAAAACCTGTGTTTTGTGCTTTAAGCGGCGGAAAGAGTTTGAATGAATTATCCTGTCACGGTCGCGCTGAAAATCTGTACGCAGTGGACATTTTTCCTCCTGACGCTCTCTGCCCTTACTATTCACGGAAAGGCACGCATTTTCCGACAGTATTAACTTTTCATTGTTTTCAAGTCTTTCACGAACCGTCATAATTTATGCCCTCCCTTTACTGTTCCAATAGATATATACAACCGAAATCAAAAAATCCCTTTATTTTTTCAAAAAAAATTTAAAATTCGCAGAAATTCTCGGAAATTACCTCGGCTTCGGTCTTTCCGTTGCTTAAATCCGTAAGTTTTGCCGAAAAACGCTCGTAAAAATCCTTTTTAATCCGAAAAATTACAGTCACGCTGTCAGTAAACACAGTATCGAGAATAACCGTATTTTCAGACGATAAAAAAGCGCCCAGCTTGCCGTAAAAGTTATAATCACACTCGATTTTCAAATCAAGGCAAAGCGCCATTGTTATTATTTTTGCGCTGTCAACGGCTATTTTTG
The DNA here is from genome assembly GCA_051881435.1 of Candidatus Fimenecus sp. Lineage (GTDB taxonomy): Bacteria > Bacillota > Clostridia > Oscillospirales > Acutalibacteraceae > Fimenecus. Next base: position 21,092 of record JBJEPW010000037.1, on the reverse strand, counting down.
CACTGTGTGAGTATGCACGAACCAGCCCGCCGCCCCCAAGCAGAATACCGCCGAAATAGCGTGTAACGACTACGGCAGTATCCACAAGGCGCTCCTTTTCCAGCACATCAAGCACAGGTACTCCTGCCGTTCCCTGAGGCTCGCCGTCGTCGGAATACCTTTTAACTCCGCCCTCACGGAGAATATAGGCATATACATTATGAGTTGCGTCCCAATGCTTTGACTTAATCTCCGCTATAAAGGCGTTTGCCTCATCAACGGACACAACGGGTTTGGCGTAGCCGATAAATCGGGAACGCTTTACGATATACTCATCGCTGTTAAACTGCTTGACAGTTCTGTATTCCTCGGGCACGGAGTTCACCTCTTTTTTATTACATAAAACAAAAGGTGGTACATAGTACCACCTGTATGTTATTTGGATTCAAGATTGTAACGCTTGTTAAATCTGTCAACGCGTCCGCCGGTATCAACAAGCTTTTGTTTACCGGTGAAGAACGGGTGGCAATTTGAGCAGATATCAACTTTCAAATCATCTTTAGTTGAACGGGTTTCAAATGTTGCACCGCAAGCGCACTTTACTGTTGTTGTTTTATACTCAGGATGGATTCCCTGTTTCATGAATTGTCACCTCTTTCGGGATACTGATTTACATAGCCTAATAAGTTTAGCACAAGAAAATACAAAAATCAAGTATTTTTTTACAAGTTTATTTGAATTTCCTTTGAAAGGCTGAAAGAATACAGGGTTACCTTTACATTTTCAAGCCCGAAGCACTCCTCGGCGGCGGTTTTGTATATGCGCATTTGCTGTATATACTTTTCTATAAGTTCTTCTTCCGTCTTCACTCTATCGGTTTTATAATCTATTACCTCGCCGCTTGTGCCGTTAATTATAAGCCCGTCAATAACGCCCTGAACAACCGCATTTTCATTTGAAAGGTCACAATCAGCCGTCGGGTTAATATCCGAAACGGGAATACTCATTGTAAACTCGCTTTCACGATGGAAACTCTCGGCAGAAGAAATACGCTTAAACATATCGCTTTTGAAAAATGCTTTTATTTTGTCGGTATTGATTGCCTTTGATTCTTTTTCGGTAAATACTCCTTCATTTATTAACCGTTCAAGCTCTTGGTTTACGCTGTTACCCGCCGAAATGAAATCGCATTTTTCCATAAACCTATGTGTTAATGTACCTCTCTGTGCGGGAGTTAATTCCTCTGCACCCATAAATGCAGGATTTTCCGCCGCAAGGTACTGCAAGCTTACATTTTTATCCATATTGGAGGCAGTATATTTTAGGGCTGTACCTGCAAGCCGGGCATAGGGATAAACATATGACGCTTTTTTTCGGATTTCAGTTAAAAGGGCATCATCGGGCAAAGCTTTTTCCTGTTCCGACTCCTCAATTTCCTGCTCCTCAGGCGGGTCGGCGATTATAAGGGAAATACGGCTGTCGGCAAAAACAAAGCTTCTGTTTAAAATTCCGCATTCCCTTATAAAGTCCCCTGCCTCGGGGTGATAAAGCATTGCAAGCATTATCCACTGCATAAAGCTCTGACAATGAGACAACGCCACTGAATTTTCGTCAAAGCCTGTATAGCGGCCGCAATAAAGCTTTCTCACAGTTTCCCGGGGAGAATACATACTGCCCACGATATAAAGCTTTTCCTTTGCTCTTGTCATGGCGACATATAGCACACGCATAGCCTCGCACAAATCCTCATATTCGTTTTTAAGCTTTACCGAAGTATAGGTTTGTGTTTCAAACTCTTTGTTCAAAGACTTATCATATCTTAAAGCGCCGATACCCATTGTTTTATCGGTAAGGGCTTTACTTCTGTTATCTTTTGCAAATTCTTCCGAACAGTTCGCAAGGATAACCACGGGGAATTCAAGCCCCTTGCTTTTGTGAATACTCATAATTCTGACAACATTGTCGTTTTCGGAAACGGTATTGGCGTCTTCCAAATCGAAATTGTTGCGGCGCAGTTTATCCACATAACGGATAAAGCCCGACAGTCCGTTCTTTCCGTTGCTCTCATAGGCTTCTGCATAAGATATAAGCATACGCAGGTTGAGGGCTCTTTTTTCACCGTTATTCATAGCGCCCACAACGCTGTCGTAAGAGGTTATCTCGAAAACTCGGCGGATAAGCTCACCAACGCTTAATGTAACAGAGAGAGTACGCAAAAGATTTATTGTATCAAGAAAATATTTCACCTTTCCGTCAGTTTCATAGTTTTCCGTGAGCATACCGTAAACAGAGGATTTTCTGCTGCGGCATCTCATAGACGCTATATCGTCCTCGGTAAAAGGGAACATAGGTGACAGCATTACGGAAACAAGGGGAACATCCTGAACAGGATTGTCAATTACCCTTAAAAGTGAAATCATTGTAACGATTTCCGCGTTGTCAAAAAAGCCGCCGTTTTTCTTGAAATGCACGGGAATTCCCGCCGCGGTCAGCGTGCGTGCCACCACGGGTGCCTTGTTTTTCAATGTGCGCATAAGAATACATATATCGCCGTAGCGCACGGGGCGTTCCTCCCCTTTTCTGCCCACTTTAAGTCCGCTGTTCACAATATCGTTAATAAGCCCTGCTATATATCTTGACTCATTTTCAAGATTTGAGGCTTTGGGCGAGGACGAGGTTACTATATGTACCTGCGTATCGCAATTATCGCTCTCCGAATAATCTGCCGCAAAAACAAGCTGTTCGCCGTTTTTATAATCAATATCGCCCATTTTGCGCGTCATGAGAATATTGAAAAAGAAATTAACTGCATCAACAACACCTTTTCGGCTTCTGAAATTACGGTCCAGAGAAATGTTAGCAGGATATCGGACTGCATTATACTCCGAAAAAGCGTCTTTCAATGAAATGAATATTTCAGGCATTGCCTGACGGAATCGGTAAATGCTTTGCTTTACATCGCCCACCATAAATTTATTTTCGGAGTTTTTCGATATGGCGTCAAAAAGAGCATTTTGCGCTTCGTTTGTATCCTGAAATTCGTCAATGAGGATTTCATCGTATGTATCGGAAAGCTCTTTTGCCAAATCGGTTTTTTGCATTGTACCGTCGTCATTGCAGACAACGAGTAATTTCAGCGTCATATGAAGAATATCGGAAAAATAATATGTGTTTTTCTCTTTTTTGACCGATAACAGAAGTTCAGAAAAACGCAGTACGCAACGCTTGAAAGAAGACATTACAGGGCGCAGATACTCCATATCCTCCGTAAATTCATCGGAATAACAGCAAAGTATTTTCTGCGCTTTTCCCACATCGTCCTTGACAGACATATAGCGTTCCTTAATTTCAAAGAAAAGTTCGTCTTTTTCCTCTTCCTTAAATCTGCCGAAAGAGGAAAAGCCGATACTGTCCAGGGTATTTTTAATATCGTCCCAATCGCCTTGATTTTCAATTAAGGAAATCACCGAAAGGAGTTGGTTTTCAACGCTTTCAAGGTTTTCGCGGGCAACGCCGCCTAACTTTCCGTCCCCTGCATCGAGAATTATTTTATCAATTTTTACGGTTATATATTTCGCCGTTTCCGAAAGTCTTTTAAGGGCATACTTTCCCCATATGCTTTGTTCGGCGGAGCAGTTTTCAAAATAATAGGAAAAATGCTTTTCTATCCACTTTTCAGGGTCGGGTGCCGCCATAGAGAAATCGTATATGGAAAGGATTGAATTTATAAGGTTTTCGTCATTTCTCCCGTTTGAAAACAAATCAAGCATCATTGCGGTATCGCTGCTGTTTTCCGCGTACATTTCTTCCAAAACCTGTTCAGCAATATCGCGTTTAAGTATTTTATGCTCGGGCTCGCTCATCAGGGAGAAATCGGGCAAAATATCAAGCTTTTGAAAGTTTTCCTTTACAAGTTTCTGACAAAAGCTGTCCATTGTGCATATTCCTGCGTTGGGAAGAAACATTTTCTGCCTTTTGAGAAAGGAATCGGTGGGGTTTTCTTCGATTTTTTTTGAAAGTGCTTTGGAAATTCGCTCACGCATTTCCGCCGCCGCCGCTTTTGCAAAGGTTACAACAAGCAGGTTTTCCACATTTACGGGAGACTCTTTATCGGTAAGGCGCTCAATTACGCGCTGAACGAGCACTGCGGTTTTTCCCGAGCCTGCCGCCGCGGAAACAAGAACAGTGCCGCCACGCGCTTCAATGGCATTTTTCTGTGACGGAGTCCAATCAGTGCTCATTTATATCATCTCCCAACATATTTATTGCGTCCGCAAAGCCTATTTTTTTGATTTCACGCACGGTGTCATCGTCCTCACGCTTGCAAATATCGCTGTATTTGCAATACTTACAGGCGTCCTCGGTGGGAATGGCATCAATTTCACCCATGTGCAAGCATTCTGCCATATCGCAAATCAGTTTATTCACACGGTTTTTAAGGTTTTCAAAGGAGCCCAATGAAATTACATTGCCCGAAGCATTTCCGTCCTTTGCAATCTTTGCGGGTATATAAACGCCTGCGCCCCCCTGCTCCATAGCATCTATAACATCAACATTATTCAGCACCATACCGCTCATTTTCAGGCTTTTTTGCAATTCGGCTTTAACCTTTTGCGCATCGTCATATCTTGTCAGATTTGAGCGTGTGGCACGGCTGTTTTTAGCCTGAAAATACAGTATTCCCGCAGGCGCAACATTACCGTAGCGTTCTCCGCCGTTTTGCCAGATTGCAAACAAGTATATGAGCATTTGCATATTGAGCCCTGAAAGCACTTCGCCCAATTCAAATTTTTTCCCGCCTGTTTTATAATCGATTACTCTGATAAAAGTATTTTCATCGGTTTCATATTTATCTACACGGTCAACACTGCCTATGATTTTTACCGTTCCGCCGTCAGGCAACTCAATGAAATACGGCGCAATTTCACCGTCGTTATTTATTGAAAGCTCAAAATCCACGGGCACAAAACGGCAATGAGAAAATTCCTCAACAAGCTGCATAGCAATTCCCGCGGTATTCTCTTTTATTAAGTTAATTGAGCGCAGGAAGGAACTGTTTTTATCGCTGTATCCGCCAAGCTTTTCGCAAACATACTCATCAATAATAGCGGCGGTCTTTTCCTCCACAACTGATTTTGAATACTTTTCAAATACACCCTTGGGATTTTCACGCATAAAGCGTTCGAGAGCATAGTGAACAAGAGTACCCGTTTGGGCAGGGTCCATCACAGCCTCCCGACGCGGCTTGGCCTTTATACCGAACTCGCAGAAATACTCAAAGGGGCATTTATAATACTTCTCGGTTTTTGAAGCGGAAATATACATATTTTTACCGAAAAGCTCGGTTGCGGTACTGCTGTTTTCCAATGCAAAGTGCTTTTTGCCGATTTTTTCAATCATTGCAAGCTCTGTTTCGGAACCGCTTTCTTCAAAATATTTATAAAGCGTTGCTTCAAGAACGGAATTGCTGCTTTTCTCCCCCGCATATGCGGTAAACGCAGAACGGCGGCTTTCAATCCGTATTAAAGAATCGGTTTTAAGCACGGCACACTCGGGGAATATGCTTTTAATCTCCGTTACAAGCTCCGAGGGAGTAAGTGCGGAGGAATCACTGCCTATTGAGCTGTATGAAACATACAGCTTTTCGGTTGCAAGAGTCATGGCGTGATATGCAATAAACCTTTCGCTTACGCTGTTATATTCAAGATTGCTCACAATATCGGCTCCGTTTTGCATAAGCTCACAGCGCTCGCTGTCGCTTAACAAAACTCCGCCGCCGCACTCGGCAGGAAAAACTCCCGTATTTGCGCCCACAATAAACACAGCCTTCGGCGCCGCCGCCCTCATTCGGTCGGCACTGCCCATAATTACCTCGTCTATTCCTCCGGGGATTTGCCCCAAGTCCTTTGACGCGGCAAGTATTTCAAAAAGTTCGCGATAGCGCCCCACGGACACGGAAGTTTTTCCCAGGGCTGAATAAAGACTGTCGAGAATATCGGCTAAAATGCGCCATATTCTGCCTTGTTCAAGGGAAAGGTCTGTTTCTCCGCCCTCTGCAAGCACATTGGTAAAGTATTTAAGATTTTCGTCAATTCCCGCCCTGCGCAAAAAGGCGAAAAGCTCGGCGGATACGGTTTCCCCGTCTGTATCGGTTATTCTGTTTTTTAAAGACAATACGGGCCCTACAATTTTTTCACGCAGAGCATTAAGTTTTTCAAGCTCTTTTTTGTTTTCATCGGTGAAATCCACGCCGAAGCCATCGGGGTTTTGAGTCCATACATTTGTCCAATCCGATCCGTTTATTCGCCATGTAAAGGAATAGTCCTCAACTGCCGCGATTTCAAGGGCTGAAAATCCGTAAAGCCCCGTTTTCAAGAAGCGGAGCACGGTTTCCGTCCCGAATCCGTCAATAAGCAAATCAAAAAGTGACATCATAAATGCCATAAGCGGCTGATTGAGCACGGGCTGACGGTTATCCTCAAAGTAATCAATTCCGTATTTTCTGAAAGAGGAAAGCAACTCGTTTTTATATGCTCCGCCCCGTTCAATTACGGCGATATCACGGTATCTGTACCCCTCCTCACGGGCAAGGCGTTTAATCTCCGCCGCTACGGAATCACACTCCTCGGCTACGGTACGGCAGGGCATCAGCGAAATGCAATTTGCCGTTTTTCCGTAAACAAATCCGCTTGACGAAAACAGATTTTCTTCGAGAATATTAAGCGGTTCCGCCTTAAACTCTCTTTTGGAATACAGGATTTTTTCTGGTGCAATTTTAACGCCTGCGCGCTTTGCAACGGCTTTAAGCTTTTTAATTTCCGTTTGAGCGTTATAAAAAAGCTCATAACGGCCGTTGTTTTTCTGCGTGTCACAACAAAAGGTAACATATGTTTCATCGGCGGTTGAAATTATTCTTTCAAGTATTTTATATTCCTGCGCCGAAAAGCCCGAAAATGCGTCCACGAACACCTTTTTGCCCACAAAAGGACACACCTCGCCTAACAAATCGTAAAGCATATCAAAAAGCATACAGTCGTCGCTGAATTTTTGATTTAACAGGGCTTCATAGCAATCGAAAATAAGGGAAAGTTCCGCAAGCTTTTGAGAAAAGGTTGCTTTTTTCACTTTTTTTGAAAGCTCACTAAGCTGACTTACGGGAATACAGCACTTTTTCAGTTCTCTGTAAAAATTCAACAGTTCGCTTATGAGTGCGGGAGATTTTCTGTAACGGTTGAAAACGGTGATTTTATCTTCAAGAGTTTCAATGGCAAGGCTCATGAGCACCGCGCGGGTGCCGTCGTCGGCTATTTTTTTATTAAGCCTGCCGTAATCGGTCAAAAGCCTTTCCGCAAGGCGTGAAAAGCTTAAAATCTCAACATTATTTATTTTTTCATTACCCAGCAGGGACAACATTCCCTTTTCGGTTTCAAAGGAAAACTGTTCGGGCACAATTATAACCGTTTTGCCATTTTCCTCCTGCGCCGACTGCGCCGCAAGAGAACGGATATAACGGGTTTTTCCGCTGCCTGTTCTGCCCGTAATAATGTTAAGCACCGATTTACACCTGCCTCAATTCAAAAATTCTTGCTCCGTGTGAGTTTACATCACAAATCAATTCGCTGTTTACTGTGCCTATATCCTGTCTTTCCCACAGGTCGCGCAAGGAAAATTCACCTAAAATGCCGTATTTTTCCAAATCTGCCGACACAGTCATTTGTTTATCGGATATATTGAAAATTGCAATAATGGGATTTCCGTTTTGAGAAACAGCGCTCCAAATAACGGTATTTTCGTCACGGTAAATTTGTTTTCCGCCGCGGGAATACTGATTTACACCGATTATTTCGGGATTTGTCATCAGAGAAAGCGTCCAATCATCGTTATTACGCATTTCGCCGCCGAACATAAGGGGCGAACGGAAAACCGACCAAAGCGTCATAAGCGTTATCTGCTCGTCCTTTGTAAACTGAGTATATCTGTCCTGCGGTCCGTGACAGGTGCCGTTTCTTGAAAGGTTGCCCAAGGGCAGCATATCGCAATCGGGCCAACACCCCTCTTTTACATAAGGCGCCCATTTTTCACAGCGCTCGAACATTTCATAAAGCTTGTCCCATTGGTCCCAAAAATCGCCTGTCAGCCGCCACATATTTGCGTTTTCACAAAGATGCTCTGCATTTTCAAGCTGTGCAGGTCCCGGTGAAAGGCTCAAAACTATATCTCTGCCCGTTTTGTCGATTGCCTTTCGTATCATTTCGATTTCTTCCTTTGCGGAATAGGGGCAATCCCATTTTCTGAATTCCGTTATGCAGATGTCATCAACCTTAACAAAATCTATACCCCATTTTGCGTACATATCAAAAATGGAATCGTAATAAGCCTGTGCGCCGTCACAGCGGCTATCAACGCCGTACATATCCGTATTCCAGGAGCAAACGGAAAAATGATGGGCAATCTGACGGGCGGTTTTGTCCGAGCCTAAAATCTTTGTGTTGTTATGTACTGCCTGACGTGGAATACCGCGCATAATATGTATTCCGAATTTAAGCCCCATCGCGTGGATTTTATCTGCAATCGCCTTAAAACCCACTCCGTTCGCGGCAGACGGAAAGCGGTTTACGGCAGGGATAAGGCGTGAATACTCGTCCATACAAAGCTCAGTGAAATTATTGTAGTCATTATCACGCGCATTCGGCTCATACCATTGAATATCGCACACAACATACTGCCAGCCGTACTGTTTGAGGTTTTTCGCCATATATTCGGCGTTGCCCAAAAGCTGTTCCTCGGTTACTGCGGCGCCGTAGCAATCCCAACTGTTCCACCCCATGGGCGGCGTGAGTGCAAGCTTGTTTTTGTCCATTGCAATTCTCCTCTTTGGTATCAGTCTAACACAACGGATTTTTTCTTTCCGTTTTTATTTCTCGGATATTCTCTTATTCTTGTGATATAATCGCAATTCACAATATCGCGCTGTCCGTTCTTTTCAATCTCTATCCAGCCGTCCTTACAGCAATGGATTACGCCCTCAATCTGCGTTGAAGAAGTACATGTATAAATTATACACTCCTTGCCGATGTATTTTTGGATAAGCTCTGTCATTTCCTGCTTCCCCCTTAATTTTTTAGTTTTTCTTATTTTGTGAAGAAGGGCGGTTTTCTTGTTTCTTTCCCACAACAATATGAATATTATCAAAATGAAAAATATTATATATGTTGATTGCATACCCCACTCCTCCTTATAAATCAGATTATAATAATTTTATCATTATTGATTGATTTTGTAAACACAGCTCAGCGTAAAATATGGGACTTGTTATGAGTGATTTTTTCAATAAACGCCTTGACAAGACTTTGTTTTTATGATATGATAGTCAAGCCCAATACGGAGAGATACCGAAGTGGTTATAACGGAACGGTCTTGAAAACCGTCGTACGGCAACGTACCGTGGGTTCGAATCCCACTCTCTCCGCCAGAAGCAGGCTGTGGCAACCCCACAGCCTGTGCAAATTGAATATCGGTTAATCCGTTACGCTTGCAGAAGTACTCAAGTTGGTGACGAGGCGCCCCTGCTAAGGGCGTAGGCCGGGAAACCGGTGCGAGAGTTCGAGTCTCTCCTTCTGCGCCAATAGAAGCCATACATCTTTTGATGTGTGGCTTTTATTCGTTTTAGTTGAGAGACTCGAACTCTTTCGTCCATGTGCGACGGTTCGCCGCAGGCGGAGGAGCACGGACATATAATCGGTTATTTGCGTAGCAAATGAAAAAGGCACAGCCTTTTTCGAGTCTCTCCTTCTGCGCCAAAAAAATCCGTTGAAAAATCCTTATTTATCAAGGCTTTCAGCGGATTTGTTTTTTGTTCAAATTCAGTTTGCGGTTTATTTGCGGTTTACTGGTCCACATAAGAGATTCTCACACCTTATTTCTCACAAAAAGCAGTTCAATCCGATTACACAATCGGCAGTTAAAGGTCTTGTGTAGCCGCCGTTCTCATCGCACATAAATACAACAATTATAAAGTTTAGATATAAACAATAATATTGACATAAAATCACTCCCTTGCAGTACAAACATATACCGCAAGGGAGTTTTAATATCCAGAAGAAAAATGAATTTTCTTTTCAATGTGATTATTAGAAAATCATTTACTCTAAATTCAAGAAATCTTTTCTGTACTTAACACCGAAGGCTTCGGCAAGGGTTTTCATATCCTCGTCTTCTATTGTATTAACTCTCGGCAGGTGTGCGGTGAGCATATAAATCTGTGCCGCTTTTTCAACGGTCTCAATAAGTCCAAAGGTTTCATCCATGGTTTTGCCTGCGCCGTAAATGCCGTGCATTCCCCAAACAACAAGGCGGAATTCTTCCATTTTCTTTGCTGTTGCCTCGCCGATTTCGTTTGTTCCGCAAAGCATCCACGGAAGAACGCCCACACCGTCGGGGAAAACTACAATACATTCGGTACACATTTCCCAAAGTGTATGGGTAAATTTCTTTTCATCCAATTCGTGCACATAATTCATTGCGAGGGTGTTTGTGGGGTGAGAGTGCATAACAACTCTGTTTTCGGGGTCAACCTTTAATCTTGCCATATGGCTCATTAAGTGGGCAGGCAGTTCACTTGTAAACTTGCCGCCGTCCTTGTAGCCCCACAAAAGCTCTGCCGTTGTACCGTCATTTGCAATGCGGATAATGCCAAGATTATTTTCGGGGTCAGCCTCAACATTTTTGAAATACTTGCCCGTACCTGTTACAATAAATATTTTGCCGATAAGGTCTTTTGCGTCAAATCCTGTGGGAATGGTGCGCAAAACCTTGTTCAAATCCAAATATTCGGCAACTTCTTGTGCATTTAGCATATAACTGATGTTACCGCCGTTTCGCTCGTCCCAACCGAGACGGTACATATTGGCAGTGGTCTTTTTCATTTCTTCCACAAATGGTGCAGTCAATATATCCTTCATCGTTTTAACAATACCTCTTTTTCATATTCTTTAACCTCGCCCAAATAATCGGCGGGGACATTTTCGCTTGCAAGATACTCTGCCCAAATATCGCCGAAGGGCGCAGTTTTAAGCTCTTCCTGCAATACCATTAGCTCTGTTAATTCATTATTGTTTTGTAATTCCTTGAGCCTGTCGTTTGGCTGTAAAAGAGCAAAAAGCAGAGCCTTTTGAACGCTCCTGACTCCCGTTACCCAAGCAGAAATACGGTTTATGCTTGCATCAAAGTAATCGGTTGCAATAAACACTCTGTCAAGGCCGTTGTTGCGGACAATCTCCTTGCAGATTTCTTTGGTTTCGTCATCAAACAAAACAACATGGTCACTATCCCAACGAACAGGTCTTGTAACATGAAGTGCAATTTTTTCATTGAACAAAAGAAGTGATGAAATTTTGTCGCTGACCGTTTCCGTGGGGTGATAATGGCCGTTGTCCATAAGCGGTGTTATTCCGGCTTTGTCTGAATAGGAAAGACAGAATTCTGCCGAGCCGACGGTGTAACTTTCAAGCCCTATACCGAAAACCTTGCTTTCAAGAGTAACATAAACTTTACTTTTATCGTAAGGCACGGAAAGGATTTCGTCAAGAGATTTTTTAAATCTTGCCCTCGGTGATAATCTGTCGGCAGGAATATCTTTATATCCATCGGGAATCCAGATGTTCATAACGCAGGGAACGCCTGTTTCGTTTGCGAAATATTCTGCAATTTTAAGACAGGCTTTACCGTGGTTTACCCAATATTTTCTCACTTCTTCATCGGGCGAAGAAAGTGTCAGATTATCTTCAACCATGGGGTGAGAGAAAAATGTGGGGTTAAAATCAATACCCATATTTCTCTGCTTTGCAAATTCTACCCATTTTTCAAAATGTTTAGGTTCAAGTTTATCTCTGCCAACTGCTTCACCGTCAAAAATTGCGTAGCTTGCGTGCAAGTTCAATTTCTTTTTGCCGGGCATTAAAGACATTGCCTTGTCCATATCCGCCATCAGTTCTTCGGGTGTGCGCGCCTTACCCGGGTAGTTACCCGTAGTCTGAATACCGCCCGAAAGACTTTCGCGGCTGTCAAAGCCTGTGACATCGTCGCCCTGCCAGCAATGGACGGATATAGGTATCTCTTTCAGCATTTCAATCGCTTTATCGGTATCAACGCCTAAGCTTGCATAAATTTGTTTTGCTTCTATATATCGATTCATATACTTCACCTTGCCTCATATTTTTTACAGCCAAACGATTGAAACACGCACTCTCGCGCCTCTGCAATATTTTCAAACACTCCGTCTGCGAGCATTTGCGACAGCAAATTGCCGATTGCCGTGGCTTCGGTTGGCCCTGCATACACGGTACAGCCGCACGCTTTTGCCGTCAAGTCATTAAGGTAGTTGTCTTTTGCCCCGCCGCCGACAATATGGATGCTTTTAAACTGTTTGCCTGTGATTTCTTCAATTTCCGCCTTGGTTTTCGCATAGCAAAATGCAAGAGAACGGTAAATCACACTTGCAAACTGCGGTGCGGTTTGCGGCACCTGTTGATTATCCAGTGCACAATAGTTCTGGATTTCCGCCATCATATTATCGGGCGACAAAAACCGTGTATTGTTACAGTCAACTACCGATTCAATGGAGTCAAGCTTTGCCATACTGCATAAATCGTCAAAGCTCCAATCCTCGCGGCGGTTTTCAAGCAGTTCTTTTTTGACGCTTTGCATCATCCAAAGCCCCATAATGTTTTTTAAATACCGATATTTGCCGCCAAAACCGCCTTCGTTGGTGAAATTGTGCAGACGGCTTTCTTCACTGCAATTTGGGCAATCGCTTTCCACGCCCATTAAACTCCATGTCCCTGAGGAAATATACACAGAGTTTTCGCCGCCGGGACAGGCGGCAACCGCACTTGCGGTATCGTGGGACGGGCAGTAAATCACCTTTGCATCGAAGCCGACTTGCTTTTTGATTTCATCTGTAAAGTTGCCGATAACCGTTTTCGGCGCTGAAAGTTCGCAAAAAATATCCTTTGGCAAGCCTAATTTTTCAATGATTTCAAAATCCCAAGTTTTAGTTTCGGCGTTTACAAGATTGGTGGTTGTAGCGTTGGTGTATTCGTTTTTCATAACGCCTGTCAATTTGTAGGAAAGATAGTCGGGCATCATCAAAAAGTGTTTTGCCTTTTCGAGTTTTCCTGCCTTCTTATCGCAGAAAAGCTGATAAATCGTATTGAAATTCTGTTTTTGAATTCCTGTTTTTTGATACAGTTCTTTCGGTGTTATCAGGCTTGACACCTCTGAAATCACATCGTTTGTCCTGCTGTCGCGATAAGACACGGCGGGCAAAAGTTCTTTTTCGTTTTCGTCAAGTAAAACATAATCCACACCCCAGGTATCTATCGCAACGGTTTTGGGGATTTTACCGATTTCTTTGCATTTTGCAATTCCTGCAATTACTTCACGCGTCAGGTATTCTATATCCCACATAAGCGTGCCGTTTTCATTTTTGACGCCATTTTTAAAACGGTAAATTTCCTCGGTAATAATTTTACCGTTTTGCACACAGCCCAAGATATGTCGACCGCTGGAAGCGCCGATATCAACAGCCAAATAATACTTTATCAAAAGAATTCCTCCGATTTAATACTTTATTGTATAGTCTTCTTCAACAGAAAGTGCAAATTGAGCCTGAAAACTACTGAATGCAACCTTTACATCCAGCGCCAGAATATCTGCGTTTCGGAAATTTATCTTTGTAACCCTGCCTGACGCCTTGTCAATAGTGCAAAAAATATATCCGTTGATACCGTTGACATTAACCGATTGGTAAGTAACCGTGGGAATATTGATGTTTTCAAAGGTTGAAGCTGAAACCGTGTTAAATACACCTGCATATCCCTGACCTTTTTCAGGACTTGTTATTTTATCATCGTAAAGTTTTATTCCGATCTGATATGTATCACCGTTATCCTTGCATACTGCTTTTTCAACCATATCCGCCGTAAGATGAGATGAGTAATCAGTACCGCCTACGGGGAAAACTGCATTGATATCTTCTTTCGAAGTCCATGTTTCAGGTTCGTCGGTGCCTTTTACAAACTGCTCTATTGCGGCACTTCCGATTGACTGAATTGCAGACGGAAGTTTGAGATATTCAGGCAGACTTTCCAGTTTTTTATAGTTTCTTGTTACTGAGGTCGCCTCTTTTTTAATACGGTTAACAGAGGTGTTATATAGTTCAACTGTTTTTTTCACAGTATCTTCGGATTGCGGCTTTTGTCCTGAAATTTCGGAATTTGAGTTTTCTTGATTTTCGCCTGCGGGAATGTTTTTATCATCGGATGAGTCAATATCTGCGGTGCCCTTATCGTTACTTTGTGTAGCCGAGTTCCCCACATTATTATCCGATTTTGTTTGCGCTTCTTTATAAGAAATGATAACAGTGCAATACACAATCGCAAACGATAAACACACTGCAACAGCCTTTAAAAAAGTGTCTTTAAACAATTCCCATTTTGTTTCAGGGTTTTTCTTTTCATTTTTTTCATTGAAATCCATTTTTTCCACCTTACCTTAAAGTTTTTCTGTAAAGAATGTATATTTTCCTGCAGTGACGGCTTGCTTTGTTCCGTTTGTGAGAACAACATCAGCCGTTGTGTTTGCAGGGATTTCGATATTATAAACCGTTTTGTCATCCTTTTGTTCCCAGCCTGATTTTACTGTGCCGAAAATGCTTTTATATTCTGCTTTGGCAAATGTGAAATGCCCGCCGGGCTTTGGTGAAATCACAAAATGATTTTCGCCGTCAACATTTATTCCGCACATGGTGTTAAAAAGCCATTGGCATACTGCACCCTTTGAATAATGGTTAAGAGAAGCTATACCGCCCTGTGCTTTTGTGCCCTCCCAACTTTCCCAAATGGTAGTAGCGCCGTTTTTGGGCATAAAGAGCCAACCGGGCATTTCCTCATTTTCAAGGAGCTTATAAGCGGAGTCAAGGTCATACTTATCAAGCACACCTAAAATCAGCGGTGTAGATAAGAATCCCGTACCGAGCCGCCAACCGTAGTTATCAAGTGCTTTGATAAGCCTTTTCTTTGCAAATTCAGTCTGCTTTTCATCAAGCAAATCAAACGCAAGAGGTCTTACAAGCTGCGCCTGACGGTCAGTATCAAGTGAATGACCTTCGGTTTCAACAAGTGCCTGATATGCCTTTTTGCATTTATTGCTTATATCGCCGAAATACTTTGAATCATCGGTTTTATCAAGTTCGTTTGCAATTTCACTCATCAAGCCTAAAACATAGCTTGTATAAGCGGTTGAAACCTCTGTTTCGGGCATAACAACATTTGTCCAATGATTTGGATATACATCCTCAGGCTCTGCCCATTCTCCGTATGCCTGACCCTTGTTAACAATATATTTTCTGTTCTCACCCTTAACCTTGTGTGGCTTTGAAAGAAGTGCATTTTTACCTACACGGCTAATCATAAATTCGGCATATTTTTTCATACGGTCATAGTATTCCTCAAGAATGTCCCTGTCGCCGTACTGCTTCCAGAAATAATAGGGAATGATAATTCCTGCGTCCGACCAACCGACACTTCCGTTCATCATACTCATAAAGAAATCTATTCCGCCGGGTGGTGCAATTTGGGGTAGCATTCCGTTTTGCTTTTGCCAGTCATACATATCGTTTAAAAACTTTTTAGAAAAGGTTGCATAGTCAAAAAGATATGCGGCACTTTGGAAAAAGATTTGAGCGTCACCTGTCCAGCCGTGGCGTTCACGGGTTGGGCAGTCGGTGGGCAAATCAGCACTGTTGCTTTTTGTTGACCAAACGGTAGCGTGAACTAATTTGTTGAGAAGCTCGTTTGAGCTTTCAAAGAATCCCGTCTGTTCCATTTCGGAATAAACTGCAATGCCCGTGAAATCATCAGCAGTAAAGGGCACATCTGTCTCCACAAGAACATACTGATAGCCGAAAATCGCAAATTTGGTTTTATAGTGATTTTCTCCGTCGGTGCAGGTGTAATCAACCTGCTGAAGCGGAGAGGCAATACCATTGAAATTGCATTGGATATTTTTTTGGGTGAATTCACCGTTATCGTCAAGTAGTTCGCCGAAACGAAGAAATACCCGTTGATTTTTCTTTGCTTTAAGGTTAAATTCAATATATCCTGCAAAATTCTGCTTAAAATCAAGAACGGTTTTGCCGCTTAGCGTTTTGATTATTTCGGGCTTGAAGCGTTCCTTTTCAACAACTGCAACATTGTTTGAAGCAGTAGGTGTAACATTATGGTTCGTTTCCTTTGCTTTCATTGAATATGACGGCTTTTTGTTTGCATCAACAACTTCACCGTCCTTGTTGTCGGCAAAGCGGATAGGACCGTCGTTGCTCCATTGCCAAGTGTTATCAGTTAAAATGGTATTTTTTGTACCGTCTGAATAAGTAATTTCAAGCTGTGCAATGAATTTTGTTTCATAGCCATATTCCTGCTTGATACCCCAAGCACCCACCGAGCCTCTGTACCAGCCGTCGGCAAGTTCAACCGTGATTTCATTCTCGCCGCTCTTAATTAAATCTGCAACGTCATAGGTTTGATACTGAACACGCTTTGTATAGTCTGTAATACCCGGTGCAAGGCAGAAATTACCCGCCTTTTTGCCGTTTATTCTCGCTTCATAAATTCCGCAGGCGGTGATATAAAGCCTTGCTTTTTCAATTCCTTTTTCACTTTCAAAATCCTTTTTGAAGCAGTCAACGGGATATCTTTCGGGAGTGATATTCTTCTTTTGGTTGATTAAATAATCAACGCCTGACAGGAAGAATGAATTGCCGATTTTCTTCTTTTTGTCAGTTAGAGCGTGAGTAGGCTCGTAATTACCTGTTATCCATTTAGCTTGCCAATTCTTTATTCCGTATTCAAAGAACGCTTCCTCGCTGAAATCACCCTCGTTGCCGTTTTCATCCCATAATTTGATTTTGTATGTAACTCTTTTTCCGGCTTCAAATTTGATAGGAAGGTGACATCTCATTGAGCTTGATTCAACCTTGCCGCTGTCCCAATCGTCTGTTACAATTTGATATGCCGTTTGGGTGATACCACCCTCACAATTCCACATAATCCTTGGATTATCAATATCAATTCCGATAGGATTTTTCAAGTATTCACATTTAAGATTAACTGCTTTCATGGTTACTCCTCTGTTTCGTTGGTTATACCTTTTCTTGCTCTGATTTCTGCCTGTTCCTTATCAAGATTTTTTTCAACATTAAGGAAAGCAAGAAGAACAATCATAATTACAGCACCGATAATCTCAAAGCCTAAAAAGCCGAAGGTGATTACCTTTTGTGTAGCGGCATTTTGTACTGCGGCAACTGTTTCTCCGTTGATAAATTCAGGCGCAACATATCCTGCCTTTGAAAGCAAAAGGTTCAAAAGTCCGTTGGAAACACCGCCGGCTACTGTCAATATAATCGTAAGAATTGATGTTGAAAGACCGTCAACTCTAAATCCGTGTTTCCATTCAATATGGTCGAGCACATCTGCAAAAAGTGCCATAAACACATAAGCACAGGGCAGACCGCCGATGTTTTTGATAAACTGACCGATAAGAACAACCACCATATTATGAGGATTTATAAGACAAATGATACCGCCCAAGGCATAAAGCACAAAGCCTGCCATTGTAAGATTTCTCTTGCCGAATTTTTTTGCAAGTGGCCATACGGCAAACATACCGATACCCATAGGAATACCACCGATAACAGAAATCATGGTTTGCGTTACACCGTCGTTATATGTACCGAGAACGTAGTTACAGAAATAGATAAGAGAAACATTTTTAAGATTTGAACCGATATGATAAACAATGAGATACAGGAAGATAACAACCCAATATTTATCCTTAATAACGCTTAAAAGCTGAGTTTTAAGGGGCACTTTTTCTGCATTTTCATCTGAATTTTCCTCTGTAATTCTTTCACGGGTAAAATAATATTCAACTATTGTAAGCGGGAGTGCAAGGATTGAAACAACGCTCATAACAACAATCCAAGCGTCCTTATTTACACCGATTCTCGGCATAATGAGCATCGGGAACAAAAGAGCAACTATAATTCCTGTTGCGGCAACGCTTGAAATATTGTTGAATACTGAAAGACTGCCTCTCTGCTGAACATTTCTTGTGGAAAGCGGAACCATAAGATTATGGCTCATATTATAAATTGTGAAAGCAAAGGAATAAAAAAGGTTATATGAAATCATAACCCATATTACCTGAACATTCTGTGACGCTTCGGGAACGGTAAACAGAAGAATACCTGTTATCGGCAAAAGAACAGCCGCAAGCAAAAGATACGGTCTTGCCTTGCCCTGTGCGGTTTTTGTTCTGTCAATAATCTGACCCATAACAATATTTGTTATAGCGTCAACTATTTTTGATACTATCGGGAACACTGCAAGAAATGCACCGCCCCACACACTTGTAAGCTTTAAAACATCTGTGTAATAAACATTAAGAAAGCTTGCAAGGATCGCATTGAGAAGCAACGCACCCGCAGGGCCTAAAAGATAGCCCAGCCATTTTTCGCTCTTTTGCACATCCTCTTTGGTGATGCGGCTACACAGCAGCGGCGAATTCAATTTGTTTATCATAATTTTTCCCTCTCTTTTCTGCTTGACAATCAGCAGATTTTATATTACACTCTTATTATAACAACACTATGTTGGGTTAACAATCATCAGTTTATATAATGATTGCTGTTAAACCGACAAAATATATGAAAAGTGACGGAATAATTTATGAATACGAAAAATAATCAACGCACAAGAATCTCAAAATATATGTTTAAAAGTGCAATTATGGACTTATTGAAAGAAAAATGCTCTGTCAACAAAATCTCTGTAAGAGAGCTTTGTGAAAGAGCAGAGCTAAACCGTTCTACCTTTTATGCACATTACAATGAGCCCAAGGATTTACTGGAGGAACTGGAAAACGAATTGTTACAATCCACTGAGGAACATTTGCAAAAAATCGGCGAGGAAAATGACATAGGCGCACATAAATATATCTTGTCTTTCCTTAAATATATTAAGGATAACGATAAGCCCTTCCGTGCTCTGCTTGTTGATTCTGCTGACCCTGCATTTCGTTCAAGGTTCATGCAACAGACAATAGTTCAGTTTGTCGAAAATCTTAATATTGCTTTCCCCGAAGAGATTGAGCAGTATATTTATTCATACATATTAAACGGCAGTACAGGTATTCTTATCCAATGGATACGCTCCGATTATGATGCTGATGAAAACACAATATGCGAATTGCTGTTCTCTATAAACCGAAGTGCACTTGTTAACCTGAATTTTCAATAAAAATATAAGTCAAAACCGAAAGAACTTTGTATGTGTCCTTTCGGGTTTGTTTGTGCAGTGAACTAAATTATTCTTTTTGTAAAGCTTTCTTACAAGCGGTCGTTCAATATTTTTACTCACTTATCCCGATTTATTAAAATTTCAGCTTGAAGATATTATAGAGATTTGAGCCCTGAAATATGGCTTGAAATAGGGATTTTTGAAAGAAAAGCATACACTCTGACTCCGTATGCGAACACCTCCTTCACATTGTAAATCTACAAATTGAATTCTTCTGCCCCTACCAAGTTAAAAAGCCTTGAAACTAAGTTGGTTCAAGGCTTTTTACATTATGATGAGTATCTCATTCAATGTTTCGTTCGTTTCTTTTATCACTATAAGTTTTTTTGTTTAATGTTTCTTTTCATTTGTTTATCTTTGATGCTTAAAGAACATTATGCTCGTTTGCGGGGTGTTAGTAGTTCTGCGCCTGCTTGGCTTGCTTCTGCTCATTTCATTCGCAGAGGTGTCCGCCGGACACCCACGCCCCGCCCTACCATATTGAGGTTGTTTTTTTCGTGATTTTACGGGACGATGAAAGGCATCGTCCCCTACAAGTAAAGAATTATGCTGTAAGTCAAAACTCCCTCAGTCATTTTTTTAAATGACAGCGCCCTCTAAGAGGGAGCGGATTGCGGCGGGGGCAAGCATTACTCGCCTGCCGGCTCAGACAGCGCTTCTGCTCATTTCATTCGCAGAGGTGTCCGCCGGACACCCACGCCCCGCCCTACCATATTGAGGTTGTTTTTTTCGTGATTTTACGGGACGATGAAAGGCATCGTCCCCTACAAGTTTTACGGTCATTTTGCGGGTGATTCGTGAATCGCCCATACACATATAAAAAACACGGTTCTCCGAAATGGAAGAACCGCGTTTTCATAATCAGTATTAAATTCTTGTGACTGTTATCGACTTAATAGCCGTAATTATAATCGTAATCATAATCATTATAACCGCCGCTGTAATCGTAGTCATAGTCATAATAATTATCGCTATATGAATAATCATATTTGCTAAGTATTGTTGCATCGCTTGAGAAACTGCTTACGCTACCATATCCATGTTCATCCGAAAAATTCGGGCACATAACCTCGGCAGAACCGTCCGGTCTTACGGCAATTGTATATTCACCGCCGAGAGGACACTCGGGCATTCTGCCATCATCAAACATGCGTTCAATGTCTGAATATGTAGGAATTTTCTCATTCATCGCATAATAGTTTGCTACATTTGCCCTGATCGAACCAATATTGATCGTGCAAGTCTTATTTATTTGATTTGTGCTTGAATTTGCGAATATATCTGTAATTTTTTCTTCGATGATTGCAGCATATTCTTCAACTGTTACTGCGTCTTTCGGGGCAACGGTTTTAACATCGGACACATCGGGACTTGATGTAAGGGTTGCGGTGAGCTCCGCTTTGAAATCTTCATAGTCCGGGTCAGCCTCAACGGTTATTGTATATTTATCACCGTCTGCCGACGCGGTGAGAGTACCGATTTTTTCATCATAAACTGTGAGTGACGCCTCACCTGTAAGTACATACACGCCGCCGCAGCTTACTGCCTTGACATCGCTGAATTCTACGGATATTTCATCAGTGACTTCCTCGCCCTCAAATGTCCAGAACTCAGTGTATTTTGCACTGCCCGATATTGCTCCCTTTTCGGTTTTGGCATTGAGCTCAAATTCAAGCTCTTTTTCGCCGTCATATT
>JBJEPW010000036.1:0-29030 GCA_051881435.1 Candidatus Fimenecus sp. | reverse complement strand
TCATTGATAACGGTATCCAGATGGACGCCGAGCTTCCCGTTCATCCCACTTTCCTTTACGAATCTCTTTGGTGTCTTTTCGGTTTTGTAATACTGTTTATCGTCTGCCAGAAGTTCAGAAAATTTGACGGTCAGCTTATTTTGGGCTACGGTATAATTTACGGACTTGAAAGAGCCGTGGTTGAGGGGCTTCGTACCGACAGCCTTTATATCGGCTCCACACATCTGCGTGTTTCACAGGTGCTCTCTATGGTGCTTGTAGTTTGCTGTACTGCGCTGACAATCGCAAAGTTTGTTCAAATACAGAAAGAAAAAGAGCAAAAAGTTAAAGAGTATAAGGAGAAAAAAGGCAGTGTATAAGATCATTGACGGTAAAGAGGTTGCGGCGTCCGTTCGTGAAAGCATAAAAAAAGAGGTTGAGGCTCTTAAAAAAGACGGAAAAAATACAGGACTTGCCGTTATAATTGTAGGCAATAATCCCGCATCACGGGTTTATGTAAACAATAAGAAAAAAGGCTGTGCCGAGGTAGGCATGGAGTCCTTTGAATATGCCCTCCCCGAGGAAACGACAACGGAGGAGTTGTTAGAGCTTGTTGAAAAGCTTAATAACGACAATGCAGTTGATGGTATTCTCTGTCAGTTGCCGTTGCCGAAACAAATTGATGAGAAAAGAGTGCTCAATGCCATTGCTCCTCATAAGGATGTTGACGCTTTCCACCCTGTTAATACAGGCCATATTATGATAGGCGACCACTCATTTTTGCCTTGTACGCCGGCGGGAATAATGGAAATGCTCAAATACTATAATATTTCCGTTGAGGGCAAGGAATGTGTTGTAATCGGCAGAAGCAATATTGTGGGCAAGCCCATGGCAATGCTTCTTCTCGGTCAAAACGGTACGGTTACAATCTGCCATTCAAGAACAAAGAACCTTAAAGAGGTAACAAAACGGGCTGATATTCTCGTTGCCGCAGTGGGTAAGGCATATTTTGTAACGCCCGATATGGTAAAGGACGACGCCGTTGTAATTGATGTTGGTATGAACAGAAACGCAGATGGCAAGCTTTGCGGCGATGTGGATTTTGAAGCGGTTAAGAATAAATGCTCTTTTATCACTCCCGTCCCCGGCGGCGTAGGACCCATGACAATTACAATGCTTTTAAAGAACACCTTGACTGCCTCAAAAGAACATTTTAATAAATAAATTTACGGTGTTATCGTAGGACGGGGGTGCGGGTGTCGCACCCTACAATACCACCATTCCGCTCCCTCTCAGAGGGAGCTGTCAGCGAAGCTGACTGAGGGAGTTTAGCAATTTTTCATTTTTCATTATATATTATTAATTTGTTTTTTACTCCTTCCGTCAAAACCTGCGGTTTTGCCACCTTCCTCTCGGAGGGAGGGAAAACGGCTTTGCTGTAATTTTCAATTCAATTTAAAAAAAATTCCCCCTTTTGGGGGAATTTTTTACCCCTTGACATATACCCTATGGGGGTATATAATGAAAATACAAAAATTCAAGTGAGGTAACGGTAATGGAGAACAATTGCAACTGTTGTCATAAAACAAAAATGCGTTCCGAGGAGGAATACAAAGCCCTTATCAACCGTCTTAACCGTATTGAGGGGCAAATTCGGGGAATTCGAGGTATGGTTGAAAAAAACGCCTATTGTACGGACATAATAATACAGGTGTCCGCCGTTAATGCGGCGCTTAACGCTTTCAACAAAGAATTGCTTGCAAATCATATCAAGACCTGCGTTACAGACGATATTAAAGCAGGCAAGACCGAAACGGTTGACGATTTGCTCAAAACCTTGCAAAAGCTTATGAAATAAGGTGAAATTATGACTCAATATTCTGTCAGCGGAATGAGCTGTGCCGCCTGTGCCGCCCGTGTGGAAAAAGCCGTGACGGGTGTGGAGGGCGTAACAGCCTGTGCGGTTAACCTTTTGACAAATTCAATGGGTGTTGAGGGTACGGCGTCCCCCGAAAAAATAATAGAGGCTGTTCGTGGGGCAGGTTACGGCGCCGCTTTAAAGGAGAGCAAAAAATCACCGTCAACATCCGATAACGATGTTTTAAAAGATACGGAAACTCCCAAGCTTAAAAAGCGACTTATTGCCTCGTTGGCATTTCTAATAATTTTAATGTATATTTCAATGGGGCATATGATGTGGGGCTGGCCGTTGCCCTCGTTTTTGGCGGACAATCATATTGCCATGGGATTGTTACAGCTTCTTTTAACAGCAATCATAATGGTAATTAACCAAAAATTTTTTATCAGCGGATTTAAGGGGCTTTTGCACCGTTCACCCAATATGGACACTCTTGTAGCCCTCGGTGCAGGCGCCGCATTTATATACAGCACTTACGCGCTTTTTGCTATGACCGATGCGCAGTTAAAAGGTGACGCGTCGGCTGTGATGAGTTATATGCACGAGTTTTATTTTGAATCCGCCGCAATGATTCTCACTCTCATAACTGTGGGAAAAATGCTTGAAGCCCGCTCAAAGGGCAAAACTACCGATGCGCTGAAAGGGCTTATGAATTTGGCACCGAAAACTGCCGTGGTGATAACAGACGGTGTTGAAACGGAGGTGCCTGTTGAAAACATTCAAAAAGGGAATATATTTGTTGTCCGCCCCGGCGGCAGTATTCCCGTTGACGGTATTATCCTTGAGGGTGCAACAGCAGTTGACGAGTCGGCTTTGACAGGTGAGAGCATACCTGCGGATAAAACCGTGGGGGATAAGGTATCCGCCGCAACAATAAATCAGTCGGGATATATTAAGTGCGAGGCAACCCGTGTTGGAGAGGATACAACTCTTTCGCAGATTATTAAAACCGTCAGCGATGCCGCGGCTACAAAAGCCCCAATTGCAAAGGCGGCAGACCGTGTCTCAGGTGTGTTTGTACCTGTTGTAACTGTAATTGCGGTGATGACCGTTGTAGTATGGCTTCTTGTGGGGCAGGGCTTTGGTTTTGCCCTTGCAAGAGGAATTTCAGTGCTTGTAATAAGTTGTCCATGCGCTTTGGGGCTGGCAACTCCCGTCGCTATTATGGTAGGTAACGGAGTAGGGGCAAAAAACGGTATTCTCTTTAAAACCGCCGAATCCCTTGAACAAACAGGCAAAGCCCAGATAGCCGTGCTTGATAAAACAGGTACAATTACTATGGGTAAGCCCGAAGTTACGGATATTATTCCTGCCGAAGGTATTACCGAAAACGAGCTTTTGACCGCCGCTTTTTCCCTTGAATTTCAAAGTGAGCACCCTTTGGCAAGAGCAATTACGGAAAAAGGCGAGGAAATGGGTATTAAGCGTTTTCCCGTTACCGATTTTGAGGCTCTGCCGGGTAACGGACTGTATGCAAAGCTTGAAAATGATGAGATTTACGGCGGCAGTTTGAAATTTATTAAAGAGAAAGCGAAAGTTCCAAGCATTATTCACGAAAATGCGGAGGATAAAGCCAACGAGGGTAAAACGCCATTACTATTCTGCAAAAACGGTAAGCTTTTGGGCGTTATAGCCGTTGCCGATGTGATAAAAGAGGACAGCCCAAAAGCTATAAAAGAACTGCAAAACATGGGACTTCGTGTTGTAATGCTTACAGGGGACAACGAAAAAACCGCCCGTGCAATAGGCAGGGCGGCAGGCGTTGATAAGGTTATAGCAGGAGTGCTCCCCGACGGTAAGGAAAAGGTAATCAGGCAGTTAAAACAGCAGGGCAAGGTAATAATGGTGGGCGACGGCATAAACGATGCTCCCGCATTGACAAGCGCCGATATGGGGTTCGCCATAGGTGCAGGGACGGATATTGCCATTGACGCCGCCGATGTTGTGCTGATGAACAGCAGACTTTCCGATGTTCCTGCCGCTGTAAGGTTGAGTCGAGCCGCTCTGCGCAATATTCACGGAAATCTGTTTTGGGCGTTCTTTTATAACGTTGTTGGGATTCCTCTTGCGGCGGGTGCGCTAATACCTGTTTTCGGCCGGCAGTTAAACCCTATGTTTGCGGCGGCGGCAATGAGCCTTTCCAGCGTATGCGTAGTTACAAATGCGTTGCGGCTGAATTTCTTTGATATACGCAACGGTAAAAAAGATAAAAAGATAAAATCCCAAAAAGTAAAGGAGTCAAAAACTATGGAAAAAACAGTAAAAATCGAGGGCATGATGTGCTCTCATTGCGAGGCAACGGTTAAGAAAATGTTTGAGGAGTTTCCTCAGGTGGATGAGGCAATTGTCAGCCATACAGAGGGCACTGCAGTATTAAAACTTAATGCAGACCTGCCTGACGATATGATTAAAAAAGCAGTTGAAGATAAAGGATATACAGTAACAGAATAGGCAAAAACCGTGAGCTTTATAAACTCACGGTTTTTATGTAAACGGTGCAAGTTGTTTTTTCATGGCTTTTGCACTGCGAAATCTTTTTGTCATTTGAGTTGAAGTCGCTTTTTTTATAATCCTTTTACAATATCCTTTGGGCATATTTACTGTGGGATGAACGCCTGTAAGCATTAAATTAAGAAGAACGCCGAGAGCGTAAATATCGGTTTCCTTACCGGATTGTGAAATTCCGAATTGCTCGGGAGCGGCAAAGCCCGGCGTGCCAAGCTCTCTTGTATCAGTATCATTTTCGCTTATCTGCCTCGCAATGGAAAGGTCAATAAGCACCGCGGTTCCGTCCTTTTTGATAATAACATTAGAGGGCTTGATGTCCCTGTGAATAATTCCGAAAGAATGTAAAAAAGTGAGGGCGTCGCAGAGCTGGCAGGCATAGCGGCAAGCAACTCTCTTTTCAAGCGGACCTTTTTCCAAAATCGTATCTAAACGGTCGCCCTCAATATATTCTTCAAGAACGGTTATTCCATTGTCGTCAGCGCAAACATCAAAAATCAAAGGCAAATTGGGGTGTGATTTGTTTTTGAGAATTCTGAAAACATCATCGTTTGGATTTAAAGAAAAGATTTTAACAATATACGAGCCGTTTTCCTTGTGCTTATAGAGAAAAACGCCGGAAAAATCTGTTTCTTTCAGTACCGCTTCACGGTTGAAGTAATGCTCCAAGGAGTTTTCAATATATGCAAGGAGCTCATTGGAATTGTCTTTTATTTTAATTCACCCTCTCCGTATTTCAAAAGCTGTTCGTTGCACCTTGCGATTGAAAATCCGTTTTCTATGGCATAAATAATGATGCTGTCGCGTTTGAATTTAGGGTACAGAGCAGAGCGGCCGGAGAGTTTGAGAGCCTCTTGGCACTTATCTAAATTCATGTGTATAACGAGGGCAAGCTTTACGATTTTATCGCGGGTGGGCAATTTTCTGCCGTTGATTACATCGTAAAAATAACAATAACTGAAATCGGATTTATTTATGATATTTGATTTTGAATATTCACAGTTTCCTATTTGCTCTTCCCAAAACTCTTTTAAATCTTTTCTTATGAAAAGCTCATTGTTTTTGTGAATATATTTCGGCAAAGAGCTGTTTGCTCCTTTTAACTCGTTTAAAAGTTCCGTGGTGGTTTTTGCCATTTTTACCCATTCCTTTAATAAAAATATAAATTTCCCGTGAAAGTGGATTTTGCTTTATCTGTCAGTGAATGACCGTTTTGCAAATGTATGGTTTTCAGATTGGGAAAAGCGCTGTTGAAGAAAATCTGGTCATATGAATCAAAAGATGAAGAAGCGGGAACCCAAAGCTCTTCAAGATACGGATTTGCGGCGGCTCTTGACATAACCGTAAGGCGGACATTTTCAGGCATTTTAAAAACCTTATCTTTTTTGCAGGGCGGATAAAGGGAGGTTGAGTAGTTCCCGTTTGAATCCTTACAGAACAATACTCCGTCCTTGCTGAATGCATGGGTGTTTGCGCTGTCAACGTTGACTGCTTCCAGATACTTTGAGGTGTTGTAGTTCGAGGGGAAGGAAGTGCAGTCTGCGTGCATATTGATAACCTTTAAATAGGGATTTTCGTCCAGATTACAGCTTGACTCAATACCTGCACACCAAGACGGAATCGTAAGAGTAGAACCGGTGTAAGCGGGGCAGTAAAAGCGAAGCTTCCAATCTCTTGATGTGTAGTAATAGAGTCCGCCGTCTGAAAATTTATATTGCCAGTTTGTAATATTTATCTGTTTCAGCTTGGTACAGCTTTTCGCAAACTCATTTACAATTCCCAAATCCGTTTCAGGAAAAGAAATTGTATGAAGGAAACTAAGTGAGTTAAAGCAACCGCTCCGAATCCACAAAAAAGGCTGACCGCTGTCTGTAACAAAACTGATAGTTTCTATTTTACTGTTATTCTTAAAAGCGTCTGACGCAATTTCAACAACATATTTGCCGTCAATCTTTGCAGGAATTGTGACATTCCTTGAATTACCCGTGTATTTGGTTATGGAATAATATTTTGTACCGTTATTGTAGGGAGCGTATTCAAAATTATCGTATTCGGGTTCAGGGGGTTGTGTGGAGATTTCCGGCTTTGATGTTGAGGGCGGATTTACCGCAGGAGCTTCCGGAACTTTATTTGACGGATTTTCTGCCAAGGAAACATTTTCGTTTTCCCGAACGGTTCCGCTTTCTTCCGCCCTTGCCGTTTCGGAAGATGGCTCTGTTGAACTGCCGGCTTCTTCCGATGAGGGCACAGTGCCGGAAAGCTCACTGCCCGGTACAGCTTCGTCGCTGTTTGGTATATCATTTCCGTTATTGTGGTTTTGAATTGTGTTGATATTCAAAATACTGTTATGACGGTTACCGTCAGGCTCGGCTTTCGGCAAGCCGTTTCTGCTGTTCACCGCTGAAAATCCGACCGCTGAAATAAATACAAACAAGGCCGCCGCAAAAACAATGATTTTTTCCGCTTTACTGTTCTTCGTAATGATTGGAATACCGCTTTTTTTCGGTGCTTTAAAACAGGCGAGACATATGTTTGCTTCATCAGGGAGCTCCGCATTACAGTGCGGGCAATGTTTCACTTTTTAATCACTCCAATTCAGTATATATACTTCTTGAATTCATATTCAGCATATACATATAGAATACACAATTCGACAAGTTTTTGCAATATTATTATATAAAAAACATATATGCTGAAAGCATACAGTTTGGTGTTGACAGTATAATAAAGAGCAGCCTTTTATTAAAAGACCGCTCTGAAATACATTTTTATTTTATTTCCGAAATATCGTAGGGCGTTCTTTGATAAACAAAGTAATTAAGCCAATTCTGGAACAGCAGACTGCCTGCTCCTCTCCATGTAAGGGGAGGCGTTAAGCGGGTGTCGTTATTGGGAAAATAATTATAAGGCATTTTTATGGGAAGACCTTTGTGCAAATCACGGAAATATTCCCTTGCCAGTGTGTCGCTGTCGTATTCCGAGTGACCCGTGCAGTAGAAATTTCTACATTCCATATCGGCAACAATGTGAACGCCTGCAATCTCGGAATATGAGAGTATCTGCAAATCCTTAACAAGGGCAATGTCCTCTTTTTTTACCTCTGTATGCCTTGAATGGGGCACATAGAAAACATCGCTGAAGCCTCGAAGCAGAGGATGGTACATATCAAGGGGCTTGTGGGGGAATATGCCGAACATCTTTTCGGGAAGCTGATATTTGGGTATTCCGTAGTGATAATAAAGCGCCGCCTGAGCTCCCCAGCAGATGTGATATGAGGAATAGACATGGCTTTTTGCCCAATCAAAGATGGTGCAAAGCTCGTCCCAATAATCCACCTCTTCAAAGGGCATCATCTCAACAGGAGCGCCTGTTACAATCATACCGTCGAATTTTTCGTCCTTTATATCTTCAAAGGTCTTGTAAAATTTCAGCATATGCTCTTTTGAGGTGTTTTTGCTCTCGTGAGTTGCAACCTGCAAAAGCTCAACCTCAACCTGCAAGGGAGTGTTGCTGAGAAGCCTTAAAATCTGCGTTTCCGTCTCGATTTTTGTAGGCATCAGGTTAAGGAGTATGATTTTAAGCGGACGAATGTCCTGCAATGCGGCTCTCGACTCGCTCATAACAAAGATATTTTCCAATTCAAGATTATGCCTTGCCGGCAGTTGGTTGTCAATTTTAATAGGCATTCGTTCCACCTCTTTTCTTCAATATCAAATATTTATTCTACCACAAATAAGGATGAATGTCAAAATTATTTATATTCCTTTAATGCGTTGTGTTCGATGTAGTTCCACACCGATTGAAAATGTTTTTCGTCTCGTATTATCTCCTCGTAATACGATCTTTGCCAGATAGGAAACCCAATTTCTTTTGTAACAAAGGTTTTTAACGAACGAATTACGGTTCCAAGCTTTGTAGGGGACGATGCCCTCATCGTCCCGTATTGAAATTCATCAATAAAAATTAAAAGATGAATATGATTAGGCATAAAAATATAATTTTCAACCGTTATATTATCGTAAACATCATTTATTCGATTTATATGTTTTTCAACAATTTTTCCATACGGTTTAAGTATAATCTTTTTCGGGACGATGAGGGCATCGTCCCCTACTATTTCCGATAATATAGGCTTCTTATCTTTCGTGCATACGGTTACAAAATACATTCCATTACTGCTGTAATCGTAATCTTTAAGCCGAATATTTTTTCTTTTAGGCAAATCTTTTTCATTCATATTTACAATATTTCCGCTAAAATTGCGTTTGAAATTAAAAATCCTTTTCTTGTTAATGCAAGACCTTTTTCACCGGCAGTCATATATCCGTTATCAACGAAAATTTGTGATTTCTCATAAATCTCTTTCGGGATATTATGACCGAAACGCTTAAAAACTTTGTCTTCGTTAAGTCCTTCCGTAAGACGCAGCGCCAACATGGCGTATTCGGTAAAATCCCCGCCTTCGCCGTCGGGGACAGGGGCGTTCCCTTTTAAAAACAATTCAAAATCACGGGGATAATAAAATCTTTTGCCGTCAATAAACGAATGGGCGGCAGGACCAAGCCCCAAATACTCCTCACAATGCCAATATTTAAGATTATGGCGGCTTTCAAAGCCCGATTGTGCAAAGTTTGAGATTTCATACTGCTTTATGTCGCCACTTTCAAGGGCTTCGCACATCTGCAAATACAAATCCGCCGTCAAATCCTCATCGGGGAAATTGTATTTCGAGGCATTGCGGTAAAAATGAGTATTCTCCTCTAACTTTAAAATATAAGCGCTTATGTGGGGTACACCCAAAGACAGGCAAAACTCCAGCGTTTCGTTGAGAGATTTTTCCGTTTGGTCGGGAATACCTAACATAACATCAAGAGAGATGTTTGAAAAGCCTGCTTTTTGCGCCGCCTTAACCGCCTTTTCAATCTGCTTTTTGTCTGACAGTCTGCCCAAAGCTCGTCTTTCCATGTCAACGGCAGATTGCAGTCCTATGGAAATTCGGTTCACTCCGCAGTCCCGTAATTTTTTGAAAAAATCATCGTCCAAACCGTAAGGATTGCACTCAACGGTGATTTCGGCATCTTCTGTAAGTATAGCCGACTTTGCCGTATTTACAAGGCTTGAGAGCATTTTTCCTCCCAAAACGGAGGGCGTCCCTCCGCCTATGTAAAGCGTATCTGCTTTACACTCGCCGCTATGCTGTAAAGTCGAAACACTTGACGCGATTTTCTTCTGTAAAGCATTTACATATTCTGCCTTTTGCTCCGATTTTCCCGAAAAAGAGTAAAAATCGCAGTAAGGGCACTTTGAACGGCAAAAAGGAATGTGAAGATAAAGACCGATGTTTTTCATACTTTAATAAATTTAACGGTGTGGCCGCTGTTTTCTATGTATTTTAAAAGGTCGGAAAATTTCAAAAACACGGTTGCACGGTTGTCGTTGGGGTGACAGCCCACAACTTCCTCTTTTTTCAAATCGCCGTCAAAATAGATTTCAAGCTCCTTTTCCCTGTCGAATATAACGCCGAGAGGGGATACAGAACCTTTTTCAACGGAGAGATACTTATTCAGCCGTTCATCGGAGGCGAAACTCAATTTAGTTGAGCCGATTTCGTCACGGATAAGGCGCAAATCCGCCCTTTTATCGCCGTGCACAACTACAAGCATATTCCGGGTTCCCTTAACATCACGCAAAACAAGGTTTTTCGGTATGTGACCGTGTGAGGTCAGGTTGTATTCGGCGATTTCCTCCATTGTGAAAGCGGCAGGATGCTCCACCGTTTTGTATTGGATATTCATTTCATCGAGTTTTAGGAAAATTTCATTATTCATCGTCAAGCTTAAGAACAGCCATAAACGCCTCCTGAGGCACCTCCACGGTACCGAAATGGCGCATACGCTTTTTACCTTCCTTTTGCTTTTCAAGCAGTTTCTTTTTTCTTGTAATATCGCCGCCGTAGCACTTTGCAAGAACATCTTTACGCATTGCTTTAACGGTTTCACGGGCAATAACCTTGCCGCCGATGGCCATTTGAATGGGTATTTCAAACATCTGACGCGGAATATTTTCTTTCAGCTTTTCTGCAATTCTGCGTGCCTTTGCATAAGCCTTTTCACTGTGAATCATAAACGAAAGAGCGTCAATAATATCACCGTTAAGAAGAACGTCAAGTTTAATAATGCTTGAACGCTGATAGTCACTCATTTCATAGTCAAAGGACGCATAACCGCGGGTGCGTGATTTAAGCACATCGAAAAAGTCGTAAATAATCTCATTAAGAGGTAAAATATAATGCAAATCAACACGGTCGGAAGCAAGATGAGTAGTGTTTACATAAACACCGCGTCTGTCCTGACATAGATTCATAATTGAACCGATGTATTCGGGAGGAGCGTAAATGTGTGCCTCAACAGTAGGCTCTTCACAATAATCAATAACCGCAGGGTCAGGGTAGTGGCTTGGGTTGTCGATTTCAATAACATCTCCGTTTGTAAGATGAACTTTATAAATAACACTTGGGATTGTTGTAACAAGGTCAAGATTGTATTCTCTTTCAAGGCGTTCCTGTATAATTTCAAGGTGCAAAAGTCCTAAAAATCCGCAGCGGAAACCAAATCCCAATGCACCCGAGGTCTCGGGCTCAAAGGAAAGCGCCGCATCGTTTAACTGTAACTTTTCAAGAGCCTCACGAAGATTTTCATAGTCTGCACCGTCGGCAGGATAAACACCGCAGAAAACCATGGGATTTACCTTTCGGTAGCCTGCAAGGGGTTCGGCGGCAGGATTTTCGGCGGTTGTTACCGTGTCGCCTACTCGGGCGTCGCTTACCGTTTTAATAGACGCAGTAATGTAGCCGACTTCACCTGATGTGAGTTCACTTTGCGGCTCCATTGAGTTGGGACGCATATAACCGACTTCAACAACTGTAAACTCCGCACCTGTTGCCATCATTCGCATTGTGTCGCCGGGCTTGATTTTACCGTCCATAATGCGGACATAAACAATAACGCCTTTGTAACTGTCATAAACAGAGTCAAAAACCAATGCGCGAAGGGGTTTATCGTCGTTGTTTTCGGGCGGTGGAACAAGCTTTACAATGCTTTCAAGAACTTCCTCTACATTTTCACCTGTTTTTGCCGAAACTCTTGGTGCTTCATCGCAGGGGAGACCTATTACCTCTTCCACCTCGTTTGCCACTCTGTCGGGGTCGGCGGCAGGCAGGTCAATTTTGTTGATAACGGGGACAAGCTCTAAATCGTGGTCGAGAGCTAAATATGTGTTGGCAAGAGTTTGAGCCTCAACTCCCTGTGAGGCATCAATAATCAGCACAGCGCCCTCGCAGGCGGCAAGGGAGCGTGAAACCTCATAGTTAAAGTCAACATGACCGGGAGTGTCGATTAAATTAAGCTCGTATGTATTGCCGTCCTGAGCCTTGTAGTCAAGCTTAACGGCGTGAGCCTTTATGGTTATTCCGCGCTCTCTTTCCAAATCCATATTGTCAAGCAATTGGTCGGTCATATCACGCTTTGCCACCGTTTCGGTAAGCTCTAAAAGCCTGTCCGCAAGGGTGGATTTGCCGTGGTCGATATGAGCAATTATTGAGAAATTTCTGATGTTTTCTTTTTTTGCCATTGTTTTACCTCATCTAAATATTTCTGAATCCTTCGCCGAGAATTTCCTTTGACTGTGTAACAATGAAAAAGGCTTTTTCATCGGCTGATTTTATTTTTTTTATAAATTTGTTTGTCTGATTGTCATAGCAGGCGCACATAATTACATCTTTTTCACCGTCGGTGTAGCCGCCGTGACCTTTAAGCACCGTAACTCCGCGGTGAAGCTCATTTATGATTATGTTACGCACTGTTTCGCCTTTTTCGGTAATAACCGTTATCATTGTGCCTCTGTTTACGCCGTAAATTATATAGTCGATTGTCTGTGAGCTTAAAAAGATAACCACCGCCGCATAGAGCATTGACTCCGCGTTACGGTAAACAATTCCGCCTAAAATAACAATAACCAAATCAAACAGTAAAATTGTTCTTCCTATTGAAATGTGAGGGAATTTTAACTGAATGAGCTTTGCAATAATATCCGTTCCCCCTGTTGTGGCGTTGCGGATAAACACAATTCCCAAGCCTGCTCCCGACAGTGCTCCGCCGAACAGTGAAGAAAGCAGTAAATCGTTTTTATAAACCGGCAAAACAGTTCCCAAGTCAATAAGAGCCGACATAATAAAGGTGGCAATCGCCGTTCTTATTACAAATTTTGCCCCTAACTTTTTGTATGAGAGAAAAAACAGAGGAACATTAAGAATGAATATCACCGTGCCTATGGGTGCGCCTGTAAGGAAATTCAACACAGTTGCAAGTCCCGTAAATCCGCCGTTTAAGATGTTGCTTCTCGATGTAAAGCAGTTTACGGCGACGGAATAAAGGGCTCCGCCCAATAGGAAATAAAGCATGTCAATTAAAAACGATGTAAGTTTTTTACGGCTCTTTTCCAACCTCGTCATCCCCGAAATGCTTGATTACCTCATTAAGCAACAGGGAAAGGCGTTCGTTTTCGCCCTTTAAATACAGATAGCCAACAAGGGACTCGAAACCGGTTGCGTAATGATAGTCACATCCGCTTTGGTTCTTTGGAGTGTGAGAGGTGTGGGCGTTTCTGCCCCTTTTAAAAACCTCTGTTTCCTTTTCGGTGAGCATCGGCAAAACGGCTCTCATACCCTTTGCCTGTGCCGACGCCTTTACCCATTGAACCGAAAGCTTATGTAACTGACCTACCGGTCGGTTTGCACTGCATACCAGCATTTCACGGATATACAGCGAGAAAACAGCGTCGCCTGTAAAAGCAAGAGTCAGCGGACTTAATAAATCTGCGTCAATATCTTTGTCAAACAATCTCATAAAAGTCCTCACGGTACATAGTCAAATTCAAGGTCGTAAATACTTACGGTGTCGCCCTCGGTAATACCTTTTTCAATAAGAGCGTCAATAATTCCTCTTTGCTGAAGAACACGTTGGAAGTATTGGAGAGATTCATAATCGTCAAGGTCGGTTTTGCACAAAATTCTGTAAAGCCAGTCCGCCTCAACAATATATACGCCGTCCTCAACTCTAACCGTAAAGCCGTCTTTACTCCTCTTTTCAATCACAGTCATGGGTATTTCTTCGCTTTCGTAGCGCTTTACGGGTGGCAGAGTGTCAAGCTTTCTTGCAACCGCATTTATAAGCTCCTGTGTGCCGTGTTTAATGGGGGCTACTATTTCATAGTATTCGTAGCCTTTGCTCTCAATATACTCACGGAAGGAGGCTAACTGCTCATCTGTTGCAAGGTCGATTTTGTTGCCTGCCACAATCTGAGGACATTTTGCAAGCTCGGGATTAAAGTTTTTAAGCTCACGGTTAATGGCTTCAAAATCCTCAATGGGGTCTCTGCCCTCACTGCCTGCAACATCAACAATGTGCACAAGCATACGGCACCGCTCAACATGGCGTAAAAATTCGTGGCCTAAACCGATACCCTCGCTGGCGCCCTCAATAAGACCGGGAATATCTGCCATTACAAAGCTTTTTTCAGGTCCCATTGTAACAACGCCCAAAACGGGTACAATGGTAGTGAAATGATAATCACCCACAATGGGTTTTGCCTGGCTTACAACGGAAATAAGGGAGGATTTGCCCACATTGGGAAAGCCCAAAAGCCCCACATCGGCAATAAGCTTTAATTCCAGCTGTACCTCCCACTCCTCACCGGGAGCGCCGCTTTTTGCAAAACGGGGAGTTTGTCTTGTAGATGTGGCAAAGTGTGAGTTGCCCCAGCCGCCGTTGCCGCCCTTTGCCCCGATAAACTCATCGTCGGTGGACATATCCGCCATAATAACTCCACTTTCCGTTTCACGGATTATCGTACCTCTCGGCACACGGATAATAAGGTCTTTGCCTTTTTTGCCGTTTCTGCGGCTTCCGCTTCCGTCTGCGCCGTTTTCAGCTTTGTATTTTCTTTTATAACGGAAATCCGCAAGGGTGGAGAGATTGTCGTCAACCTTAAAAACGATGTTACCGCCTTTGCCGCCGTCGCCGCCGTCGGGACCGCCCGAAGCCACGTATTTTTCTCTGTGAAAGGCAACTGCGCCGTTACCGCCGTCACCCGCCTTGATTTTTATTTTTGCAATATCTACAAACATAATTTTACCTCAATACGCATACAATTGAATATTATCCTTAATATTTTACACTAAAACACATAAATAATAAATAGTTTAGCCGATTTTTTATTAAAAAAATTTTTTGTAAGGTTAAAAAAGAGCAAATATTTGCAAAAATCGTATATTTTGTGTGTAATTTACTTGACATATACAATATATTGTGATAAAATACATATACAGTAAGAAATTAACTAAAATACCATAAATTTAAGTCCATAAAAACGGACGCAAAATACAAATTTTTGCGAACATTTGTATTGACATTTTGAAAAAAACGGATATAATATGACTTGTAAAGAACATTTGTTCAAATTTGTTCGGTATCGGAGGTATAAATTATGACAACAGCATTTGCAATCAGAACTTTATTAGAATTTGCGGCAATTTGCCTTTTGATTTACGGATTTATTCATGAGGATAAGGTAATTGCCTTTGAGCAAGCGGTCAGAAGAATTGTAATCGGCAATATAAGAAGATATATCCGCATTAAAAACCATAAAAAAGCGGTTGAACGGGGCGAGCATCTGCACCTTCATTCAAGCCGCAAAAGTGTTAGCGATACAACAATAACAGTGGCATAGTTTTTGATAATTTGTGTTCATTGTTTTTTACCTTTCACACCTTTCTTGCAAACCCGCCCGAGCGTATTTCCGTTCGGGCGGGTTTGCTTTATTTCACAGTTCGCTTATTGAACGAATTACCTTTTCTATGTCACCATCAATGCAAATGGATTGACTTTGTATATCAAGTGGGCAAAAGCTCTCTCCAAGATTAACACAAGCGTAAACGGCATTTGGGTTTTCGCTTACCATTTGCCAAAACGGATATTTTATGATAACGGGCGTATTCATACCGACGCCGAGTTCTAAAAACAGAATGTGGGAATTGCTGTGGCGTTGCAGAAACTCTGTATAACGGTTTGCCGCCGCATACCAGCCCGCGTCCTGTACGAATGTATCGTCGCATCGCAAATTCATGGTCATCGGTGCGCCGCAAACGGGGCATTTTGGGATAAGTTCTGTCGGAATTTTCATATCTTTTTGCTGTGCGAGCATTTGCCGCACGGCTTTTTCATTGTCATAGGTCTTTTGATGACAGGCTTTTTCGCACTGCCAAAGTCCGTAATCCCCCTGTGTGTAAAATAAGCGATTTTTCGGGAATCCGGCTTTTTGAAACTGATGGTCAACATTGGTCGTGATGACAAAATATTCTTTGCGCTTCACCAAATCCAACAGACGGGTATAAACATCTGTGGGTGCATCCGTATAGCGATTTACGAAAATATGCCTACTCCAATATGCCCAATATACCTCGGGGGATTCAAACGGATAAAAACCGCCCGAATACATATCGTGAAATCCGTATTTGGCTTCAAAATCCGCAAAATATTTTTGAAAGCGTTCGCCGCTGTAAGTCAATCCCGCCGCGGCGGAAAGCCCTGCGCCTGCACCGATGACCACCGCATCTGCCGTTTGCAGTTCTTCTTTGAGCCGTTTTATATTATCCGAGAAGCTCCCGGTAGATGTCATCGTCCAAGTCTTTAAAGACATTAAAAATCACCTCGATTTTGCTGTTTGTCTGCTTTTTATAGTTTTTTACCGTTCGTATGGCAATTTCTGCGGCACGCCTGTTCGGAAAATGAAATTCCCCCGTAGAGATACAGCAAAATGCAATGCTTTTGACACCGTTTTGCTCAGCAAGCGCCAAGCAAGAACGGTAACAGGCGGCGAGCAGTGTTTCGTCTTTTTCGGTAACATTGCCCTCTATAATCGGCCCAACTGTGTGTACTATAAATTTGCACGGCAGATTATAGGCTCTTGTCATCTTTGCCTTACCCGTGGGTTCCGCATAGCCTTGTCTCTCCATTATCTCGGCACATTCCAACCGAAGTTCTACGCCGGCATAGGTGTGAATGGCGTTGTCAATGCAACCGTGACAAGGGCAGAAGCAACCGAGCATTTGCCGGTTTGCGGCATTCACAATCGCATCACAGCGAAGCGTTGTAATATCGCCTTGCCAAACATAAATTCCTTTTTCTATTGGGGAAAGCTCTGAAAAGTCGGTAATCCCTTTTGCCGCAATTTCTTCTTGCAGATATTCGTCCTGTATTTGCAAAAAAACTGCGCCGACAGGCTTTGGCGGACGAATATTCATCAGTGCGCGAAGCATTCGCTTTTGGTCTGTTTCGCTTTGCGGGATTGCCGTTTTGGTATCCTGCGGCTGTTCTTGTAATAAATACTGTATTAAAATAATTCTTTTTTCGGCGTGTGTCATTGTTTCCACATTCCTTTTAAATATCGAAATGTAAAAGCCGCGCAACCAGCAGCATGCGCGGCTTTCATCCGACGATAAAATCGACGATTATTCTCTGACTACGCTGATACGCTTTTGAATATGGTTGCCGTTTGTCGCTTCATCAATCATTGCGATAGCATAATCCGCATAGCTTATGATGCTTTCCCCTTTGGCATTGAGCGTTAATTCCTCACCGCCGAGAATGTATTTGCCGGTACGCGCACCGTCTGCTCTGAAATCTCCCGCAGGGCTTATAAATGTCCACTTTACATCATTTCTCTGCCGAAGTTCTGCAAGCGCTTTCCCCTGTGCTTTTGCCAGCGGCAAAAACTGCGGCGGGAAATCTGCTCCATCAGAGACAACGGCGGTGTGCTCCGGATTCACATACAGGCTGCCTGCGCCGCCAACCACAAGCAAACGCGTATTCGTTCCGGAAAGAATGTCGCACAAGTGCTTTAAAGAAGTACTGTGTTGGGAGAGAAGTTCTTCCGCCCAAGCGCCGAAAGCGTCAATCACGACATCAAAATCTTTTAAATCAGCGGCAGTCAAATCAAATAAATCTTTTTTTAGCACGTTTTGCGCCACAGATTGGTTTTCCTCACGCACTACGGCGGTAACTTCCAAGCCTCTGTTGACTGCTTCCTCGACAATCAGTTTGCCGGCTCTGCCGTTTGCACAAATTACTGCAATTTTCATGTTGTGTTCCTCCTTAATTTTCGGTCATCACCGAATTTTTTTAAAATGTTTCTTTTGGGTTATACTTGAAGCATCGGAACGGCCGTTCTCCGCTTGCTTCGGTTTCATTATATCGAGAATAGTTTCTAATGTAAAGTAAGCACTATTTTGTGGTGTAGTTACTAAAAAGGAACGATTGCGTATTTTCAAGGCTTTTTAAGTTTAAATTTTTTTTGTAAATCTGTTGATTTTTCACCGAAAGGTATTGTATAATCAAAACAGAAAATACTTTTTGCAATTAAGAGGAGACACTCATTTATGCGCGAACAAACCATACAGAAAGAACTGCCCGCTTGCCCTGTGGAGACAACGCTGACTTTAATCGGAGATAAATGGAAGGTGCTGATACTGCGCGACTTAATGCCGGGTAAAAAGCGATTCGGGGAATTAAAAAAATCTATCGGCAGTGTGTCGCAAAAGGTACTGACTGCACAGTTGCGGGATATGGAAGCCAGTGGCCTTGTGCACCGACAGGTATATGCCGAAGTACCGCCGCGAGTTGAGTATTCTCTAACAGAACTCGGGCAGAGCCTAAAACCGGTTTTGGACGCGATGCAAAATTGGGGAGAGGATTATAAAGCAGTTTTTAAGTGAAAATGAAAATCATGTTTTGTTTATGATGTATTTTATCGGGCGGGCACGGAGACCCGCCCCCACAACCGCACCGTTGGTTTACAGATAATTTCACGGGACGGTGTGGGTAGCGAAGCGGCGGCGAGGTAGTGAATGACAATCCGGTGGATTGTCAGAGCCGAGCCGTGACCGAACCGCAGTGAGACTCACCGTCCCCTACAAGCAATGCCATAAAGCTTTATGAAAATTCATAGGCGGCGATGAGTAGGGGCGATTCACGAATCGCCCGCAAAAATTACCGCAAAATCACATAAAAATCAACGGCGGGAGTTTCCTAAAAACTCTCGCCGTTGGTGTTATAATATCAAATTTTATCCCTCATATACTCTTACTCTCAGGGGAATACCGATGCTTTCGGCAAGTTTTTTACATTCGTCAATATCCTCTTGGCTTATTACATCAACCACAGATAATTTGACCTCAATGCCGTATTCCTTGCACTCTTTGGCAAATTTAATCATTGCGTCAAAGGATTTTTCACCGTAGGCAGGCTGACAAAGCTCGTTATACTTTTCCGCCGTGGGGGCGTTAAGGCTTATTGAAGCTACATCAATAAGAGCGCAAATCTCTTTTGCGGTTTCACGCTTGTTGATAAGGTCTGAAAGTCCGTTTGTATTAAGGCGTATTGTAAAGCCGTTTTCCTTTAAGTACTTGCAGGTGCTTATAAGCACATCGTAATTGCAGGTGGGTTCACCGTAACCGCAGAAAATAACGCTTTTGCCGTATTCCGTAAAATCAAATGCGTCTATTGCGGCGTTTACCTCTTGGAAATCAGGATTATGCTTGTCAAACCACAGCGTTTTTGCTTCACCCACGGAGTCGCCGTTGTTGCGTATGCAGAATTTGCATCGACAGGGGCAGGCGTTTGTTATGTTGAGATAAACACTTCCGCCGTAAGTATAAACAATATCAGCCATTATAAAAAACTCCTCTGAAAATATTATTTACCGATATACTTCTTAATATATTTCTTAAATCCCGCTTTGTCAAGAGCCGCCGCAAGGATTATGAATATTATAATACTGCCTGTGGACTGCACAAGGCTGCCGGGGATTGAGTCGATTGCCGCAGCGGAGAAAAGCGCCGCAATCGAGCCTTCCACCTTGTCGTAATCGCCCATGCCGAAAGCCATTATAATAACCGTAGATAAATAGTAGCCTGTGGTGGAAATAACTCCCGACAGTATGGACATACAGCCGTTGCGCTTTGTGAGGATTTTCTCTGCCTTTGCGTTCATGGGCAGGGCAATTAAAAACTTAATAACCATTGTGAACGGTGCCCAGTAGCCGTATCCCGTAAGCAGGTCGGCAAGTCCGCCGCCTATGGCACCTGCCAATGCGCCGAAGGGGAAGGGCAAAACACACGCCGCTATGTAGATAATTGCGTCACCGAAATGTATATACTGACCCATTCCTACGGGGATATGAAGATATGCGGTGGGAAGGAATATCAATGTTGCAAATACAGCGCAGAGAGCCACTGTAAGTACTCTTTTTTTTGCTTTATTTTCCATGTTAAATTCTCCTTTGTTCAAATATGGGGTTGTGCGTATCAAAGTGTTTTTAAAAACTTTTGAAAATCAATTCCGTCGTTGCGGTCATGACTGTGAGTTACGGTTTCTTCAATTCCCTTACTGATAAAATCCGTCGCTTTTATAACCGCCGACAGGGGATTTAACCCTGAAAGTAACGATGAAATCGTAACGCTTGCGAACAGGTCGCCCGTGCCGGAAAAACTGCCGCCGATTTTCTTTGTTGTAACGGTGTTGAAGCCGCCCTGCCACAGCACAGCGGTTGCAATGTAATTTTCACCGCTCTGTGTGAGGGGTATCCCCGTTGTGACAACGGTTTTCAGCTTGTCGCCCGTTAATCTGCGGGAAATTTGCTCAATTTTTCCGAACAGTTCAGGGGTAGGCAGGGCGCATATTTCGCCGTAATCCTCGCCTGCCAATATGCACAGCTCGGTAAGGTTAGGGGTGATTACACTCGCTTTATTCACAAGGCTTTTCAGCTTTTCGCACATTTCGGTGTTGTAGGAAGTGTACAGCTTACCGTCGTCGCCCATAACAGGGTCAACAAGGGTTACGGTTTCTTCTCCCGAAAAATCATCAATGAAATCAGCGATAAAATCAACCTGCTTTTCATTGACCACAAAGCCTGTGAAAATACCGTCAAACTGAGGACAAATGTTTTTCCAATGCTCTTTGAAATTTACCATTTTATCGGTAAAATCGTCACAGAAAAACCGACCGTAGCCTGTTTGATTTGAAAGAACCGCCGTTGGCAGGGGACAGCATTCCATTCCCATTGCGGAAATAACGGGTATTGCCGCTGTTAATGAGCATCTGCCGAACCCCGACATATCATTTATTACTGCGATTCTCTTCAAATCTTTCACCTCGCTGAAAATAAAAATAAAAAGTGTTTGCAAATACCTTTATTGTGGTATATAATAAACCCAAAGTGTCTTTAATAAAATAGACAAAAATTAGAATTTTTTAGGGGACAGTTTTATGCCTGAAAGCCGAAAATTATATATGCAGATTTATGATTATTACAAGGATTTGATTGAAAGCGGAAGGCTTGAAAAGGGTATGCGTCTGCCGTCAATCCGCCGCTGTGCCGAGGAACGGGGAGTGAGCAAAACCACGGCGGAGCAGGCGTATATGTGCCTTTGCGATGACGGATATATAGTGCCTAAAAGTCAAAGCGGTTATTATGTTTCAAAACGCTCGGAAACAACCTCGGTTTATGAATACGGGCAAAAAAACGAAAGGCGGAAAAATGAGATATTATATGATTTTTCCTCGGCAGGTGTTGATGCGGAAAGCTTTGATATGAACATTTGGCGGCGTTATGTAAAAAGCGCTCTGCGCCACAGCGAGGAACTGCTCTTTTACGGCGAACCGCAGGGGGAGTATGAATTGCGCCGTGAAATTGCCCAATACGCAAGACAAACACGAAACTGCGTCTGCGATGAAAACAGCATTGTGATAGGCGCGGGAGTACAAACGCTCCTTAACATTCTTTGTCCCTTGATTAAAGGCAAAAAAACCGTTTCCTTTGACGATATGTCATATAAACAGGGCATTGCCGTTTTCCGTGATTACGGCTACCGCATTTGCAATAACCGTGAAAAAAGTAATGTGCTCTACGTTTCGCCCTCGTATTCCACAAGATGGGGAGATACCATGAGCGTTGACGAACGGTTTGAATTAACCGAAACAGCCCGAAAGAACGGCAAATTGATTATTGAGGACGATTACGGCAGTGAATTTCGGTATTTTAACCGCCCTACACCCTCACTTCAAGGCCTTGACGGCGGCGAAAATACGGTGTATCTTGGTACATTTTCAAAGCTATTACTGCCCTCAATCCGCATAAGCTTTATGATTTTGCCCCAAAGCCTTATTTCGGAGTATGAAAAAAAGCGTGATGTGTATAATCAGACCGTCTCAAAGGCGGACCAGATTGCTTTGTGCAGTTATATGCGCGACGGTCACTTGAATTCAAGAATACGAAAATCGAGGAAGCTGTATTCGCAAAAATCAAAACAGCTTACCGATGCTTTAATATCACAATTCGGCGAAAAAATCGAAATTTGCAAAACAAATTCGCCCTTGTATGTTAAGTGCAATATTTACTGCGGTATGACCACCGCCGAGCTTTGCAGAAAGGCGGAAAGGTCGGGAATCCTTCTTATTCCCGCAGGAGAAAACGAAGATTTTGCGCAAATTGCCTTTTCTGTGTCTGCCGTGGGCTCGGGACACTTTGAAAATGCCGTGAAAATGCTTAAAAAACTTGTGGATAGTGGTGAATAAGTACAAAAATATTACTTTATTATGTGCGAAATGCCAATAATACCTATATTTGCATAATTATTTGTAAAAATAAATAGACATTTTTCTCCGTTTCTGCTATAATCATTTCATATACTGTTACAATTAAATAGTATATCTACCGCACATGGATTTTTGTGCGGTATAAATGCGTTTAATGGGGTGGGCAGCCGTTACGGCGGCACTCCGTATATCGAAAAAAGGAGGAAACCTACAAATGCTCAAAAAGATAAGTTCCATTCCGTTTAAGGGAACTCCGGAGCAGGAAGCACAGCTTAAAGCTGTAATTGAAGCCAATAAGGACGACAAAAGTATGCTCATGCATGTAATGCAGCAGGCACAGGCAATTTACGATTATCTTCCTTATGAGGTGCAGGTAATGATTGCAGAGGGTATGGATGTACCGCTTGAAAAGGTTTACGGCGTTTCAACCTTCTATGCGCAGTTTGCGCTCTCTCCCAAGGGCGAGTACAACATTTCGGTTTGCCTTGGTACCGCTTGCTATGTTAAGGGCGCTCAGGAGCTTATTGATAAGCTCACCGAAAAGTTGGGCATCGGTCCTGACGAATGCACCGACGACGGCAGATTTTCACTTGAAGCATGCCGTTGCATAGGCGCTTGCGGACTTGCCCCCGTTCTCACCGTTAACGATGAGGTTTACGGTAAGCTTACAGGCGACGATATCCCCGGAATCCTTGAAAAGTATATGGCATAATGAGAGAGCTGTCTCTTAATATTCTTGATGTTGCCCAAAATTCAATTACTGCCGGCGCCGCTCTCATTACCGTTGAGGTTTCGGAAAATACAGAGGAGCACACCTTGCTTATCGGTATTTACGATAACGGAAAAGGAATGAGCGAGGAGCAGGTTAAAAGCGTGGTTGACCCGTTTTATACAACAAGGACAACTCGCAAGGTGGGTATGGGCATACCGCTGTTTAAAATGGCGGCTGAAATGACAGGCGGCAGTCTTGAAATAAAATCACGCCTTTCTGTGGGAACGGAAGTCAGGGCGCTGTTTAAAACGGACAGTGTTGACTTTACTCCGTTGGGTGATGTAGCGTCAACTGTGGTTATGCTTATCACTATGAATACGGACCGTGATTTTATATATCGCCGCGCGGTTGACGGCAACGAATTTGTGCTTGATACAAGAGAGATTAAAAAGAT
The DNA here is from genome assembly GCA_051881435.1 of Candidatus Fimenecus sp. Taxonomy (GTDB): domain Bacteria; phylum Bacillota; class Clostridia; order Oscillospirales; family Acutalibacteraceae; genus Fimenecus. Next base: position 5,754 of record JBJEPW010000036.1, on the reverse strand, counting down.
TTTGGGCGATGTCCCTCTGGACACATATGAGGTGTCCGAATGGTTAAAGGATTATATTAACGAAAATACTAACGATTTGTACGGAGGTGCTGAAAATGAAAACTCTTGAAGAGCTTATGGCTATAAGAGATAAGACAAAGCAGAGAATGACGGTTCGTGAGGACACAGGCGACGATGCAATAAGAATAGTTGTCGGTATGGCAACCTGCGGTATTGCGGCGGGCGCAAGACCTGTTCTTAACGCATTCGTTGATGAGGTTGCAAAAAGAAATCTCAAAGGTGTTTCTGTTACACAGACCGGTTGCATCGGTATGTGCCAGTATGAGCCTATTGTTGAGGTTATCCAGCCCGGAAAAGAAAAGGTTACATATGTTAAAATGACTGCCGATAAGGTCGCAAAAATTGTTAACGACCATATTGTAAACGGAAATCCCGTTGCTGAATATACAATCGGCGCAATTGTTAAATAAGGAGGAAACGGAATGTATCGTGCTCATGTGCTTGTTTGCGGCGGTACCGGTTGTACCTCTTCAAACAGTGCGGCAATTATTGAGGCTCTCGAAACCCAAATTGCCGAAAAAGGTCTCAGCGAGGAGATAAAGGTAATCAGAACAGGTTGCTTCGGTCTTTGCGCTCTCGGCCCCATTATGATTGTTTATCCCGAGGGAAGCTTCTATTCACAGGTTAAGGTAGAGGATATTCCCGAAATCGTTGAAGAGCATCTTCTCAAGGGAAGAATTGTTACAAGACTTCTCTATGATGAAACTGTTCACACCGATGAAATCAAATCTCTTAAAGAGACCGATTTCTACTCAAAACAGCACCGTGTTGCTTTGCGTAACTGCGGTGTTATCGACCCTGAAAATATTGATGAATACATAGCTTACGACGGTTATCAGGCTCTTGCAAAATGCTTGAAGGAGCTTACTCCCGAGCAGGTTATTCAGATAGTTAAGGATTCAGGTCTTCGCGGACGCGGCGGCGGCGGATTCCCCACAGGTCTTAAATGGAGCTTTACTGCGGCTAATCAGGCTGACCAGAAATATGTTGTATGTAATGCCGACGAGGGCGACCCCGGTGCATTCATGGACCGTTCCGTGCTTGAAGGCGACCCTCACTGTATCGTTGAGGCAATGACCATCTGCGGTTATGCAACAGGTGCTACCGAGGGTTATGTTTATGTCCGTGCAGAATATCCTATCGCTGTTAAGAGACTTCAGATTGCTATTGACCAGGCAAGAGAATACGGACTTCTCGGTAAGAATATTTTCGATTCGGGCTTTGATTTTGACCTTCATATCCGTCTCGGCGCAGGCGCATTCGTGTGCGGTGAGGAAACAGCTCTTATGACCTCAATCGAGGGTAACAGAGGCGAGCCCAGACCCCGTCCTCCCTATCCCGCGGTTAAGGGACTTTTTGCAAAGCCCACAACAGAAAACAATGTTGAAACCTTTGCAAACGTTCCCCAGATTATCTTAAACGGCGCCGATTGGTTCGCATCAATGGGTACCGAAAAATCAAAGGGTACAAAGGTATTCGCATTGGGCGGTAAAATCAAGAACACAGGTCTTGTTGAAATCCCCATGGGAACAACCCTTCGCGAGATTATCGAAGAAATCGGCGGCGGTATTCCCAACGGCAAAAAGTTCAAAGCCGCTCAGACAGGCGGACCTTCAGGCGGATGTATTCCCGCTTCTCTTATGGATACTCCCATTGACTATGATAACCTTACTGCAATCGGCTGTATGATGGGTTCGGGCGGACTTATCGTAATGGACGAGGATAACTGTATGGTTGATATTGCCAAGTTCTTCCTTGATTTCACAGTTGATGAGTCCTGCGGTAAGTGTACTCCCTGCCGTGTAGGTACAAAGCGTCTTCGTGAGATGCTCGAAAAGATTACCGACGGTAAGGCAACACTTGAAGACCTTGATAAGCTTGAAGAGCTTTGCTATTACATTAAAGAAAACTCACTTTGCGGACTCGGTCAAACAGCTCCCAACCCTGTTTTGGCAACGCTTAAATTCTTCCGCGAGGAGTATATTGCCCATATTGTTGATAAGACTTGCCCCGCAGGCGTTTGTAAAAAGCTTGTCAGCTATTCAATCGACGCTGAAAAGTGTAAGGGCTGTACTGCCTGCGCAAGAAAGTGCCCCGTGGGCGCAATCAGCGGCGCAGTTAAGGAAATTCACAGTATTGATAAAGATAAGTGCGTTAAGTGCGGAGTTTGTATGGAAACCTGTAAATTCGGCGCAATTGTCAAGAAGTAAGGAGTGTGCCTGATATGGAAAATGTAAATGTTAAAATTAACAATAAATCTTATTCTGTACCTCAGGGCAGCACCATTCTTGAAGCTGCACGCTATGCGGGTATAGAAATCCCCACCCTTTGTTATCTTAAAAAGATTAACGAAATCGGCGCTTGCCGTATGTGTATGGTAGAGGTTAAGGGCGCAAGAAGCCTTGTTGCCGCTTGCGTATTCCCCGTTAACGAGGGTATGGAAATCTTCACCAACACAGAAAAGGTAAGACATTCAAGAAAATTAACTCTTGAACTTATCCTTTCAACTCACGATAAAAAATGCCTTTCCTGCGTACGCAGCGGAAACTGCGAGCTTCAGCAGCTCTGTAAGGAATTCGGCGTTGACGATGTAAACCGTTACGAGGGAGACGTTGTTCATTACAATTTTGATGATTCAGCGGCTCATATGGTAAGAGATAACAATAAATGTATTCTTTGCCGCCGTTGTATTGCCGCCTGCGACCAACAGGGTATCTCCGTTATCGGTGCGAATGCAAGAGGCTTCGATACACATGTAAGCTCTGCGTTTGATAAGGATCTGGCAGATGTTTCCTGCATTTCCTGCGGTCAGTGTATCGTAAACTGCCCCACAGGCGCTATCGTTGAAAAGGACGATACCGATAAGGTTCTCGCCGCTATCAACGACCCCGATAAATTCGTTATCGTTCATACCGCTCCCTCAATCCGTGCAACTCTCGGTGAGGCTTTCGGTATGCATATCGGTACAAATGTTGAGGGTAAAATGGTTGCCGCTCTTCGCCGCCTTGGCTTTGACAAGGTGTTCGATACAGATTTTGCCGCCGACCTTACAATTATGGAGGAGGCAAACGAGCTTATTGAGCGTGTTCAGAACGGCGGAACACTTCCTATGATTACATCCTGCTCACCCGGATGGATTAAGTACTGCGAGCATTACTATCCCGAGCAGATTCCTCATCTTTCCACCTGCAAATCACCTCAGCAGATGTTCGGCGCAACAATGAAAACATATTATGCCGAGAAGATGGGTATTGACCCTGCAAATATGGTAGTTGTTGGCATTATGCCTTGTACTGCAAAGAAATTTGAAACAAAGCGTGATAATCAGGCGGCTTCGGGTTATCCCGATGTTGATATTGCGCTCACAACAAGAGAGCTTGCAAGAATGATTGAAAACGCAGGTATCTTCTTTAAGCACCTTCCCGATGAAGAATTTGATTCTCCCTTCGGCGAGAGCACAGGCGCGGCTACAATCTTCGGCGCAACAGGCGGTGTTATGGAAGCGGCTCTCCGTACAGCGGTTGAAAAGCTTACAGGCAAAGAGCTTGAAAATGTTGACTTTACCGAGGTTCGCGGTATGGAAGGCGTTAAGGAAGCCGAGTATGATGTAGCAGGTCAGAAAATTAAGGTTGCAGTAGCCAGCGGTACAAAGAACGCAAAGGTTCTTATGGACCAGGTTAAGAACGGCACAAGCGAGTATCTCTTTATCGAGATTATGGGATGTCCCGGCGGTTGTATCAACGGCGGCGGTCAGCCTATTCAGCATGCGGTTGTTCGTAACTTCGTTGACCTTAAAGCAAGACGCGCAGAGGCTCTTTATACTGCCGACAGAAACAATCCCAAGAGAAAATCTCATGAAAATGAGGCTATCAAGACTCTTTATACAGAGTATTTGGGCAAACCCGGCAGCCATAAGGCTCACGAAATTCTCCATACATCATATGTTGCGAGAAAGAAGTATTGATTTTTCAGTAAATTAAAAAGCGGAGGACGGGAAATGCTTGGGTATTTTCCGTCCTCTTGTAAAAGTTGCGGAAAGAAAGGATTTTTATGGTAAAAAAGGTTGTATCATTATTGCTGGTGTTCTCAATTCTGTTTGCTTTTGCCTCGTGCAAAAAGAAAAGTGAGCAGGAGGACGGTTCGGGAGCAGTTGTCCAAAACGGTCAGGTTGTAACCGATGGAAAAACCGACAGCACATCCGATAATTCCGCACAGCAAGGTTCGGATAATCAAAAAGAAGCTCAAACCGTTAAAGTAACTATCCCTGAGGGATATACGCTTGTCAGAATTTCATGGCTTTTGGAGGATAAAGGTCTTTGCACCTCTGAGGAGTTTATCGAAGCCGCGCAAACATATAAGGAGTGGCTTGATGTTTCAAAATATCCGTTTTTAAAGGATTTAGGAAGCGCCCCCAATGTTTGCTTTTATCTTGAAGGGTACTTTTTCCCCCTCACATATGACATTCCCGAGGGTGCAGGCGCCAAGGAAATTATTGAACTGTTCTTAAACGGCACAAAGCAGAAGTTCAACGAGTCCTTTATGGCAAAGGTACGCCAAAGCGGCTATAATCTTCACGAAATTCTTACAATGGCTTCTTTAATTGAGAAAGAAGCTTATTCAAACGAGCAAAGGCCGCTTATTTCGTCCGTTCTTCACAATAGACTTAAAGCGGGTATGAAATTTCAGTGTGACCCCACAATTAAGTATTGCACGGGAGTAATTGAGCTGATTTATCCCGATAAACTTGATTATTTTAAATACTATTATAATACCTATCGCTGTTCAGGCCTTATGGCGGGTCCCATTTGTAATCCCGGTATGGCGTCCATTGAGGCGGCAATAAGTCCAGCTCAAACCGATTATTTGTATTTCATTATCGGAACGGTTGAGCCGTATGAGTCGTATTTTTCATCTTCGTATGAGGAACACTCAAAATATTGGGAGGAGAATAAGGATAGACTTACGGGAGCAGAACAAAACGGTTGATTGAGAGGTAAATTATGAATATTAAACTTGCAGACAGACTTGTGGCTTTGAGAAAAGAAAAAGGCTATTCACAAGAGGTTTTAGCAGAAAAGCTGGGGCTTAGCCGACAGTCAATCTCAAAATGGGAACGGGCAGAGGCCTCTCCCGATACGGATAATCTTATTGCTTTGGCAGAGATTTACCATATGACTCTTGATGAGCTTTTGGGTAACAGTGAAAGTGAACCGAAGAAAGAAGTAATAGAAGAAAAAAGAGTAAAAGAGAAAATTCCTATGACACAGACGCAGATTAAGGGTAAAAAATTGATGAAAATTATGCCTATTATCTCCATTGCGGTTGTTGTCATCTATGTCTTGGTGGGATTTGCGCTTAAAATTTGGCACCCCACATGGATGATGTTCCTTTTAATACCGCTTTTGCTGACTGTCGCAATTTCTTTGCTTGCAGGAAAAACAAAAAGAATTACGGCTTTAATGCTTACATCTTCTGTTTCTTTGCTTGCAGTAATCGTGTATTTGTTCGCAGGGCTTGTATTCCATATGTGGGCGGTTGCGTGGATAGTGTTCCTCGCAATTCCCGTTTATGCTTATATTGCTTTCCTTTTAAGGTGAGGGGAGTCGAACACAATATGCCGAAAATTTGATATTACGGTGCATTTTCACTTTTTCACCGTTGTCGGGCGTCAGCCCGACTGCCGTCTCAAAAGCA
>JBJEPW010000035.1:0-29552 GCA_051881435.1 Candidatus Fimenecus sp. | reverse complement strand
CCCATGGCCTCTTGGTCCCGAACCAAGCGCGATACCAAACTTCGCCACACCCCGATGAATGCTAAATGATTATAATATATTTTTTTAGATAAATCAAGTGCTTTTCAAAATATTCTCCCACAGCTCAAAGAACACTCCCGAAGCCGCCGTACAAGACTGTTTCGGGAGTCGTTTTATTTTTATTTTTTCAAGCCTTTTTTCCTTAATACCGCCACAGGAATAAGTATCAAAACTCCTATTACTGCTGCCGCCCAGAACATCTCGTTGCCGGGGGCGGCTGTTGTTACGCCGTACTCATTCACATACACGGTATTTGACATCTCGCATATTTTACTGCCGATTACGGGGCCGATTACCATGGGGAGCATTACGGAAAAAATCATTCTTATCCCTTGGAACATACCCGTTTTATCCTCGGGCGTGAAGTCACGGACCGCCGCATTAAGGAGTATCATCAAGAGCCCATAGCCTGCAAAGGTAACGGCAATTCCTATGCCGAACAGTCCCAAGCTCTTTATAAATCCGGTCGCCACAAGTCCTGCCACGAAAAGCGCAACTGAAATCAGTATAAACTTATCCTTGCCCACCTTATCAATCAGTTTGCCCATTGAAATTATGAGCCAGACAACACCTACAACGGCGGCAACCGTAATAATAAGTTTGCAAATCATCCACACCGTACCGCCTGAAAGGAGTCCGCCGATTATTTTATCAAAGGTGAAATTCATTTGGTGTTCAAGGTATATAAAAAGATAGGGGAAGAACACCTGAACCGCCGTTTGGAAACAGCAAACTGAAACAAGGGTTAAATAAAGCTTACTGTTTTCTTTTATAACCGACGGTTTGAAGCCGTAAATAAATTCCTTGAAAAAGCTTGATCTTTCGTCTGCTTTCTTGCCCTCACGGCTGTCCTTAACGGTAAACAGACCTATCACGCCGCAGATTACAACGAAAATTCCAAGCCCTGCAAAGAATATTTCGTACCCTACTGCGCCCACGATTATTCCGCCGGCCGCCATAACGAGAACCATTGCGGCAACGGGGAGAATTGCCAGAACGCTTTCCACCGTTGCACGGTTTTTGGTGTTCGTTATATCCGTTACCCACGCGTTAAAGGCGGAATCGTTACTTGTTGAGCCCATAAAGGTCATTACGCAGTCCATTACTATTACGGCGGTAACCGTTGCGGAAAGGATTTTAATTTCATCGGACAGTCCGAAAAGAACTGAAATTCTGTCCCTTGAAATAAGTCCGAATACGGCGGTAACAACGCCCCACAATATGTAACCTATTGAAATAAACCACTTTCTTTTATTGACTCTGTCGCTCAAAATTCCCATAAGGAAAGTTGTTACAACGGCGGTGACTGCACTGTATGCAACCATTTTGCTGATAGCGTCCATTACGGACATTGTGCCGTCAACTGCCGCTTGGGACGCTCCGTTATACACGGAGTTGAAAAGGAATAGGTTGAAATACATATTTTCAACATTCCACGCAATCTGCCCCATAAGCCCGAACAGAATAATATTAAACCATTTGCTTTTGCCTAATTTTGCGCTGTCGCTCATCATATATACCTCATTTGAAAAGATAAACTCTTGTTTCGTAAGGTCTTGTGACAAAGGAATTCTTCGTTACGGGAGCAAGCCTGTAATTTGAAAGCACCAGCTCACCGTCGTCAAGATTAAAGCCCTCGGGAGCCTCAAAGTGAATATGCTTATCAGTAAAGGAGTTTATTACGAGAAGGCGCTGCCCCTCATAATTGCGCTCAAAGACATAAAGATGACGGCTGTTTTTATAATGCTCTTTATAATCGCCGTAAATTGCAACCTCGTGCTCCTTGCGGAATTTAAGCAGCTTGCGGTAGTAGTTGAGAATCGAATTTTTATCGTTTTCAGCCGCTTCAACATTGATTCCCGTATAATTGGGATTCACATCGAACCAAGGCTCCGCCGTAGAGAAGCCCGCATATTGGCTGTTGTCCCACTGAACGGGTGTTCTTGAATTTTCACGGGAGCACTTATTTGCAATTTTCAAAAAGCGGTCGCCTTTAATTCCCAAATTGCCGAAAACACGCTGATTGTTAAAGGTGATAACATCCTTAAACTTATCAATGCTTTCGAGGGTAATATTTGTCATACCGATTTCCTGTCCCTGATAAATAAAGGGAGTGCCGCACTGCAAATAGCACATTGTAGCAAGCATTTTTGCGCTTTCCACACGGTATTTAAGACTGCCGTAACGGTCGATAATTCTGGGGTGGTCATGGTTTTCAAGGTAAAGCGTGTTCCACGCCTTGCCTGCCAAAGCCTCCTGCCAATGGGAAAAAGCCTTTTTAAGCTTGCGGAGATTAAAAGGAGTTCTCACCCAATCGGTCATGATGCAATCCGCTTCCATATGCTGAAAATGGAACATTGTATTTAGCACCTGATTTTCGCCCTCGGTGATAAACTCCAATGCCATATCGCTTGTCATCATAGGACCCTCGCCTACCGTAAAGCAATCGTAATTATCAAGCACATCGTGGCGGAATTCGGAAAGATACTCATAAAGATGAGGTCCTTTTTTGTAATGCTCCAAGCCCGTTGCAACAGGCAGAGGAAATCCGTCGGGCAAGCCCTCGTCCTTTGAAATATATGTAATCACATCCTCACGGAAGCCGTCCACGCCCATATCAAGCCAAAAGCGCATTATACTTTTAACCTCTTCACGGACTTTCGGGTTATCCATATTAAGGTCGGGCTGTTTTTTTGCAAAAACATGGAGATAATATTCGTCCAAATCCTCATTGTATTCCCATGCGCCGCCCTCAAAGGTTGAAAGCCAGTTGTTGGGGGGCTTTTTATCGCCCTTACCCTTGCGCCAGAAATAATAGTCGTGATAAGGGTTATCCTTGCCTTTAAGACTTTCTTTGAACCACTCGTGTTCATCGGAGGTATGGTTCACAACCAAATCCATAAACACTTTAAGTCCTCTCTCGTGAGCGCCGTCAAGGACCTTTTTGAAGGTTTCAAGGTCGCCGTATTCGGGATTTATGCTTTTATAGTCGGCAATATCGTATCCGTAATCCGCATTGGGAGAGGGATAAAGCGGTGAAAACCAAATTGCGTCAACATTAAGGCTTTTTATATAATCAAGCTTATTAAGCACTCCGCCCAAATCGCCTATACCGTCGCCGTTTGAATCGCAGAAGCTGCGCGGCCATATCTGATATACAGCCATCTCCTTGTACCAACATTTTTTCATAAAATATCACCCCTGTTCAAAATATATCATCAGTATATCATACCGTTTTTTGAAAAACAATTATTTAATGTTATTTTTTTATCAATTTCTACTCTTTATTGTAGAAAAAACAGGTTCATTTTTATACAAATTGCCCTTGTGATTTTCAGAATTCAAGAGTATAATAACAGTTTGAAACATTCTTATCCGGCACTTTCGGGTATAATAAGATTACGGAAAAGGAGATGCGGCATCGTGGAAAAAATCCTTGAAAGAATCATTGAAACAGACCGTGCAGCAAGAGAAAAGGTTTCTGTTCAAAAGCAGCGTCTTGAAATGATAAATGATGAAATTGCGGCGGAAAAGGCTCACATTGACGAAAAGCTTCAACAGTCTGCAAACGAAGCAATAGAAAGAACAAAGGACGAAACCGAGGCAAAGGTAAAATCCGAAATTTCCCGTATTGACGCATACTTTAACGAAACAAAAGAAGCGCTCAATAAATCATACGGTGAAAACCGTGACAAATGGATTGAAGAAATTTTCAGCGAAATTATAAAGTAAAAGCCGTAAAAAAGTTGTGAGAAGGGAGTGAGAACCGTGAACAAGGCGGAAAATGCACTGCTTGCCAAGGCGCACGCGCTTTATGCCAAACGACTTACAAATGAAAATTATTCCGCTATGCTTACCTGCCGTTCTCAGGCCGAGCTGTTTGCGTATCTCAAATCCAACACCTCATACGGCGAATATCTTGAAAAGCTCCCCGGCGTTAATTTATCCCGTGCGCGGTTTGAAAATGTTATGAGGCAGGCACAGCTTGAAAGAATTGCCTCGCTCTGCCGTTTTGAAAAGCTTATAGGAGAAAGCCTCTATAAATACTTTATAACGAAAAACGAAATTGAAACCGTAATTCACTGTGCTCAGCACCTTGATACAGATGTTATTGCGGATTTATTTACCGTCCCGGAATTTTTCAGAAAAGAACAGACGGTTTTCGGCGAAACGCTCCAGAGGGCGCGGTCTTTTACGGACCTTGCCGAATTTCTTAAAGACACGCCGTATCACAAGGTGCTTAATTCAATCGCTTTGAGCAATACACAGCTTAATCTTCCCGTGCTTGAAAATGCGCTGTACGGATATTTATATTCAACAACAGCCGAAACGGTTAGAAAGAATTTCAAGGGAAAACAGCGTGAGGAAATCCTCAATTATTTCCGTTTTCTTTCCGATATGATTATGATTGAGGCGTTTTACCGCCTTAACGAAAACTACTCCGCCGCTGACAACTACAAGGCAAATATGTATGTTTCAACGGTGAGCGGCTTTACGGATAAAGAGATACAAAAGCTTATCGGCAGTAAAACGGGAAAAGAGGTATTCGATGTTGTCCGCTCCTCTGTTTATAAAAAATATCTTTCGGAAAGCGACGCTTCCTCACTTGAAAAAATTACCCGCGAAGCCGTTGTTAAAATGTGCGCAAAGAAACTGCGTTTTTCACAGAATCCAATGGTTTGTATGCTTTGTTACAGCACGGTAGCTGAAAACGAGATAAAAAATATCACACATATTATCGAAGGAATAAAATATAATTTATCTCCCGATGAAATATCAGAAATCCTTGTGAAAGGAGAAGATGTATGTCCATAGAAAAAATGAGATTTGTAAAAATCAGCGGCGACAACAGTCGGCTTGACGATTTGGTGCATACCATTACGGAATGCGGCTGTTTTCAGCCCGAAGCCGCAAGCAAGGTTTTTTCTTCATCGGTATCAATGGGCTTTTTGCCTTACACCGAAGAAAACCCTTATGAAGCACGGCTTGCTGAAATACAAACTCTTTTGAAAGACAGCGGCTACACACCGGATTTTGACGAAAAAGCCGCAGGTGAAAAGCTCACCGATGATGATATTAAGCGCATTGAGGAGCTTAATAAAAAGGCGGAAGCTCTTGCACGGCGCAAGGCGATGCTTCTGGAACAAAAGAAAAAATGTGAGGACGGGCTTACAAAGTTTTCCCATTTTAAGGGACTTTCGGTTGACCTTGATAAAATTACCGACCTTGAATATGTTCGGGTGCGTTTCGGTCATCTGCCCAAGGACAGTATAAATAAGCTCAATGCAGTTTTTGAAAGATGTCCTTATTTCTACTTTGTACCCTGCTCAACCGACAAAACAGATTATTGGGGCGCATATTTCGCACCGAGGAACAGAATTGACGAGGTTGACGGCATTTTTGCAATGCTCCTATTTGAGCCCTTTGAAATTCCCGGGGCGGCAGGCACGGTTGACAATGTAATAAAAGAACTCGAAAACAACCTGGCGATTATTTCGGAGCAGATTGAAGCATTAAAAGATGAGGGAAGCGCTTTACAACAAAGCGAAGAGGAATTTATAAGCAAGGCTTACTCAAAGCTTGTGGCTCTTGACGAGGCGCATCAGCTTAAATCCTACACTTTGCACAACGGTCACTACTTTATGATGGTAGGCTGGGTTCCCAAGCGTGAGGAAAAGAAATTCCTCGACGCGGTCAACAGTATTGAAACGGTTTCGGCAGAGGCCTCCGCACCCGAGGAGCACAAATACGACCCGCCCGTAAAAACAAAAAAAGTTTTCGGCCCGTTGAAATATCTTGTGGAGCCTTACAAATTCTATATTGATATGTACGGCACGCCCTCCTATTCCGATATTGATGTTACTCCCTTTGTGGCAATAACATATACCATTCTTTTCGGAATAATGTTCGGCGATATGGGTCAGGGCTTCGTCCTTGCCGTTGCAGGATTTTTGATGTATAAGCTTAAAGGTATGGGGCTCGGAAGAATTCTTATTCCCTGCGGTATTTCCTCAATGTGCTTCGGCTTTTTATTCGGCAGTGTGTTCGGATATGAAGAAATGCTTGACCCCGTTTATCACGCTCTCGGTTGGAGCGGCAAGCCCTTGGAGGTTATGGAAAGCGTCAATAAGGTGCTTTTGATTTCAATAGCCATAGGTATTGCGGTGACTTCTATCTCAATTCTTTTGAATATTTACGCGTGTATTCGTCAAAAGCATTTCGGCGAAGCATTGTTCAGCCAAAACGGAATTGTGGGACTTGCGGTATATCTTGCGGGTGCAAATTTTGCTTCGGGATTCATGAAAGGCCCTGCACCGATACCTAACTCAATATGCTTTGCAATTATCGGTATCGGAGCCGTTCTTCTTATGATAAAAGAAATCCCCATAGGCATTATCGACCGCCACCCCGATTGGAAGCCCACAAGCATTATGGACTTTATTTTACAGAATATATTTGAACTTCTTGAATATGTGCTTTCGTACCTGAGCAACACCGTTTCTTTCCTGCGCGTAGGCGCATTCGTACTTGTTCATGCCGGTATGATGATGGTTGTGTTCTCGCTTGCGGGAGAAAGCAAAAACATATTCGTTATAATCTTAGGCAACATTCTTGTAATTGCTCTTGAAGGACTTCTCACGGGAATTCAGGCGTTGAGACTTGAATACTACGAAATGTTCTCAAGATTTTATAAAGGCGACGGCAAACCGTTCAGCCCTTTCACAAGTAAAAAAACACTCGTTGGAGGTAAACAAAAATGACAGCTTTATTCTACATTCTTTTAATCCTTGCTCCCGTGGCACTTATTTACTCCGCATTCACGGTAATCAAAGCACGCTCACAGGGAAAATCAATCAAAAAATCCGTAAGAATGAATCTTCTTGTATTTGCGGCGCTTATTGTTATGATTTCTCTTATGTCCGTTTCGGTTTTTGCGGCTGACAACGGCGAAACGGCACAGACAGAGCAGACACAAGCCGCCGAAGCTGCCGATTCAGGCGCTTCAAAGGGTATGGGCTTACTTGCGGCAGGTCTTGTTACAGGTCTTGCAGGTATCGGCGGCGGTATTGCCGTTGCGGCAGGTGCTCCCGCGGCTATCGCGGCAACTGCGGAAGACCCCAAATCCTTCGGTAAATCAATTATCTTTGTTGCCTTGGGTGAATCAATCGCTCTTTACGGCGTTGTTATTTCTATTCTTATTCTTCAAAAGGTGTAAAAATGAAATTCTTTTTACTGACCAACGACGCCGACGCCATGATAGGTATGCGCCTTGCGGGAATTGAGGGCAAGCTTGTGAAATCGCCCGAAGCCGCAAGGGAGGAATACGAAAAAGCGAAAGCGGAGGGAACAGGTATTTTACTGCTCACTCACGGTACTGCCGCCATGTTCGGCGCTTCTCTTGTGGAAATGAAAAAGCAGAACCGTCCGCTGATTGTTGAAATACCCGATACAAATCCCGAACACAATCCTGCCGACTCGGTTTCGGACTATATCCGTGACGCAATCGGTATAAAAATATAAGGAGGCGACAAAATGTCGGAACGCCTTACAACCTTTCTTAAAACCGTTTCGGATTTTGCCGACGCGGAATGCTCAGAGCTGGAATACAAGGCTCAGAGCTTTAAGGACGAGAATATTTCCGCATACAAGGAAGAAGCGGAAAAGAAAAATAAAAGCTATATTGAATATGAAAGCGACCGCATACTCACCTCTGCCAACCGCAAAATATCCGCCTATGAAACAGAGAAAAGAACAGCGCTTATCGCCCTGCGTACAGATATAACCGAAAAGGTTTTTAACGGAGTTAAGGAAAAGCTTTGTGAATTTACAAAATCGCAGAACTACCTTGATTTTCTCATTGAAAGTGCAAAGGAAGCGACAAAAGCAATCGGCAGAGATATAACCGTATTTTTACGCGGTGAGGATATGCAGTATGCCGAAAAAATCGAGGAAGCCTGCGGCGTAAAAGCGGAAATTTCCGATAAAATTCTCTTGGGCGGGCTCCGTGCCGCAAGCAGTGACGGCAGTATTATGGCTGACGATACTCTTGACAGCCGCCTTGAAATTCAAAAAACGGTATTTGCGGAAAAATCCGCTTTAAAAATAATATAAGGGGGTCAAAAAAATGTCTGAAAACAAAATATACGGCATTAACGGCCCCGTTGTAACAATTAAAGGCAAAACAGACCTTGAAATGATGGAAATGGTATATGTGGGCAACAGCCGCCTTGTAGGCGAGGTAATCGGCATTACCGATGACGCCACAACCGTTCAGGTCTATGAGGAAACCGGCGGACTTCGCCCCGGTGAGCCTGTTTTTTCCACCGGTTCACCTATGTGCGTAACGCTGGGCCCCGGCATACTTACAAATATTTTTGACGGTATTGAGCGTCCTTTGCGTGATATTGAAGCAGTATCAGGTGCATTTATCGCAAGAGGTATTGATGTTCCCGCCGTTTCCAAGGATAAAAAATGGCAGGTCACCCTTAAAGTTAACGAGGGCGACATTGTGAAGGGCGGCGATATTTTTGCCGAATGTCCCGAAACAGCCGTAATAACTCACCGCGCAATGGTGCCTGTTAATATCAGCGGTACGGTTACAAAATGTGTTTCCGACGGCGAATACACCGTTGACGATACGATAATCGAGGTTACGGACAGTCAAGGCAAAGTACACAGCCTTACTCTTTCACAGCGCTGGCCTATAAGAAATCCGCGCCCTGTCAGTGAGCGTTTGCCCTCTCAAAAGCCCCTTGTTACGGGGCAGAGAATTATCGACACCGTTTTCCCCGTTGCAAAGGGCGGTGCGGCGGCAATCCCCGGCGGCTTCGGTACAGGCAAGACAATGACTCAGCATCAGCTTGCCAAATGGTGCGACGCCGATATAATCATATATGTAGGCTGCGGTGAACGAGGCAACGAGATGACTCAGGTGCTTACGGAGTTTTCCGAACTCACCGACCCCAAAACAGGCAATCCCCTCCTTGACAGAACGGTGCTTATCGCAAACACCTCAAATATGCCTGTTGCCGCCCGTGAAGCTTCAATTTACACGGGAATTACCCTTGCGGAGTATTACCGCGACATGGGTTACCACACGGCTCTTATGGCAGATTCCACCTCCCGTTGGGCAGAGGCTCTCCGTGAGATTTCGGGCAGACTTGAAGAAATGCCTGCCGACGAGGGTTTCCCTGCATATCTGCCCTCACGCCTTTCCGAATTTTATGAGAGGTCGGGTTATTTTAAAAATCTTAACGGAACCGAGGGCTCTGTTACTCTTATCGGTGCCGTGTCGCCACAGGGCTCTGACTTTTCCGAGCCTGTTACGCAGAACACAAAGCGTTTTACACGCTGTTTCTGGGCGCTTGATAAAAGCCTTGCATATGCAAGACACTACCCTGCTATTAACTGGAACAATTCTTACAGCGAATACTTAGGCGATTTGGCGGATTGGTACAGAGACAATGTTGATAAAGACTTCATAAAAGACCGTGAGGAGCTATGCGCTATACTTGCGGAAGAAAACAATCTTATGGAGATAGTAAAGCTTATCGGTGCAGATGTTTTGCCCGATGACCAAAAGCTGATTATCGAAATTGCCCGAGTAATCCGTGTAGGCTTTTTACAGCAAAACGCTTTCCATAAGGACGATACCTTTGTCCCCCTTGAAAAGCAGTTTAAAATGATGCAGATAATTCTGTATTTCTATCATCGCTGTCAGGAAATTGTAGCCCGTCAAATACCCATTTCAAAGCTAACGGCTACGGGTATATTTGATAAGCTTGTTAAAATGAAATATGACATTCCCAATGACAGCCCTCAGATGTTTGATGAGCTGAAAAAAGAAATTGATACAAAAATTAACGCAATACTTCGTTAAGGCGGTGAGAGAATATGATAATTGAACACTTAAAGCTTTCTGAAATCAACGGTTCTCTTGCCGTTATTGACGGTGTGAGCAATCCCTCATACGAGGAAATGGCAACGCTTCATCTTGACGACGGCACAACGCGTACAGGCAGAGTTGTTAAAATTGAGGGTGAGCGTGTTACCCTGCAAATTTTTGAGGGTACACGAGGAATCTCAATGAACAACGCAAGAACCTCTCTTTCAGGCGAAAGCATGAAGCTTCCCCTCTCCCCTGAAATTTTGGGCAGAGTTTTTGACGGCTTGGGCAGACCTGCCGACGGTTTGGGTGAGGTTTTCCCTCTTGTTCGCCGTGATGTTAACGGCGCTCCCATCAACCCTGTTTCAAGAGAATACCCACGCAATTTTATTCAAACGGGTATTTCCTCAATCGACGCTCTTGCAACGCTGATAAGGGGTCAGAAGTTACCTATTTTTTCAGGCTCGGGTATGAAACACAACGAATTGGCGGTACAGATTGTCCGTCAGTCAACTATTGCCGACAGCGACGATTTCGCCATTGTTTTTGCGGCAATGGGCGTTAAAAACGATGTTGCTCAATATTTCCGTTCTTCCTTTACATCGGCTAATGTAATGAACAGGGTTGTTATGTTCTTAAACCTTGCAAACGACCCCATAATTGAAAGAATAATGACGCCTAAATGCGCTTTAACAGCCGCTGAATACCTTGCATTTGATTTGGGCAAGCATGTGCTTGTGGTTATGACCGATATGACTTCATACGCGGAGGCTGTTCGTGAATACAGCTCATCAAGAGGTGAAATTCCGTCAAGAAAGGGCTTCCCCGGTTATCTTTATTCCGATTTGGCGTCCCTTTACGAGCGTGCAGGAATGATAAAGGGCAAAAAGGGCTCTGTTACACAAATTCCCATTTTGACAATGCCCAATGACGACATTACCCACCCCGTCCCCGACCTTACGGGATATATTACAGAGGGACAAATCGTTTTAAGCCGTGACCTTGATTCAAGCGGAATTTATCCCCCTGTAAGCGTTCTTCCGTCACTTTCCCGACTTATGAAGGACGGTATCGGTGAGGGCTACACAAGAGAGGACCATCAGCCCCTTGCCAACCAGCTTCTTGCAACATACGCAAAGGTGCAGGACGCAAAGGCCCTTGCCTCGGTTATAGGTGAAGACGAGCTTTCACAGTCCGACAAGCAGCTTCTCACTTTCGGCAAGGCCTTTGAAAAGGAGTTTATAAATCAGTCCTTTACTGAAAACCGCACGATTGAGCAAACTCTTGATTTGGGCTGGGAGCTTCTTTCAATGCTTCCCCGCACCGAGCTTGACCGTGTTGACGACGCAATTCTTGATAAATACTATAAAGGTTAAAATTCTTTGAATACCGCAGAAAGGAGTGTGTGTAATGGCTGATATTTTTCCTACCAAAAGCAACCTTATGGCGGCGCAGAAATCCCTTGCGCTGGCGCTTTTGGGCTATGAGCTTATGGACAGAAAGAAAAATATCCTTGTTCGTGAAATGATGCAGCTTGTTGAGGACGCAAAAACCGTTCGCAAAGAGATTAACGAATGTTATGCCGAGGCTTACCATTATTTACGTCTTGCCAACACTACTCTGGGTATTTGCGGAAATTTCGCACGCACGGTGCCTGTGGATGAAAGCCTTGATATTGACTTCAAAAGCGTTATGGGCGTGGAAATACCCATAATTAAGTCAGAAGAAAGCACGGCGGCTCCCTATTTCGGGTTAACCTCTACAAACGGCTATCTTGACAAGGCTTATCTCTGTTTTAACGAGGCAAAAAGAAAAACAGTTCATCTTGCCGAGGTGGAATCGGGAGTTTACCGCCTTGCAGACGCAGTAAAAAAGACGCGTAAGCGCGCAAATGCCTTAAACAACATTATGATTCCCCGTTTCCGCAACACAATTAAGTTTATAAGCGAATCCCTTGACGAAAAAGAGCGTGAGGATTTCACAAGATTAAAGGTTATCAAGGCGAGAAAAGAAAAAGAAAATCAATAAAAAAGCGGTTCAGAGCGAGAGTTATATCCCGTACTGAACCGTTTTTTTGATACTGCAAATACCGAATTATTCTGCGGAGAACATATCCTTGCCTACTCCGCAAAGGGGACATTCAAAATCCTCAGGCAAATCCTCGAATTTTGTACCGGGAGCAATGCCCAAATCGGGTGCGCCCTCAGCCTCATCATATACCCAGCCGCATGCGTCACATACATATTTCACAGCGATTACCTCCCTTCCTGTTGTTAGTTTGCACAACTGCCAATTTAATATTCCGCAAAAATGCGAAATCAAATTCAGCTTTTATGTATATTTCATTCTATCACACCCAATATTCAAAGTCAATTAAGATTAAGGACTAAAAATGTTGTAAAATCTTTTATTATGTGTTAATATGGTATGAATACTATCTACGGAGAAATGAAAATGAACATTGTAATTGTAGGCGACGGAAAAGTAGGCGCAACCCTTGTTGAGCACCTCTCGCAAGAGGGGCACGATATTGTGGTTATTGACCGTGATGCAAAAATTGTTGAACAGATGGTAAACTCCTATGATGTTATGGGAATTTGCGGAAACGGTGCAAGCTATGATGTGCAAATGGAGGCGGGAGTTTCCTCTGCGCGCCTTTTTATTGCCGCAACCTCCTCTGACGAGCTTAATATTCTTTGCTGTCTTATTGCAAAAAAAGTGGGGGCTCACCACACAATCGCAAGAGTAAGAAATCCCGATTATTTAAAACAGCTTCCTTTTATTAAAGAGGAGCTGGGGCTTAGTATGATTGTTAACCCCGAATACGATGCGGCAAATGAGATTGCAAAGGTTCTGCGTTTTCCCAACGCCATAAATATTGAAACCTTTTCACGGGGTAATGTTGACCTTGCCGAATTGAAAATCAACGACGGCAATCCCCTTTGCGATATGGCTCTTACGGATATTTTCGGAGCCTTTAAAACAAAAATACTTATCTGCGCCGTTCAGCGAAAATCCGATGTATTCATTCCCCGCGGAGATTTTGTTTTAAAAAGCGGTGACAAAATACATATTACCGCACCCCGCGGCGAGCTTGTAAGATTTATGAAAAAACTGGGCATATATAAGCACCGCACAAAGGACATTATGATTATCGGCGGCGGAAAGATGGGTTATTATCTTGCCCGTCAGTTATCCGAAAGCGGCGGATACAATGTAAAGATTATCGAAATTGACCGTGAGCGCTGTGAAAAGCTTTGCACATTGCTGCCTGATGTTAATATTATTAACGGTGACGGAACCGACCGGGGAATACTGTATGAACAGGGTATTGAAAGTCAGGACGCTTTTGTGGCTCTCACCACCATTGATGAAGAAAATATTATAAGCTCCATGTATGCTGCCTCTTTGGGAATCAGCAAAACCGTTGCAAAGGTCAACCGCGTTTCATATCAGGTGCTTGAAAGCATAGGAATGGACAGTGCTTTTTCCTCAAAGGCGATTGCCGCAAACAGAATTATCGGCTATGTGCGCGCCCTTGAAAATTCAGGGGAATCAAGCGTGCAGACTCTTTACAAGCTTGTAGGCGGTCAGGTTGAGGCGCTGGAATTCAAAATCACCGCTGATTTTAAGAATATCGGTATTCCGCTGAAAGAGCTTGATATAAATAACGACACGCTGATTGCAAGCATTATTAGGGATAATCATGTGATATTCCCCGACGGTAACGATTCTATTGAAATGGGCGACAGCGTTATTATTGTTTCAAAGAGTAAGCAGTTCAGAAGTATTAACCAAATTTTCAATTAAGGCGATAGGGTATGAATTATAAAATGGTATTCAGAGCCGTCGGTCAGCTTCTGCGGGTGGAAGCGGCGCTGATGATTTTGCCGCTGGCGGTTTCCTTCTATTATCACGAAAATCTTTCATATGTTTACGGTATTGTTATGACAATCCTGCTGATAGCGGGTACAATTATGACCTTGCCCAAGCTTACAACACGGCGGCTGTACGCAAGAGAGGGGTTTTTGATAGTTTCTCTTTCTTGGGTGCTTATGTCCTTCTTCGGCGCTCTTCCGTTTGTAATTTCAGGGGCAATCCCCTCTTTTACCGACGCATGGTTTGAAACCGTTTCGGGCTTTACCACAACGGGAGCTTCAATTCTGTCCGATATTGAAGCATTGCCGAAAAGTATCCTTTTCTGGCGTTCCTTTACCCACTGGATAGGCGGTATGGGCGTTATTGTTTTTGTTCTTGCTATACTGCCGCAAAAGGATATGCAGTCCATGCATATTTTAAGAGCCGAGGTTCCCGGCCCCACCGTCGGAAAGCTCGTTTCCAAAACTATGGTAACGGCAAGAATTCTTTATCTTATATATACTGTTATGACCGTTGCCGAAATTATAATTTTACTCTTGTGTAAAATACCTCTTTTTGACAGCGTGACAACTGCTTTCGCAACGGCGGGAACAGGCGGATTCTCAATCAAAAACTCAAGCATTGCCGCCTATGGAAATGTGTATGCCGAAATAGTTATTACAATTTTTATGTTACTTTTCGGCATTAACTTCAATCTTTTCTATCTCCTTGTTATCAAGCAGTTCAAGCGTGTTTTCAAAAGCGAGGAGCTTTGGGTATATATAGGCATTGTTGCGGCCGCAACCGCCGTTATTGCAATAGATATTTATCCCATGGTTCACTCTGTGGGTACCGCGTTAAGGCAATCGGGCTTTCAGGTGGCGTCAATTATCACAACAACGGGCTTTGTAACTACCGATTTCGCGAAATGGCCCACTCTTTCACAGTTCATTCTTGTTATGCTGATGTTCATAGGCGCCTGCGCAGGTTCAACGGGCGGCGGCTTAAAGGTTGGCAGAGTGATAATTCTTGTTAAGGCGGGAATCCGTGAACTGCGCCGGGCAATAAATCCCAGAAGTGTTAAGTGCATAAAGCTTGACGGCGCCGTGCTTGAAAAGGAAACGGTTAATACCACCTGCGTATATTTTATGATTTATATGCTTATAATCGCATTTTCTGCTTTTCTTATTGCTTTCAATGATTTTGACCTTACCACAAGCGTCACCGCCGTTATAACCTGTATAAATAATGTAGGTCCGGGACTTGAAGCAGTTGGCCCCGTTGAGAACTTTGCTGATTTTTCACATTTCTCAAAAATAATACTTACCGTTGATATGCTTATAGGCAGGCTTGAAGTTTTCCCCATGATTATTCTGTTTATGCCCTCTGTGTGGAAAAAGAGTGTGTAAGGCGACGGTGAATAATTATTCACCTTAGCGCAAATATTTTGGAAAAATATTCATAAATTATTGACACGGTATTTTGTTAGAGTTATAATGCTTTTTGTAATTATTTTTGTTTGCGGAGGAGTTTTGATATGGAAAATATCGGCTATTATAACGGTAAAACAGGTCTTATTGAGGAAATGACAATTCCTATGAATGACCGTGTTACATATTTCGGCGACGGCGTTTATGACGCCACATATGCAAGAAATCACAAGATTTTTGCTCTCGATGATCATCTCGACAGATTTTACAACAGCTGCCGTCTTTTGAAAATCCCCTTTGATATGCCCCGTGAGGAGCTTGCAAAAACCTTGGAGGATTTGGTTAATCAGGTGGATGACGGCGAAACCTTCCTTTATTGGCAGACAACAAGAGGAACGGGCATGAGAAATCACGCTTTCCCCTCAACAAAGCCCAATCTGCTCGTCACAGTTACACCGTGCAAATTTAAAAATGTATATAAAAAGCTTCGTCTTATAACCTTGGAGGACACAAGATTTTTCCATTGTAATGTAAAAACCCTTAATCTTATCCCCAGCGTGCTTGCCGCTGAGGCTACAAAGCAGGCGGGCTGTGACGAATCGGTTTTCTACCGTGTAAGAGGCGAACAAAAAATTGTTACAGAGTGTGCCCACAGCAATGTTTCAATGCTGAAAGACGGGAAATTCATTACTGCGCCTCTTTCAAATCTTATTCTTCCCGGTATCACAAGAAAGCATCTTATTGAGATTTGCAAAGAGCTTGGCATACCCGTTGAGGAGAGAGAATATACTCTCGAAGAGCTTTTTGACGCCGATGAAATCATAGTTTCCAGCTCAGGCTCTTTGGGTATCGGTGCGTATGAGATGGACGGCAAGCCTGTGGGCGGTAAGGACGAGGCATTGCTCAAAAAAATTCAGGACGCCTATCAGGAAAGACTTGCGAAAGCAACAGCAATATAAGCAATTAAATTTTAAGTTCAAGGAGGAACAATCAAAGGTTTTCATGCTTTTGGCTGTTCCTTTTCTGTTTTGAAGGAGAATAAATATGACACAGGAAGAGCTTACGCTACTCAACATCGGCGACAATCTTGACAACCTTATGAATCTTGACCCCAGAGGCTACGGAGTTTGCAGAATTCTTTATGACGCTTCGAGAAAATACACAGGCAAGCCCCTTTGCCTTAATGCGGCAGAAAAGCTTTTAAGCACCGTAAAGGACGGTGATTTGGTTTATATTATGTCGGGCTTTGTGCTCCTTGACCACGGCAGTGCGGAGACGGACGGAATTGTAAGCAGTGTGCTTTTGTGCCGTTCACTTGTGCTTGCCATGAACGCAAAGCCTATAATCATCTGCCAGCAGGATAATGTAGTGGCGGTAAAGGCAATGGCGAAAGTTGTGGGACTTCATATTTACGATAATATTGACGATGTGCTTTCCCACCCCGTTTCAATGGGCGTTATCCCCTTTACAACGGACAAGGATAAGGCAGAGGCACAGGCTGATGAGATACTTTCTCACGGAAAGCCTGCGGCAGTTATTGCCAACGAATTCCCCGGCGAAAACCGTGTGGGCGAATTTCACAACGCTGTGGGTAAAAGAACCACGCACCTTGAAGCAAAGGCAGATATACTCTTTGATAAAATCAAGGAAATGGGCATACTCAACATTGCGATAGGCGATTTGGGCAACGAAATGGGTATGGCAACAATTCTGCCTCAGCTTGACGAATATATCCCCTATGCGGCACAAGGACGCTGTAACTGCGGTTGCGGCGGAGGAATTGCCGTACGCAATGCGGCGGATAATATCATCACCGCCACCGTGTCGGACTGGGGCTGCTATGCCATGATTGCCATGATGGCATATCTTAAAGGCGACCTTGATATTATGCACGATTCCGCACTTGAAAAAGAGGTTCTTGACACCGCCGTACGCAACGGTATGGTGGATATGTACGGCTGGCATATCCCTGCAATCGACGGTTTTTCCGACAAATTCAATATGCTCCTTGTTGACCTTATGCGCGAGTGTATTTCTTATCCTCTTAAATTAAAAACAACCTGCAAAACATGGTTTGAAAAAACGATTGAGTTAGGCTTTTATAACGGTAAAATATGAACGGAAAAACTGAATTTCTCATTGCCGGCGACCGTGGGCTGATTATCAAATTCGGCGATACAATCGACAGCGAAACCAACAACCGCATACGCTCTTTTTGCTCTGTGCTTGAAAAGAAACGCATTGAGGGCATTGTTGAGGTTGTGCCCACCTTTAACAGTCTTTCCGTTTATTACGACCCCTTTATTATCAAGGGCGACAGGCTTATAAAAAAGCTTTCGTCACTTTTGAAAAAGAGCGGTACAAATTTCCAAGGCGGGGGTAAAACCTTTGTTATTCCCGTTCTCTACGGCGGAAAATGGGGAGAAGACTTAAACGATGTTGCCGCCCATGCTCACCTTACCGCCGAAGAGGTAATAAAAATTCACTCCTCAACGGATTATCTTATATATATGCTGGGATTTTTACCGGGATTTGCGTATTTGGGCGGACTTGACGACCGAATTGTCACGCCCCGTCTTGATACTCCCCGCACCAAAATTCACGCAGGGGCTGTGGGCATAGGCGGTGAGCAAACGGGGATTTATCCCCTTGCTTCACCGGGTGGCTGGCGGCTTATCGGCACAACGCCCGTTAAGATATACGATGCCAACAGAGATGAGCCTATTTTATATAAAGCAGGCGACAAAATCCGCTTTGAGCCTGTAACAGAAGCGGAATTTTATGAAATCGAAAAAGCCGTTAATGAAAACAGATATGAAGTGACCGTTTTAGGAGGCGACGAAAAATGAGCCTTAAAATTACAAGCGGCGGTATGCTCTCCACCATTCAGGACGCAGGCAGAACGGGCGCGCAGTCAACAGGTTTTTCCGTTTCGGGAGTTATGGACCGTGACGCATACCGTGACGCCAATTACCTTGTGGGCAACATAAACGGTGAAGCGGTTATTGAAATGACATACAGCGGCATATGCGCCGAGTTTTTGTGTGATACTGTAATAGCCTTTACAGGAGGAGATTTTTCACCCACAATAAACGGCTCACCCGTTCCCTTATACCGTTCTGTTTCTGTTAAGCGTGGCGACACACTTAAAATGGGTACGACAAAGGACTCCATGCGCTGTTATATGGCGATAAAGGGCGGATTTGATGTTCCCGTTGTTATGGGGAGCCGTTCTACCAATATGAAAATTAAAATCGGCGGTTTTGAGGGCAGAAAGCTTAAAACAGGTGACATTATCCCTATCGGTAACGGCATTACGGCTCCTATAAAGGAAAGAATTTTACAAAAGCCTGAATACGGCAATGAAATCCGTGTAATTTTAGGCCCGCAGGATAAATATTTTACCGAAAAAGGCATTGATACCTTTCTTTCCTGCGAATATACCGTGTCTGACAAATCCGACCGCATGGGATACCGTTTTGAGGGCGAAGAAATTGAAAATAACGGCACCGATATTATATCGGACGGAATTGCAGAGGGAAGTATTCAGGTTTCCTCAAACGGACAGCCCATAATTATGATGGCGGATCGTCAGACAACGGGTGGATATGCCAAAATCGCCACCGTGATTTCAGTTGACATTCCAAAACTTGCGCAGAAAAAGCCGGGGGAAAAGGTGAAATTTGTTGCCGTAACCTTAAAAGAAGCGCAAAAGGAATATATTAAAAAAGAAAAATACTACCGTACTCTTTTTTTGGAGGATTAAAAAATGAATTATGAAAATATGAGCCCCTATGAGGTAAGACAACTCATAAGACAAGGCAAAATCGACTTTCAGACCTCGGGTATGTGCCGCGGCTACGCTCAGGCAAATTTGGCGGTACTGCCGAAAAAATACGCATATGATTTCCTGCTTTTTGCCCAGAGAAATCCCAAGCCCTGCCCTATTCTTGAAGTCAGCGACGAGGGCAGCAGATTTTTAAAGAAAATTGCAAAGGACTGCGATATTGCCAACGATTTTCCCAAATACCGTGTTTATGAGCACGGTGTAATGACGGGCGAATACACAAGCGTTGAGCATTTATGGCGTGACGACCTTGTAGCCTTTCTAATCGGCTGTTCTTTCTCCTTTGAGGCGGAGCTTCTCGACTGCGGCGTTTCTGTCCGCCATATTGAAGAGGGCAGAAATGTGCCAATGTATATAACAAATATTGAATGTGAGCCCGCGGGGCAGTTCAGCGGCAAAATGGTTGTAAGTATGCGCCCCCTACCACCCGACCAGATAGTTAAGTCGGTAAACATTACAGCCTCTATGCCCCGAGTTCACGGAACACCTGTGCATATCGGCGACCCCGCTCTTATCGGCATAAAGGATATAAACAAGCCCGATTTCGGCGAAGCCGTTACAATTAACGATGGTGAAACTCCCGTATTCTGGGCTTGCGGCGTAACCCCCCAATCGGTAATGATGAGCTCAAAGCCCGATTTCTGCATTACCCATGCGCCGGGGCATATGCTCATAACCGATGTTAAAAACTCCGATTTAAAATTCTGATTTAAGGTGACAATATGATTAAGGTTGATTTAAACTGCGATATGGGCGAAAGCTACGGCAGATATAATTTAGGGCTGGACAGCGAGGTTGCAAAATACATCTCCTCCGCCAATATTGCCTGCGGATACCATGCGGGCGACCCCGTTACAATGGAGAAAACCGTGAAGATAATGAAAGAAAACGGTGTTGCCGTAGGTGCGCACCCCGGCTTTCCCGACCTTTTGGGCTTCGGCAGACGGAATATGGCGGTAACTCCCGACGAAGCAAGAGCGTATGTTCAGTATCAGGCAGGAGCACTTATGGCGTTTTGCGTGTCAAGTGGATTGCCTTTACAACATATCAAGCCTCACGGCGCTCTCTACAATATGGCAGGCAAGGATTACGAGCTTTCGAGCGCTATATGTAAAGGCGTTAAGCTTGTCAGCGAAGATATTATTTTAATGGGACTTTCAGGCAGTCAGACAATGAAAGCCGCACAGGATTGCGGAGTAAAATTCGCCTGCGAGGTGTTTGCAGACCGCGCTTATGAGGACGACGGCTCACTTGTGGCAAGAAGTAAGCCCGGCGCTGTGATAAAAGACGAGGACGAGGCAATCGAGCGAGTTATAAAAATGGTGCTTCATCATAAGGTCACAAGCATAAACGGTAAGGAAATAGAAATTACTCCCCATTCCGTATGCGTTCACGGCGATAACGAAAAAGCGCTTATGTTTGTGCAGAAAATTCGCAAAGCGTTAAATGAAAACGGTGCGGAAATCGCACCTTTAAGCGAGATAGTATAAGGGGTAAAAAATATGTTTCCTAAACGGGTTTATGCAAAAATCAATCTGGATAACATTCAAAAGAATGTAAAGCCCATTATGGACAGAATGGGCGACGGTGTTGATGTTATGGGAATTGTGAAGGCAGACGCATACGGTCACGGTGCAGTTGAGGTATCAAAGGCGCTTTTGGAAATCGGCGTTAAGGCTTTCGGCGTTGCCACCATAGGCGAGGCTGTTGAACTGCGGAAAAACGGCATTGAGGTTCCTATCCTTGTGCTCGGTCAGATTTTCAAGGAGGAATTCCATACGGCAGTTGAATATGACATTGCAAGCGCAATGTTTGATATTCACTGCGCACGGGATTTATCCGAAATCGCAATTAAACAGGGTAAAAAAGCCAAAATATACATAAAAATCGACACGGGTATGGGCAGAATAGGATTTCAGCCCAACGACGACGGCTTTAAGCGCATAAAGCAGGTCTTCGCAAACGAGGGACTTGAAATTCTCGGCGCATTTACTCATTTTGCCTGCGCCGACTGTGCCGACAAAACCTCTGCCGAAAATCAGAAAAAGAAATTCCTTGAATTTACCCAAAAAATCATTGATGCGGGGTATCCTCTGCCTGTCCGCCATATGTATAACAGCGCATCTATTATGGAATTGGGCGGCGAATACAAGGGGGAAATGGTGCGCAGCGGAATTATGACCTACGGGCTTTATCCCTCGGAGGAGATGGACAAAAGCTACCCCCTATACCCTGCCATGGAGCTTAAAAGCAGTATTGCCTTTATTAAAGATGTGGGCAAGGGCTTTACCGTAAGCTACGGCTCAACCTTTACCGCCGAAAAGGATATGAAAATAGCCACCGTGCCCGTAGGCTACGGTGACGGTTATCCCCGATACTTGTCAAATAAAGGTCAGGTTATAATTAAAGGTATCCGCTGTCCCATTGTGGGCAGAGTGTGTATGGACCAGTTTATGGTTGATATATCCAAAGTTCCCGACGCGCTTATCGGCGACGAAGTGACGCTTGTGGGAACAGACGGTGACGAAACGATTACCGTTGAGGAGGTTGCGGACCCGGCATACAGATTCAATTATGAATTCTGTTGCCTTATAAACAAAAGAGTCCCCCGCGTTTATATCAAAAACGGAGAGATTTACAAAATTAAAGATATTTATTTGGAGTATTGAGTTTTCGATACAAAAAAGCATAGCATAAGGGCACTCTCCGCAAGGAAGAATGCCCTTTTTTGATAGCAACTCGTGTTGTTTAAGGCAGTCGAGTTTAGGAAAATGAGTTATTTTGACTTTTAATTAACAGAATGGTATAATCCGTTTCAATAAGTATATTCTATTCTTTCTCGGAGGTTTTATGGATAAACAGATAAACGATATTATTAAACTTTTCCATAATGAAGAAGTAAAATATACCGTCAAGGAAATTCGTATAGAATATAATGATAACCGATGGATTATTTTTGTTGATTCACCAAAAGGTAAATTTGTTATAAAGATTGCGGCAAATGACTTCACTTCCAAAGAGCGCATAAACGGTTGGGTTAAAATAATAGCTGCCTACCGTGATTTAGGTTATTATAGCCCCGCAATTATGAAAAGTGTGAATAGCAATTATGCCGAAAATGTATGGTTTAATTCACAAAAGTGTATCGCATGGGAAGAAGAATATGCAAAATACTATCTTCGTAACACGATAGATAAGAGTGTATATGTTGACACAGACGGTAGATATGTGTATCACGATGATATACTTGCATTTTTAGGAAAAATTGCTCAAAAACATTATGATTTTTTCCCGTACAAATCCGGCTGGGTGAGATTTGAGCCGTTTGGTACAAATGAAGAAACCGATGAAGTTACTCAATGCATTAAGACTTTTGACACTCTTGTAAGAGAAAAAACACCGCAACATATCAAGCGTTGGGAAAAGATATATTCTTTGTTTGAAGAAAACAAAAAACAACTCGTTAAAATCTACAAAGATCTGCCAACCTCCGTTTTCCAAAGCGACCACTTTGGCGATAATCTTTTACTTGATGAAAAAGGGCATTTCAAAGGAGTAATAGATTATAATTTAGCCGGAACCGATACAGTTATAAATGTATTCTTATATACTGTTTTATTTGGATATCACTATAACAGTCCGCAAATTGCCGGTTCAAATCTACTTCCTGAATACAATTCAATTTCACAGGATTCTATGATACAAAGTATATTGGATTCTTTAAAATACCTTAGGGAGTTTTATACATTTAACGAAGACGAAGCATATGCAATTTTGCCTTTATATAAATATATTTCATGTATAGAATACAGACCAATAGAAGCATTTAAAAAATATCAAAATGACGACCAAAAGTTGTCTTTGCTTTTTGACGCTATGGAAAATGAACTTTTGAGAAAAGATGATAGATTTCAAAAAATAATGCTGAAAAAAGGGCTGTAAAGAACAATTGGTTTACGGTAATTTCACGGGACGATGAAGGTAGCGAAGCGACGGCGAGGTAGTGAATGACAATCCGGTGGATTGTCAGAGCCGAGCCGTGACCGAACCGCAGTGAAACTCATCGTACCCTACAAATTATTATAAAATTTTGTGATTACCGGTAGGGCGGGGGCTTGCCCCCGCCGTCAATTCACAGGTAACCATACGGCGGGGGCTTGCCCCCGCCCTACCCTGTTGAATTTGAGTTTTCCGTGATTTTTTTTGGCGATTCGTGAATCGCCCCTACGATGACGCTGTGACCGTCCGTGGGTTTTATCCATATGTACAGCGAACATCGGATTTGAACATCAAAATCCAAACAAATCAAAAAACGGAAGACAACTTCTTTAAAAAGTGTCTCCCATTTTGTTTCATTTTTTACAACTGAAATAATCCGTATGTCAGCCCGGACATTATAAAGCCTGCTATAAGCACACCGATAGCGATTATGGGCAGCGACCGCTTTATGCGAATGTCGAGAAGTGCCGCCATAAGTGCGCCTGTCCAACCGCCTGTACCCGGCAAAGGAATTGCAACAAACAAAAGCAAGCCCCACGCCTCGTACCGCATAACCTTTTCCTTATTCTTTTCCGTTTTCTTTTCAAGCTTTACGATAATTCTCTCAAAGAACTTGAAGCGGCGCAGGAAGTCAAAAATCTTTCTTATAAACAAAATAATAAACGGTATAGGCAGCATATTGCCCACATAGCAAATTGCAAACGCCTTTAAAAAGTCCGTTTCCAAAAGCCTTGCCGCAATCATTCCGCCGCGGATTTCGAGAATCGGCATAAGGGAAATAAGAAATACGGTCAATTCATCGGGAACCTTGTCCCGAAGAAAAGTCATAATGGTGTCAATTAAACTTTCAAGCACCGGCAACTCCCGCCCTTTCAAGATATTCTTTTGCTTTTCTCAAAAGAAATTTATCGTTGGGAAATTTCAATGAGTTTATTGCTTTTTCATATCCCAGCCACAAATACTCCTCAATTTCCTCACGCTGAATAACGGTATTGGTATCATCGGTGGTGGCCAAGAATATTATTACCTTTTTTTCAATTCTGTTTTGAATGGAATATTCCGAACGGTATCTGAAATCGGGTAAAAAACGAATCCTTATTCCCGCCTCTTCAAGCACCTCACGGTATGCGGTTTCTTTCTCGTTTTCGCCCCGTTCCATATGACCTTTCGGGAAGCCCCAATTGGAGCTCCTTTTGTTTTTGATTAACAGATACCGAATTTCTCCGTTGATAATTCTGTAAACAATAGCACCGCAGGAGCACTCGTACAAGCAGCTTATATCATAACTGCCATAAGGCTCTGCAAAGGCGATTGCATCTTCAATATCGTGAACAATATATCTTTTGCTTTTCGGCGCAACTACAAGAATTATGCCCTCTGTGTTTTTTCTGCGGATAATGGCGATTACTCTGCCCTCAAAAACACGGACCTTGTGATTTACTCCCATAATATAAGCACCCTTGACAGGAGAACGGGGCAACAGCCCGCTTTCAACAGTACCGTAATTCAATTCATATGAAATTCCGTTTGCGCTGTCAGTGGAGTGCATAGGGCAGGTTACCCTTACCCTAACATATTTTCCTAACATATGTTTACTCCCGAATTTAAAGACCAAAAAAAATCGGTCAAACTGTAACTGAATACAATTATACATAAATTACCCGTGTGTTGCAAGCATATGTTGCGTATTATTCCTTAATTTTTTCTTAAAAACCACATATTTTTGCAAAAATATGTTGTGATTTTTGAATGTCTGTTGTAAAATGTATTTATTATGTGCAAGGAGGGTGTGTCTTGGCAGATAACCGTTTTAAAAACTCAAATGACGATTTTGAGGATATTTTCAGCAATTCCTCAAAGAACGACGGTTTTGAAGATATTTTCAGCAGTTCGTCCGATAATGACTTTGAAGATATTTCTTCTTATTCACCCGAAGCTCAGAAATCTAATGTCCGCAATTCGTCCGAAAATTACGGAGTCAAATACAATAATTCGGTGCAGAATCGCCGCCGTCAGGAATATGAATACGGCGATGTAAGCGAGATGTACGCCGATATTATTCCCGAAAAGAAAAAGAAGAAAAAGCGTCACCCTGTTAGGAATACTTTTCTCGTTTTTCTTTGTATTGTAATTGCGGCGGTATCCTGCGTTGGCTTTTACGGCTACAACACCGTAAACAAACTTCTTTCGTCCTTTAACACGGACGAGCCTTTAAAGGATAATGAATACATAGACGATTCCGAGCTTTACCGCGACAGTGAGCAGACAAATATTTTACTTGTAGGCGTTGACGCCCGCGAGAGTGATGTTTCGTCAAGGTCCGATACAATGATGCTTTTGACTATTGACAACAAAAACGGTCAGATTAAGCTTACATCTTTCCTGCGTGACTCTTATGTTCAGATTGCAGGCAGAAAGAAAGAAAAACTCAACGCCGCATATTTCCGCGGAGGTATTCAGGGGCTTGTTGATACACTTGAACTTAATTTCAAGGTGGAAATCCCCTATTATATGCTTGTGGATTTTGAAATTTTCACAACAGTTGTGGATATGCTGGGCGGAATTGAGGTTGAAGTAACGGAAAAAGAAAGCGCATACAGCAAAAAGACGCCTACCGACCGCGGCGGATACCTTCCCCTTGAAGCGGGCGAAAATATCCACCTTAACGGAACAGAGGCTCTTTGGTACAGCCGTATGAGATACCTTGATTCCGACTTTATGAGGACACAGCGTCAGCGCAAGGTTATAACAGCGATAGTAGAAAAAGCAAAACAGCAAAAGCCGCAGGAGCTTTTAAAGCTTGCCGAAACAATAATTCCGCTGATTAAAACAAACATTACTGCCGATGAAATGAAAAAGCTCGGTATTGACGCCGTTCTTGATAAGGCTTATAATTACAGCATTGTTCAGCAGCAAATTCCCGCTGATGAAACATGGTCAAACAAGACGATATCCGGGGTAGGCGCCTGTCTCGTTATGGATTTGGATGAAAATGCTGAAATTTTAGCGGATTTCCTGCGCAATAAGCAGGACACAGAATGATGAATATTCCTATACGGAGGGGTATATATGAAAAAAGCAAAAATGACATTGGTATCGGAATTTACCGCTGCCGAAATTGACAAAAGAATTTACGGTTCCTTTATCGAACATCTCGGCAGAGCGGTTTACGGCGGAATTTACGAGCCCGACCATCCTCTTGCGGATGAGGACGGTTTCAGAACCGATGTTATTGAGGAAATCAAAAAGCTTAATGTTCCCATAGTACGCTATCCCGGCGGTAACTTTGTTTCGGGATATAATTGGGAGGACGGTGTCGGTCCCGTTGAGCTTCGTCCCAAAAAGCTGGAGCTTGCATGGGGCGTTACAGAGCCCAATCTTTTCGGTACAAACGAATTTGCAAAATGGTGTAAAAAAGCAAATACGGAATGTATGATGGCTGTGAACTTAGGCCTCAGAGGCGCTGAGGAAGCGCGTAATCTTGTTGAATACTGCAACCATCCCGGCGGCTCGTATTACAGTGACCTGCGCCGTTCCCACGGTTATGAACAGCCCCACAACATCAAGCTTTGGTGCCTGGGCAACGAGATGGACGGCGACTGGCAGATAGGTCACAAAACCGCTTATGAATACGGCAGAGCGGCGAGCGAGGCGGCAAAGGTTATGAAATGGACCGACCCCTCTATTGAAACCGTACTTTGCGGAAGCTCAAATATGGGTATGCGCACCTTCGGTGAGTGGGAGTCCACAACTCTTGACTTGGCTTATGATAAGGTTGACTATGTTTCACTTCACATTTACTTTGATAACCGCAACAATGATACTCCCAGTTTCCTTGCAAAGAGCATGGTGATGGACGATTTCATCAAAACCGTTGTTTGCATCTGCGACTACATAAAGGGCAAAAAGCACTCAAAGCACAAGGTTAACCTTTCATTTGACGAGTGGAATGTGTGGTATCATTCAAACGGTGATTATGTTGAAAGATGGAGCACAGCGCCCCATCAGCTTGAAGATATTTACAATTTTGAGGACGCTCTTTTAGTGGCTCTTCTTCTTATGACGCTTTTGAAGCATGCCGACAGAGTTAAGGTTGCCTGCCTTGCACAGCTTGTTAATGTTATTGCCCCCATTATGACGAAAAACGGCGGAAAGTGCTGGGAGCAGACTATTTTCTATCCCTTTATGCACCTTTCGAACTTCGGCAGAGGCTATACTCTTGTTTCAAATGTTGACAGCCCCAAACACGACACAAAGGAATTCACGGATGTACCTGATATTGAGGCTCTTGCAACATTGAGTGAGGACAAAGAAAACCTTACTGTTTTTGCAGTTAACAGAAATCTCGAAGAAAATGTACTCTTTGACATTTCTCTTCTTGATTTTGAAGGCTTTGAGGTTCTTGAACACATTGAAATGAGCGGTTATGACCCCAAGGCGGAAAACAGCGTAAGTGCTTCCAATGTTAAGCCTTTCAACGCCGAAAAGCCCGTTCTGGACGGCAAAAAACTGACGGTTAACTTAAAGCCCCTTTCGTGGAATGTTATAAGACTTGCAAAACGCAAATAATTATAGTAAAATATATTTGTTTCAGGTATAAAAAAGAAAGAGTGATTTAATATGGCAGCAAAGTGCCCCGAGTGCGGCCGCACGCTGAAAGCGTGGAACATCAAGGCCGAGTGTCCCTATTGCGGTACAAATATCCCTAACTACAAATGGGAGGAAAGGCTCGAAGAGGATTCCAATACCGCAGAAAATGCTTTTGCAAAATTCCATTACAAGCTTGCCAACTTCAAAAGTGCCGTATATGGCTCCAAGCTACGCATCGTCCGCCTTGTGCTCACCTTTGCGCCGCTTATTGCGCTTGTACTGCCGCTTTATAAGTTCACATTGAATCTCCCCTTCTATACAGGGACCAAAACGGTTTCCTTTTTAACATTTATACTGGATTATCTTTTGAAAACCGACATAGGCAGTGTGATTAAACTTATGGGCGGAGAGGTTTTAGGCAAGGCCACAGTAATGGTAGTTATCGCTTGTGTTCTTTTACTTTTATCTGTTGTATGCGGAGTTTTGAATTTCTTTGTTTTACTTATTGCAGGAATCAAAATGCGCTATATGTTCAATGTTGTTCTTAACGCAATCAGCGCTGTATGCTTCGGCACGGCTTCCGTGTTCTTTGTGCTTTTCACAAATTCCTGCAATGCCTTGGGCGGCGGGATTATTACAAATTGCAGTTTAGGCTTCGGCTTTATTGTGGGCGTTATGCTTTTCCTTGTTAACTTTGCTATGAATATTGTCGTCGGCAAGGGCCTGAAAAAGCAGCTTCGCGAGCAGCCCTCGATGGAGGAATTCATTGAAAACGAAATCGCCGAGCTTCACAGCGGAAAAGCAGAGTAAAATCAATTACATAAAGCTTTATATCCCCCTCATATATTTAAGAGGGGGATATTTTTATGAAAATTTGGACTGTATCAAAAAAATCTCTTTTAATTATTTTGAGCGTTATAATGCTGATTGTCATAGCAGTGGGAATATTGGCGGGAAAAAGCGTTTCGGCGTCTGCCGCAAAGAAAAAACTGCCCATTTATGCGGTTGAAACCGATGAGAAAAAGGTTGCCGTTACTTTTGACGCCGCCTGGACAAATCAGGACACACAGCAACTGATTGAAATTCTTAAAAAGCACAATGCAAAGGCGACATTTTTCATTGTGGGCGACTGGGCGGGGAAGTTTCCCGAAAGTGTTAAGGCGTTTTCCGACGCAGGCCATACAATCGCCAATCATTCCGACACCCACAAGGCATTTTCCAAATGCTCATATGAGGAAATAAAAGAGGAAATTGTGAACTGCAACGAAAAATTAGAGGGCATAACAGGCAAAAAGGTAACGCTTGTACGCGCGCCATCGGGCGATTATACCGACCAAAGCCTTGATGTTACAAAAGCCTTGGGTATGACTATGATTCAATGGGATGTGGACAGTCTTGACTACACAAAGCTTTCCGTTGATGAAATTGTTGGGCGTGTTGTGCCGTCGGTTAGATGCGGCTCCGTAATTCTTTTCCATAACGGAGTGGGAAACACCGCCGAGGCTCTTGACAAAATACTCACGGAGCTTGAAAATCAAGGCTATTCCTTTGTATCCGTTGAGGAACTTATATACAAGGATAATTACACCATCGACCACACAGGCCGCCAGCACAAAACCCGGTAAAAAGGGGACAGTCCCCTTTTTACCGGGTTAATTTGATTATTATGTGATTTTGCGGCGGGAGCAAGCCCCCGGCCTACCTTGTCGCCCCTGAAAGGGGTGACTCCCCGCAGTGCGGGGAGATGTCACGAAGTGACAGAGGGGTTATTTTGCGGGAAGATGAAGGGCTGTCCCCTACAAGTGAACTGAAAATAACAGCAAAACCTTTCCTCCCTCTGACGAGGGAGGTGGGCATGTTATCATACGAAGTGCAACAGTAA
>JBJEPW010000034.1:0-115847 GCA_051881435.1 Candidatus Fimenecus sp. | reverse complement strand
TCTTTTTCCCCCGGTAGAACCGGGGGTTTTCATCTGTTGCATGACAAAAAAAGCGAGAGTCGAAAATCAATTTCGGCTCTCGCTTTAATTTGTGTTAAATTATGAAAGTTCAAACTGACCGGTATAAAGCTGATAATACTTGCCTTTCTGGGCGAGCAGTTCATCATGGTTGCCCCGCTCAATTATCTTTCCGTGTTCAAGCACCATAATTGCGTCGGCATTGCGGACGGTTGAAAGTCTGTGAGCAATCACGAATACCGTTCTGCCGTGCATAAGCTTATCCATACCCTGCTCAATGAGCTTTTCCGTTCTTGTGTCGATTGAGCTTGTTGCCTCGTCAAGAATAAGAACGGGCGGGTCGGCAACGGCGGCGCGGGCAATGGAGATAAGCTGACGCTGTCCCTGACTGAGATTTGAGCCGTCACCCGTGAGCACCGTGTTGTATCCGTCGGGAAGCTTTGAAATAAAGGCGTCGGCATTGGCAAGCTTTGCCGCAGTTACCACTTCTTCGTGGGTTGCATCAAGCTTTCCGTAGCGGATATTGTCCTCGATTGTGCCTGTGAAAAGGTGGGTATCCTGCAATACCATTGCAAGGGAACGGCGCAAATCATCCTTTTTGATTTTTTGAATATTTATGCCGTCATATCTTATCTTACCCTCATTTATTTCATAAAAACGGTTGATAAGATTTGTTATGGTTGTCTTGCCTGCTCCCGTTGAGCCTACAAATGCAATTTTCTGACCCGGCTTCGCATAGAGGGAAATATCGTCAAGCACAGTCTTTTTGCCGTCGTAGCTGAAAGTGACATCTTCAAACTCCACCTTGCCCTCAAGCTTCTGATATGTTACGGTACCGTCGCCGTGGGTATGTTTCCACGCCCAAAGCCCCGTATGCTGTTCCGTTTCGCAAATCTCGCCGTCTCTATACTCTGCATTAACAAGCATTACGTAGCCTTCATCGGTTTCCTTCTGCTGATCTATAACCTCAAAAATTCTCTCTGCACCTGCAAGAGCGGCAACTGCGTTGTTAAACTGCTGTGAAAGGTTTGAAATAGGCTGTGAAAAGTTCCTTGTGTATTGCAAAAAGGTGATAATATCGCCCACGGTCATAAAGCCCTTTACTGCCAAGAGGCCGCCTGCCGCGGCAGTTATGGCATAGTTTATATGGGAAAGATTGTTCATTATGGGACCCAGCATACTTGCAAAGGTATTCGCGCTTGTTGACGCTTTGCGGAGATTTTCGTTAATCTCACCGAAATGAGCCGTAACCTCGTCCTCATGATTGAAGACCTTTACAATTTTTTGTCCCTCAATAATTTCTTCGATATATCCGTTTACCTCGCCCAATTCTTTTTGCTGTTTTTTGAAAAAGCGGGCGCTTTGCTTTCCCAAAGTTTTTGTTACAAACACCATTACAATCATGGTGATTATTACAAGGATAGTTAACTGCCAGCTCAAAACAAGCATAATGAAGAAGGAGCCGACAATCATTATTCCCGAGGAAACAAGCTGTGTAAGTCCCTGACTTAAAAACATTCTGAGACTTTCAACATCGTTTGTAAATCGGCTCATAATTTCGCCGTTTGGGCGTGAATCGAAATAGCTTATAGGCAAATCGGAAACGGCGTCAAACAATTCCTTGCGGATTGTGTTAAGCGTTCTCTGTGTGAGAAAAACAGAGCATCTTGACTGCCAGAAGGACGCCGCCGCACCCAGCAAAAACACGCCGCCCATTAAAGCGAGCATTTTAAGAAGCGGCACTGTGTATTCCGATGTAAACGGGTTACCTATCATCGGCGTTAAAATATCGTCAATAATCGGCTTCATAAAAAGCGAGGCTGATACCGTTGCGATTGAACTGATAAGCGCAAAAATTATCATTCCTGCAAACAGAGCCTTCTGCTTGCCTACATATTTTAAAAGTCTTATGGCCGTACCCTTTGTGTTTTTAGGCTTCGGGCCGGCGGGCATTCCTTTATGAGGTCCCGGCATTACAGCTCGCCTCCTTCCAAATCAAAATCATCGCTGCCCTTTTGCTGTGAATAATAAATATCCTGATATATCTCGTTGCGTTCGAGCAGTTCGTCGTGTGTGCCTATATCGTTTACCGTGCCGTTTTCAAGAATTATTATCTTGTCGCATTCCGAAACGGAGGAAATACGCTGAGCGATTATTATTTTTGTAGTATCGGGGATACCGTTTTTGAGTCCCTCGCGGATTTTTGAATCCGTATAGGTATCAACGGCACTTGTGGAATCGTCAAGGATAAGTATTTTCGGCTTTTTGAGAATTGCGCGGGCAATACAAAGCCTTTGCTTTTGTCCGCCTGAAACATTTACGCCGCCCTGCCCCAGATCGGTTTGATAACCGTCGGGGAAAGCCTCAACAAAAGCGCGGGCGTCGGCAATTTCACACGCTTTTATAAGCTCCTCGTCCGTGGCTTCCTTATTGCCCCAACGAAGATTTTCTGCAATCGTGCCCGAAAAAAGCACATTTTTTTGAAGCACCATACTTACCTGCTCACGCAGAGCATTCATTTTGTAATCCTTAACATTAACGCCGCCTACCAGCACCTCGCCCTCGGTCACATCATAAAGGCGGGGGATAAGCTGAACAAGTGTTGATTTTGCACTGCCCGTTGCGCCGATAATTCCCACCGTTTCGCCGCTTTCGATTTTAAACGAAGCATCTGTGAGCACGGGGGCGGCAGAGCCGTTATATTTAAAGGTAACATTTTTAAACTCAACCGAGCCGTCCCGAACATTATTCACAGACGCGGTATCATCATTTATATCGGGTTCCTCATCCAGCACTTCAAGGATTCTCTTTGCGCTTGCCTCGGACATAAAGAACTGGGCAACCAGCATTATTATCATCAGGAAATTCATGAGGATTTGCATTATATAGGTGAATACAGCCGAAAAATCACCTATTTGGAGCATTTCTGCGGAAATTGCTTTTGCCGCAATATACACAATGGCAAGAACAGTGCCGTACATAACGAGCATCAACAAGGGCTGTCCCCAAATCATGATTTTTTCCGCGCTGATTGATGCGTTTAACAAATCGTCATTGGCTTTTTTGAATTTGTCCTTTTCATAATCGGAACGGACAAACGCCTTTACAACTCTTATATTGGTAAAGTTTTCCTGAATTGAGGCGTTAAAGCCGTCAAACATTTTGAGCATTTTCTTAAAACGCATCAGCGCTATGGGGCCGCCGATTGCAATTATAATTACAATCAATGGGAAAGTATAAAGAAACACCGATGAAATCTCGCGGCTTTTTATAATACAGATTACAAGCGCCGCAACAAACATAATGGGCGCGCGGAACAACATTCTTATCATCATAAGAAAGGTGTTCTGCACAGTGTTTACATCCGTTGTCATTCTCGTTATAAGCGAAGCGGTACTGAAACGGTCGATATTTGAGAAAGAAAAGGTTTGTATTTTATCAAGCAATTCCTTTCTTATGGTACTGCCGAAGCCCATACCTGCAACGGCGCCCAGACGAGCCGCCATACTTCCGCAGAAAAGCGAGCCCAACGCCAGCAAGAGCATTTTTACGCCCAATCGCAGAATAAGCCCCATATCTCCGTTTGCCAGTCCCTCGTCAACGATATCCGCCATTACAAGGGGTATCATCAGCTCCAAAACAACCTCGCCCACCATAAGAAGGGGGCAGAGAATTGCATAGGGAGCATATTTTTTTGCGTGTTTTAAAAGCTTAAACATATAAAGCCTCCTTTGCTCATTTGCTATCTGCCGCCGACGACAGATTTTTATTCATTCTTTCAAGAAACCCTTCAAGCACCTTAATCTCCTCGTCGGTAAAGCCCTCAAAGGTTATATCGTCAATCCTGTCAAATGTGCTGTGCGTAAAATCCAACAGCTCCCTGCCCTTTTCGGTAAGCTGTAAATTATTACGCCTTGCGTCGTTTTTATCGCACACGCGCATTAAAAGCCCCGATTTTTCCATTCGCTTTACCGACACCGCAACAGACGGCGGCGATATGCCTAAATGGTCGGCAATTTCCTTTTGCGTTGCATAGGGATTTTCATTCAGATATTCCAATATGGGCGGCTGTCCGAAATAAATCCCGCCGTCACGAAAGCGTTTATCAATTATATTGCGCCGAGTCATATGATAAAAATGAAACGCCTTTCTGACACCGTCAAGCTCCATTTTATTCACCTCTTTAAAAGTTAATCGGTTTATAGTTAATCGACTAATTATAATTATAGCAATGGGTATATATGTTGTCAACAGTTCAAATTATTAACTTTTTGTAAACAGTTAATAAAATTTACCTTTTGTCCCGCAATTTACGGGACATTTTTCGTTTTTGCCGCTGTTTACGGAGGCGAAAAATATGAATGAGAAAAAAATGACTAAAAAAGAACTTGAATTTTGCCGTTGGTATGCAAAGCTGCAAAATTCAAAAGAGGCGGCAATAAGAGCCGGATTTTCGGTTATGCCCGAATACCGCGCCATGTGCCTTTTGTCAAAGAAAAGCATTACCGAAAAGATACACGAGCTGGAAAAAGAAAACCGAGCCGATGAAAATCTTATAGCGGCAGGTTTTAAACGCCTTGCTTTCGGCTCGTGTGCCGACGCGGTAAAGTTAATCCTATCCTGCGGCGGTGATAAATCCCCCGACCTTGATTCTCTTGACCTTTTCACGGTTTCCGAAATCAAGTACACCTGCGGCAAGGGTATGGAAATCAAGTTTTTTGACAGGTTAAAGGCTTTGGAGCATCTTGCGGAAATATCGGAAAGCGGCAAGGAGTCCTCGGCAATGTCTCTTTACGAGGCAATTGAGAGAAGCGCCGCCGAAAAAGAAAACGGTGAGAGCTTTGGCTGATATTAAGTTCAAAAGGTTCTCACAAAAACAGCTTACGGTGCTCAACTGGTGGTGTGAAAGCAGTCCCTACAAAGACTGCGACGCCATTATATGCGACGGTGCCGTGCGAAGCGGAAAAACCGTTTGTATGTCACTCTCATTCATACTTTGGAGCTTCTACCGTTTTTCAGACAGTTCCTTTGCTCTGTGCGGAAAGACCATTTCTTCCCTTAGGCGTAATGTAGTTACCCCCCTGCTGCCTATGCTCAAAGGGATGGGGTTTACCGTAACGGAAAAAAGGAGCGCAAACATTATTGAAATCAGCCGTGACAGGCAAAAGAACCGATTTTATCTTTTCGGCGGAAAAGACGAGTCCTCGGCATCTCTTATTCAGGGTATGACCCTTTGCGGAATACTTCTTGACGAGGTGGCGCTTATGCCCCGTTCCTTTGTGGAGCAGTCAATGGCACGGTGCTCGGTAAACGGCTCAAAATTCTGGTTTAACTGCAACCCCGAAAATCCTCATCACTGGTTTTACAAGGAATGGATAAAAAAGGCAAAAGAAAAAAACTGCCTTTATCTCCATTTTCTTATGGAGGACAATCCCTCACTTTCCGAAAAAATACGCAACCGCTACCGTTCACTGTATTCGGGTGCATTTTACGAAAGGTTTATTGAGGGAAAGTGGGTAGCGGTTGACGGACTTGTTTATCCCTTTTTCAACGAAAAGGAGCATATCAGCGATGTCCCGCAGGAAAAATGCACACAGTTTTACATTTCCTGCGACTACGGCACCGTTAACCCCGCCTCTTTCGGGCTTTGGGGACTTTGCGGCGGCGTATGGTACCGATTGAGGGAATTCTATCACGATTCAAAGGCAAAAGGCTTTCAGATGACCGACAGGGAGTATTACGATGAGCTTTGCTCCCTTGCAGGCAATTTAAGAGTTGAAGCGGTGATAGTTGACCCCTCGGCGGCGTCCTTTATGGAATGTATAAGGCGTGAAGGCAAATTCCGTGTTGTGCCTGCCCAAAATCAGGTGGCAGACGGAATACGCAAGGTTTCAACAATGCTGAAAACGAAAAAAATTATGATTGGCAGCTCCTGTGCCGATACAATCCGTGAATTCGGAATGTACCGCTGGGACTGCAACAGTATCAAGGACACTCCCCGTAAGGAATATGACCACGCAATGGACGATATCCGTTATTTCGTATCCACCTTGCAGGGAGAAACGGACAACGCTGTTTTTGCCTTGTCCGTTGAACGAAAAGAAAGGAGGTATTGATTTGTCCGTATTTGACAAGCTGGGTAAAAGAAAGGTCTGCACTTCCTCATATCCCCAAACGGTGTCAAAGCACCCGTTTGACCTGATTCGCAGTTACTCTCCCCTTTGCGACTGCCCTCCCGAGCTTTACCGTGCATTGAGAGAAGCCGTGCCCGTTATCGACACGGCAATTTACAAGCTTGTCCGTCTTGCCGGAGGCTTTACGGTTATCAGCGAAAACGGTAAAAATCAGAAAGAACTTGATTATTTTGTAAAAAATGTTAATGTGGGAGCAGGCGGAAACGGCTTACAGCAGTTTATGGACACATATTTCAGCGAACTGCTCACCTACGGCACGGCGGCGGGTGAAATTATCATAAACGGCGGCGGTATAGCCTCACTTTACAATGTACCCGTAAGAGATATTTGCTTAAAGCGAAGTCCCGAGGATTTTAACCGTATTCTTATCTGCCGGAACGATTCCGCAGACGGGACACCCGTTAAATATCAGGATTTGGTTATGTATTCGTCACTCAATCCCGACGCAGGCAGTATTATGGGCAACTCCATACTTAAAGGTCTGCCCTTTGTATCGTCAATACTGCTTAAAATCTTTAATTCCATAGGTCAGAATTGGGACCGTGCAGGAAATCTGCGGTATGCTGTTACATACAATCCCGGCTCCGATATGCTTGACCGTGCATATGCAAAGGAAAGAGCTATGCAAATTGCCCGTGAATGGTCAGGAGCAATGGAAAGCGGAAGCGTTAAGGATTTTGTGGCTGTGGGCGATGTGCAGATAAAGGTTATCGGCGCAGACAGTCAGGTGCTTGACAGCGAAATACCCGTTAAACAGCTCATGGAGCAGATTGTTGCAAAATTAGGACTGCCTCCCTTTATGCTGGGGCTTTCCTGGTCCACAACGGAGCGTATGTCCTCACAGCAGGCGGACGCTCTCACTACGGAGCTTGACGCTTACAGACGGATATTAACCCCCGTTATTGAAAAAATCTGCTCAATGTTTTTGCGTCTTTGCGGCAACAGCGGCAAAGCGACAGTCGTTTGGGAGGAAATAACTCTTCAGGACACAGTTGAGCAGGCAAAGGCAGAGCTTTATTCCGCTCAGGCAAAGGCTCTTTCGGCAGGAGGTGAAAACAATGGTTAAAAGCTATACATCTCACCAAGAGGTAGGTGTTCCTACCGAAGAGGATTTAAAGCTGATTAACAAATATGCGCTCCGTCCCCTTAA
Source organism: Candidatus Fimenecus sp. (assembly GCA_051881435.1). GTDB lineage: Bacteria > Bacillota > Clostridia > Oscillospirales > Acutalibacteraceae > Fimenecus. The sequence goes on along the minus strand of JBJEPW010000034.1, from coordinate 108,485 downwards.
AAAGGAAGAGGTTTTTGTTTTCAGCGTTATTCTTTGCGATAACGATATTGACCGTGATTTTGAACGGTTCAGCGAAAACTCTCTTCATGCCCTTGAAAAGCTTTTTGTGGGCAAAACAGGTATTTTCAATCACAGTATGCAAAGCGAGGACCAAACGGCGCGCACTTTCCGAACGCAGGTGATTACCGACGCAGACAAAAAGACATGTGACGGTCTTCCCTACACCTGTCTTAAAGCCTGGTGCTACACCGTGAGGAGCGAGAAAAACGACTCGCTTATCCGTGATATTGAAAGCGGAATTAAAAAGGAAGTAAGCGTAAGCTGTAACGCGTCAAAGAAAATCTGCTCCGTCTGCGGTGAAAATCTTTGCACCCATATTCAGGGCAGAAAATACAACGGAAAAATGTGTTACAAAACCCTTGAAGGTATCACAGATGCGTACGAATGGTCTTTTGTGGCTGTTCCCGCGCAGAAAAATGCTGGTGTGACAAAATCCGCAGGCTCTTACAAAAAGGAGAAGAATATGGAAAATATTTTAAAATCAATCAAGGAAGAAAAATCTGTCACCTTGGAAGGTGACGAGCTGAAAAAGCTTTACGGCTACATAAGTCAGCTTGAAAAAGACAGTGCCGACGGGAAAAGATACCGTGAAAGCCTTTTGGGAAATGCAAAAAAGTGCTTTGCGGTAGCTTTCCCCGAAATTGAGGAGGAGTGTGTTGACGCAATACTTTGCGGAGTTTCGTCCGACCACCTTGAAAAGCTTTGCGACGCTCTGGGCAAGCAGGCTTCAAAGGTTATCCCCGCCGTATCGCAGTTCGGCACACATAGTACAGAACAGCAATCACAGGCAAATCAGCAGTTTAAGTTTTAAGGAGGATAAAAAATGTCAGTATCATTGAAAGGCTACAATCAGAATGCGGTAACACTCATCGCCGCAGACGGTCTTAAAAAGGGGGATTTTGTTAAAATCTCCGCAAACAGCACAGCCGCCCCTTGCGCATCGGGAAATACTCCCTGCGGTATTTGTCTTAACACAGACGGCAAATACGCATGCGTTCAGCTTCAAGGCTATGCAAAGGTTAAATACAGCGGTACAGCCCCCGCTCTCGGGAAGGCTGTTGTTGCCGCGGACGGTAACGGCGGGGTTAAAACCGCAACCGCCGGAATGAGCGTACTTGTTGTCAGCGTAAACACCGCCGACACAACCGCAGAAATCATATTTTAATTTATAAGGAGGATAAAAATATGGCTATTTTTGAAACTGTTAAGCTGGATAAAGGTCTTTACAGAACAGGGGACGGCTTCCTTGCGGAGCTTGAAAAAATCGACCCCTCGGAGAATTACAAGGGTACTGCCCTTGAGGGACTTGACGCCTTTGAGCGTCAGCTCAAACGCTTTGACATCAAGGTTAAAGGTGCGGGCAGTTCCACTGTTGAAAAGTTTTTCTCAACAACGGATTCCGCCGTGCTTTTCCCCGAATATGTTGCCCGCGCAGTCCGTCAGGGAATGGAGGAGGCAAATATTTTGGACGGAATTGTTGCCGCAAAAACAAACATAAACGGTCTTGATTACCGCACCATCACTTCCGTTCCCTCAGAGGACGACAAGGAGCTTAAAAATGTCGCCGAGGGCGCTGTTATTCCCGAAACGGAAATCCGTACGCAGGAAAATCTTGTCCGCCTTCGCAAAAGAGGCAGAATGCTTGTGGCTTCCTATGAGGCAATCCGTTTCCAGCGCCTTGACCTTTTCACCGTTACTCTCCGCCAGATAGGCGCATACATTGCACGCACACAGCTTAAAGATGCTGTTGATGTGCTCATAAACGGTGACGGCAACAACAACGCCGCAGAGGTTATTGCTCCCGCAACAGAAGGCAATATTACATATGCGGACCTTGTAAAGCTTTGGAACAGCTTTGCCCCATACGAAATGAATACTCTTATTGCATCTCCCGATGTAACGGCAAAGCTTCTTAATATGGCTGAATTCCGTGATGCGGCGGCAGGTCTTAATTTCCACGGCAAGGGTGCAATGATTACACCTCTCGGTGCAAAGCTTTTAAAATCTACCGACATCAGCTCAAAGGTTGTTGCAATCGACAAAAACTGTGCTCTTGAAATGGTTACGGCAGGCGGTGTTCAGACCGATTTTGACCGTCTTATCGACCGTCAGCTTGAAAGAGCCGCTATCACACAGATTTCAGGCTTTGCAAAAATCTTTGCCGATGCTTCAAAGGTTATGAATATCTGATAAAAGGAGCTTTGATTATGATTAGCGTATGGTCGGTTACAAAAGCACTTGAAGATATGGGCGTTCTTTCCGCCGAAGAAACAAAAAAGGCGATGCCCCTTTGTATTGCCGCCTGCGGAGAAATGTCAAAGAGGCTCAAATCCGTTCAGTTTGAAGATGAAGCGGCGGTTATTATGGCTTGTGCGGGGCTTGTGCTTTATAAATTCACCCTTATGCAATGCACCTTGCAGGAGGATTTTTCCTCCTTTAAGGCAGGTGATGTTACGGTTAGCCGCAGTGCTTCCTCGGCGATTGAGGGGGCGGCGAAATTTCGTGACGAAGCGTTGCTCGGCGCCGCACAATTCCTTACAGATGTTGATTTTGTGTTCGAGGCGGTGGAAGCTTGAATATTGACAAAATATTGAACCGTTGGGGCAGAAGTGTTTTTCTCTCCTGCTCCGACGGTTGGAAAAGCCCGCTGTTCAAGGCGTTTATTCAGCCTTTAAGATACAAGACAAAGCTGTATCTTACGGGAACGCATACGCCCATCGGCATAAACAGCAACGATGTGTATCTTTACATCGGACCGCCCAATCACGATTTAACCCGTCTTGACAGAACATACAGAATAAATGACGGCGACAAAATAAAATACACGGTTGACCGCGCCGAGAAAATTTTTGCAGGCGACCGTGCTGTTTATATCTGGGCAGTTATAAGAAAAACAACGGAGGCAGAAATATGACGATAAACGGTACTCTTGCGCAAAACACGGTTAACACTCTTTCGGCGGAAACGGGTTTCAGCGACATTGATTTTGTTGTGGCGTATGAAAACGAGATTAAACCCACACCGCTCACAAAGCCCATTACGGCGATTTCGGTTAAAAGCAGTAACATCGGCAGTAAAATTACGAAAACCCTCAGCACGGGTGAAATTGTGGAAACAAATTCCAGAAAAATGAATGTTATACTGAGTATGGATATTTACCTACCCTACTCGATGGGCGGAAGCGAGGGGCACAAAATTTTTGACAGGCTTGCTACCTTTTTTCTTTTTACAAAGTCATATGCGATAACAAATGTTGCTTGTGACGATGCGGATTACAACAAGGACTGTCAGGCGATTGTAGTTCGTACCCGTTTCACTTTCAGTTTTACCGTCAGCTCATAACAGCTTTTTTACGGCAGAGCAACCAAAAAGCCCGTCGGGGAAATCCCCGGCGGGTTATTTTTGTATAAAAATATGAAATGTTAATCTGCGTTTTCTTCCTCTATCTTGTCAATAACCTCCTGAGGTATTGCCTCGCCGTGTTTAACAACGAATATGCAAAGCACGCTCAGCACAAAGGCTATGGGACTGTAATAGAACAGTGAAAGATATGTTCCGCTGAGCATTGCCACAACGCCGTAAACTATGGGAGAAGCAATCTGTGCGGAGAATGTAGCGGTGTAATAGTAGCCTGTAAATGTACCGACCTTTTCAATTCCGCCTATTTCAAGAACAAGCGGCAAAGTATTAACGGTTATAAACATATTGGCGGCGCCGCCCAGAACAAGAACGGGGAATATAAGAACTTTCATAATGGCGATAACCTTATTAAGAGCAGTTGAAACCGCGCTCAACGCCTGCCCTCTGTCAGCGGTGGTAAGGCTGAGTCCAAACTGTTCATTGGCTATCTTCACGATTGAGTCAAATGAGAAGCCTTTTTCTGTAAGGCTATCGTCAAATGCCTTATATTTTTCCGTTTGGGCTGAATTTTCACCGTTGAGGTAGCTTATATAACCGTCGATTTTAAGAACATCGTCACCTTTAAGATTGTTAGCATCGTTATAATCGTTGATTTCATCCGTAACGGCGATATATGCCTTATTTGTTGCGTTAAACGAATTCATGCTGAAACCGTCCTTGGCAATCATAACATTGAAAATCGCAAAGAAAACAACAAACGCAACTATGAATATTGAGAGACCTGCAAGAATAGTCTTTTTTCTGCCGAGTTTTTTGCCCATCTTGCCCGCAGGAATTGCGGCGGCGGCAGAACAAACGGCGAAAATTGCCATAAGTATTGTTGCCTGGCTTGTTGCGAAATGGAGAATTTCAGCGGCAAACAGTGCAAAGAAGGTTGTTATTGCGTTTGTGCCGCAGAACAGGAAGAAAAGTCCCATAAGCATAAACACAAGGCTCTTTCTTTCGCCCTTGGAAAGCTTCTGCGCTTTTCTCTGCGCCTTTTCTTCTTTTCTTGCCTGTTTTTCGGCGGCGGCTCTTGCCTTTTCGTCCATTGCAATATTCTGTTCCGCAACTGCTTTCAGGCGGCTGTCAGGCTCTTTAACCTTAAACAGAACAACAAGCATACCTATAAGCATTACCACCGAGCCTGTTAAGAAAACATAGGGGAAAATGCGTTCTTCATTTGAAGAATTTATAGAAACGCCTGTTATTGCCGTATAAATAAGCGTTACAGCCGTACCTGCGACCATACCGATAAGTCCGCCGAGACCGCCCATAAGGTTGATGATTGCGTTACCCTCGGAACGAAGCTCGGGAGGTGTAAGGTCGGGCATAAGCGCAACAACCGGCGCTCTCCAAAGGGACATTACAAATACGAAAAGGATTATGAATGTCATTGTAAGGGGCAGACTGCCTTTAAGCGCAAACAGCGGAATAAGGGCAAACAGCACCGCGCACACGGGCGCACCGAACACGATAAAGGGACGGCGTTTTCCAAGCTTTGAATGGCAGCGGTCAGAAAGCTTGCCGAATGTGGGCTGGAAAATTACGCCGAAAATGTTATCAAAGGTCATAATAATACCGATAAATAACGGGACAAGCGTTATTCCTCCGCCTGCAAGGTTAACATCATCTCCCTGTGCGGCGGCAAGTCGTGCCAGGAAAGGAATACTCTCATTAAGCTTTGCGCTTAAATTCGTTACCCATGCCGAATCACCCAAAAGGTGGTTAAGTATTTTTGTTATATACGGGTCATAAATTGCCCATGCAATTGATGTTGCAAGAAAGCCGAAGCCTGTAAGGATTGTATTCTTAACATTCAGCTTACCGTTTTTCTCGCAGAAAAGCTCTGTTTTACTCATATAATGCCTCCTTTGTATAATCAAAATTATACAGATAGATTATACATTTTTTCGCGCAAAAGAAATATAGGAAATTTAGCCTAAATATTCTGAATTTTTTTGTACACAGTGTCAGCCGTTATGAATACATATTTTATATGCAATTTCCTCTAACTGTTCAATAGAAGAAAGATTTCCCAACTCGCGGCGGTACTCTGCGGCGCCGTGAAGTCCCTTTGTGTACCATGCGGCGTGCTTTCTCGCCTCACGAATCCCCACATATTCGCCCTTATACTCACATATTGTTTTTATGTGGTTCACCATAACTCTCATACGCTCTGTAACAGGCGGTTCGGGCAAAATTCTGCCGTGTTCGAGGTATGCGTTTATCTGCGAAAACACCCACGGTCTGCCTAAGGCTCCCCTGCCCACCATAACAAGGTCGCAGTTTGTTTCTTCAAGCATTTTTGCCGCCGAAAAGCCGTCGGTAATATCGCCGTTGCCGATTACGGGGATTGAAACCGCCCTTTTCACCTCTGCGATAATCTCTCTGTTCACGGGAGGTGCATACATCTGACTTTTTGTTCTGCCGTGAACGGTTATTGCCGCCGCACCTGCATTTTCTGCTCTTTTTGCAAGTTCAACCGCATTGATACTGTCAAAATCCCAGCCAATACGGATTTTGACAGTTACGGGAACGGGTGAAGCCTTTACCACAGCACGGACAATCTCCTCTGCAAGCCGGGGATTTTTCATAAGGGAGGCTCCCCCGCCGTTTCCTGCAATTTTCGGTGCGGGGCAACCCATATTTATATCAATAATCTCCGGATTTGACTCCATAACCATAGGGATACTTTCAGCCATTATTTCGGGGTTACTGCCGAATATCTGCACCGCCGCAGGGCGCTCTGTATCCGATATAAAAGAGAGCTGTTTTGATTTTCGGTCGCCCATTGAAACGCCCTTTGAGCTTATCATTTCGCTGACCACATATGACGCGCCGTAGCCCACGCACAATTCACGGAAAGCACGGTCTGCCACTCCCGCCATAGGCGCTAAAACCGCCTTACCGTTTATTTCAACATTACCTATCTTCAAGTTATTACCTCATTACAATTTAATATTTGTATTTTATCATAATAACGGGCTTTTAACAATACTATCCTGTCATATTCCTTTTTTACGGTTCATATATATGAGTTGAAATGTATAAAAGGAGAGATAACAATGGATTTTAATGTTCGTAAGGATTATATATCTGTTTGCGAAACGGCGTTTCAGGGTAATGCGGAGCACGCCGTTGACTGCGACATAACCCTGCCCGAATATCTGCCGGATATTGTGCGGATTCTTCGGTGCAGCGCTGTTCCGGGAGTGCAGACGCATCAGATTACCGGTGACAGAATTACTGCCGAGTGTGACTGTCTTGTGCGTGTGCTCTATGTATGCGAACAAGGCAAAATCCACGGCTATGACCAGACGCTTCACTTTTCAAAGCAGATTGAATTGAAGTCCGCCGACAGCATTACCGATGTTTTTGTGGGCGCAAAAACAGAATATGTGAATTACAGAGTATCGGGGCAGAGAAAATTTGAGGTACACGGCGCAATCACCGTGTTTGCAAGGGCGGACGCCAAAAAACGCTGTGAGCTTATCTGCGGCGCAGAGGGCGACGGCATAACGGCAAGGGCGGAAAACTTTGAAGCCTGCGATTTGATTTCTCTTACAGAAAAGACCTTCGCCGTTTCGGAAACCTGTGAGGCAGGAGCGCTGAAAGAGCCCATAAGCACCGTTATTCATTCCGGTGCCTCGGCTGTTATCGACGAAGTAAAGGTAATTTCGAATAAGCTGTTCTTAAAGGGCGAGCTTCTTGTTCACACCGCCTTTACATCGGGAGAAAACTGCAAAACAGGCACTCTTGACAATATGATAAGCATAAATCAGATAATTGAAGCCCCCGATATTACCGAGGACTGCCGCACAGAGGCATTGCTTTCCGTATTATCCCTTGATGTGCGTTCAAAATTTGATTCGGCAGGAGACAAAAATCTCTTGGAAATCTCCGCAACTCTCGGTTTTTCCGCGAGAGGATATGCCACACGCACCGTAACCGCCGTTAAGGACGCATATTCGGTAAAATACGAAACAGAGATGAAAAAATCGGGAATTTACATATCCCGTCTTGAAGAGCAGATTGAGGACACCTTCCTTTGCCGCGGCACCGTTGACCTTTCCACAACGGGAATGACGGAAATTTTAAGCTTTGTATGCAGCGGCATAACCTCCGCATTTTCCGTGCGTGAAAACTGTGCCGCCGTAAACGGTGAGGTTACTGCCGATATAATTTATAAAGACTCCAAAGGCGAGCCTGCCTTTGCTCAGCGGCAAATTCCCTATGAATACAAGCGGAATATGCAAACCGAGGGTATGAATCTCACCTGCCGTCCCGAGTGTGCCGTTACTGCGTCCGGCTTTGTTATGGGCGACGCAGACACCCTTGATGTGCGTATAGAAATAAATGTTCAGGGCTTTGTTTTCCGTGAAGAGGAAAAAACAGTTGTAACGGAAATCGCCGTTGACAAGTCAAGGGCAAAAGTCTTAAAAACGGCGTCACTCACCGTGTATTTTGCCGACGAGGGAGAAAGCCTTTGGAATATTGCGGAAAAATACAACACAACAGTAGATGCAATTATGCGTGAAAACCGTATTCCCGACGGTAAGCTGGAAAAATGTTGCAAACTGCTGATACCTAAAATATAAAGGAGGGATTTCAATGAGCAATTCAAGTATTTACAGCGACATTGCCGTGAGAACAGGCGGCGACATATACATAGGCGTGGTGGGTCCCGTAAGAACAGGCAAATCCACATTTATCAAGCGTTTTATGGACACAATCGTTTTGCCCAATATGGAAAATGACACGGTAAGGGAAAGGGCGAACGATGAACTCCCCCAATCCTCGGCAGGCAGAACAATAATGACCACCGAGCCTAAATTCATTCCCGAAAACGCAGTAAGAATAACTCTCCCCGATAACGCACAGCTTAATGTTCGTATGATTGACTGTGTAGGGTATATTGTTCCAAGCTCCTTGGGATATATTGAGGGCGACCAGCCCCGAATGGTGCGTACGCCGTGGTTTGAAAATGAAATTCCCTTTAATATGGCGGCGGAAATCGGCACTCAAAAGGTTATTACCGAGCACTCAACCATAGGTCTTGTTGTCACAACCGACGGCAGTATCAGCGATATTCCCCGTGACGAGTATGAAGAGGCGGAGGAGCGTGTAATTAACGAGTTAAAGGAGCTTAACAAGCCTTTTGTGGTACTCCTCAACTGTATGTATCCCAAGGGTGAGTCGGCGCAAAGGCTTTCAGCGGAGCTTTCGGCAAAATACCGTGTTCCCGTTATGGCGGTCAACTGTCTGGAATTAAGTGAACAGGAAATAAAAGAAATTATCACTCAGGTGCTGTTTGAATTCCCCGTTAAGGAAATAAGCATTGACCTGCCCATGTGGCTTGTAAGTCTGCCGGAGGACCATTGGCTTAAATCGGAGACATATAAATGTATTCTTGACTCCATTGAGGGCATTTCCTTTGTGCGGGATATAGGCGCCATGACCGAGGATTTGCAAAAATGCGAATACATTATCGGTGCCGCAGTCACATGTATGGATTTAGGTGTGGGCAGTGCATGGATTTCCGTTGATATGAACAACTCACTGTTCTATAAAATTATCGAGGAGTCAACAGGCATTGCCATTGAAAGCGAGCAGGGGCTTCTTACCTGCCTTAAAGAACTTTCGGCAGTAAAAAAGGAATATGAGCGAATACGCTCTGCACTTGATGAGGTGGAGTCAACAGGCTACGGCATTGTTATGCCCACCATTGATGAGTTGTCCCTTGAAGAGCCTGAAATCGTGAAGCAGGGCGGACGCTACGGAGTAAGACTGTGTGCCTCTGCGCCGTCAATTCATATGATGAAAGCCAACATTAAAACTGAGGTTGCACCCGTTGTGGGCAGTGAAAGTCAGTCAGAGGAGCTTGTAAAATACCTCCTTGAAGGCTTTGAGGAGGACCCGCAGAAAATCTGGGAGTCAAATATCTTCGGCAAATCTCTTAATGAGCTTGTCAACGAGGGACTTCGCAACAAGCTTTACCATATGCCCACCGACGCCCGTATGAAATTTCAGGAAACGCTGGAGCGCGTTATCAACGAGGGCTGTAACGGCCTTTTGTGTATAATACTTTAAAACGCCCCACTCTTTTCTCTCCCTCATAGAGGGAGGTGGCAAAACCGCAGGTTTTGACGGAGGGAGTAAAAAACAAATGAATAATTGATAATGGAAAATGAAAATTTTTTCAACCTGTGATGTTGTACGGGCGGGTTTCCATGCCCGCCCGTAAAATTATATCAAAACCAAAAATATATTTGTAGGGTGCGACGACCTGGTTGCACCGAGAATAAATGAATAATATATAATGAAAAATGAATAATTGTGCAACCGAAGTTGTAAAAACTCCCTCAGTCTCGCTTTCGCTCGACAGCTCCCTCTAAGAGGGAGCGGAATTGGTTACCATGCCGACATTGGTGTATATGTAATTTTTGTGAGCGGGCACGTAATCCGCCCGATAAATCATATCACACCAATATTGGCAATTTGTAGAGTACACCGATAAAAACGATAGCGATTTCCATTGAAAAAAGCACTTCCAAAGAAGTGCTTTTTTAGTTAAAAGTGAATAGTGAATAGTTAAAAAGTAAAGCCCCAAAGACTACCGCCTTTGGGGCTTTGGAGCTGATAACCGGATTCGAACCGGTGACCTCGTCCTTACCAAGGACGTGCTCTACCGCCTGAGCCATATCAGCGCAGATTCAAAATGCAAAAGTAATTATACAAGCATTTGAACCGTTTGTCAAGATAAATAAAATAAAACCTTTGTCCCCTTGCATTATAAAAATCAGGCGCGGAAAAGCCCCACGCCTAATCTCAATTATTCATCGGTCTTTTTGTCGTCCTCGGTACGTTCACTGATAATGTATCTTGGCCGTCCCTTGACCTCCATATAAATTTTACCGATATACTCACCGATAATACCGATACTGCAAAGCTGAATGCCGCCCATAAAGCACATAATACAAACCATACTTGCCCAACCGGTTACAGCGTGACCTATAATCTGCATAACAACCGCCCAAATTACGCCCACAAAGCTTAATGCAGACACAATAAGACCCATATACATAATCAACTGCAGGGGCTTAACGCTGAGACTTGTAATTCCGTTAAACGCAAGTGCCAACATCTTTTTTAACGGATAATGACTTTTGCCTGCCATACGCTCATGCCGCTCATAATAAACCGATGTGGATTTAAAGCCTACCAACGGTATCATTCCTCTAAGGAACAAGTTTACCTCTTTAAAGTTTGCAAACTCCTGCAAAACCCGTGAGGATATTAAACGATAATCCGCATGGTTGAACACAACCTCTGCACCCAAAAGGTTCATCACTTTGTAGAATGACTCGGCAGTGAAACGTTTAAACGCCGTATCGGTTTTACGGCTGCTGCGAACACCATACACCACCTGTGCTCCGTCCAAGTACTCCCGTACCATTTCGTCCATAGCATTGATATCATCCTGGCCGTCACAGTCAATGGAAATGGTGATGTCGCACACATCCTTTGACTCCATAAGCCCTGCCAACACTGCATTTTGATGCCCGCGGTTTCTGCTTTGACAAATTCCTATAAAATGCTCATCTTGCTTTGAAAGCTCTTTAATAATTTCCCACGTTTTATCTTTACTGCCGTCATTTACAAACATAATTCGGCTGTCATCGGAAACCATGCCCTGCTCTATAAGCTGCCGGAGCTTTGCAAGAAATTCCGGCGCAGTAACAGGAAGAACCTCTTCTTCGTTATAACAGGGTATTACGACATATAATTTAGGTGTTTTCATACATTTTCCCTCTCGTTTCCGAATAATTCAAACAATTTTTAAGAAAAGCTATTTGCTGTTGCATACCAATTCCCAATAGCTTACCTCCAACTTTTCGGAATCGCTGTTTGTTTCAATCGTGCAATAATTTGCACCCGCTTTTAAATCTATATCTATTCTATACTCTTTAGCTTTGGTATCCGCCGTATATTCTGTGCCGTTAACATAAAATGTAATCGAATCACCCGCATTCGATTTCAGTGTTAAGCATACAGTTGCCTTACAGTCTATTTTTGAATAAATAGGCATTTTAAATGCACTTGAAGCCATTGCCGACACATTTCGTCTCGTAGCAAATGTATTATTGCCCGTCTTCAACTGCAAAACTGCCGCAACATTTTCCTGCGCACTTTCAGGAGATACAATGTTATCACAATTAGGCATAACATAAATTTTACAGTCAAGGGGAAGCTTTTCAATATCGGTACGGTCATACTCTTTGTATTTGAAGTAAGTATTATCCATCTCCTTGGTCAGTGAGCAAACCAAATTATTCCTTCCGTGATATGTGCTCCACCAATATCCAAGCTCCACATCACCGCCCACAAGCAGAATATTTTCGTTTTCATGAGATTCTAACTGCTCATAAAAGTTTATCCACTCATCGGTATAGCTGACTCCTAAACATTCAGTATCCTTATTGCTGTAATCTCCGTCAGCATAAGCATGTATCGGCATCAAGGTTTTTCTTACACCGAGTCCCGTGCAACCTATAAAGAATACGGAAAGTGCAATTGTTCCGCCCTTTAATACAACGCTTTTGAAAATTTCGCCCCATTTTGTATTCAAATTGACAGTAACTTTTTTAAATTCACTGCGTGCACAATCCCAAAAAAGCCATATACCAACAGCAATAAGCGGTGCCGCCAATGAATAGAGCTTAAAGAAGCTGTAGGAAAAATCGTCATCCATACACATAAATAAAGTAGGTAATATAATAACTGCAAGAGAGTTTAAAGCTTCACCGTTATGCTTTTTGAAGAAATACATTACCGTTCCGCAAACACCCGCAATCAGCAAAATTACAGTAACAAAACGCATTGCCATGAAGAAAATTCCCGGAAAGCCCTCCAATGTAGTGCCATAGAAGGTGTAATTCAAAGTTTTCTGCGTATATGCAAAGGGATATATGAAATTGAGCCCCTGTCTGGAAACCGAACCGCTTAATTCCAGCATAAAATTCTTTAAAAACGGTATATTCCAAGCAACAGCTACCACAGTAATTATAACCGAACTACCAATCGGCTTAATAATCTGCTTGTTTTTTACCATCATATAGAAACAGGAGATGCCCAGTATTCCCACATAAAGATATGTTGCATCAAGCAATGTTGAAACAAATGAAGCAGTCAGTGTACCTGCAAACATAGCTTTCGGAATACTGAACTCATCCAGAGAATCTATAAACAGCTTGCAGAAAACCGCCGCAAAGCTCATAAAGAGACAAACAGGAACAAAGCCTTGCAGTTCTGTCATAATAACTATCGGCAGAGTTGCCCCAAAGAATGACGCCAAATATCTATGCAGATTTTTAAGCTTCAAATCGCTTACAAAATAAAGCAATGCACAGAACACAAAAACAACGGAAGTAATTGAAATAAAGCCGAGAGTTGACGCACCGTCCACTCCGCAGAGGGCAGCAACAAAGGCCTGTATCGCCCCTCTGGATATTCTGTGGCATCCGTTAAAGTACCATTGAGTTGCACCTAAATATGGCTGTGTATTACAAAGCTCGTCCAATGAAGAAAATGCGGATTCCTTTAAAAATTCCGCTTGTGAGCCATAGAAAAACAAATCCCACCAGCCAAAGCTGCGGTAATATTTTGCGCCGATAATGAAATAAGAAATACTGAATAATGCAACGATAGCTATTGCTAAAAAACAAAACGGCAACGGAGGAGCAATGTCCTTTTTCTTCCGTCTGCACCAAATGCAGAACGCTACAAAAGCTACTGCAAACACAGCAATAAACGGATAAGCCGTATATTTTATGGGAATATCAAAGCTTACAAGTAATTTCAAAATCCCTGTAATCAATGCGTAGCCCGTAAACGGGGAGAGAGCCCATATCCCGGTCTTTCCGAAATCGCTTTCAGCTTTTTTTTGAAAGACAAGATATGTTGCGGGAAAGCCCACTATAAATAATGACAATAAGCCAACCACCATAATTATAAGCGACATTAAAGCATCCTCACCTTTGAATTTGCAGCATTTTAAGCCTGAAATGACATAAAAAACTTAATATACAAAAATTATATCATCATACACGCTGAATTTCAACAGTTTTTGAAAAAAGCCAATTTTATGCACTGCAATAAAATGGATTATGTAATGGTACGTTTCCTGTCTTACCTTAACATTATTCTTTCGTTTATTTTTTCAAATTTCTTTATTTCTTGAAAAGGTAGGGCGCCGTATGCGGATTTTTCCTTATCTGTCACATAAAAATTTTGTTTTATCGTTGTCCGAAAGGTTTTTTTGTGCTATCATCTATACAAATAACAAATGGGGAGAGGATTTTTTGGACAGACTTGATTTATACACGAGCATTGTTCCCAACCGCCGTCAGTTAATAATTCAGGATATGAAATATTATGCCTTTGTTCACTACGGAATGAACACCTTTACAAACCGTGAATGGGGCAACGGCAAAGAGAGCGAAAGCATTTTTAACCCGAAAAAGCAGAACACCGACCAATGGTGCGAGGCGATTGCCGCCGCAGGAATGAAAGGCGTTATTCTCACCTGCAAGCACCACGACGGTTTTTGCCTGTGGCCCACAAAGACCACGGAACACTCAATTAAAAACAGCCCTTATAAAAACGGCAAGGGTGATGTTGTGCGTGAGGTATCGGAATCCTGCAAGAAATACGGCTTGAAATTCGGCGTTTATCTTTCCCCTTGGGACAGAAACGCAGAATGCTACGGCACCCCTGCCTACAACGATTTTTACATAGCCCAGCTTACCGAGCTTTTAACAAATTACGGCGATATATTTATGCTTTGGATGGACGGCGCCTGCGGTGCGGCGGCGGACGGCAAACCTGTTCAGAAATACGATTTTGAGAGAATCTGGAACACGGCTATTGAATTACAGCCTGACATTGTATTGTCCGACTGTGCCCCCGATGTGCGCTGGATAGGCAACGAAAGCGGTAAAACGAGAGAAAGCGAATGGAATGTTGTTCCCAAATTTGAATTCGGTGAACAAAACTTTCAGGCGTCCGACGATATGAAGGATTTTCAAAAGCGTTGTCAGGATGTTATGCTGCCCGATATGGGTTCAAGAGAGTTTTTGGCGAAATTCGATGAGTTTATATGGTATCCTGCCGAGGTAGATGTGTCTATACGCCTTGGTTGGTTCTTTCACCCCATGCAGAGATTTACTTTAAAATCTCTTAATCACCTTATGAAGATTTACTACAATTCGGCAGGCAACAACTCCCTTATGCTCCTCAATATTCCTCCCAACAAAAACGGACTTTTGGCAAAAAGCGATGTAAAACGTTTGCGCCAAATGGGCAAATGGCTTAAAAAGGAAGATGAACTGCTTATTTCCGATGTTAAAACGGAAAAATCGGAGGACGGCTTTGAAATAAAGCTATCATTCCCGAAACAATCCGTTGACCGCGTCCGTCTTGCGGAGGACACAACAAAATCTCAGCGTGTGGAGAAATTTTCAATATATGCAAACGGGAAAAAGCTTTTCAGCGGCACAATAATCGGATTTTCGAGAATTGCGGTATTCGAGCCCACCGTTACGGATAATCTTACAATAAAAATCGAGGAATGCCGCAAAGAACCCTATATCAATAAGGCAGAAGTAATTGCCACCGGCGCATACAGGGTAAAATAAACGGTTGACAAATCAAGACGAATTGCATATAATAACATATAGATGTTTTTCTATGTGAGGTGAGAGCTTTGGAGCTGAATGAAAATAAAACCGCGTTAATTTTTAAAGCGTTTTGCGATGAAAACCGTGTCCGCATTTTAAAAAGTTTGCGTTCGGGCGAAAAATGCGCCTGCAAGCTGTTAGAGGAATTGAACATTACACAGCCTACGCTCTCGCACCATATGAAAACTCTTTGCGATTCGGGCGTTGTTGTGGGACGAAAAGACGGAAAATGGATGCACTACTCCATTTCCCCAAAGGGCGCAAAAATCGCCGCCGATTGCCTGAAAGAGCTAACAACGGCAACCCCGGATATATGAGGATTTTACTAAACGGTATAGCCATTCCCTACACGCACGAAATGAAATTTTCAGGGTAGGGCGGGTGCTTGCCCCCGCCGCGGATTTTGCGGTAATTTGACGGGGTGGGACAGACAGCGCCCTACTGTAAAAAAATGAAAACAGCCGTGTAACATTCTATTGCACGGCTTATCATAAGAATTTTATATAGATATATTTCAATATAACTATATATAAACCTATTTTCAATGCACCTTGCGGCGGGAGCAAGCAATACTCGCCTGCCGGCTCAGGCAGCGCTTCTGCTCATTTCATTCGCAGAGGTGTCCACCGGACACCCGCGCCCCCGCCCTACCCTATAAATTACCTCTACCAATTCCAATACAACAATATACAAGGAGTTTTTTATGGAAGCAATAAGAACCGTATGGGATTTCTTTCAAAACGAATTTCTCGGTATGGGGTGGCTTTATCGCCTACTCACCGCCGCTTTGACCGCCTGCGAGTTAGATACAACAGGCAAAATCGGCGGCAGTATCCTCTTTTTCATTTACGATACAATCAAGATTATGGTGCTTTTGGGCGTTTTGATTTTGGTTATCTCGTATGTTCAGTCGTTTTTCCCGCCCGAACGCACAAAAAAGATTTTGGGGCGGTTTCACGGCATCGGTGCAAACTGTATGGCGGCGCTTTTGGGCACCGTCACGCCCTTTTGCTCCTGCTCGTCCATTCCGCTGTTTATGGGATTTACAAGCGCAGGGCTCCCCTTAGGCGTTACCTTTTCGTTTCTGATTTCCTCGCCGATGGTGGACCTCGGCAGTCTTGTACTGTTGATGAGCATTTTCGGTTGTAAGGTCGCGGTGGTCTATGTTTTGCTCGGCCTTGTAATCGCCGTGTTGGGCGGCACGCTGATTGAAAAACTCCGCCTTGAAAACCAAGTGGAGGAATTTATACGAAACGGGCGCGCGATTGACGCGCCGCAAGAGGAATTGCACTTTAAAGACCGCTTAAACTACGCTTGGGGGCAGGTGCTTTTCACCGCGAAAAAGGTATATCCCTATGTGCTTATCGGCGTGGGTATCGGCGCAATTATTCACAATTGGATTCCCGAAGATTTTATTGTGAAAGTGCTTGGCAACAACAATCCCTTGGGCGTTATTCTTGCCACCGTTGCAGGCGTGCCGATGTATGCCGATATTTTCGGCACAATCCCCATTGCCGAGGCGTTGTTGGCAAAGGGTGCACTCCTCGGCGTTGTTCTTTCCTTTATGATGGCAGTTACAACCCTTTCATTGCCGTCAATGATACTGCTTCGCAAAGCAGTTAAGCCCAAACTGCTGGGGATTTTCATTGCAATTTGCACAGTGGGGATTATCATTGTAGGCTACTTTTTTAATCTTATACAACCAATACTGATTTAAATTTCGGAGGTAATTTATTATGGCATTTTTTGTTCGCGTAAAGAAAAAAGGAGAAAAAAAGGCTTCGCCCGCGTGCTGCTGTAACGCACAGCAAAGCGGAGAAACCGAAAACGGCTGTGAAAAAGTACGGGGCGGTATTTCAAGCATAAAAGTTTTAGGTGCGGGGTGCAAATCCTGCCGCGAAATGTTTGAAAACACAAAGCAGGCAGTAAATACAATGGGGCTCGGCACAGAAGTGGAATATATCACCGATATGCAAAAGGTTATGGAATACGGTGTTATGAGCATGCCCGCGCTTGTGGTAAACGAGAAGGTTGTGTCCCAAGGTAAGGTATTAAAGAGTGCAGATATTGCAAAGCTCCTTTAAGGTGAGGGGAGTCGAACACAATATGCCGAAAATTTGATATTACGGTGTATTTTCACCTTTTCACCGTTGTCGGGCGTCAGCCCGACTGCCGTCTCAAAAGCAAAAATCCATCCGTACTCTCTGCATTTTCGGTGCAGAGCAGTTTAAAACGAGTAGATTTTTGTTTGAACAAGGCACAAAATCGCCGCCATACTGCCGTATGGCAAGATTTTTAACGCAGTTTAGGCGAAAATATGCCGTTTTAAACCATATCGGGTTCAACTCCCCTCACCTTAACGCTTATCATTACCGATAAAATAAGACCTCCGCACTGCGAAGGTCTTATTCTTTTTACATATCAAGGAATTGTGAGCCTCTCGGTACAACAAAAGTTACGCCGTTTTCAATAATCTGAAATTCTCTTTCGGTAACATATGCGCACTCGCCGTCCACATTAACAGCGGCAAGTTTTTTGCTCTCAACCTTTATTTTTTTGCCCCTGCGGAAGGTGGTAATATCCCAGTCGAGATGCTCGCCCGCCTTATATTTGCTTATAAGCGGTAAAAGCTTTAAGCGACTGCGATCAAGACGAACCATTACAAAATCAAGCAGTCCGTCGTTGGGCATTGCGAGAGGCGCCGCCTTGTAGCCTCCGCCGTACCAGCGGGAATTGCCGATATAGCAGAAAAGATATGTTCCTTCAACAATTTCACTGCCGTCAATAGTAATTTTGAACTGACTTTTCAGCTTGCCGAAAAGGCAATACACAAGAGCAAGGTTGTATGCCATTTCTCCGCTTACAAGAGGAAGCTTTTTAAACGCCGCCTGCTTCGCGCAAACCTCGGCATCAATACCCATTGAGCATTGATTTATGGCAATCTGACCGTCGGTTTCAATGAGGTCCATTTTCATGGGAACGCCGTTAACCTGATCGTCAATATTCGTATTCTTGCCGAAAATGCGGCAAAAATCGTTGCCCGATCCCAAAGGAATTGCGGCAACCTCGCAGTTGTCGTATTTATAACATCCGTTGACAACCTCATAGAGAGTTCCGTCGCCGCCGCAGGAATAAAAGCGCACTTTTTCGCCTTTTTTGGCGACTTCTTCAACATAACGCTGACCGTCACGGCTTGCCTTTGTAATATAAATTTCTCCATCAAGCCCTGTATTTTTGATATACTCTTCAATTACGGGAATATATGCGTTTGCCGCTTTCCCTTTTCCCGACACGGGATTCACAATAAAAATATGCTTCATAAAATTCATCCTAACTATTTGTAATACATATACAACTGGCACTTAATCATACCGTTGTACAGCTTGCGGCGTTTGTCCGCCTTTCGTCCGAAGCATTTTTCAAAGTCCTCATCGGGGCTGATAATATAATACGCCCAGCCTCTTTCGGGAGCGAAAATTTTACCCATTGTGCGGTAAATATCCTCTGCTGCTTTAATGTCCAACATTCTCTCCCCATAGGGCGGGTTGCATATAACAGTACCCTTTTCGCTTTTCCTTTGAAAATCCTTCAAATCTTTTTTGGATAAATCTATTTTCATGGAAACGCCTGCTCTGCGCGCATTTTCCTTTGCAATTTCAAGAGCGTGAAAATCAATATCGGAGCCGTAAGCCATAAAATCCGCGTCACGGATAACTGCGTCTGCGGCTCTTGCTCTTTCCTGCTGCCAAAATGCAGAGTCGATATTTTCAAACCTTTCCGAAATAAAGGCTCGCCTGAGCCCCGGAGCAATATTCAGCGCTTTCATTGCGCCCTCAATGAGTATTGTTCCCGAGCCGCAGGTCACATCATACAGCGTATGGTAATGACGAAGCCTTGCAAGCTCTGCCATGGCGGCGGCAAGTGTTTCCTTTATAGGTGCAACATTGGCAACCGGACGGTAACCCCTTTTGTGAAGTCCTGCGCCCGAGGTGTCAATAAACAGTGTAACGGTATCCTTCATTATTGAAAATTGGATTTGATGAACTGCACCTGATTCCTCAAACCAAGAAATTTTGTACTTTTGCTTTAAACGCTCAACGACCGCCTTTTTGATAATCGCCTGACAGTCGCTAACTGAAAAAAGCTTTGAGTTAAGGGAATAGCCCTTAACGGGAAATGCGTCAAACTTTCCTAACCACTCCTCCCAAGGTAGATTTTTTACGCCCTGAAAAAGCTGTTCAAAGGTAACGGCGGGAAACTCACCCATACGGATAAGTATTCGCTCGCTGTAACGGGAACAGATATTTGCACGGGCGAGAATACTCTCGTCCCCCTCAAAATCCACTCTGCCGTTTTTTGCCTCCACATTCAAGGCGTCCATATCTCGTAATTCCTGAGCCACGAGCCCTTCAAGTCCCAAAAGGCACGGCGCAGAAAACTTAATAAGCATAATAAATCTCCGATACTGAAATATTGTAATAAAAGCATTAACTTAAATAGTATAAACTTTTTTAGACAGAATGTCAAATATCTGCCGCAGGAAAATATAGCCGAAACAATAAAACGGCAAAATTAAACCGCCCTGTTAAGTGACAGAGAGGTAGAGAGTGTCTATAAACTATCTTTTGCCTCCCTCTGACGAGGGAGCGGAGTTAGGCTGCGGGACTCGTCGCCCCTGAAAGGGGAGATGTCAAAGCCGCAGGTTTTGACAGAGGGGTTTTATGCGGGCGATTCGTGAATCGCCCCTACGGGTTACATATAATTTTTGGTTTTTGTTGTAGGGGCGGGTCTCTGTGCCCGCCCGATAGTTTTACAGTAATTTGACGGCGGGGGCAAGCCGCCCGCCCTACGATACCGCCGTGGGAGTTGGTTTACTCGTCTCCCCTGAAAGGGGAGATGTCAAAACCACAGGTTTTGACAGAGGGGTTCTCGTCGTTCCTGACGAGGGTAGCCTAAAATGAGCTTTTTCAACAAAATGAACCGCCCCGTTGTTTAACAGGGCGGTAAGAATTATGTGAAAAATTATAAAGTATCTAAATATCCGTTCAGATAAAGGTCGAGATGAATTGCGTCATAAGCGTCAACCGCACCGTCACGGTTTAAATCCGCCGCAATTTTTTGAACATCATCAAACACTACATTACCTGTGGCATATGCCCTTACCATTGCATAATCTGCGGAACTTGGTGAACCGTCCCCGTTAATATCGCCGCGTTTATTAAGTGCAACAAAAGTGTAACTGTTTTCATTTGCATAGGTTTCGGCATAAGAGCCTGTGTAGCCATAAACGGTTTTCAAACCGGATTTTAAAAATGCATTATCGCCGATACTCGTCACGCTGTCAGGAATTGTGATGCAGGTGAGTGCTTCGCACCTGCCAAAAGCACCATCATCGATACTCGTCACGCTGTCGGGGATTGTGACGCTTATAAGCGAGGTGCAGTATGCAAATGCATAATCACTGATACTAGTTACATTTTCAGGGATTGTGATGCTTGTAAACGACTCGCAGAATTCAAATGCCTCTTTACCGATACTCGTAACGCTATCAGGTATTGTGATGTTTGCAAGTGAGGTGCAGTAGTAAAATGCATCATCACCGATACTCGTTACATTTTCAGGGATTGTTATGATTGTAAGCGAGGTACAACCGCAAAATGCATAACTACCGATGCTCGTAACGCTGTCAGGTATTGTAATGCTTATGAGTGCTTCGCAGGATCCAAATACAGCATCATTTATACTCATCACGCTGTCAGGCATTGTGATGCTTGTAAGCGAGGTGCAGTACGCAAATGCACCATTGCCGATACTCGTAACGCTGTCTGGGATGGTGATACTTGTAACCGAGGAGCAACCGTAAAATGCATAACTACCGATACTCGTTACGCTGTCAGGTATTGTGATACTTTTAAGTGAGGTGCAATCGTAAAATGCACTATCACCGATACTCGTGACACTGTTCGGGACGGTGATACTTGTAAGCTTGTAGCAGTTGTAAAATGCACCACTATATATACTAGTCACCGTATAACCGTCAAATTCAGACGGGATAGTTACTTCCGTTGCCGAGCCGGTATATTTTGTAATTTCACAGGTTTTGTCCGTTTCGGAAACAACCGAATAACTGAAATCGCCGCTTGTTAATGCAACGGCAGGTAATGCCGTCAGCGGCATGGCGGTCAACACCATCATTAGTGCCAATAACACAGATAAAAACTTTTTAACCGTTTTCATTCGATTATCTCCTTTGCAAATAAATTTTTAATAAAAAACATTTGCTCAAAATAATTATATTGAACAAATTTTTTGTTGTCAAGCCTTTATAGTTGATTAAACAAAGGGTTTTCTTTACAAATCTTCTTGAAAACATCTTTCCTCTCTGCTATTATAGACGCGGTGATACTTGTGACTGACACGAAAATGCGCCGACGCGCCTTATTTATAATTTGCTGGATTTCTTACACCGCAACCTACATATGCCGCCTGAATTTTTCTGCGGCTATGCCTGAGCTTTTGCGTGAAAACATATTCAACAACACACAGCTTGCGCTGATTTCCTCCTGCCTTTTTATAACCTACGGTGCAGGTCAGATATTCAGCGGCGTGCTGTGCGACAAAATCAACCCCCGATATATGATTTTCGGCGGACTTATTTTATCGTCGTTTTGCAACATTCTGCTGTGCTTTTACTGCACACGCTTTTATTTTACCCTTGAGTTGTGGGGGCTGAACGGACTTGCGCAGTCTGCCGTATGGTCACCCATTCTGCGTGTAGGCTCAATGTATTTTGAGGGCGCCGAAAAAACGAAATTCGGCATAAATATGTCCACTACCGTACCGCTGGGAACTCTTGCCTCATATGCGGTAAGTCTTACGGCGATAAGGTTTTCGGGTTACAAAGCCGTGTTCCTCTCCTGCGGACTGATTGTTCTGACAGTTTCCTTCTTATGGGTAGTTTCTTTCGGGAAAATTACAAAAGGACTTAAAGTCTGCGTTTACTCGGACGGTGGGGACAAAGCTACCGTTCAAAAAATGTCCCGCGCGGTCCTCACAGCCTGTATTTTTGCAATACTTATTATTTCAATTCCCACGGCGGTGCACGGAGCGTTAAAAGACGGCGTTACAGGCTGGGTACCGGTTTTCATAGGCGAGCGTTTTTCTGTGGGTACTTCATTTTCACTGCTTCTTACCATGCTTTTGCCCATTGTCAATGTAACAGGCGCATACATTGCGAAGTATCTCAACAAATTTTTCAAAAACGAGCTTCTCACCTGTATTGTGTTTTTTGTTGTGTCAATAATTTCGCTGTTTGTACTTAAAACGGCAGGTGAAAAGAGCATATATCTTTCCGTTGTCTGCCTTGCCCTCATCACAAACAGTATGTTTGCCGTAAATGTTATGCTTATTACTCTTATTCCGCTGAAATTTGCGAAATACGGCAGAACAGGCACGGTAACGGGACTTTTAAATTCCGTTACATATTTAGGCTGCGGCGCATCAATGCTTTACTGCGGAGTTTTGCTTGACAAAGCGGGCTGGGACACGGTAATTTCAATGTGGATGCTGTTGTCCCTTGCGGCGGCGGTAATTTGTATTCCTGCCGCAATTATCTGGAATAATTTTAAAATAAAGTCAGAAAAAGGAGAAGTTTTATAATGTTCTTTAAACCTGAGTACAAAAATGAAAAGGCATATGCAAAATATGTTGACGAAAGCGGTGTATTCTCCAACAAGCTTTGCAACGCTCTGCCGCAAACCGTTATAGCAAAAGCCGTAAGGGCTCATATGGATTGCGGCGGTAAAATTAAAAAGGTCGCTGTCATTGGCTTTGACGGTGCAAGGGCGGACAGCCTTGTTCCCGTTGTTAAATCCGATTATGACCCATACATAAACCGTACAAAATACAGTGCATTAGAGGAATTAAAGGAAAAGGGCGGAATTTACCTTTGCTACACCGGCGGTGAAAATGGTGAAACGCAGGAAACCAGCACTCCCCAAGGGTGGGCTACGCTTCTCACAGGCAAATGGGCAAAAGAAACCGGAATTTACAGCAACGAAACGCTGACAAAAGAAAAAACTTTTCTCTATGAATACGCCGAAAAAGGCAAAAAGACCGTATTCAACGGCATTTGGCCCGTTCATTTCACTCATACCTACAAGGCGGAGGCAGAAAAGGGCAAAAACGAAAATCTTCCCATTGAGTTTTATCAATGTGAGGATAACGACGACCTTCTGACGGAAAAAATGATAAAATCCGTGACTGAGGACAACTGTGATATTTCTTTTTGCATATTGGAGCTCCCCGACCATATGGGGCACGAAACAAAGGGAGGATTTAACAATAAAAATCCCCGGTATGTAAAGGCGGTTACCCTCTGCGACAAGAATGCTTACAAAATAATTAAGGCAATTGAAAGCCGCCCAACATATGAGGACGAGGATTGGCTCATAATTATTTCCGCAGACCACGGCGGTCATCTTCGCGGGCACGGAACACAGCTTTTCACCGACCGCACAGTATTTATAGCATCTAATAAAAAAGAGTATTTTGAAAGTGACTGTAATAAATGAAAACTAAAATCAAAACAACTTTAATTTCCGCTTTTCCCTATATTGCTGCAATTATACTGAATATCGCAATGTACTCGGCAGGGCTATTTGTTTCTGTGAATAAAAGCTTTCCATACGGACGCGTTTTTCTATGGATATCGTTGGGGCTGCTCGGCGGCTGTATGCTGATTAGTTTTACCGGTAAAAAAATACATCTCCGCCGTTTCAACGGTATGGCAGGAGATGAAAAGTTACAATATATTCTTTCTCACACGAAAAAACTGCGCGAAGCCTTTGACCGTGCCGAAAAAGCGCTTTTAAGGTTAAAAAACGCCTTCATTGTTTATATTGTGTTCATCGCAATTCTAACTTTGGCAGTTCCTTTTTTCTATGGCGCATCCGGTTTTTCTTTTGAAAGCAGTCATCTTGCGTTAATGTTGTGCTCCATGTACATACAAGCCGACCTTATATATGTTTTGATAGGCGTACTGACAGCAAAGCCGGATTTTTCGCAATATGAAAGTGAAAAAGATTTTCCGCTGTTGTATGCTGTTGCGCACCGTGCGGCAGACGCCGTAGGCGTGCACGGCGATATTCGTTTCTTCCTAACCGATGACTGCAACGCGGGGATTCAGCGTTTTGGCAAGATATTTTCCGTAGAGCTCGGCGCGCCGTTGCTCGCGGTTCTAACCGAGGAAGAATTATACCAAGTGTTTTTGCACGAATTCGCCCATATGCAGGACGAACACATTCGCGCAAAACGCAGTGCACAAATCCTCTCTGATATATTGGAAATGAGCGGCGCTTCCACTCACGGATTTGCAAATATGCTGTTGTTCGCACTGCCGTCGGCGGTATTCAACTCTGATTTGGCAATATTCGAAGCTGCATCATCCTTGCTGCACGAAGAAAAAGCAGACGCGCAGATTGAAAAAACAGGCGACGCAATTTCCGGCGCTTCGGGGCTTGCAAAAATCGCAATGTATGAGTTGTATTTATTTGAAAAAAACATCTTATATCCACAGCCTTTTTTTGAAAGCCCGCAGACTCCGACAGACGCCTGCACAAAGAGCTGTATACAGTTCCGCGGTGCGATTGAAAAACGGAAGGATTTCTGGCTAACCCTCTTGTTTCAGGAATTGCCGCCGCGCCTTTCCACCCACCCCACCTTCCGTCAGCGTTGGGAAGCGCTTGGCAAGCCGCAATTTTCCGTTGATTTGCCGCAAGAAAATACGCCCTATTTTACGGAGGTGTTAAAAGCGGCGAAAAAGACAGACGATACGCTGTATGCTTTAAACAAGGACGAATACGCGGAAATGCGCAAGGAAGAATACCTTGAACCGCTCGCCACAGTACAGGCGTATGAACAAGAGAAAAAAGAACTTTCCGCGGAGGAATCCCGCCCGATAATAGAGGCGTATATGCAATTAAACCGCTTTGACGAAATGCAGGAAATTTGCGAAGCAGTTATTTCTCACGCAAAAAACGAAACCGAAGCGGCTCACGCTTATTTTGCACTCGGCGGTATTTTACTGTTGCACTATGACAAACGCGGTGCCCAATATATTCAAAAAGCAATCGCGGCAAATCAAAATTATGCGGAAACCGGATTCGATTTTATCGGTCCGTTTTATGCGCGAATGGGGATGGAGCAGGAATTGCAGGAGTATCGCAATCAGGTTGAAGTCTTTTTGCATAACTTAGAAGAGCGCGAAGCAATCAGCGAGCTGAAGGTGAAAGACAAATTGCACCCGGTGGAGCTTACTGATTCCCGCCGTGCACAAATTGCGTACATCGCGGAGCTCGGCGGCGAAGTGTTGGAAAAAATCTATTTAGTTCGCAAAGAAATCAGCGACAGCACCTATACATATGCTTATATTCTGCGTTTTTCGGAAAATACCGATGAAACAGAGCGCGATAAAATTGAAACCGCGGTTTTTAATTATTTAGACACCGAAGATGACCAATACTCTTTATTTACCTATGATAATGGGTATGAAAGAATCTTTAAAACCGTAGGAAACTGCTGTGTGTATGAAAAGTAAAAACCGAAGCAGGCAAAATCAGAATAAGAATTAAGTTTTAAACACAAAACCGGTAAAAAGGGGACAGTCCCTTTTTACCGGTTTTGTGTTTCTTTCAAAGCAACACCCGCATAAGGTGCTTCGATGCCTTATGCGGGTGTATTTTTTATTCAAAAACGATTGTCATTATACTTTTTTCGGGAAGGTTGATTTCCGCGACTTTCCCTTTATATGTTTCTTCAAGCTGTTTTTCCTGAGTTGTTGTGTAAACCGTCATATTCTTTGCGTCAACCTTAAAGCTGAGGTTTCTGCCAACGCCTTCATTCACAACAACCGTAACGATTTTACCGTCGGGAGTAAGGTACGAAACACAGTTTACGCCGTATTTTTCAACTGTTGTTTTTTCGGTTCCGTCCTCTTGCGTTTCATAGGCTTTGATTATATCGTTAATGTTTTTCTTTGTTGAAATTTTAACGCTTCCCTGAGGTATAAACTTGCTGAAATGAGCAACGGCATAATATCTCATGGCAATTTCATACTCGCTGAAATCACTTGACGCGGCAAGCAAACCGTCGGAATACTTCTTACCGTCTTCACCGATGCCTATGTCATTAACACCTACCCACGCAGTCCATGAATTGATGTTGCTGAAATTCAAATCGTTTGCCATAACTCTTGCCTGAACAAGAGCGCCGTCAATGGAATCAATGGGAGCGGTGCAGGGAAGATGACACCATTCGGACATTTCAACGGGAATATCGTCAACATTTTCTTTAATCCATTTTCCCAGCCCGATTTTGTTTTCTAAAACATCGTCGGTCCAATAACTGTGATATGAAAGTGTTCCCAAATAGGGGCGTATTTCTTCATCGTTATACAAATATTCGAACCATTCATAAAGCCTGAATCCGATTTCGCCCGATTCGGGGCCCGTTAATTTAACATCAAGATTTTTAGCTTTAATTTCTTTAACAACCGCTCTGTAAACTGCGTAAATATCTTCGGAATTATAGAAACAGCCCTCTTGACCTGCCCCCTGAGAACCCCATGACCAGTTAGGCTCGTTGATTGGGCTTATGTATTTAACAGGAACGCCTTTTTTAATGAAATACTCCGCAATTGTAACAAGATATTTTGCGTATTCTTCGTATTTGTCACTTGAAATGTTGCTGACCCACCACTCTTCGTTACCCGACGCTTTTCCGTTGAGAGTCATGGAATAATGAGGCGAATTTGCAAAAAGCACAACTGTATCAATACAGCCGTATGAAAGACACAGGTCTAAAAATTTCTGTGCCGCGGCGTCACGGGTAAAGTCATATTCATATTCGCCTGTTGCCTCATTAAGCACATAAAAGCTTTCCGTTCTGCGCCAAGGGTTTTCAATCAGCGTATCGGGATTATCGGCTGAACCTGCCCCGATGTTATAACGGTAAATATTAAGCCCCAAGCCCTCTTTACTGTAAAGAAGCTTAGCAATTTCTTCTGCGTATTCGCTGTCCCCCGCAAGCTGTGACCACCAGCAGGCAGACGCTCCGAAGCCCTCAAACACCTCGCCTTTTTTATTGGCGTTAATGGTGAGTTTTACATCGGCGGTCTGCGATTTTTCAATAAACCATTTGGTTTTCCAGAAAATATCGTTGAAGAAAATTCCCACTGCCGCTACCGATAAAGCCAACACTACCGCAATTACTGGGAGTACAATTTTTAACACCTTTTTCTTTTTCATTTTCATTCTCCTAATAAAAAAGCGGTGGGAAAACCCACCGCCGAAAATTACCTATTCGCAGTCAGGCTCTAAAAGTCCGTAGCCGCCGTCATTTCTTTTATATACAACACAAACCGAATCCGTTTCCGCATTGCGGAACATATAGAACATATGCCCCAGCATATTCATCTGCAAAATTGCTTCATCAACGGTTTCAGGCTTTAAAACAACTGTTTTTGTTCTTACAACCTCGAAAGCGTCTTCCTCCTCTGACGCATCTGCCGCCAGAATATCGTCAAAGGACACATCACGGAGCTTCTTTTCAAGCTTTGTCTTGTTCTTTCTTATCTGACGGATAAGAGAATCAACGCACTTATCAAGAGCCTCCTCCAAATCGTCGCTGCGCTCCTGCGCGCGGAAAATCATACTTTTTCTTGTGAGGGTAATCTCGCAGATTTTCTGATTTTTCTCAACAGTTGCAGTGATTTTAGCCGTTGCGTCAGGTCCGAAGAATTTTTCAACCTTCAGAAGCTTTTCTTCTGCCCTTGCTTTGAAGCTTTCTCTCGGCGTGCATTTGCGCCCAATAATTGTAATGTTCACAACGACATCTCCTTTGTGTTTGTTTGAAACAATCTCTTGTTTCGATTACATTATAGCACATATGCACATAAAAATAAAGTAGTTTATAAAAATTTTATAAAATATTTACAATTTATATTTCCGCCGAACCGTGTCGCGTAACATGACAGCCCACATTCACCGCAACGGGGAGTCCTGCAATATGAGTAGGCGCGGTTTCAATATTTACTGCCAGAGCAGTAGTTTTGCCGCCGAAGCCCTGCGGTCCCACATTTGTTTCGTTTACTCTTTTTAAAAGGTCTTTTTCCATTTCG
Source organism: Candidatus Fimenecus sp. (assembly GCA_051881435.1). Taxonomy (GTDB): domain Bacteria; phylum Bacillota; class Clostridia; order Oscillospirales; family Acutalibacteraceae; genus Fimenecus. Next base: position 80,108 of record JBJEPW010000034.1, on the reverse strand, counting down.
GCATACAGAGATTTTTCGTTTCGGATACTAACAGGGCGGCAAAGCGCTTTTTTCGCAAGGTATGCGCACTGCTCAAAGCTTCCGCCGATACCCACTCCCAAAACAATGGGCGGACAAGGGTTGCCCCCTGCGATTTTCACGGTTTCAACTACAAAATCCATAATATCCTCTTTTGTAGCTGAGGGGGTGAACATTTTAATTCTGCTCATATTCTCACTGCCGAAGCCTTTGGGCGCAACGGTCAATGTTATTTTATCCCCCGACACAAGGCGCGTATGTATAACGGCGGGGGTATTATCGTTTGTATTGACTCTTTCAAGAGGGTCGGAAACAACGGACTTTCGCAAAAGCCCCTCTGTGTAGCCACGGCGTACACCCTCGTTGACCGCATCCTCAAAGCCGCCGCCCACGATATGAACCTCCTGCCCCACATCGGCAAAAACGATTGCCATTCCTGTGTCCTGACAAATTGGTATATCAAGCTCTGCGGCACAGTCAAGATTTTTTACTATATCGCCCATTATGCTTTTGGGCAGTTCCTTTGTTTCATTATCAAAACCGCACTTTATGCAGTCCGCCAAATCGGCGGGCAACACCTTATTTGCCTTTATGCAAAGCTCTTTTACGGTATTTATAATCTCGTTTACATTTACTTCTCTCATATTTCCACCTAAAATTTAAGGGCAGTAAAACTGCCCTGTTGATTGTGATTATTTACTTCCTCTGCGATAGCCGTTACTTCCGCCGCGCTTATCGGAGCTTCGTTTGAGGTCGCTCATTTTGTCCTCGCTCTGGGCCTTGAACTTTGCCATCATTTCCTCAAAGGACATGGGGCCTGAGGGCTCCTCCTGACGGGCACCGCTCCAACCGCGGTTAGCATTCTTATTCTGCGGTCTCGGCTTATTCTGCTTCGGCTTTTCAGGCTCAGGCAACGCTTTTTTTATTGAAAGGCTTACCTTGCCCTTTTCGTTAATATCAACAACCTTTACCTTTACCTCGTCACCCTCGGAGAGATGCTGCGATATATCGCTGACATATTCAGCCGCAACCTCGGAAATATGAACCATTCCCGTAGTACCGTCCGAAAGCTTTACAAAAGCTCCGAAATTAGTTAACCCCGTCACTGTTCCGTCATAAACAGAACCGATCTCAATTTGCATAAAACTGCGTTTCCTCCCCGATTAAGCCCCCGGCGTAACATCGTAGAACACTTTTTCACCCGGCATAACATAGCCCAATTTTTCACGGGCAACCTGCTCAATGTATTCGCTCTTATCTTCGCTTTCAACAACCGATTTGAGCCTCTCATTTTCAGCAAGCTGCTGCTGATATGCCGCATTTTTCTGTTCCAGCACCGAACGGCGCTCATTTATTGAAAGCCGAAGGCTAAAAAATGTTATGACAAAATAACCCATGAGCAAAACGAGCCCTAAGGTGAGTATAAAACTCCTTCTACGTGCCATAATACGCACTTCCCTTTCTTATTCGCCGCTGTTTTCCGCCGAATTTTGCTTTTTAACATTTAGATTATACAACAGATGTTTATTAACTTTCAAGAGGAATTTTGATTTATTTTTCATTTTTTGAGCCTTTTTTCGACTTTTTTTGAGGATTTTGTCGATAATTTTACATATTTTCCCATAAATCCACCGAAACGGAAAAGAAATTACTTTAAAAAGCGACATAAAAAAGCCTTTTATAAAGCCTATTATTTTTTCGGTTGCGGAAAAAACAAATACGCCCAAAGAGAAATAATAAACGAGAAAACCCACAGCCTCGCCTATCATCATATAGCCCCTTATTTCCCCTTCATTAACGGCAAGGCAGAAAACAAAGGTGCAAAGGCAAAGAAAAACACAGTAAACAATATCGGAAACGATTACCGCCGCCTTGCCCCGTGAAACACTTATCCTCACAATTCGGAAAAGGTCGTAAAATATGCCCATAATAAAGCCGAAGCCCAAAGACAGCAAAAAGCACTTTGTCTGCTGCGCAAGGCTCAGGCTGTAAAGATAATCGGTCATCGCAGTACTTTACTGAAAAAGCCCTGTGCCTTGGGGCGCGTGTCGGTATATGTAAGGGAAGAGATTTCACCGTCCACCATAAGCTCACCCTGTTCAAGGCTCAGCCTTGTTATGTGCAAATCCCAGCCCCGTATTGTCAGTTCTCCCAGTTGTGTAACGGCGATTACCGTTTGTTCATCAAAGGAATCAATATCGGTAACTCCCGATACTGAAAGCTTTTTTCGGTCCTCCATTATTATGTTGTTCGGCAGTTTCGGCAAGTTTTTTTCGTCTGTCATAATTATGTACCTCCTTAAACAATTTATATGTAAGGAGGGACAAATCTATTCTACTATTTAGACAACACTACATTCCAATCGGCGGGAGGGGCATCATACAGCACGCCGTTTGTCACAAGGTCCAGTATATCACAAGCTCCCTCTGTGCCCTTTTTAAGCTTCAAAAATCCCTTTATCCTGCCTGTTATAGCGGCAAAAGCTTTATACTCAGCCGTATCGGGCGTATAGGGCTCGTCACCGTGGAAGGTGCTTTGAATTAACATAAGAAGAAAATCTTTAACCTTAATATCCCTGATTTTTTTATCAATACTCTTGCTGATGAATAACAGTTTACCCAATCCTCCGAGAGTCAGTTTTTGCAGTGCCTTACCGATAATGCCCAAGGGCACTTTCATTTTATAAATCTGCTCGGGAGTCATACTGAACCCACACGCCAAATCATTGGCAAGATGGTCAATATCGTAAGCCGCCGAATACAGTACATCGTTGAGCATATAGCTGAAACTGTCCTTTAAATACTCCTCTGCGGTTTTGCCCTTTCTGTCCCAATCAAAATCGTCAATCACAATAGACTCTATCTGTACTTCATCCTCGGTCATTGTGACTTTACGCATGGCAGAGGGGTACCCAACAGGTGAGCAGGTGTTAACATCGTAAAAATCGTTGCCTGCTTTTGTGGTTATTTTGCCGACATTCATCATATGGGCGTGACCTGTAAATATAAACTTTACGCCTCTGTCCGCTAAAAACTCCGCTGTTTTTTCGCTGTCACCCAACATATCCCGCTTGCTCATAATGGGATAAATGGGCGTTGGCGGCAAGACAGGGTGATGAGTCATTGCAAAAATATAGTCCCCCGCGTCGTGCGCCGCTGTTATCTGTTCATCAATCCACCGAAGCTGGTCTTCACTGTATCCGCAGAACACACGGTCACCGTCGTCATTAAGGCACAAAAGCCTGTACCCTTCGCAAAGCTGAACGGAATAGGAATGGCTTTCCCCGTGCCTTGAAATCGCCTCGTTGGGACCGAACTCATAATACATTTCCGCAAGCTCTTCACGGGAGGTTACGGTTGCGCGCCCCAATACATCGCCGTCACAGCGTTCGGGACATCCTGTTTTATTACCCTCCACATAATAATCGTGAGTTGCGGTGATAAGGAATACACGCTTGCCCGCCTCTTTAAAGCGGTTGAGCTTGGGCAAAAGCCCCAAATGGCTCTCCTTTGCGCCGTTATATGTAACATCGCCCGCTATAAGCACGGTATCGACTTCTTTATCCTCAATAATCTTATCAAAGTATGCGTCGATTATTGCGCCGGACTCCGCCAGGCATTTCTGGTCAGCATTGCTTAACGATTCATAAGCCTTGCCCGTGACGCCCAAAGACTTATCATAATAATGTAAATCGGTTATAAGATAAAATTTTAAATTCCCCGCCATATTTTTCCCCCGCTGATAAATTATTTATTTGAACACATAAAGAAATATGGAAAGAAAGTGCAGAACACTTCCCCCGATTACAAAGAAATGAAAAACGCTGTGGAAATATTTTTTCTTGCTGCCTATTCCGTAAAGCACAGCGCCCACTGTATAGCAAATTCCCCCTGAGAGAAGCAGCCAGAAGCCCGCGGGGCTTAAAAGCTCATAAAGCTTTCTTACAAGCACTATTACCATCCAGCCCTCGGCAATACAAAGTATCATTTGCGGAATTTTAGTCTTTTCAAAGGATATAAAAATCATTGCCGCCGCTGCCGCGGTACATCCCCACGCAACGCCGAACAAAGTCCAGCCTATAGCAGGGCTCGCCGCACGCAGTGTAACAAGGGCATACGGAGTAATGGTACCTGCAATAAGACAAAATACCATTGTGTGATCAACAAGCCGCATGGCTTTTTTGCCGTTGTTGTTATAAAGCCCGTGATAAACTGCGGAGCAGGTATACATTCCTATCATAATAAGTGAAAAAACAATCCCCGTTACGATATACCAAGGATTGCGGCGCATTATGCCCTTTACAAGGCACAGCACAAAAGCGCAAACGGCAAATCCGCCGCCTGCCATATGGGAAATAGAGCTTATCCATTCCTCGGTTCGGGAATATTTGACAAAAGGAACCTTATCAAGATATTTAGGCACTTTTTACACCTCGTTTTTAATATGCAGATAATTATTGTCAATAGCCCCTCCGCTCAACGCCTCATCTGCGATACGGTCAAGCTCCGATAAAAGCTCGGTCACCTTACCGCCCAAATGAAGCTTGCGGCTTATCCTCAAAGGAGCGCTCACGGCTCCTCTTACAACCTTATAAAAATCGTCCTTCGGCGAATACTTATTTACTGCGCCGTCAAGAACATTCAGCATCATACGGTCAATTACCTGTGTAACCTTAACGCTTTCAAGATTCTTTACGCTCTCACAGGGTATGGCTTTGCCGATAGTAACTGCGTTTATGAGCTTTCCCGCAGAGCCAACCGTTGCACCGGAAATTTTTTTGAGAACCGGTGCGATTATGAAATAGTATTTCATAACAGGCTCGCTTTTTATGCCCAGCGCTTCAAGCCGCCTTGAAAAAAGACCGCGGTCGCCGCTTTCTGCGGCATCAAATACAACGGAAACAATTTTTGTTGCGTGGTCGGCAAGATATTCTGTTAAATTCTTTTCCTCGCCGTTATACACAAAGGTTTTCAGGTGCTCCGTGTTCACCGTAATATCGCCGTTTTCCACGGTCATAGTGACCATAGGTGCAGGATACCCCACAAGGGAGCCGATATTGACCTCGTAAATTTTATTCCCCGCAGGAGATGTGTATTCATCTATACGCTGAATATGGGAGTGCCCCACAAAGACAAATTTTAATCCTGCGTCCGCCATTTCGTTTAAAATATGCTCGCCGTCGCGGCAGCGCGCACCGTTGGTGATAAGGGGAGAAACATGAGGATACAAAAGGTGATGCTCCATGGCAACGGGGAGCCTGCCCCTTTGCTTTGCCCCTTTAATCTGTTCCTTTACCCATTCAAGATGCTCTTTTTTAAAGCCCGCGCCGCCTCTGCCGTTTTTATCGTCAATAAGAGCTATGAGCGTTACATCGTCGCCTATATCAACGGCATAAGAGGCAGTGCCCAGCGTTGTTCTGTACTCCGCAAAGGCGCTGTCGGTACCGAATTCACGGTAGAAATCGTAAAGCTCGTTGTGGTGAAGGGTGGGAACATCGTTATACACCCTGTCGCCCTCAAAGCGGCGTGGATTGCAGTCACAGCACCAATCGTGGGTTGCCGTGACCACATACACATTTTTTGTTTCCTTTAATTTACGAAGTTTTTCACGGAATTCCTCGTGGCAAACGCGCTCGCCGTCGTTTGTAAGGTCGCCGACAATCATAACCGCGTCACAGTCGCTTTTTGATAACTTGCTGAAAGCGGCGTCGATTATCTCGCCCGTTTCGGCAAGACATTTCTGGTCGGAATCGGAGCGGAGCTGATAAGCTTTTCCCTCTGTTCCCAGCGTTTTTGAATAATAATGGGTATCGGCGATAAAGGTTAATACGGTTTTACTCATGATTTGCAACGGCAGAACCCGTTTCAGCCTCGTGGCGTGCTTTAAGCTCTTCAATCATCATATGATGGCTCTTACCCGAAATATTATAGAAAGCCATGGGAATAAGCATAAGAAGATAGCCGATTGCGGGAAGAATTGTCGTCATAAAGAACAGCGCCTTGTTTGTTGCGGCATTCTGGATTACAGAGCCGTCCTCGTGAACGATATATCCCGTAAAGGAAAGAATTGCCATACCGATTGCGGCGGAGAAGGAATTTTCGATTTTGCCTGTAAAGGACATAATGGAAAGCATAATTCCCTCAACGCGGGTGCCTGTTTTCCATTCGATATAGTCAACGGTTTCCGCTTCCATTTCCTTTTGCATAAGGTTTTTGCACTCCAAAGGAATTGCCGTAAGTCCTGTGAAAAGAACAATAAGTATACCTATGGGAAGAGATACAACCTTGCCGGGTTCTTTGTTTATAAGTCCGTCATAGCATGTAATCGCAAAGAGGAGATGGAACGCAATGGCAAGAACACAGCAAACTCTGTAAAACTTTCTCGGGTCGGAACGCTCGCCCAGCTTTTCAACAAGCTTGGGAACTCCGATACCTGCAATAAGGAAGCCGGGGAAGGTGATAATATCTATAAATACATTATACTTTGTGGTAAACATAAGGTCGGCAACGAAATAGAACGAAACCTGATTTGTAACCTTAACAAGTATGAACAGCATATTTGCAAGGAAGAGCATAAGAAGCGGTCTGTTCTTGAAAAGGAGCTTAAAGCACTCGCCTACCGACGGAGCCTCCTCATGGTGGATTGTTCTTTCTTTTGTGTTACGGTAAGTAATTCTTGTGAATACCATAATTCCTACCGCCGAAACTATTGCACCGGTAAGATATGCTTTTGAGGTGTGAGTTTTAAAATAGGGAAGCCAGCCTGCGCAGGCAACAAAAAGACCCGGTAATACGCCCGATACGGAACGGATAATGGAGCTTGCGCCGTAAAGCTTCGTTCGTTCAATGCCGTTGGGTGTAATTACAAACGCCAGCGCGCCCATGGGAATATCAAAGGCGGTATATGTAACATCAAGTCCTACAAAGAGGAAAACCGTCCATGCAATACACGCCCAGTTGGGAACGCTGCCAGGCATACCGAGGAAGAAAAGGAGCATTACTGCCGAAACAAACCAGGGAGCAATACGGATATAGGGGCGCATTTGTCCCTCTTTCGTTCTTGTTTTATCAACGATAACGCCCATTATGGGGTCATTGATTGCATCGAATATACCGCAGTAAAGGCGTATCTGCGACGCTAATCCCATTGGATTGTCAAATCGCTTTAAAAGTATGTTTGTTAAAAAGTAGTTCAGGTATTTTGAACCTGTCATTGAGGTGAACATTCCCTGCGCGCCTCTGCCCAAGGCATAGGAAATTGTTTCACGCCATGTGAGATATGTTTCCTCGCCCACATCTTTTTTAACGATTTTGGAATTGAGGAAAGTGCTTATTTTCCCGCTTTTCTTTACTTGTTGTTCTTCCATTGCAATACTCCTTTATTTTTTATTTATCCGCTTCACCTGCGCGCTTTTCAATAATATAATCGTGCACTTTCTGTGCAAGCTCGCCGTAAATTTTAAATTTCTTTCTGAAAACAATCAATGAAAGTGTGAGGAAAACAACAGGTAATCCGAAACAGATAATTCCTATGCCGAATTTTGTTCCCTCCGAAATATCATTGTGTGCTTTCTGCGAGTTGTAGTTCATAATCCAAAGTCCGCCGAAAAGCATAATCGTTTGGATTGTGTAAGCCATTTTCTGCAAAAAACCTTTCATTGAGAAGGTTATGCTCTCACTTCTCTCGCCGTTTTTATATTCACCGTAGTCAACAATGTCCGCAAGGAATATTGTCTGCGAAACAAACATTGAAGAAATACCCACGGAAGCAAGAATATAACAAATGCTCAAAATCAGGGGTTGTTTTAATACCGTACCTGTAATAAACATTAAAACATAACCGATAATTGCGGTGGTTAAAGAAATTGTATATGTAGTTCTTTTTGTGAATTTCGTTGACAGCACGGGAATTACAAGAAGACCTAAAACTGAGCCTACCGTACCGATAAGGCCGAATGTGGACTGAGCTTCGGGTTTTCCCAGTGAGTCCGAAAAGAAATAAACCGCAGTTGAAGATGTAAGATACCAGCCTGCATTTGAAAGCATTGCAAATATAATGAACACCACAAGCTGATCGTTGGTTTTAATAACAGAGAAAATCTGCTTTATGCTGAATTTCTTTTTCTCACCGTAAACAACATTTGTTTCTTTTGTTACAAGCACGCAGGTTAAAGCGAAAAATATCAGCGCAATTCCGCAGATAATTGCCCATTTTGAAAAGCCTTCGGGGGTGTAGCCTTTTTCTGTTGCATGAGAAAGGTCACTGCCTAATTTCGGCACAATCATGGGAGTGAGTATTGTAATAATTCCCTGACCGATACCTGAAAATGTGCGGGCGATTGTTGCAACCAGGTTTCTCTCTTTTTCCTCGCTTGTGAACGAGGGCACCATTGACCAATATGGAATATCCGCCATTGTGTTTGTCATACCCCAAAGCACATACATTACTGCTATGTAGGTATAAAGCTTCCAACCGCTCATACCAAAAGAGGTAAAAAGAAGCGCCAATACAACTGCGTTACAAACAGCACCAATTAAAATCCACGGTCTGTACTTTCCGTGTTTTGTTTTTGTGTTATCCACAATAGTGCCCATCATGGGGTCGTTAATTCCGTCCCAAATTCGGGCAAGGGGCGTAATAATTAAAAGAAACGCCGAATGAATACCGAGACTTGAAAGATAATATGAAAGATAGGAATAGAAAAGTCCGTAGCTTAAATCAAGACCCACGGCACCTACTCCGTAGCCTAAATATCTGCCTAAATTTTTACTCATTTGCGCCCTCCGTGTTTTCGGCTCTTACCGCTTCAACAGCCGCCGTTATTTCATCTTCGCAATCGGAAAATTCCCGGGAATAATTTCCCTGTTTTTCCTCGTATTTCGCAAGAGCAAGACTTATTACTCCCGCCGCTGCCGATACGGCAGAAAAAACTGCGCCTGCCGTTTTTAATGTTTTTTTATTTATTTCCATCATATATTTCCTTTCGGCAAAGTGCCGTTATCATACTCCGCAAGATATTTTTTTGCAAAATACGCATCGCCCTCATAGTGCTCGGAGATAATTCCCCTTTTCTGGTGAGTTTCCGCACCTTTTCCCGCAAGAAGCACAATTCCGTCTCCGTTACAGTCGGCAATCGCCTGTTTTATTGCCTCGCCTCTGTCATAAATTATACTGTATTTTCCGCCCTTGCTCTCCACATAGCCTGCAACGGTTTTGCAAATATCTTCAAGGCTTTCCTCGGCAGGGTCGTCCTCGGTTATATAAGACATATCTGCGTTCATTCCGCTTATCTCGCCCAAATCCTTGCGGCGGATAATCGCCTTGTTCCCGGGGCAACCGAAAACAATGGAAATGTGCCTGCCCGGATATTCCTTTTTTACAGAGGCAAACAGACTTTCAAAACTCATTTTGTTGTGGGCGTAATCTACAATAACGGTGATTTTTTTATCGCCGCTTTCATAGACCTCCATTCTGCCGCTTGAATGGGCTTTTAAAAGTCCTGCACGGATATATTTTTCGTCAATTCCAAGCTTATTACATACGGCAATGGCGCAAAGTGCGTTTTCAACATTGAAAAGTCCGGGCACAGTCAGTGTAAAATCACCCTCAAAGGAATTTGTTCTCACCGTGAATATTGTGTCGGAGCCGTTTTTGCGTATGTTAAAGCCATAGACATCGGCATTTTTATCTTTTGTACTGAAAGTTATTAACTCGGGAGCATTTTTTGCCGCTTTTAAGACATCTTCGGTTCTGTCCGAATCAAGATTTACAACTGCTGTTCTGCATTTTGAAAAAAGCTTCATTTTTGAGTTGAAATAATCTTCAAAATTGGGGTGTTCAACCGCGCTTATATGGTCAATTCCGATGTTGAGATAACAGCCGATTGTAAAATCAACGCCGTAAACTCTGCCGTATTTCAGCGCCTGTGAGGAGACCTCCATTGTGAAATACTCCATACCGCTTTTAACCGCATTGTCAAAGTGTTTGTGCAGCTCAAAAGGTTCGGGAGTTGTAAGACTGCTCTCCTCATTAACAACTCCGTCATAAGTATCAATGGAAGATACAATTGCGCTTTTTTTGCCGCTTTCGGCAAGATATTCGTCAAGCATATATTTAATAAAGTATGCAGTTGTGGATTTCCCTTTTGTGCCTGTAATGCCGATAAGCTTCAGCTTTTCGTGAGCGTTACCGTAAAAGAAATTTGCGGAAAGTCCCAAAGCAAGACGCATATCCGAAACGGTTATGCAGGGAACTGCTACATCGTATTTCCTTTCGGCAACATAAGCCACAGCGCCCTTTTTAACGGCGTCTTTTAAAAACTCCTCTTTAAAATGGGCTCCCTTGCAGAAAAACAGTGTGTTTTTCTTTACATCTCTTGAATTATATGAGATATAACCGATTTCTGCATTGCAAAGCCGGTCATAATCCGTTAATATTGAGTTTTCTCTGAAAAGGTTTACAAAATCTTTGAAGCTGAACATTTCGTTCTCCGTTTTTTCAAATAATAATCTAATTTATATCATATCATAATGCACAATGATATGCAATTAAAAAATCAATACATTCCTCCGTTAACGGGAATATCCTGCCCCGTTATGAAATCGCCGTCAGATGACGCCAAAAATACAACTGCACCTGCAACATCATCGGGAGTGCCGATACGGTTAAGAGGGGTTTCGGCTTTAAGCTCGTTCATTGTGTCCTCGTCAAAATGAGCGGTCATATCGGTTAAAATAACACCGGGGGACACGGAATTTACGGTTATTCCCGAAAGTCCCAATTCCTTGGCAAGAGCCTTCGTCATACCGATAAGCCCTGCCTTCGATGCTGAATAATGCACCTCACAAGAGCCGCCCATTTCGCCCCATATTGATGCGATATTTATGATTTTACCTGTCTTGCGATGTATCATAAAGGGCAAAACGGCACGGGTGCAGTAAAATGCACCGCTTAAATTTGTATCAATCATTCTTTGCCACATTTCATCGGTTATATCGGTAAAAAGTGACTGCTGCGCAATTCCTGCGTTGTTTACAAGCACCCCGATTTCACCGAAATTATGCTCAATATCGGTCATAACGGCGGTCACCGCCTCGCTGTCCGTAATGTCAAAGGGGAAAACCGCCGCATTTCCGCCCCTGTTCTTAATCTTACAGGCAAGTTTTTCCGCCTTTTCAATTGATGTATTACAGCATATCGCCACGCTGAACCCTTGGGCGGCAAGGCGCAGACATATAGCCTCTCCTATGCCCTTCGCTCCGCCTGTTACAACGGCAACTTTTGCTTTTGTGTTCATAAAACCGCCTCTTTCAATATCATATAAAACCATTCTAACATATTTTTACCGAAATTGCATCAAAACACTTGAAAAAATCCGAGAAATACTTTATAATACATCTTACCGCTTAAAAAGCATAATTAGGCAATGCCGGTATGGCTCATTTGGGCGAAGTTGCGAGTGCCGTCCGGTGGACGAAACGCACGAGCAAAATGAGGTGAAGAAATAAGGAGTAATGCGAACGGCAGTGAGCAGAACGACTATATTTCTGAGGGAAGAGCAGCGCATTTGTAATGCGCAGACAGCAGATTGCATTAAAGAGCATAACAAACATAATACTCGCTGGTATGGCTCAGTTGGTAGAGCAGCGCATTCGTAATGCGCAGGTCATCGGTTCGAGTCCGATTACCAGCTCCAAACGAAAATCCGTTCTCGTAAGGGGACGGATTTTCGTTTGTATTATTCATTTTTCATCATTCATTATTCATTTATTCTCGGTGCGCCGAGGTCATCGCACCCTACAAAAATGTTATCGGTTTTGATACGATTTTACGGGTGATTCTTTAATCGCCCCTGCTTTTCTCCCTCTCAGAGGGAGAGGAACGGTTTACGACATCGCTATGGTTTTGGTGTGATATCAATAATGAAAAATAGTGAAAAAATTATGTAAAATTAGTGGAATTTTCGTATCTGTTATGGTACAATATAATCAGTGAAAACACCAAAGGAATGATATTATGATTAAGATAACTTTAACAAATGATATTCTAAAAAAGATATCCGCAATTGATGAAAACCGTTTTTCGCTGAAAACAATCGAATTACCTCAAGTGACTAAAAACAGACTGCGGAAAAACTCGAAGAAAAAGAGTTCGTATGCTTCCAACAAAATTGAAGGTAATCCTTTAACCGAAGCACAGGCAAATGAAGCAATAGAAACAGATGCCCACAAGCATTTCTTAAAGCCCGAGCAAGAGGTAAGGAATTATTTTCTTGCACTCAATTTACTGGAAGAAAAGCTGAAAAAGAAAGAACCTTTTTCAAAAAAGTTGTTGCTTGAAGTTCAGGAAATGGTTGAAAAAGGCGCATCAAAAGAAAAGATAGGTCTTCGCGGTGAAATGCCTCCGGGCGTATTATTTGCAGTATATGATTCGGAAATCGGTGCACCTGAGTATATACCGCCTGAGTACACCGATATCCCTACACTTCTTGATGAGCTTGTAGCATATGTAAATACAACCGACGACCATCCGCTTATTATAGCGGCGGTTGTACATTATCAGTTGGTTACCATTCACCCTTTTGAAGACGGTAACGGCCGAACCGCAAGACTGATGTCGGGATATATTCTTGATTTTTACGGCTACGGTTTTAACGGCATTGGTTCATTAGAAGAATATTTTGCTTATGATCCTGACGAATATTATGCATCCCTTCAAATGGGATTACCTGCTTTGTATTATTCGGGTAGGGATAATCCGCCTCATCCCGAAATTTGGATTAACTATTTTTTGCGTATAATGGAGTTATATTCAAAGAGAGTATGTGAATTGTCAAAAGCGTCTTCCGATGATGAGTTGGACGGTAGTTTATCATATTTAAACGCAAAAGAAAAAGACTTTTTGGTGTATCTTTTGAAAAACCGTATTTTTGAATTTACTCCGATTGAAGTCAGCAAAAAACTCGGCGTTACAAACAAAACCGTTATCAACCGCTGCGCCAAACTCACAACGAACGGTTTCCTGATTCCAAACATTGTAAGGGAGAGAATACGGTCGTATTCTTTGAGTGAGTTTGCAAAAAAGAATGAAAAGAAGATTGTTCAAAAAATTGAATTAAAATAGAGGCTGCGGAATATGGATATAAAAATTGCAAATGCTGTGAGTGGATATTTGCTAATTAAAAGTTTTATTGATTGAGCACAACTTATGCGATAAGTTATATCCTTAACTACAACCCGAGGTCGTCGGTTCGAGTCCGATTACCAGCTCCAAACGAAAATCCGTTCTCGTAAGGGGACGGATTTTCGTTTGTATTATTCACTATTCATTTTTCATCATTCATTATTCATTTATTCTCGGTGCGCCGAGGTCGGCGCACCCTACAAAAATGTTATTGGTTTTGATACGATTTTACGGGCGGGCATGGAAACCCGCCCCTACTTTATGGATTGTTGAGATTAGTAAAAAATCCCAAACCGCAATTCATGTTCAACTCGTGTTTGTGCAAACATATTGAAAATAACGGTTGCTTATGCTATTATCGTTTTGCAATCACAAATCAAATGAGGTATATCATATGGAACAGCGAAGAGTAAAACCGTATTCAAAAGATGACGCAATGAAATATGCAAAATCCGTTTTGCAAAACAAAATGGATTGTAAAGTTAAGAGCATTTCTTATATAGGCGGCGGTTCTTATGGATATGTATATATATGTGAAATAGATAAATCGCCTTACAAATTGATTATGAAAGCTTGCCGAGTTGACGGAATGTGTGAGCAAGAGGCTCACGCAATTACACTTCTTGGCGAAGACTCGTTAATTCCTATGCCAAAGGTTTTGTTTATCTCATTATCAAATGAAGAAATACCTCTCGATTTCATATGCGAGGAATTTGTTGAGGGCAAGAATTGCCTGTCTCCTGCTCTGACAATATTCAGTTCTAAAAAGGCAAAACAAGAATTTGCTGACAAAATTACCGATGCAATGGGATTTTGGCACAGTAAAACAAATGATAAATTCGGTTTGATTGATAATGCTGTGTTTGACACTTGGCTTGATTATTACAAGCCCTTTGCATTTGAAATATTAGAAACGGCAAGAGATTTTTGTAACAGAAACAAGCTTGACAAGGATATATTGCTTGTAATGGAAAAGGCTTGGGATAATTTTGACTACATATTTTCGGAACCGGTTGAAAACGCCGTGCTCATTCATGGCGATTTGAACACGATGAACATTATGGCTGACAAGCATTTAAACCCAACAGCCATTATTGACCCACTTGAAAGCAAATGGGCAGATAGAGAATATGATTTATTCCAGCTTCGCAATCTCAACGGGGAGATGTTCCATTTATATGAAACATACAAACGCAAATTCCCTGTATCCGAAAAGTGTGATATTAAATGCGCTTTCTATGGCTTATACAATGAAATATATTGCAATATTATGGCAGGCAGTTTTAATCAATTTCTAATTAAACCGGTTGTAAAGAGAATGAAAAAAGAATTAACAAAGGCTGTGGGCGGATATAAAGAGCTGAACATATAACCTTGCATTATAACAAAAACAGGAAACGCCCGGACAATTAAGCAGATTGCTAATTTATCCACGCGATTCCTGTTTAATTTTATTCACTGTTTCAGCAGGACTATATAGGCAGTATCGGGCTCGGCTTTGAGAAACACTTTCCCGTTTTTTATATTTGCACAGCAAAGAAATTCGTTTCCGTTTTCGGTTATTCGGTAAATTTCAGCAGCAGTCTTACCGTTTTCAAAAATATCCCATTCACGGCTGTCGCCGTTTTTACTGTATGCGACATAGGCGCTTTCTCTGTGGACAAAAGGCAGAAAAAGAGTGTCACCGTCTTTTACGGTTTTGCCGTTTTGTGTGATTTTTTTGCCCTTGGCATAGGAAATGATATTGTCGGAAAATGCGCAGTATTTATCGCTCCCTTTGTCTTTTATTGCAAGCCGCTTGTGCGAATTGAGATAATGACATGGCACCTGATAAGTTGCAAAACGATATATAAAATCCTTTGCCCAATTCGGATTGTCTTTTTTCACAATATCCTCGCCGTGCATATTGCCGTAGAAGATTCTGTTATATATTTCATCCCTGAATTCGCCGCCGCAGTAGATTTGCGGGGGATAGCGCAGCAACTCGGCATCGGTCATACGGTAGCACCACCAGCTCATGGGGATTAGCCCCACCGTGTTCATCGGCGCTTTGCGATGATGCTCTCGCGGCAGACCGAAAATCGGCTTATTTTGCAAGTCTTCCGTTTCTTTGTATGTAAACTCCGAGGTAATATCAATTCCCTTTGATTTTACATATTCTATCATTTTGCGCCGAGCAGCCTGCATTTCTTTTATGCTTACATAGGGCGCATGGTTTTTATAGCATTGAAAATTATCAACATGAACGGTACCCGTTTCTGCAATAAAAGGAAATGTTTCGACAAAGCGGTCAAACTGCCGTTTGAAAAGCCCCGATTCCCAATATGCTTTGTGGCAGGTTTTGTAGCATTTCCGACCGTTGTAGTTTTCAATGGCGTGGGGCTCGCCGTTTTTCTTTCTTATCAGCGCCCCCTCTTTCACAAAATCTTGGAAAGACGGCGCATTGTCATAAGCATCGTTAAAATTGATGTGTACGCTTATCACGGAATGGTATTTTTTTGCTTCCTCGGAAAGCCATTTGAAGCTTTCATACGCAGTTTTGTCCTCGGGGCGTTTGAGCGCTTCGTTTACCTCAAAAAAATCGGGATATTTATCGTCGTGCCCGAGGTACTGCCACCCGACAAGATAATAAATTTTTGTAATTCCCTGCGTAATATTATCAATCTTTTTTATATATTCCAGCGCATCTGCAAAAGTGAGCTTAATATCGCTTTTCCCCGGTAATTTTTTGTCGGGAACGGCCAATCCCAATTTCATCACCATACAGCCTGCATAATCGTAGTTGTATGTTAAATTTTGCTCCATACAGTGTTCTCCTTTATAAAATCTGCTTTGAGTATAACATCCAAAGACGCGATTTCCTTTCAAAATCCTGCTTGAAAATTTAGAAAAACAATCATTTGCCGAAATATAGCAGGTTTTCTAAATAATTAGGCATATTTTCTGAATCTTTCCAAATTTCGATATGGTAAAATAAACACAATTGTAAGAGGTGAATGATTTTATGGACTTTACAGGAATTATTTTGCACAATGGTGCAAACGCACCTGTCCCATGTGACTTTGCAATCGAAAAAGCCAATCATGCGTATCATATACGCGTTAAAGTTTTAAAAGCAGCGCAGGTAAAAGAAGCGGTGCTGTTGGGCGGCGAACACGGTTTCCCCGCAGACACACCGTTTTACGGCGACGGCTATCAAAAACTGACGCAATACAAAGGCACGCTCAAAAAATGCGATACCTTTACAGGCTACACCGACAAGGACCATTACAAACTGCCGCAGACCGAGGGTTTTCAAACCGTTTATAACTATGCGCTTATCGGCACGGGCGAAAACACGGTGTTAATCGGCGCGGCGAGCTGTAACCGTTTCCGCACGGAAATCCGTGTGAACGGCACGCAAATGCAGGTGGTGCAATGCCTTGAAAATTTAGAATTCGGCGAACAGGAAGAAATCTGCCTCGAAGATATGGTGATTTTGCAGGGCGAGAAAAATGCGATTTTGCAGGAATTTTCGGAAATCCTTTGCAAAAATCACCCGCCGAAAACCTATTGTGAAACGCCTGTGGGCTGGTGCTCGTGGTACTGCATCGGACCGAATATTTCCGAAAAGGATATTTTTAAAAACTTAAAGGTGATTAAAGAGAAAACACCGAAACTTCGATACATACAAATTGACGACGGCTTTCAGCCCTTTATGGGGGATTGGCTTGAAACCAGCGACAAATTCAACCGCCCGATGAAAGACATCTGCCAAGACATTAAAAAAGCGGGCTTTGAGCCTGCCATTTGGCTTGCGCCGTTTATCGCCTCCGAAAAAAGCCGCCTGTTGCGCGAGCACCCTGAGTATTTTGTGCAGGACGAAAACGGAAAACCCCTTTGCTGTGCGGGTGTTACTTTTCAAGGCTGGCGCGACGCGCCTTGGTATATGCTCGACGGCACAAACCCCGCCGCGCGGCAGTATATTTATGATGTTGTCCGCGAAATTTACGAAAATTGGGGCGTGCGCTACTATAAATTAGACGCCAATGTGTGGGGCGCTTTACCCTTCGGCGTGCGTTACGATAAAAATTCGACATCCGTAGAAGCCTACCGCAGGGGTATGGAAACGATTTTTGATGCAACCGACAACAAAGCGTTCATCCTCGGCTGTAATGCGCCCATGTGGCCGTCGCTGGGGCTCGTTACGGGTATGCGCGTGACAAATGATGTTATAAGAAATGTAAATCATATGGCAAATCTTTCCGAGCAATGCTTCCACAGGAATTGGATGCACAATACGCTTTGGGTAAATGACCCCGATTGTCTCATAATGACGGATACCGTGTCTTCGGTGGTTGACCCTGCGGGCATCGCGCACAAAACGCCTGCCAAAAAGAAATTTTATAAACTGAATAATGTGTATATCCGTGCAAGCGGCGGTATGGTGCTTTCAGGCGACTATATCAGCAAATATTCCAAAGCGGAAGTGGACAGACTGCATAGGATTTTAGATACGGATTATGTGCCTGCACAGTTTGACGATGCCTTGGAAATCGGCAAAAAAGAAACCGAAAAAGGTACGGAATACTTCATTTTCAACCGAAATGCACATTTCAAAAAATATGAAATCCGTGTGCCGAACGGTGCAACTGTAACAGATTTGTATGAAAACAAACCGCTGACGGTCAAAAACGGCAAAGTGACGGTTTATTTAACGAAAAATAACTGTGCGTGGATTGGCGTGCAGAAAAGCAAGGGGTAAGTTATTATGGGATATTCCTTAAAGCAAAGTGATTTTGACAAAGCAAAGCAAGGGGGAGAATTTACATATTTCAGTGAAGAGGTTTGGAACAGTTATCCCTTTGCAAGTGAAGCAGACACAAAATGGTTCCGTGAGGCAAAATACGGATTATTTCTCCATGTGGGCATATCCGCGATGGGTATGGTGGACATCAGTTGGTCGAGAACAACTCATAAGTTGCCCGATCCGAATTCTTGGGGCGGCGGCGTTCCCGACGAAGAATATGACGGTTGGGCAAAGAAGCTTGCTTTCCCGAAATTCAATGCAAAGGAATGGGCAAGTCTTGCAAAGCAAAGCGGTTTTCAATATGTTGTGATTATCGCAAAGCACCATGACGGTTTTCATATGTGGGATACTGCCTATTCCGACTATAAAATTACAAATTCACCGTTCGGCAGGGATTATTTAAAGGAATTGATTGACGCTTTCCGCGAAGCGGGACTGAAAATCGGCGTGTATTACTCCAAGCGAGATTGGACGCACCCGGATTATGAGCCCGTGCCCGCCAAAGACGCCGTGGCAACCAAGTCCGCGCCGTATTTCCAAATGAAAGACGGAAAAGAATGGTATCTGACAGAAAAGCACAAGCGGTATCAGGAATATATGTTTAATACCGTCCGCGAATTGATGACGAATTACGGCAGAATTGACCTTTTGTGGTGGGACGCTGAATACAACGGCGGTATGTTCACAAAGGAAATGTGGAATTCCGAGGAACTTGAAAAAATGGTGCGCGAACTGCAACCCCATATTATCATCAATAACCGCGCGGGCTTACCCGGAGATTATGATACACCCGAAGGGCACACAGGCTTTTTCCAAAACACAAGAATGTGGGAAACCTGTATGCCGCTGGGCAAGGCTTGGGCGTATTCAAAAGGCAAAATCAAAAGTGTAAAACAAATTATCGCACAGCTTATCAACTGCACGGGCGGCGACGGAAACTATCTTTTAAGCATAGGCTGTAAGCCTGACGGCAGTATTGCCGAAAATGAGGCGCAACGCATGAAAGAAGTTGGCACGTGGCTTCAAAAATACGGTGAAAGCGTTTACAAAACCCACGGCGGCATTTGGAAACCCACTAAAAAATACGCTGCCTGTGAACAATTCGGGCTGCACGGTTACGATGGTGCATCCATCAACAAAATCTGTAAGCAATACGGAATATCTAAGGGATTGATTTATCACAACTTCAAGAATAAAGATGATCTTTATGTCTGCTGTGCGGAAAGAGCTGTCAATATGTTTATTTCTTATATGAGTGAGCAAAACATCGGCACCGATTTTGATAAATATATGAAAGAGCGTTGTCACTTCTTTGAGACAAACCCAAATTACAGAAGACTAATTTTTTCGATTGCATTCAACGATGATATTGAAATATATGAACACCTGAAGGCAATCAAAGATAAGTTTGATGATTATAATAAAGATTTCTATATCAAAGCAATAGACTGCCTTGCTTTAAGAGACGGCGTTACAAAAGAAGACGCAATAGAGTATCAGAAAGTGGTTCATAATCTGCTTGATAACTATGTCAGTAACGCTGTTCGTTCTGATAACGCAAGCCTTGATTCAGCCATAAAAAGTCGAGAAAATGCTCTCGTGAAGATAATGAGTTATCTGCTGTACGGTATAGCACAGAAGAAGCAATAACACTATTAACAAATAAAGCAACTATGAGAGGGAAAATAAATGAACAATGCAATAATCCATCCGAATCCGCAATTCCAAAGAGAAAATTGGGAAAGTCTGAACGGCGAATGGCAGTTCGGTTTTCAGAAAGCCGAAAAAGGCTTCCGTTTCTCAACAAACGCAAACGATGCTCTTGCCTTATATAAAAAAGCTGTTTGTGACAGAAAAATCAAGGTTCCCTATTGTATTGAAAGCAAGCTTTCCGGAATCGGATATACTGACTTTGTCAATCTTGTCTGGTATAGAAAAACTGTAAATATCAACAAGAACGACAATCTTGTGTTTCTTCATATAGGTGCCGCCGATTATCTGACAACAGTTTTTGTTAACGGTAAATGCGCAGGCAGACATAAGGGCGGATACACCTCCTTTAAATTTGAAATCAGCGAGCTTGTTACTGACGGCGATAATGAAATATTTATTATTTGCGAGGACGATGTAAAATCTCCTCTTATAGCAGGAGGAAAGCAGAGCGTAAAAAAAGAAAGCTATGCTTGCAGTTACACAAGAACAACCGGTATCTGGCAAAGCGTTTATCTCGAATATGTGCCGAAAAGCTATGTAAGGGCGTTCAGAATTTATCCCGATTATAAGAAGAGCGCCGTGAAGGTTGAATTTGACTTGTGTGGCACTGCCGATTTGTTCTGCACCGCTCTCTATGAAGGAAAAGAAGTCGGTAAAAATGAATTAAAAAGCGCTTCGGGAAAACAGGTGCTTACAATATCTCTTGACGAGACTCACCTTTGGGAGGTTGGAAACGGTAGGCTTTACGATTTAGAGATTTCTTTCGGTAACGATATGATAAAAAGCTATTTCGGGCTGAGAAATATCGAAATGGACGGATATAAGTTCACGGTGAACGGCAAAAGCGTTTTTCAGCGGCTTGTACTGGATCAAGGCTATTACCGTGACGGAATTTATACCGCCGAGGATGAAGATTTCATAAAAGATATTCAGCTTTCTCTTGATTTGGGATTTAACGGCGCAAGGCTTCATCAAAAGGTATTTGACCCGAGATTTTTATATTTCTGTGATAAAATGGGTTATATGGTTTGGGGCGAATATGCAAACTGGGGACTTGATTACTCATTAGATAAGGTGAGAGATATTTTCCTTGAAGAATGGAAGGAAGCAGTTGAAAGAGATTTTAATCATCCGTCAATCGTCGTCTGGTGTCCCTTTAACGAGACATGGAACTACAAAGGTAAAAAACAGAAAGATTCATTACTCATCTCCGCTTATGAGCTGACAAAAGAGCTGGATTCCACCCGCCCGTGTATTGATACAAGCGGTAATTTCCATACCGACAAAACGGATATTTACGATTTACACGATTATCGTTGCGATCCCGTTAAATTCAGAAAAAAATTTGACGAGTTGGTTACAAAGAACAAACTTTATGAGCATGTGCTTTGGCTGCATCCGTTCAGACAGAAATATAACGGCGGGCCTGTTTCTATCAGTGAATACGGCGGAATTAAATGGGCGGCAGACAGCGGATATAAATCGTGGGGCTACGGTAAAGATGTAAAAACCGAAGAAGAATTTGCGGAAAGATATTGCGGACTTACCGAAGCGATCATTGATAACGAAAGAATTATGGGCTTTTGTTATACGCAGCTTTACGATGTCGAGCAGGAGCAAAACGGTTTATATACCTACGACAGAGAAAAGAAATTCAGTGAAAGCACCTATCAAAAAATTGCACAGGCAAACAAGAAACCGGCAGCAATCGAGAAAAAATAAAGTTAAAACAAAACGCAGACTGTGACTTTCAACTTGTCACAGCTTGCGTTTTCTATTTATTATAAGGCTTGAATATCATTGATTAACTGACTGAGTATCTGCCGGCTGTATCCGGAACGAGCAGTCTCTGGATCACAGAACGGAAACACATATTTCCCGAAGCACCGGGTCAATGATGACTCGCAAAACTTATCAAACAGCATTTTGATAAGCTCGGCATTATTTTCCTCCGGTCCCTGACAGGAAACAATCAACCCGACCGGTTTCTCCTTCACGGCAGAGAGAATTTCCATCTCATTAACGGATTTATCTTTGCCGTCTACAAATTTAAACAGCGGGAGATGGCGGTCAAGTAGATTTTTCATAAGTGCCGAAAAATTGTGTCCGTAAAGCGGCGTACCGTAAAGGATAACATCCGAACGGATAATCTTTTCAAGCAATATGTTTGCATCGTCATTCTGAACACAGCGGAAATGCTTCGTGTCTCGTTGACACGCCGAGCAGCCCAGACAATAACCGATATGATAATCTGTTAAATCAATAATTTCGACCTTGTCTTCTTTATCGAGAAGGCTGATTTCATTCAATATCTTTGCAGTATTACCGTTTTTTCTTGGGCTTCCCATGATTTCAAGAATATTCATAAGCTTTTCTCCGGTTTCATCTTTATTTTCAAAGGCGATTATGATCATCGGATATCCAGCATAACATCATGCGCAGGATTTCGATATTCTTTCTGATTCAGCATCTCGCATTTTTGTCGGTTTAAAATTTCAGCTTGCGGAACTTACCGGGCGAAATTCCCTCACTTTCCGTGAAAAAGTAAATGAAATTCGACTCGCTGTTAAAGCCGATTTCATAGGCAATGGCGGCAACGGTCATATCCGTTTTTTGCAATAAATACTTTGCGCGGTTCAGGCGGGAAATTAAAATGTAGTCATAGGGCGAAAATCCCGTTTGCTGTTTAAACACTCTTGAAAAGTGAGAAGAACTCATATTCACGGTTTCGGCAAGTTTTCCCACCGTAAGATTTTCATTCAGATTTTCGGCAATATATTCTTTGATGTCCTGAATACTGTCTTCATAACTGCCTTCGCCCTTGCTTTTGGTGCGCTGGGGATTTAACAGTTCGGCAAACAGTTTGTAAATATCAAGCGACAAACTGAGCTCGGAGGGCGGATTTTCACTTTTCAATCCGTCAAATATGCGGAATAACAGTTTTTTTACATGCTCTGTATCTTTGCATTTTACAAGATTTCCGTCTATCCTTTCGATTTCTTCAAACAAATCAAAGGAATTTGCGCCCGCAATATGCACCCAAACGGATTGGAAACTGTCATCGGTATAGTATTCATGGGGTTTATAGCAATCCAAAATCACCGTGTCGCCTTTTTGGGCGGTTATGTGTTTACCGCCTTTGATATAGGTAAAAGTGCCGTCCAATATATGTGTAATCAGTAAACTGTTATAGTTGTTACGCACAAGGTGATAATTCTTATTGCAGAAAAAATGCCCTGCGCTTATGGGGTAATAATAGAGTTTTTTAGCTATCTGTGACGGTGACGAAAAATAAACCTCTGATTTTTTTAAAACGCCCGTTTCGTTGGATTTCATATGTATATCACCTTTATGACAGAATTTCTGATTTTTTAGGTTGATTTTCGCAAAGAACTTGTATAAAATTATTCTATAATTTTATTGATTTGATGTCAAGGAATAATGAAAGGAAAATGATGATATGAACACGGTGGAGAGCTATCTGCAAAAAATTGACGAGGTTATCGAAAAAGGAAAATACAAGGATAACTGGCAGTCCCTTTCAAACCACAAAACTCCCGATTGGTATTACAAAGGGAAATTCGGAATTTTTATCCATTGGGGTATATACAGCGTTCCCGCATACGGCAACGAGTGGTATTCGCGTAATATGTATATCAAGGGCAGAGGATATGAATATGAGCATCATCTGAAAACCTACGGCGACCCAAAGGAGTTTGGCTATAAAGATTTTATCCCCATGTTCAAGGCGGAAAAATTTGACGCTGAAAATTGGATAAAAACCTTTAAAAATGCAGGCGCAAAATTTGTCATGCCCGTTTGCGAGCATCACGACGGTTTTGCAATGTACGACACGGAATTTAACCGCTGGAACGCAAAAAATATGGGACCTATGAGAGATGTTGCGGGTGAGTTAAAGGCAGAATGCGAAAAGCAGGGCTTGACCTTTTGTGCTTCAACGCACAGGGCAGAGCATTATTTCTTTATGAATATGGGCAGAACCTTTGAAAGCGATGTTGATCCGAATGCAGAGTGGTTTGATTTTTACGCTCCCGCACACTATGAGGAAAAATTCGGTTTGGATATGACCGCTACCTGCGATATTGTTGACGAGGTGGGAGCAAGCAAGGCGTGGCTTGACGATTGGATGGTTCGCACCTGCGAGCTCGTGGATAAATATCAGCCGAAAATCCTCTATTTTGACTGGTGGATTCAAAACAAAGCCTTTAAGCCTTATCTCAAAAAAATCGCCGCATATTACTATAACCGTGCCGAAGAATGGGGCGAAGAGGTTACGATTGACTATAAACACAACGCTTTTGCCTTGGGTACGGCAACTCTCGATATTGAAAGGGGAGCCCTCGGCGACATATTCCCCTATCCGTGGCAGACAGATACCGCAATCGGCAAGGAATCCTGGGGATACAGAACGGACAACACATATAAATCGACCTACGAGGTTGTGACAACCTTAATTGATGTTGTTTCAAAAAACGGTATGCTTCTTCTCAATATCGGACCGAAATCGGACGGTACATTCACCGACGAGGAAACGAAGGTTTTGGAAGAACTCGGTGAATGGATGCGCATAAACGGTGAGGGGATTTACGAAACCGTGCCGTATAAATTCTATAAAGAGGGCGAAAATCAGGTGGCTTCCGGTATGTTTTCCGAGGGCGATGTAAATTACAACGAACGCGATTTTCGCTTTACATATAAAAACGGTGTAATCTATGCCTTTCAAATGAAACCCTCAAAAACCGTTAAAATCAATTCTTTCTACACAGACCGATGCGGAATTTGCATTGAAAATGTTACCGTTTTAGGTGACAACGAGGTTAAAAGCTTCGTCTGTAACCGGAACGGACTTTCCATAGAACTGAAAAACGAACCGAAAACAGATTTGCCTATCTGTCTTAAAATTGAATTGGAGTAATTATGGAAACAAAAATGACAGGTGCAGAACTTGCCTCCATGCTGAAAGGGCAACTCAATTCAAATATGAAATTCAACGGCATAAGCGGCGTGGACGATGAAGCACTGCATTTAACGGAGGTCGACATCAAATGGTGGCGCGACGCGAAATTCGGTATGTTCGTGCATTGGGGCGTTTACTCGGTTATCGGCAAAGGCGAGTGGACTTATTTTAATGATAAATGGGACGAAAACGAGTACCGAAATGTTGCAAAAAATGCGTTTATTCCCGATAAATCCGCCGATGCAATTATGAAAGGCTGGACAGATGTTGCCCTTTCGGCCGGTATGCAATATGCGGTTATGGTAACGCGTCATCACGACGGCTATGCGTTGTGGGACAGCAAATGTTCATACAAGGATTTTACATCTGTTCGGTGCGGCAGCGGTGAGGATTATGTTAAGGCATTTACAAGGGCGTGCAAGGAAAAAGGACTTTACACAGGGCTTTATTATTCTCCTATGGACTGGCGCTTTGACGGCTATTTTCACCCAAAGGAGAACCCCGAAAGTGCGTATGCTATGAAAGCGCAAGGCTACGGACAGATAGAGGAACTTTGCAGTAATTACGGTAAGGTCGATATTTTGTGGTATGACGGCGGGTGGCTTGCCCATCAGGGAACGGACTATGATTCTGCTTGGCTGTGGGAGCCTATAACGCTCAACAAAATAGTGCGTTCCTACAATCCAAAATGTATGGTTACGCCCCGTTCCGGCTATAAGGGCGATTTTGAATGTGATGAAGGCCCTCACGAAATTAAAGGTAAAATTGTACCGATTCCGTGGGAAAAGAATATGTCACTCACAGAGCATTGGGCGTATGTGCCTGATGACAGGAGCTGGACTTTTGAATATATTATCCGTATGCTTGTTAACGCCGTGGGCAGAGACGGAAACCTTCTTCTCAATGTAGCACCCGACAAAAACGGAGATATTCCCGCAAAAACCGTATGCACGCTAAAAATGATTGGCGAATGGCTGAAAATTTACGGCGAGAGCATTTACGAAACAAGAGCAGGCGTTTTTGAGCCTGTTGACGATGTTTATGTCAGCACGCAAAGGGATAATACGATTTATATCCATATTCTTGACACTTTGAAATTTGACAAAATAACACTTCCTGCAATCCATCAAAAAATCCTTTCGGCAGAGATACTGAAAGGCGAAAAATTGGACTTTGCGCAAAATGACAAAGGCATAAAGATAACGCTATCCGAGTTTGCGTTGAGAAACAATGCGGTTAATACGATAGTAAAATTATCTGTTGAGTAACGAATTTAAACATTATATTAACGCTGCGGAGTATAAAATGAAGTCACAAAAAACAGATTTACTTAACGGGAGTCCCGTAAAAAGCATAGTGCGGTTTGCCCTGCCCATTATGGCAAGCTCTTTACTGCAATATAATTACAATATGGTTGATAACATTATCGTAGGTCGGTTTGTGGGAACAAATGCCCTTGCCGCCGTAGGCAATGTGGGCGCTATCAACAGTTTTATCATCGGCGCGGCGCTTGGTCTTACCGCCGGCTTTACCATACCTGTTTCCCGGTTTTTCGGCGCAAAGGATAAGGAGAAAATGAACCGTTATGCCGCTAACAGCATATCCCTTTCGCTTTTAATCGGTGTTGTGCTTATCATAGCGGCTCATATTGTTTCCCGTCCCCTCTTGCGGCTTATTGACACGCCTGAGGAGATTATAGATTTATCCGCTTCTTACATAAACATTTTATACTACGCCGTTCCTATCCAAATGGCAGTAAACAATTTCAATGCTCTTGCACGGGCGGTCGGTGAGAGCAAAAAGCCGCTGTATTTTTTATCCGCAAGCGTCATTCTCAATTTGTTCCTTGATATTCTGCTTGTGGGCATTATGCGTTACGGCGTGGAGGGAGCGGCATGGGCAACATTTTTATCCCAGACAGCGGCGGCAGTGCTTTCGGGTATCTACATTTTTAAATATAATCCCGTGTTTACGATTACCCTCAAGGATTTGCTCCCCGACCTTAACATATCGCTTAATCAACTGAAACTGGGTATTCCCCTTTCCCTGCAATTCACCGTGACTTCCATCGGCTCAATGCTTTTGCAAACGGCAGTCAACAGCTTCGGTGCAAATGTAATCGCAGGCTTTACCGCCGCAGGACGGGTGGAGCAGGTTCTCAACATTCCTATGTCCGGTCTCGGAGTAGGCACAATGGTGTTTGTTTCTCAAAACTACGGCGCAAAGCAATACGAGCGCATTTTGAAAAGTGTAAAGCGCATCTTTCTGCTGGATATAGGCGTTTCCGTAATTTGCAGTTTAATACTCGTAACGGCAGGACCCTTTGCAGTACGGCTGTTTATGGAGGAGCAAAATGCAGAAATCATGTATGCCGCAACCCATTATCTTTATGCAATAGGCTTGTGTTACAGCCTCGTGGCAGTATTGTTTGTGTTACGCAACACTTTGCAGGGCTTGGGCTGTACCTATGCCAACACAGTTGCGGGAGTGGGCGAGCTTTGCGGCAGAACGGCGGTGGCACTCATTTTAAAACCGCTGTTCGGCTTCGGCGCGGTTTGCTTTGCAGGACCTGCCGCATGGCTTTTGGCAGATATTCCTCTGGCAGTAATTTATTTGCACAAGCGGCGTGAATTTAAGCTCCTTGCAGCAAATCAAAATTAAAAAAGTAACGGCTCTGCAAAATCAACAAAGCCGTCACCTTTTTAATTTACTGCCTTACTGATTGAGATTACAAAAACATCGTCATTTACTGCGGCATTGAGGTACAGCTCATCATACTTATCGCAAATTTTTTTCACCTTGTTAAGTCCTATACCCGAATGTCCCTCTTTTGTGGTGTAATCTCTTTCAAAAAGCTTTGATATTACAGGCTTTTCGCCGTAGGTGTTTGAAACGGACAGCTCATATCCGCTTCCCAGCTTTTTAAGCGACAAAACAATTTTCTTTTTCTCGCTCTGCACGGCGCTTTCGATTGCGTTATCGGTGAGAATACCCAGGATTTCAATAAACTCGTTCTTTTTCATCACCGTATCAACATTTTCAAAGGAAGCCACCTCAAAGGTGACGCCGTTTTTAACCGCTTCTGCCGTTTTTGAAACGAGAATATACCGTATTCCCGTATCCTCAATGGAATTCAAATCCATTTTATATGAAGAATTATACACCACCTGCGCGTCGGCAAGCTTTTCGGAAACCACATTTTTCAGTTTTTCATAGTCGCCGCTTTCAATACAACCCTGAAAATACAGCATCAGATTTTTATAGTCATGAACAAATTCCCTTGAATTTTCATAAAGGGCAAAAGAGCTTTTTTGCAGTTCCAGAATTTCGTCAAGGTGCCTTTGCGCCCTTTTTTTATCGGAAAACATATAAGATACACCGGCAATTGATAAAATGGGAACAAAACCTCCCAAAAGCCATACCCATATGGAAAAATTACTGATTATCAACAGCGATTCAGCAGTCAGGACATCAAGAAGATAATAAACAACTACGGAATAAATACAGCAATAAATTATTGCAAAAATAACCAGGTTCACAGCGAAGTTCTTTTCCCGCTCTTCCTTTGTTTGATTTTTTCTGCCTTTTATTCTCTTTATAAAATATACAATCGCGGTAAATGCAACAAAAACTATCCACATAAAAGCATTTATGGCAATACCGTCTGTTTCAACCTGATTTATAAAGTATTCCTGATCAACCGTCACAATAAGCAGAACCAAGAAAAGCTCCGCAAAAACAAGGAGCAAATCTATTGCGACGATATATACTATACTTTTCCATATACTTACACGCAGAACAATAAAAGTGCAAAGCATAAGCATAACCATAATCGAAAACCAACGGATTGTATTATGGGGAACAATCAAAGTGGGAAATCCCATACAAAATGCTGCAGCAAAATAATAAATGACCCATGTTTTTACAGGCCTTTCCACATCAAAAATTTTCATTATCCAAAACATATAAAAGGGCGTAAACATAATTGCATACGGTATTGCAAGATAATTCATACTTCCTCCTCCATTATCTTTTTAACAGCGCTTTTTCTTCTGACGGAAACAAAAATCACACGCCCGTCGCTCATAACGAGCCTGTTGTTTTTAATATCGAACCGGTTTATTTCATCAGGGTTTATCAATACATTTTTATCGGCAAAAACAAACCGTCCGGAAAGCTCCTCATATATGCTTTTTAAAGACTTATACACGCTTATAACGCTGTCATTGGTATAAACCGTCATTTTATTCTTTTCCTGAATTATGTAAAGTATCTCGTTTATATTCAGCCTGCAAACCGTGTTGCCGCATTTCAGCGTTATTTTCTTTTTCTGCCCGTCATTTATGATATTTTCCATAATCTCATAAATTTTTTCACGGGAAAACGGCTTTACGAGATAGTGGGTGGGACGAATCATACCCTCAAAGGACAAGGGCATATACTCCCCCATAACGGTTGTGAAAATAATATGAGCCGAATCATTAAGATGCCTGATTTCCTCCGCGCATTTTAAGCCGAATTTTGAATTTCCCTCAACCGCTATATCAAGGAAAGCAATGTCGATTTTATTGTTTATGTAATAATTGTAAAATTGTGCCGTATCGGAAAATCCGAAAATATCATAATCATAGTTTTTACCCTCAAAAAATGCGTCAACGGTTTCTTCAATTGTGCGCAATGCGTATTCATTGTCGTCAAAAACAGCAATTATCATAATTTCCACCCTCCTGATAAAAAATCAAAACACAAGGTATTTTACCATATTTCCCGACACAAATAAACAACTTTATTACTGCGAATATCATCAGCAACACGACGATTGTATAATATATATTTTATATATTGTATTTTTTTGATATATTATATTTATAATTCAACAGAAAGGCAAATGCAAAATGAAAAAAGGTATTTTAGTTAAAATTCTTATCGGGCTTATTGCATTGGCAATAATTATCGGCGGAATTGTCTTTGTTATTTTTCTGAAGCCCGATAAAGACGAAAATCAGCCGACGGAGCCCAAAACTACTCAGTCCGCATCTACCACGGAAGAGCAGGAGCCTGCCCGGACCTCGGAGCCGACGGAAACAGAACCGCAGACGCAGGCCGCCGAACCCCTTACCAAGCAAATACTCTCCGATATATTGGTATGCTATTCCAGAACCAATCTTTTCGGATTATACATAAAGGAATATGAATATGTTGACAATCCCGAACAGCTTCCCACCTCAGAATATTCGGAATGTTGTCTTGCAACAGGGCTCAGCACCGTTAAAGAGGCCAAAGCGCTTACAAGACAGTATTTAAGCGATGAAATAACCGCCAAGCATTGGGAAATGAACAAAAACGCTTTTCTCGAAAAGGACGGTAAGCTCTATGTAGGTACGGGTGCACGGGGAATTCCGTCATACAGTCCTTCTTCTCTCAAAATCGAGCAGGAGGGCAACCGGGCAAAGGTTTTTGTTGATGTATTCGACAGTACAACGGAATACATACAAACGGAAAGCTTTGAGGTCGCTTTTGAAAACGGAAGGTGGATTATGGTCACGGAGCCCGTAAGCGCATATTTTAAAACGCCGTATCCGTCATATCCCCGAGATACAATATGGTAAGGAACCTGAAAAGTGTTTATGCAATAGTTATATTATATTTTGATTTGTACCGGATAATAACAGCCCCCTCATCAGAGGGGGCATAAATGATAAACAATCTAACAGGCTGTCACACAACCGTAAATACGGAAATGTGACAGCCCTTTTATTATTACTTAACTTTTTTATCATCCTTTAATCATTCTTATTTTTTTGCGTTTGGCTTTTATTCGGTTTTTGCGGATAATCAGTAAAATATATATTATCAGCAATACTGCACAAAGTCCCACAAGCAATTTTACGATAATAGAGGAAAATACTTGCTTGATTATTCCCCAAATCCACAAAATCAGGCTTCTGCTTACATCCTCTGCCGCAACCAAATCCACGGTTGCCACAACATCTTCGCCGTAGAAGATTTCCGCTTTTCCCAAAATATCGCCTTTTTTAATGGGTGCTTTAACGGTTTTGGGGGTTTCACTTTCAACAACGCGCACCGTAAGACTTCCCGATTCCGTTCCTGTGGGTACAAGTGTTGAAATCTCCTTTGCAGGCACAAGCCGCAGATGGTCAACCTTCCAGTTATATTCCACATTCACAACGGTTATAACATCGGTGGTGTCTGTAACCTTTTTAAGAACTATATTGTCAAATGCCCATTCGTAAATCTTTTTGCTGTCGGTAAACGCAACATTTTCTTCAACGCCGTCGTTATCAATATCATACTGGGGAGCATTCATAACTATAAGCATATAATTATAGCCGTCCTTTGAGGCGGTGGATATAACGCAATGCCCCGCCGCGTTGCTCGTGCCGGTTTTAACGCCGGAAATATAGGGGCTGTAATAGTCCTTATACGCCTTGTTCATCATCTTGTTTGTGTTATTGAGATACCTTGTTTGGGGATATTTTTCCGTTGGTGCGATTTCATACCTTACGGTACTTGTAATCTCTTTAAAAATGGGATTTTGAAGTGCGTATTTTGTAATTTTATACATATCGTTAGCGGTGGTATATGCTCCGCCGTCACCGTCAAGCCCATGGGCATTGATGAAATTGGTGTTCTCACACCCCAAATTCTTTATAAAATCATTCATCATCACCGTAAAATTTTCAAGACTTCCGCCGATATAATCTGCAAGCATATTTGCGGCGTCGGCGGCGGAGGGAATCATAAGGCAGTATAAAAGCTCCCTGACCGTTAAGGTTTCTCCTGCGAGAATTCCCACTGTTGAGGCATTTTGAGCATAAAGGCCGTCAAGGACTGCCCTCTTACAGGTGATTCCGGTATCAAGATTGTCGCAGTTTTCAAGCACAAGCATACAGGTTACGATTTTGGTAAGTGATGCAGGTGCACTGTGCTTGTCCGCATTTTTATCAAAAATAACCGTATCGCTGTCCGTATTCACAAGCAGAACTATATCCGCCTCGGTTTCTAAAAGTGAATTAAACGAAGCGAAAGCGCTTATTGAAAATGTGCCCAACAGCACGGCGGCGCAGAGCAACACGGATATTATCTTTTTCAAACAAATCACCCACTTGAAAAATCACGCTGAAAGTAATACAATAAAAGTATATCACAATTAAAAATAATATCCAATACGGAAAAAGGATTTTTTTATGATTTATGTAACAGGAGATACTCACGGAGACCGTGACCGCCTTTCACGCAGAAAACTGCGGCATTTAAAAGAGGGCGATACCCTTATAATCTGCGGTGATTTCGGCTTTATGTGGAACGACAGCCGCCGCGAACAGCGGTTTTTGCGCTCATTGGGTAAAAGGAAATACAATATTTGCTTTATTGACGGAACTCACGAGAATTTTGAGCTGCTTAACAATTACGAGATAAGCCAATGGAACATGGGCAAGGTTCATAAGATTTACGGCAACCTTTACCATCTAATGAGAGGTCAGATTTTTGAAATTGAGGGCAAGCGCATATTCACAATGGGCGGCGGCGAAAGCTCGGATATTGATATCCGCCGCGATGTGAACGCTTGGTCAAAAGATGAAATTCCCACTCAGGAGGAGCTTTTGGAAGGTGCGGAAAACCTTGAAATTGCAGGCTATGATGTGGATATGATTATCACCCACGAGCCGCCCCTTAAAGTTAAGAGCTTTTTAAATCTTAATGACAGCGCCATGCTGAGAGTAACTGCGCTGAATGCGTATTTTGAGGAGCTTTCGGGTAACTGCCGTTTCAAAAAGTGGTATTTCGGCTCGCTCCATATTGACAAATACATTTCCGGAACCCACCGTGCCGTTTTCAAGGATATTGTAAACGGTGAAACAGGCGAAAAAATCTGAATACAAAGATAAACCGTGCAGAATATGCCAATCGGTGTATTCTGCACGGTCTTTTTACCTGTTTTCTTTTTTTATGCCCTCAATGAATCTGCCGTAATGCTTTGGCTCAATGAAAGGCAGGGCGAGCATTACGCCCTTTTGCACAATTGTGCACACAAATTTATTTCTCAAAACCTGCTCAAAGGATATGGCAAGCGCATTGCCGATTTCCTCGGTTGAGGGCGTGCTGGACGGAGTCATCACCACGCGGTCACCCTTGCGGAAGCTGAAAATCATATTTCTTTTTCCCACAGTTTCAATGGGGCGTATGCTTACAAGCAAGGTTTTATCGTCAATCCAGCAGGCGTTTGAGCATACCTTGAAATCAGTTTGCCCGAGACGCATTGTGGCGTATCGGTAATGACCGTCCATGCCGAGGGGCACTGTGTTTTTCTCGTCGCCCTCGCTCCATTCAAGTGTGCACTCGTGCTCGCCGAAGCGGAATTTTACCATATCAATATTGCCCGCTCTGTCGGTCATCATATATGTAACGGCAAGAGGAAGCACGCTCATTGGAAAACCGATAATATTGAGCAAAAGCTTTTTTCGGAATTTTATATATCTGTCCTCAACATACGGCTCGTAATACGACCGTCCGCCATGGCAGGGCTGTTCGATAAAGAACTGTCCCAACTGCGTTTTCTTATCCGACACCTCTTCAAAAGCTCTCGGGAAGAACTCCCAGATACAGTCCAGCGCCGACTGCTCATCGGGAATTGCGGAGGTGGTAACAACAACGGCATCATAGTCGGGGAAAACTATCCCGAACTGTGAAAACATTCCGTCGGCACGGTAGGAATATTTATCGGTTTGATTTTTCCAGAAGCAATAGCCGTAACCGCTTGTGTTATCGGGGTTTCTGCCGTTGTCCTCGTTTTCAATCTGCGTTCTTGTTGCCTCCTGCACCCAATGGGCGGGGATTACCTGCTTGCCCTTATACTTGCCGCCCTGAGAATAGCAAAGCATAAACTTTGCCAAATCCTCGGTGGTGATATACAGTCCCCAGCCGCCTGCTTCAACACCGTTTGCATCCGTGTCCCAATAGGGAACTTCTATTCCCAACGGCTCAAACAGACGGGGAGTGAGATATTCGCGCAGAGTAACGCCCGTTACCCTGTTTATTATTGCGGACAGCATAAATATGTTTTCGTTAACATAAAGGAACTTTTCGCCGGGCTCAAAAACCCATGGAGAATTGATAAAATCGTCAATCCAGTCGATTTTGCCTTTTTCCGTAAAAATACTCGGCTGTTTTCCGCCGGACATGGTAAGCAAGGTGCGCACCGTCAGCTTTTCAAAGCGTTTATCGTCATGCTTCGGCGGATAATCGGGAAAAATATCAGTAATCTTCGTATCAAGGGACAGTATCCCCTCTTCAATTGCGAAGCCGATTGCCGTTGCGGTAAAGGATTTGCTGACGGAATACATAGTGTGCTTTGATGTTTTGTCGTAGGGCTTATTGTACCATTCCGCCGCTACCTTGCCGCCCCTTATGACCATAAGGCTGTGAAATTCAAGGTGGCGCTTTTCAGCCGCGCTTAAAAACTGACCTATGACTTCTGCCGAAACGCCCGCGCTGCCGGGAGTTCTGGCACGGGGGATTGATTTTGAAACTGCCATAAAAATCACCTCTGTACAATACCTTATTAAAAAAATTTTACCACAATCACAAATTTTTTCAATATTTTAGACAAAAAATGTATCAAAAAATATAAATAATGCACATTTATGACAAAAATGTGCATTACAAATAAATTCTGATTATATTTTAACGGTGAAAACTACTGTATTTCCGTTTTTATATTCTGCCTTGATTTCTCCGCCCGCGCCCTCAGCAACAGCCCGTGCCACCGAAAGACCTATTCCGTATCCTCCGCTTTTTTGCGTGCGCGCACTGTCGCCCCTGTAAAAGCGGTCAAACAGCTTTTCAGGCTCGCAATCCGGCAAATTATCGCAGGTGTTTTGAACGGTAAACACCGACCTTTCGTTTTCCGCTTTTAATGATATAAAAATCTCACTGCCGCATTTTCCGTACTTCACCGCATTATCAATAAGTACCGAGTAAAGCTGTCTTATGCTTTCACGGTTTGCCGTTATTTGCACATCAGGCTCAATATCGCAGGAAACAGTAACACCTTGGGCAACCGCCGATTCGAAAAAAGTTTCTGCGGTTTCGTTAAGCAATTCCGAAGCATTAAACATTTCGCATGTAAGCCTCTGCTGCGACTCATCGTTTTTTGCAAGCGTCAGCAGGTTCTGCATAAGACCGTTAAGACGCACCGTTTGCGCTCTTATGTTTTTGCTCCACTTATTCTCACCGTTATGCAGTTCCAGCGCATCGGTATTTGCGAGAATTATTGCCAACGGAGTTTTTATTTCGTGACCTGCGTTTGTAACAAACTGTTTTTGTCTTTCTATGTTTTCGGCGATGGGCTTAATAGCTCTTTTTGAAAGAAAAATCACAAGCAGAAGCATAACAGCCCAACAAACTATGCCTACAAACACCGAAATCAGCGCGGTGGTGGCAACGGTACGGATTTTCATTGCCGTATCAATGCACACAACCGTTGTTTCTTCACCGTCAGGTGAAACGGAAATTTTGTATTTATATCTGCCGACATAGCCCTCTCCGCCTTTTCCGAGAAGCTCTTCCGCCGTTTGCTGGGCTTCCTCCTGCGTTAATGAAATACGGCTGACATCCGTCATAATTACGTCACCGTCGGTATTATACTTTACGGTGAAATACCCCCATTCGCGCACCGAGTCCTCATCCGGCAAAGGTGAAATAAAATCTCTTATTCCGCCTTTATCAAGTTTTTGCGCAGGTGCCTTTTGCTTGCCGGAGGATATGAGAAAATCAAGCGTTCTGTCAATTTCCCTTACCGTTGTCACGCAGTTGAGAATGTTTATCGCCGCTATGAAGAACACGAGCAAAACCGAAACAGCCGCCATAGCCGTAATCACAAATTTTTTTTGGAGCGTTTTTATCATTCTTTATCCTCCAGCATATACCCTATACCCCGCTTCGCCGCAATCTCCACCTTTGAGCTGAGCGCGGCAAGTTTTTTCCGCAGATACGATATATATACCCAAACTATTCCTGTTTCTGTTTCCGTATCATAACCCCAGCCCTTTATGAGCAAATCCTCTGTTGACAAATATCTGCCGTTGTTAAGCATCAGCGCCTCAGTAAGCTTATATTCAAGCTTTGACAGCATTACCGACTTCTGCCCGCAGGAAAGCTCACCGCTGTTAAGATTAAGGGATAAATCACCGTATTTCACAATTTCGGGAGTATAGTTCTCACGGCGGCGAAGCATTGCCCTCACTCGGGCGAGAAGTTCTCCCATATTAAAGGGTTTGGGCAGATAATCGTCTGCACCGGCGTCCAGCCCCTCTATACGGTTTTCTACAAATGTTTTCGCCGTAAGCAGTAAAATCGGAGTGCGGCAACCCTCACTGCGCAGTGCTTTCAGCACCTCAATTCCGTTCATACCGGGCATCATAATATCAAGAATAATGCCGTCGTATTTCTCATTTCTGGCATAATACAGCGCATCGGTGCCGTTATATACCGCGTCTACATCATATTTATGAAAAGTTAAAATATCCGTTACAGCCTCGGACATAGCCTGTTCGTCCTCTGCATAAAGAAGCTTCATATTATCACCACCGATAATATTGTAAAATAATTCCCTTAAAATAACCTTAAAAGAAATAAAAAGCCCCCTGCTCATCGAGCAAGGGGTGAAAATCAGTCAACCTTAACAATCCAGCCCATTGTATCGGGTAATTTGCCGAATTGAATACCTGTAAGAGTGTCATAAAGTCTCTGTGTAAGCTCGCCTGTTTTGAAACCGTTGATTTCAACCGTTTCGCCCTCGTACATAAGTCCGCCTACGGGGCTTATTACAGCCGCAGTACCTGTTCCGAAAACTTCTTGAAGCTTTCCGTCGCGACCTGCCTGCATTACATCGGCAATAGCCAGCTTGCCCTCGTTCACCTTGTAGCCCCACTCCTTGAGAAGCTCAATGCAGCTCATTCTTGTTATACCGGGAAGAACCGTTCCAACGGTTGCGGCGGTATAAATCTCGCCGTCAATCTTAAACATAATATTCATTGAGCCCACTTCCTCAACATACTTGCGCTCAACGCCGTCAAGCCAGAGCACCTGAGAATAGCCGAGAGTGTGCGCCTTTTCACTTGCGATTATAGATGCCGCGTAGTTACCGCCGCACTTAATATATCCCGTTCCGCCGGGAGTTGCACGGACAAATTCGTCCTCAACATATATTTTTACGGGGTTCATACCCTCTGCATAATATGCGCCCGAGGGGGAACAAATTATAATGAACTGATACTGTGCCGACGCCTTAACGCCCAACACAGGCTCGGTAGCAATGGTGAAAGGTCTTATATAAAGGCTTGTGTCCGGCTCTGAGGGAACCCAATCCTTTTCAACGGATACAAGGGTTTTTACAGCATCGACAAAATCAGCAACAGGTATTTCGGGAATACAAAGTCTTTTATGTGTGGACTGCATTCTCTCTGCATTTTTATCGGGTCTGAAAAGCTGAACGCTTCCGTCTGGGCAGCGATAAGCCTTTAACCCCTCAAAGCACTCCTGCGCATAGTGAAAAACAAGTGCGGAGGGTTCAAGAGTAATGGGCTGATAAGGTACTATTCTTGCATCGTGCCAGCCCTGACCCTCGTCATAATTCATTATGAACATATGATCAGTGTAGTGACTTCCGAAACCGAGATGCTTTTCATCGGGCTTCTGCTTGGGAGTTTTTGTCAGTTCAATTTTGATTTCCATTTGTGAACATCTCCAATTTATGTATAAATATTATTTGGCATTGTAATTGGGGACAAGACGCTTTAAAAAGCTTCTTACCTCCTCAGGCTTCAACTCGGGAATTTCCTTTATATCCTCTTCAAGCTGAATATCGTCAATGGGCAAGGGAGCTGTAACAAAAATCTTATCGTTGCTCGTTTTCTTTCTGCCGTCAAGCTCCTCCTCCATTGAAAGCTCCTCATAGAGCTTTTCTCCCGGACGAAGCCCCGTAAACTGAATTTCAATATCCTTATACGGCTCAAAGCCGGAAAGCTTGATAAGATTTTCCGCAAGAGTAACAATTTTTACAGGCTCACCCATATCAAGCACAAATATTTCGCCGCCCTTTGCAAGTCCCCCTGCCTGAACAACAAGCTGGCTTGCCTCGGGAATAGTCATAAAGTATCTTGTAATATCGGGGTGAGTTACGGTAATGGGACCGCCCTGTTCGAGCTGCTCTTTAAATATGGGAATAACGCTTCCGTTTGAGCCCAGCACATTGCCGAAACGCACCGCCGCAAACTTCGTGCCCTTTGAAATCTTGCTGAAATGCTGAATTACGATTTCGCAAACGCGCTTTGTAGCACCCATAACATTGGTGGGATTAACCGCCTTGTCGGTAGAGAGCAAAATAAAGTTCTTTACTCCGTATTCATTGGCGCAGAGTGCCGTATTATATGTACCGAGAATATTATTTTTAACCGCCTCATAGGGGCTGTCCTCCATAAGGGGAACATGCTTATGCGCCGCCGCATGGAACACAGAGGAAGGATTGAATTCTTCAAAGACCTCCCGCAGTCTTTCAATATCACGGACAGAGCCTATGCGAATATCAACCTGCGGCGCACCGCAATAGTGCCTGTCCAACTGATTTTTAAGTGTAAAGGCATTATTCTCATAAATATCGAAAATGACAATCCTTGACGGACTGTATCTTGCAATCTGACGGCAAAGCTCACTGCCTATCGAGCCGCCTCCGCCTGTTACGAGCACTGTCTGGTCTTTAAGATATTTGCAAACCTCTGTATCCAGCTTAACCTCAGGGCGTGAAAGCAGGTCGAGAACATCAACCTTTCTTATTCTGTCTGCATAAGACTTATTTGCACCGCCCAGCTCGTCAATATTGGGCGCGGTTTTAAGATTACAGCCTGTTGACATGGCAATCTCAAAAATTTCGCGCTTTCTTTGAGCGGGAGCCGAGGGAATACAGAAAATTATTTCGTTAACATCAAAGTTTTTTACAAGCTCGGGAATATCATTTATCTTACCTGCAACGGGAATACCCCTGATTCTCATTTTTTGCTTTGAGGGGTCATCGTCCACAATTACAACGGGTGAGCCGAACTTATACCCGCTCATACTCATCTCAAACAGCACGGTATTTGCCATATCGCCTGCGCCGATTATCATAATACGCTTGTTAATAACCGCTCTGCGCCGTTTTGAATCCGATACCAGCGCACGGTATGCCTTAAACAGCGTTCTGCTGCCAACGCAAAACATACATATAAACATAAATGCGTCAACATACACGATGAACGGCATACAGTTGAGACCTAAAAAGTAGTCGTTCTTCATACCCACATAATCTACCGTCCAGCACAGGGCCGTGCCCACTCCTGCACAAATTACAGCATTTATGAGCTCATAAAAGCCCATATATTTCCACATATTGCTGTAAAGCCGCCTTGCCAAAAAGAGACCAAGGTAAATCACCGTTACAAAGGGAACTCTCACAAGCAAAAATTTGGCGAGAAATGCGCTGAATGTAAACTGCCTGTGTAAAAACAGCGATAAAAAGTATGCGCCGTTAACGGCTATAAAATCAAATATAAAGAGTAAAATCTGATGCGGTTTTACTCCTGAAAAAAGCTTCTTCAAAAAACAACACCTCTTATATTAAGGTTAATTTTACCCCAAATACCGCTAAAAGTCAACGAAACATTTTGGCTTTTTCTTTACAAATATTTGATATAATGATAAAATAATTTATATTCTTTAATACAGGGTGATTTATATGTTAGGTTTGGGCAAATGGACAGGCGATATTGAAACCTCGGTTATGAGCGGCAGTGCAGTTGTGGAAATTAAAGACAACAACGGCGAGTACGATTTTTCCGTATCAATCCCCGGTGCCAAAAATATTCCCGACTTTTCGGTTTACGATGTAAAAGAGGACGGTAACCGTCTTACGGGCAAGGCAAAAGTTTCTGTTCTCGGAACGCTGACTGTTGAAATTGATGTCACCTTCACCGGTGAAGACACCTTTACAGGTACGCTGAAAATACCGTTTATAGGAACTGTTCCAATAAAGAACGGTAGAAGAATCGGCTGAAATGAACAAAAATAATAAAATATGCCCCTACGGCAAAAAATGCGGCGGCTGTCAGCTTTTGAATTTGCCCTATGAGGAGCAGTTAAGGCACAAGCAGGTAAAAGTAATACGGCTTTTGGGCAAATTCTGCCATATTGAGGAAATTATCGGTATGGATAATCCCTATCACTACCGCAATAAGGCTCAATATGCCTTCGGCTCAGCGGGAAATGGCAAAACCGTTGCAGGAATTTACCAATCCTCAACACATAAAATCGTTGATATTGAAAGCTGTATGCTCACTCACCCCAAGGCGGACGAAATTGCCTTGACCGTGAAAAAACTTTTAAAAAGCTTTAAATTAAAGCCGTATAACGAGGATACAAAGCAGGGCTTTTTACGCCACATTCTTGTGAAGACCGCCTTTAAAACGGGTGAAATTATGGTTGTTCTTGTAACGGGAACGCCTGTTTTCCCAAAAAAGCAATCCTTCATCAATGCTCTTTTAAAATCTCACCCCGAAATCACTACCGTTGTTCAAAGCATAAACGACAAAAGGACAAGCATGGTGCTGGGTGACCGTTCACAGGTGCTTTTCGGCAGCGGAAAAATCACTGAGGAGCTTTGCTCCCTTAAATTTCGCATTTCGCCCAAGGCGTTTTATCAGATAAACCCTGTTCAAACGGAGATTTTATATAACAAAGCCCTTGAATTTGCCGATTTTAAGGGCGACGAAAGAATAATCGACGCTTATTGCGGCACGGGAACTATCGGTCTTATTGCAAGCAAAAGCGTAAAAAGCGTAATCGGCGTTGAGATAAACGGCGATGCAGTAAAAGACGCACGGGAAAACGCAAGGCTTAACAATATTGAAAATATAAAGTTTTATAATGAGGACGCAGGCAAATTTATGACGGAGCTTGCCGCAAACCGCGAAAAAATCGACGCGGTGATTATGGACCCTGCAAGAGCGGGTGCCGATATTCCTTTTTTATCGTCACTTGTAAAGCTCTCGCCCAAAAAAGTCATATATGTATCCTGCAACCCCGAAACACTTGCCCGCGATTTGCTTTACCTTGCCAAAAACGGCTATAAGGTCAAAAAAATCCAACCCGTAGATATGTTCCCTCATACCGACCATGTGGAATGTATAACATTGCTTATAAAAAAATGACCGTTCGGGGGTGCAATCATGAAAAAATATATAGCATTTTTGCGAGGCGTGAATATAAGCGGTAAAAATAAGATTTCCATGCCTGAGCTCAAATCCCGATTTGAAGAAATCGGGTTTACAGATGTAATTACTTACCTTAACAGCGGCAATATTGTTTTTTCGGGAGACAGCGGCAAAGAAGCAGAATTTCCCGAAATAATAAAAAATATGATAAAGGATAAATTCGGGTTGGATATACCCGTGTATGTAACGGATACCCACCGAATAAATGATATTCTGGCAAATGCGCCCCATTGGTGGGGAACGGAAAACAAAGAAATATACGATAATCTGATTTTTGTTATGCCGCCCTCAACGCCCACGGAAATTTTTGAGAAAGTCGGCGAGCCCACAGAAGGTCTGGAAAAGGTTTTCATATATGAAGATGTTATCTTTTGGTCTTTCGACAGAATAAGATATTCCAAATCAAATTGGTGGAAGAAAACCGCAAGCGCGGGAATCGGCGAAATGATTACAATCAGAACGGCTAACACCGTCAGAAAAATGGCGGAATTGAGCTATAAATAAGCTGTTTTATGCTAAAAAAGGGAGCTGAACCGTACAGATTTAACTCCCTTTTATTATTTTGCTTTAAGCCAACATATCGTTAATCCTGCGCTTTGCAAGCCGCAGTGTTTTTGTGAGGAAAACAGCGCTTAATATAAGCGACACGCACTCCGCAATAGGGAATGCAAGCCACACAAGCTCAAGCCTGCCTGTTTGCGCAAGCGCCCACGCCGATGGCAGAAGCACCAAAAGCTGACGGCATACAGACACAATCAGGCTGTATATTGGTTGCCCGATTGCCTGACACACCGAGCCTGCAATAATACAAAAGCCCGCAAGGATAAAGTGTGTTGCTATAATCCGAAGGGCCGGTACTCCTATTCTCATCATTTCCTCCGAGGCATTGAAAAGAGAGAGAAGAGATTTAGGCGCCAATTCAAACACCGCGGCGCCCGTAAGCATAATGCAAACGGCAGTTGCGATTGTAATAATAACGGTCTTTTTAACACGGTCAAACCGCCTTGCACCGTAATTATAAGCGATTATGGGAACCATTCCGTTATTTAAGCCGAAAACAGGCATAAATATGAAGCTTTGAAGCTTGAAATACGCACCGAACACCGCCGTTGCCGTTGTGGTAAAGGAAATTATGATTTTGTTCATGCCGAAGGTCATTACGGAGCCTATTGCCTGCATAATGATTGAGGGCAGTCCTATTTTATAAATTTCCTTGATAATTGCCGTGTTCCAACGGATAAGGCGGAAGCTTATATGGACATCGTGATTGAATTTTATATTGAAAATTATTGCCATCAGCGCCGCAACAATCTGACCTGTAACGGTGGCAAGCGCCGCGCCCTTAACTTCAAGCCGTGGCATTCCGCAAAGTCCGAAAATCAAAATGGGGTCAAGAATTATGTTTATAACCGCACCTATTGTTTGCGTTACCATAGTATAAAGGGTGCGCCCTGTTGATTGAAGCAATTTTTCAAAGTAGAACTGACTGAAAATACCTATTGAACAGCCCAGTACCACGGTTACATAATCCGTGCCGTAGCTTACAATCTGCGCTTCATCTGTTTGTATCAAAAAGAATGGCTTTGCAAGCGTTATTCCGCAAATGCTGAAAACGGCAAAGCTGCAAAGGGTTAAAAATATACCCGTATTGGCAATTTTATTTACCTGCTCAAAATGCTTTGCGCCAAGCTCCCGTGAGAGCAAGGCGTTCATTCCAACCGCCGTGCCCCCGCAAACGGCAATTATCAGTTGTTGAAGCGGAAAGGCAAGGGAAACGGCATTTAACGCCGCTTCGTTTATGTGTGAAACAAAAATACT
This sequence comes from Candidatus Fimenecus sp., assembly GCA_051881435.1. GTDB lineage: Bacteria > Bacillota > Clostridia > Oscillospirales > Acutalibacteraceae > Fimenecus. The sequence goes on along the minus strand of JBJEPW010000034.1, from coordinate 37,285 downwards.
GTCCACTATATTATAAAGCGCCTGCACGAGCATTGAAATCATCATAGGTATTGCCATACCTGCAAGCAATCTTCCCTCAGGCAGAACGCCCATTTTATTTTCCTGTATGTTTTTTCCCATCTCTTTCGACATTTTTTACTTCCTTTTCGGGCAAAAATAAGCCGTACATTATGTACGGCTTTATCTTATATTTTATTTACTGCTTTTGTTTTCACTCTTACTTTCGCTTTCGCCGTAGCCGTAACCGTAGCCGTATCCGTAACCGTATCCATAGCCCTTTTTGCTCTTTTTGTTGGATTTAATGAACTTGGCGGTCATACTGTTTTCGGCTCCGTTATATACACAGCCTACAACCTCTGCTCCTGTTCCCGAAAGGTCTTCCATAGTTCTCTTGATACGGCGAAGAGGAGCCCAGTCCGAACGGACTACCATTACGCAGGCATCTGCATAACCCGCCATAATTGAGGCGTCTGCAACAAGTCCTCCGGGAGGAGTGTCAATGATAATATAATCAAACTCGTTCTTGACCGCTTCAATAATTTCCGCCGTTTCATCAGCCGACAGAATTTCGGTTGATTCGGCAACGGGCTGGCTTGTTACAAGCAGGAAAAGGTTGAACTTTTCAAAGTACTTAATTGAATCGCTTAATGTTCTCTCGCCTCTTACAACTCCGGTGAGTCCCAATTCATTGGCGGCGGATATCCCGAGAGCCTTATAAACAGAGGGCTTTCTCAAATCGGCGTCAATAAGAAGAACTGATTTTCCGTTTTTGGCAAGAGCCAATGCCGTATTTGTTGAAACGGTTGTTTTACCTTCATTTTCCGCGGCACTGGTAAACACAAAGGCTTTATAATTCTTGCGCTTTGCAACATTCTCAATTTTCGTTCTGATGAGCTTAAAGGACTCAATGAACATAAAGCCTGATTTTCTGTCCGTTATCAAAATGCTCTGCTTGCTGTTTTTCTTATCGTTTTTCTTAATGCTTACAACAGAACCGATAACCTTGCTGTCAAGCTTATTGGCGATTTCATCACTGTCTTTAACGGTGTCCTTTATGAGGATTTCAATACAAATTATCGCAACAACAAGAGCCGCACCCACAATAAAACCGAGCAATGTATAAAGCATTACGCTGTTGTCGCCGTTGGGTGATGTAGGTTTAACGGGCGGGTCATAAAGAATTGCGCGGGTATTCTGATAAGCCTTATCCGTAATCTGGCTGTAATTATTAACATAGCTCGTAGCAACAGCATATGAAGCCTCGGGGTCGGAAGTTGTAATGGTAATTGAAATAATCGCAGTATCCTCAATAAGAGATGAAGAAATCATACCTTTAACATCTGCGCCCGTAAGAGGTCTGCCGTTAATATTGTAATTACTGTTTTTTGCAACCAAATCCATAAGGCTTTCAGTATCTGTCATGATAATCTGATAGTTTTTAGCAAGGCTTATGCCCGCATTAAGGTCAGAAGCGCTCTGACCGCCCGTGACGGTATTCACATCTCTGTTATCAATGGCAAAGCGCATTGTGCAGGTGTATTTCGGAACATAATTGAACTTTGCAACTCCAAAGCCTATTCCTGCAAATATAACGGCGCAAAGCAACACCGCCCACCATTTTTGCAAAATGCGGTTAATATAATGCATTATGGTTTTTAACTCAATTCCCTTTTCTTCGGGGGCATTTTTTGCATTGTACTCCATATCAATACTCCTCTTGTTTTTCCATACTGCCTTATTATATCAAACAAAATGCTGATATGCAACGATTTTTACAAAGTTTTTTCGTTTTGTTTAATTCTCGTAAATATGTCCGTCTGAAACGGTTATTATTCTGCCGCATTTTTCAAGAACGGTATCGCGGTGAGTAATGAAAAGCACCGTAATATCCTTTCTTTTCAGCAGGTTTTCAATAAGCCTTTTCTCCGTTTCGCCGTCCAAAGCTCCCGTGGATTCATCCATAAGCAAAATTTTACCCTTTCCGAGAAGCGCTCGGGCAACGGCTATACGCTGAGCCTGACCTTCGGAAATACCGCTTCCGCCCTCGCCGAGCTCAAATGCCAATCCACCGTCCAAATCGTAAACGAACTCTGCACAGGCATCGGAAATTGCTTTTTTCAGTTCTTCTTCATCAGCGTAAGGGGACAAAAGCATCAGGTTTTCCTTTACCGTACCGCTGAAAAGCATATTGCCCTGAGGAACTGCGGAAAACAAACTTCTTGCCTTTTTACATTCAACCGCACCCTTTGAGGTTTCAACGGTCACAACTCCCTTTTCCGGCTCATAAAGTCCTGTGATAAGCTTGAACACCGTTGATTTTCCGGCTCCCGAAGGACCTTTTATGCCTATAAACTCGCCTTTTTCAACCGTAAAGGAGGCGTTCTCTATAACAGAATCCTGTGCATAGCCGAAAGTAACATCTTTTGCCGTTATTCTTATAAAATCGTCATATGAAAGAGATACCGTATCATAAGGCTCGTCTTTTTCGCCCTCCGCTGTTTCAATAAGCCGCTGTGCCGAGGCGGTCATGGCAAAAAAGGAGGGCATTATTCCCGTAAGCCCCGCCGCAGGGGATTGAAGCTGGTTTACGAGCTGAATTATCGCCGCAACCGTACCGAAGGTCATAGTACCCTTCAAAATACCGTTGGCGCCGTATGAAACGGCGGCAAGGAATCCCGCCGCAAAGGCTATGGAAAAGCCTATGGACGCACCAACGGAAAAAGTCTTTTTCTTTACCCTTTCACGGTAAAGCTTGTTTTGCAGTTTTTCCGAACGGCGAATGATTTTATCCTCAATGGAAAAAACCTTTACCGCAAAGAGATTTTCAATCATTTCCTGCATAAAGGAGCGCACGGAAGCATCTCTTTCCTGCACGCGCAAATGCAAGGCTTTCAAAGGCTTTCTGAACAGAGCGGCAAGGAGCACTACGGCAATTCCGCAGCAGATAAAGACAGCCGCAAAATACTTGTCAAGGGCAAGCAGAGCCGCCGCGGCGCTCACAATTCTGACTGCATACGACACCGCCGAGGGCAGAATATGCACATAATTATCGCTTACCACCGAAACATCTGCCGTAAGTCTTGTCATTATATCGCCGCTGTGGCGTTCCGTTACAGCTCCGTAGTTTCCGTAAAGAGCGCTTGAAAACACATATGTTTTTAACGATTTTTCCGCTTTTCCCTGACTCACGGCCTCAATAACCGCCGAAATAACACGGGCAAGCATTTGAGAAATAATGAGAACCAAAAGTAAAGCGGTGTATTTAAAAAGCTCATCACGGCTGCCTTTCTGAGCACAGTCAATCACAAGCTTTGAAAAAACGGCAAAAAGCGTTACGCACACGGCAGACCAAGCGTTCAGGACAATGAGCGCCGCAGTTTCTCCCCGCCGTTTGCCGCAGTTTATATAAATCCATTTTAAAACAGAGCTTCGCTTCATTTTACAACCGCTTTCACAAAATACTTAGGGTAACGGTACCCTATTCACAGAGCAAATCATATTTGCGCATTTTTTCAATAAGAGCGTCAAAATCTTTCTGTACAACGCTTTCCGGTGCGCCGTAATCCGCGGCAATTTTCTTAACTATATCCTCAGGGGAATTTGTACCGTCAAGCATATTGAAAATATCGGCGCCCACGCTGTTAAAGGTCATAACGCCGTTAAAGCTCATTTTCTGCTCTCCTGTTGCAATAACTATTTTAGTTCCCGCAACATCTTTTAAAATATATCCGTCTTTTATTTTCATTTTGAAATCAGCCCTTCTATACCGTTGTACGATGCTGCCGCCGCATCATCGTTCATATTGCACCCCAAGGAAAATACGGGAATTTCACGAAGCAGAATATCGAGAATTTCCAGCATCTTTTCCGAAAGCGACCTGTCCGAGGGATTCACGGTTTGAGAAAGAAACATTCCCACTGCCCGCGACACTTCAAGCGGTGCAACTTTATTTTCCTCACTGCGGTGCAAAAACACAATTGCACGCACGGGCACTTTAACATTAAGATTTTCGTCCGTTTTCCCTGAAAAGGGCGTTCCGCAAGCGTACCACACGCCGTTTTCACGCACCAACGCGGGCTTATCATCGTTGATAATCCTTGTGTTTTCAAGATTTTTAAGCCAGAGGTGAGTATGAGTTGATTTACCCGTTCCGCTCCGCGCGGAAAAGAGATACGCATATCCGTCTTTCTCCACGCAGGAGGAATGAAGCATTATTCCGCCGTGGTTAAGAAGCTCTCTGTAAAAGGCTTCGCAGGTCCACATATACTCGTGTTCTTCCAAAGACAGATGGGGCATGGCTTTTCTTTGCTGTTCCAAAAAGTCTTCTTTTATATTAAGCCTTATCTGTGTTTCGCCGCTGTCAAAATCCGCTTTGTACGGTGCGGAGCGTTCCTTTAAGAGCTTGCCCCTCATATTATATTCCGTTTTAAGCCCGGCAATAAGAAATTTTTCCATATTCTCTCTCCGAACGGCTTATCTGCCCAGATACGGTGCAGGGTTAACCTTTGTTCCGTTAACGCGGACCTCAAAGTGCAGGTGCGGTCCCGTAACATAACCCGTACCGCCTATTTTACCTATCTGCTGACCTCTTGTTACCCTCTGACCTGCCGAAACTCTCAAAGAGCCGTTCTGCATATGAGCATAAAGGGTTGTAAGGCCGTTTCCGTGGTCTATGATTACCGTATTGCCGCCGGAACCGTACCAGCCCGCAAAGGTTACAACTCCCGACTCCGCCGCAACAACGGGACAGCCCGAGCTTCCGCCGGGACGGACAATATCCATACCGCCGTGCCATCCGCCGAGACTTCTTCTGCCGTAAGGAGAGGAAACGGAGGTTGCGCCGATTGCCGGCCACAAAAGCCTGCCGCCGTATGACACAACAGAGCCCGATGATGAGCCCGAATAGTTCTTTTTCGTACCGATTTGTATTTTTTCATCAACGGCCTCACGCACCGTTGTGCGGGAAACCTCTTTTGCGGAGACTCTCACACCGTCAATATATGTTACAAGCTCCGTAACTTCCTCTAATCCGTTAACACCCTTAACAACGGTTCGTTTATCGCCTACATAAAGGTTGTTTGTGTTAACCTTAACCGTGTTATACGGTACTTCAACGGTACGCTTCTCCGTTTTTGTTGTCTGTACGCGGACAAAATTAACCTCTGCCGAAAGCAGAATTTTCTGACCCGCATATATGCTCTCTTTAAGCTCCGGATTGAGATTGAATATCTCGCTTGTGCTCATACCGTATTTTGCGGCGATTTGAGAAACGGTATCTCCCGCCTGCACCGTATAATAGCTCGCTTCACTTTTCTTTGAATGGAGCTTGTCCGTAAGATATGCGGCGTCACGGACAATATTTTCATTATCGGGATAAAGCCCCTGAACATATTCAATATCTTCAACAAAGCTTACAACGGCATTTTCCTCGCCGGTTTCGTGCTCCGCAAGAATACTGTCAAAAACGCTTAATGCGTCCGTTTCGTTTTTCACGGCGCAAATAAAGTTATTGTCAACATATATTCCGCAGGCATTTGTTATTTTACTGTCCGACTCCTCAATAAGCTTGTCGCAAATTGTTACAGAGTCGTTTATTTGGCTCAGCTTAACAGGCTTGATTTCATACTCCGCCTGACCGATGATTTCTTTATCACCGTCTTGCGAAGACGGAACAGACGCTGCACCAAGATCAAGACGGTCAAGTGCCTGCTCACGCGCCTGCTTATATTCCGCTTCGCTGCGCACATAGCCTATTACCTTGCCGTTGTATGTTATTTCCAAAGCAAAGGTTACGCTTGACCACGCACTGATAACATACAATAAAAAGGCGAGAGAAACCAAAGGAAGCACAATATTCAGCACATATATGAAAGCCCTTTTGTAACGGCTGAATGCCTTAACAAAATAGCGTTTGAGCTTTGCGGGAGATATTCTCTTTTCGCCCTCGGGAGAATCGGAGCCTGCGGAAGATACCCGCTTTGCCTCGCTTGCCAACTCGCGGAAATCGGCCACAATCTCATGAAAAGCCTTTAAGGCGAATTTATCAACAACGATTACGGCAGTAAAAATAAGGGTACCTATTGCTTTCACAGGCTTTAAGAGTAAAGAAAAAAGCCATTTGCAAAAGCGCTTGCCGTACCGAATGGTCTGCAAACCCAGATAGTATATTTGATTGTAAATTGAATCAAACATATTCTTTCCTCATTTACAAAATAAGTTCACAATCAAAGTCATTTTACCACATAATATGAAAAAACGCAAGTCGCATACATTTTCCAAGCAGGTGAAGGACCACCATAACGGTAAATCACATCACGGCAACGGCGGTTTTTTAGGGTGCGACGACCGAAAATAAATGAATAATGAATGATATATAATGAAAAACGAAGAATTGGTATTAACGGCAATAGTTTGCTTGTCTCCCCTGAAAGGGGTGATTCCCCACAGTGTGGGGAAATGTCTGCGAAGCAGACAAAAGGGACGACCGCCGTCAGCGGATGTCAACGGAGTTGACAGAGGGATTGTTTTTCGGGACGATGAAAGGCATCGTCCCCTACAAGTTAACTATAATTTTCAGCACACTTGTAGGGGCAGATGCCCACATCTGCCCGTAAAATTATATGTAAACCCATGGCATGGTTGTAGGGCGCGACGACTCGGCGCACCGTTAATTTTACGGAATTTTTGCGGACTGTCGAGGTCGGCAGCCCTAACAATACCGCCGTTAAATTACATCAAAAAATTTTCAATTTTCCATTTTCAATTTCCAATTAAAAAAAGCGGCGGGAGCAAGCCCCCGCCCTACATAATAAATATAAAATTTTATATTACCCCAAATTATGGGTATTGAGAATTGAAACTTCGGGTGTTGAGAAGCCGTTTAAGGAAAGGACGATAATCTCGTTTTCCTCTTTGAGCAATGCGCCGGGGAGATAGAGGGATTTTTGAGGTCCTACCGCCCAGAATCTGCCCAGATTAAAGCCGTTTACAAAAACATAGCCTTTTTCAAAGCCGTCAAGGTGAACAAAGCAATCCGCCTTTGAATCGGTCTTGAAGGTACCCTTTAAGAATACGGGCTCGTTTTTATCGTATGTATCGGTATATTTCAGGTTTTCAAGATTATCAAGGGGAAGCGTCCATACATCAAAGCCCATCTGGCGCTGATTGCCTATGTAAATATCGGAAATGCCCTTGCGGTCGAGCATTCTTGCACCGTAATTTACTCTGCCCATTGTATCCACGAGTACGCCGATTTTTCTGTCGCCGTCAAGAGATTTCATCATTATGGAATTGTCCTCGGGTGATTTTTTGAGGACAAGATTTTTAAGAGAAAACTTATTCGGAACAGTATATTTTGTGCGGTCGATAAAGGCTTTCTGCTTACCGTCAAAATAAACATAACCGAAATCGTGAACATCCTTTATCGAAACGGGGGACATATCATATTTCCCGCTGAGCACGGTTTCATAATAAATCATACCGAAATTCTGACCGTAGTACTCCATACCCTCAGGCACGGCGCTGCGGTGCTTTTCGCCGATATTATCAAGATTTTCAAAAAGCGGTGCACCCTCGGTAAGCTTTACTTTGCCAATATTTTGCAGTTGCGGCGACGGGGGAAGCTCTCCCATTTCGATACCCTGTTTTTCGCAGAGGAGCTTTCTTACCTCGTGATATGCGGGGGTGTAATCGCCCCACTCATTGAGCAGTGCACAGTAGTCGTAGCTTGTTACGGTGGGCTCATAGGGACAGCCGGGCGTGAAGTTTGCCCCTGCGGTAAAGCCGAAGTTTGTGCCGCCGTGGAACATATAGAAATTGAAATTGGCGTCAATATCAAGGAAATCCTTAACCTCTTTGTCTATATCAGCGGCATTTCTCGTGTGGTGCTTATCGCGCCAGTGGTCAAACCAACCGCACCAGAACTCTCCGCACATATTGGGGCCGTCATTTTCGAAATCCTTTAAGCAGTTGAAAGCGGTTTTTGCCTTTGAGCCGAAATTGAGAACCTTGTAAATATGAGGCAGAGAGCCGCCTGAAAGCATATTTTTCCAGTTGCCGTCGGAAGTGAAGAGTTCGCAATCGATTCCGCAGTCACGCATAAGCTTTTCAATAAAGGCAAGGTACTCCTTATCGTTGCCGTAGGAGCCGTATTCATTCTCCACCTGCATAGCGATAATGTTTCCGCCCTTTGTCATCTGCAAAGGCGCAAGGCGTGAAAGGAGTTCACGGTAAAACCGTTCAACGCAAGCCGTATAATCGGGATAGTTACAGCGAATCTGCATATTTTTGTCCTTTAAAAGCCATGCGGGAAGTCCGCCGAAATCCCATTCGGCACATATGTAGGGACCGGGACGGACAATGCAATAAAGACCTACCTTCTGAGCTGTTTTTACAAATCGCTCAATATCAAGCATACCCTCAAAACAGAACTCGCCGGGCTTTGGCTCATGCAAATTCCAGCAGACATATGTTTCAACCGTGTTAAAACCTGCCAGCTTTAATTTTGTAAGCCTGTCCTCCCAATATTCGGGCAAGGTTCTGAAATAGTGCATTGCGCCTGAATAAATGTTAATGGGTTTTCCGTCCATTAAGAATTTTTTGTCCTTAATCTCAAACATAATCTTTCTCCTTTTTCATAATCGGTTATATGAATGCCCCAAAGGAAGCATTATTTGTAAAACATATGGATAAATTGGAATTTGTTGTTGTAGGGGGCGTCGACTCGGCGCCCCGTTTGTAGGGGCGGTTTTCCACGCCCGCCCGTAAATTCCCCACAATGTAAATTGGTTTATCGGTAGGGCGGGGGCGCGGGTGTCCGGTGGACACCTCTGCGAATGAAATGGGCAGAAGCGCTGTCTGAGCCGGCAGGCGAGTATCGCTTGCCCCCGCCGTCAATTCACATCGAACCACGCGGCGGGGGCAAGCCCCCGCCCTACCCTGGAAATTTAATTTCGTGCGTAGAGAACGGGCATTGCCCGTTCCGTTAACACCTCCACAAATCCCAATTTATTTAATTCATCATTTTTCAACCCTTGACATCAAGCAGACTGATTCCACATGCACTGTTCTTGGGAACAAGTCGGCGGCGGCGAGGCGGGTTGGGGTATAGCCTAACGCTGAAAGCCGCTGTGCGTCACGGGCAAGGGTTGCGCAGTCGCAGGAAACATATACGATTTTTTCGGGGTTCATTTGAGCAACGGTTGAGAGCACCGCCTCATCGCACCCTTTTCGTGGCGGGTCCAAAAGCACCGCATCGGGCTTTATACCCATATCACGAAACCGCCTTGCGGCATCGGCGGCGTCACCGCAGAAAAACTCGGCGTTTTCAACATTATTAAGCCTTGCGTTTTCCTTGGCGTTTTCAATCGCCTCGGGCACGATTTCCGCACCGTAAATCTTTTTTGCCTTTTTCGCCATGGAAAGCCCGATTGTGCCTGCACCGCAATACAAATCCAGCACCGTTTCCGTTCCCTTTAAATCGGCAAATTCGGCGGCTTTACAGTAGAGTTTTTCCGCCATATCATGATTTACCTGATAAAAGGACAAGGGCGAAAGGCGCACTCTTACTCCGCAGAGAATATCCTCAATATAGTCCTCACCCCAAAGGGTTTTGCACCTTTTTCCCAATATAACATTGGTTTTATCACTGTTTTCGTTAATTACAATGCTTTTTATTCCGTCAATTTGCGTTAAGGCTTCGCAAAGCTTATCTTCGCGGGGGATTTCGTTTCCGTTAACTACAAGACACACCATAATCTGCCCTGTTTTAAAACCTTTTCTTATGTAAATATGGCGCACAAGCCCCTTGCCTGTTTCACTGTTATAGGGTAAAACGCCGTATTCTGTCATCCAGTTTTTTACTGTTTCAACAATATGGGAAAATTCACGGGGCTGTAAAGCACAGTCGGGTGAATTGATTATTCTGTGACTTTTATTGGCATAAAAGCCTATACTTATCTCGCCCTTGCTGTTAAGCCCTACGGGATACTGCGCCTTATTTCTGTATCTTTCCGTATTTCCCGTAATAATCTCCTCTACGGGGATATCCATATGGGCAATCCGCAGAAATGCGTCTTTTACACGGTTCTTTTTTAATTCTTTTTCCGCCTCATAGGAAATATGGCGGTATGCACAGCCGCCGCAGGAGCGAAACTGCGGGCAGTCAACGGAGATTCTTTCTCCCGACGGCTCGATTATTTCCTTTACAACGGCAACGGCATATGTTTTTTTAGCCTTTATTATATGAGCAAGCACGGTATCGCCTGCCGCCGCGCCTGCGACGAAAACAGCCATACCGTCATAATGTCCTACGCCGCTGCCCTCGGCAGTATAACCCTCAATATTCAGTTTTATTTCCTGATTTTTCACAAGGGACACGGAATACACCTCAAAATCAAAGCTTTAAAGCCACTCCTGCAATCGCACCCAACAAGAGCCAGAATGCAGGGTGAAGTTTTTTCAGCTTTTTAATAAACATCAGTCCGAAAACAACTACGGATATTGCAATTACGGGGATTATAAATGCTCCGTCGCTGTAAAAAATCGGTTTGATTATTCCAAACACCGCAAAGGCAACAAGGGCGGTTACAACGGGACGGATACCCGAGAATGTGTTTTTTACATACATATTTTCCTTGAAAGCCTTTAAAAATCCCGCGATAATTACGATAACTATTATTGACGGAGTTACCAGCCCTAATGTTGACACAATTCCGCCAAAAATTCCGCCTACTACACCGCTTTCGGCAAAACCTGCGCTATAACCTGCATAAGTTGCCATATTTATACCGATTGGCCCGGGAGTGCTTTCTGCGACGGCTACCATTACGCCTAACTGTTCTTCGTTAAACCAACCGTAGTCACTTCTTGCCAAATCCTGCAAAAACGGAATTGTTGCAGGTCCGCCGCCTACTGCGAAAAGACCGATTTTAAAAAATTCATAAAACAGTTTCAAGAAGGTCATTTAGATTTTACCTCCTTGATTTTTCCGTAAATCACACCTACAACTCCGCCGAAAATTACCAAAAGAATGGGTGTGATATGAAATACAAAGCACGCAACCAAGCCTATAAGAAATAATACTACCGAAACAACATTCACAAGACTTTTTTTGCCTAATGTGATTACGGTATGTGCGAGCAGTGCGCAAACAATTGCGTTAATCCCTGTAAGTGCAGAAGCAACAATGGGATAATTCATAAAATTCTGCAATACGGATGCAATGATTGTAATAATTATTATTGATGGTGTTACCATACCCAGAGTCGCAACTATTCCGCCCACTATTCCCGCCTGATAATAGCCTATAAACGTGGCTGTGTTTACGGCTATAATGCCCGGGGTGCACTGCCCTACTGCGTAATAATCAAGCAATTCTTCCTCGGTTGCCCATTTTCTCTTTTCAACTATTTCCTTTGTGAGCAACGGAAGCATTGTAAGACCTCCGCCAAATGTGATACTCCCTATTTTTGCAAAGGCAAAAAACAGGCTTAGTAATTTTTTAACCATTTCATTCCACCGTCATAACATATTAAATAGTTAGTTTTTATCTCCGCTCCAAAAAATATAATCCGTAATAAGCATTGCCCTTACGGGAGCGGCCTCGGCTCCGCCGATTTTAACGGGAGGAGCAACGAGAAAATAATCTCCGGACTCCACATTTTCCAAATCAAGATTTTCAAGAATTGCAATATTATCAACCATAAGCATTTTATGGGTTCTGCCGTCTGAGCCTTCGGGCTCCACAGTCATAGAGTCCGTGCCCACAAGGATATATCCCAAATATGAAAGCTCGGACGCCGCCGATTCGTGCAAATAGGCTTTTCCGTGGCTTTTAATAAGAATTCTTTTTGCATTTCTCGGGAAATACTCCTCAATAAAGGCGCCCGTTATCATACCCTCGGGAACCTCCACCACGGTGCAGGGACCGATAAAGGCATCAGTCGGCACAGAGCATATATCGCCGCCCTCAGGCAGAAAATGCAGGGGCGCGTCCATATGGGTGCCGTTATGCAGGCACATACTTATTTTGCCCAAATTATAGTCAAATCCGTCATCTATGGTCTTTATTCTTGCAAGCTCCGGCGACGGGTCGCCCTCAAAAACCGGGCAGGTCATAACATCCTTTGAAATATCAATTACTTTCATTTCTTTCCCCCGTCCTTTTAATATACGACATCGGCGGGAACACGCCCCGCCGACTGATTTTATTTTGCGACGATATTAACAAGCTTGCCCTTGACATAAATTTCTTTGATAATATTTTTGCCTTGGAGCTCCTCTTTGATTTTATCGTCCTCTTTTGCCAAAGCGAGTGCCTCTGCCTGTTCAATATCGGCAGGGACATTAAGCTTTGCACGGATTTTGCCGTTAATCTGCACTACAATCTCAATTGTATCGTCAACGCACTTTGACTCGTCATATGAGGGCCAAACTCCGTCGGCGGCAAGCATTCTGCCGAAATTGCATTTTTCCCACATCTCCTCTGTTACATGAGGGGCAAAGGGATTGACAAGGAGCAAAAGTGTTTTAAGCTCCGCGCGGTTAATTGAACCCTTATCGTAAATGTTGTTAAGGAGCGTCATAAGTGCCGCAATGGCGGTGTTGTATTTAAGTGTTTCAATATCCTCGGTAACTTTCTTTGTTGTTTTGTGGAAAGCGGAGGAAAGCTCCTTTGAATACTCCTCGCCATCGGTGAGGATTTCCTGCAAGTTCCAGATTCTGTCGATAAAACGCTTACAGCCCTTAACCGAGCTTTCCGACCAGGGAGCCGCTTTTTCATAGTCGCCCATAAAGAGAACATAGGTACGCAAAACATCGGCGCCGTAAACATCAACAACCTCGTTGGGGTCAATAACATTTCCTCTTGATTTGCTCATTTTAACACCGTCGGGTCCTAAGATAAGTCCCTGCGCCGTTCTCTTTGCATAAGGCTCCTCATAGGGAACAAGCCCTAAATCGTAGAGGAATTTATACCAGAAGCGTGAATAAATAAGGTGGCGTGTAACATGCTCCATACCGCCGTTATACCAATCGACAGGCATCCAATATTTAAGCTTTTCCATATTGGCAAACTCATCGTCATTGTGGGGGTCAACATACCTAAGGAAATACCAGGAAGAGCCTGCCCACTGCGGCATTGTGTCGGTTTCCCTCTTTGCGTCGCCGCCGCACTTGGGGCACTTGCAATTTACATAAGAATCGATTTTTGCAAGGGGGCTCTCGCCGTCTGTTCCCGGCTCAAAGTTTTGAACCTCGGGCAGTCTTAAAGGCAACTCCTCGTAGGGAACGGCAACCATACCGCACTTTTCGCAGTGAACTATGGGGATAGGCTCGCCCCAATAACGCTGACGGTTGAACGCCCAGTCCTTCATTTTGTACTGAACGCCGCCCTCGCCGATGCCTTTTTCCTGCAAATACTCTATCATTTTCGCAATGGAATCCTTTTTGTTATCCATTCCGTTCAAGAAGCCGGAGTTGACCATTTCGCCGTCGCCTGTATAAGCCTCTTTTGAAATGTCTCCGCCCTTGATAACCTCGATAATATCTATGCCGAATTTCTTTGCAAAGTCATAGTCACGGTCGTCGTGAGCAGGAACAGCCATAATTGCGCCTGTGCCGTAGCCCATCATTACATAGTCGGATATGTAAATTGGAATATCCTTGCCGTTGACGGGATTTTTAGCCGTAATTCCGCTGATTTTAACGCCTGTTTTATCCTTTACAAGCTGTGTGCGCTCAAACTCCGTTTTCTTTGCGCACTCGGCACGGTATGATTTTATCTCGTCCATATTTGAAATTTTATCGCTGTATTTATCGATAATGGGGTGCTCGGGAGCCATAACCATAAAGGTTACGCCGAAGAGCGTATCGGGACGGGTTGTATATATTTTAAGCTTCTCGGGGATTTCGTTCATTGTAAAGTTTACAAATGCACCCCTTGATTTACCAATCCAGTTCACCTGCTGAAGCTTGATATTGGGCAGATAATCCACCTTTTCAAGACCTTCAAGAAGCTTATCCGCATATTCGGTAATGCGCAGATACCAAACATCCTTGGATTTTTGAACAACATCACTGTGGCAGATGTCGCACTTACCGCCCTGGGAATCCTCATTTGAAAGGACAACCTTACAGGAGGGGCAATAGTTTACCAATGTCTTGTCACGGAAAGCAAGTCCGTTTTCAAACATTTTAAGGAAAATCCACTGTGTCCACTTATAATAATTTTCATCGGTTGTATCAACAACTCTGCTCCAATCGAAAGAAAAGCCCACCTTTTTAAGCTGACTTGTAAATTTTTCAATATTTGTATCCGTTACCTGACGGGGGTGAATACCCGTTTTGATAGCATAGTTTTCCGTGGGGAGTCCGTAAGCGTCAAAGCCTATGGGGAACAGCACATTGTAGCCTTGAAGTCTTCTTTTTCTCGACACAACTTCAAGTCCCGAATAAGCCTTAATGTGGCCTACATGCATACCTGCGCCTGAGGGATAGGGGAACTCAACAAGTCCGTAAAATTTAGGCTTATCGGAATTATCCTGCGCATTGAAAACGCCTGCCTCTGCCCATCTTTCCTGCCATTTTTTCTCTGCATTTTTAAAATCGTAATTCATTTATATTCAACCTTCTTTGTGGTGTAATTTGCTTTTTATTCTTTGATTATACTGCTTAAATCAACATCCTTTGCGTCGCCCCATAGGTGTTCAAGATTAAAGAGCTCACGCTGGTCGGCGGTAAAAAGATGAATTATAACCGTACCGTAATCAAGGAGTATCCAGCCTGTTGTTTTGCCCTCAATATGGTTGGGCTCAACGCCAAGCTTTGTGAGAGCGTCCTCTACCTCATCGGCAAGGGCACGGATATGAGTACCCGAAGTACCTGTTGCAATTATAAAGTAATCTGCAACAACAGTCAAATCCGTTATTTCAAGTGCTTTTATATCCATCGCCTTTTTGTTGTCAAGGACGGCGACTGCGTTTTTCAGAAGTTCTGTTCTTTCCATATTATTTTATCCTTTCTGCAAGATAGTTAAAGGCTTTTACTGTGTCGATATGAATGGGGCGGCATTTTCTTGCGTTATCCTCTATTGTAAAGGATAAACCACGAAGCACGGTGCGGTCAAGGTCCTTTTCTGCAAGGGCACGAACCTCGTTAACATCGGGATATTCCCTGTCAGCCGAGGTTAAATCCGCCGCATAGATGATTTTTTCCAAAAGCGTCATATCCTCTTTGCCTGTGGTGTGGTATCTTACCGATGAAAGGATTTCACCGTCCGTCACGCCCAGCACCTTTCGTAAATAAACCTCACCTGCAACGGCATGAAGGGTAACGGTTATCTTTTTTTCGCTTTCCGTCAACTCCTGACCGTCGCTTTCAATGAGTTCTATCATTTTTTCGGGGGGCTCATAGCGCATAATATCGTGGATAAGCCCTGCTGTGTAGGCTTTTTCACTGTCCCCGCCGAAAATTCCGGCAAGTTCCTTTGCTTTTTCTGCCACGCATATGGAATGATAAAGCCTTTGAGGTGTCAGCCGTGTTTTTAGAATTTCAAGAAATTCCTTATTCCTTGCCGTATCCATATAGCTTATGACTCTCCATATATTCTATTATTTCCGGCTCACAAAGCCCGTAAATGCTTTTTCCTGCCTTAATCATATCACGAATTTCCCCCGAGCTTACCGCAAAGGCGTCAAGAGGGGAGATGTGTATATTCTTCCCGTCAAGCCCGTTAATATAAATTCCCAATCGGTCAAAGGCATATGCACGAAGCACCTTTATGCTGTCTTCCGTGTTTCTTGATGCAACACAAATGCGGCATTTTTCCAAAAGCTCCTTATGCTTGTACCATTTATGAAACATTAAAAACATATCGGAGCCGATAATCAAATACAGTTCGTCAGTAGGATATTGTTTCTTTAACTCGTCAACGGTGAAAATGGTGTAGCTGTCGCTCTCTCTGTCCATTTCCATGGTGCTTATCTCAAACTTGGGATTTTTAAACGCCATTTTGCACATGGCAAGACGGTCCTTGTTATCCGCAAGCTCATCGCATCTCTTATGAGTAGGGATTTTGTTGGGAATTATGAGAACCTTGTCAAGCTCCAGCTCCTCCGTGAGCTTTTCTATCATTCTTGCGTGCCCCTTGTGGGGTGGATTAAAGGTTCCGCCGAAAATACCGATTTTCATAATTATTTTCTTCCTTTATTTGCCTTTTTCTTCTCGTCTTTATGAAGTTCGGGATTGTAACGGTAAAAAATCATACTGCCGCCGATTACGCCCACACATTCGCTGTTTGTTGCCTCGGCAAGCTTTTGTGCGATTTCCTTTGGTTTTTCGGGGGCTGTTTCCAAAAGCACCTTGATTTTTATAAGTTCACGGGCTGTGAGTGCATCATCGGTCTGCTTAATGAGTGCATCTGAAATTCCGCCCTTGCCCACCTGAAAAAGGGGCTGCATTGTGTTTGCCTGACCTCTTAATTCTGCTCTTTCTTTGCTTGTCATATAATTCTCCTATTTTTACGGGACGCCGAGTCGTCGTCCCCTACAAACTAAATATATTTCTCGATTTCTTTTACAAATTTTCTTAATGCGTTGCCTCTGTGGGATAGCTTATCTTTTTCCTCGGCGGAAAGTTCACCGAAGGTTTTTTCACCCACTAAAAACAAGGGGTCGTAACCGAAACCGCCGTTGCCGTGCACCCGGTTTGCAATTATGCCCTCGCACTCGCCGCGAACGGTAAAATGCCGTCCGTCGGGGAAGCAACAGCAAACACAGCTTACAAACCGTGCCGTTCTTTTTTCGGGCGGTACATCCTTTAAAAGAGATAAAAGCTTTTCGTTATTCTTTTTATCGTTTCCGTGTTCACCGCCGAACCGTGCGGAGTAAACGCCGGGCGCACCGTCAAGGAAATCCACCATAAGCCCCGAATCGTCGGCAACGCAGATCATTCCGCTTTCCTTACAGCCCGAATTTGCCTTTAAAAATGCGTTTTCTTCAAAGGTTGTGCCTGTTTCCTCAACATCGGAAAGCTCTATTCCCGCCATTTCGGCAGTTAAAACATTTATGCCCAAGGGAGCTAAAATTCTTTGAAGCTCCGCCTGTTTTTTCATATTATGAGTTGCGATTAAAAAGTCCAAAGAAACCCTTCTTTCTCTTTTTGTCAGGCTCGTTATTCTCTGTTTCTTCCTCGTTTGAGGGCTCCTCCTCAACGGGTTCTTCCTCTTCTGCCGTTTCTTCGGGTATTTCCTCCACGGGTTCAGCTTCCTCAAACAGCTCGTTTACCGTTTCAACAAAATCGGTGATGATTTCATTAACCTCTTCTGTTTCCCTCACGGTGTCACTATGGGCAGGAGCTTCGCTTTCCAACCTATCAAGGGAAACATCCTCTTCCTCGGTATAATCTATCTTATCGAAAAGTCCGTCTGCAAAGGCGGCAGGGTTAAAGGGCTGTAAATCGTCAATCTGCTCACCAACACCGATAAACTTAACGGGTATTCCAAGCTCATTCTTAATTGCCAGCACAACGCCGCCCCGAGCCGTACCGTCAAGCTTTGTCAACACAATTCCCGTAATATCGGCAACTGCCTTAAATTCCTTTGCCTGATTAACTGCATTCTGCCCTGTTGTTGCGTCCAGCACCAAAAGCACCTCACGGTCTGAATAGGGCAGTTCACGGTCAATAACACGGTAAATCTTGTTAAGCTCGTCCATGAGGTTTTTCTTGTTATGGAGCCTGCCTGCCGTGTCAATAATTATTATTTCGTTATCCCTTGCCTTTGCGGCGTTAATTGTATCGAATACAACTGCGGCAGGGTCTGCACCCTCCTTGTGCTTGACAATATCAACGCCTGCACGGTCAGCCCAGATTTGAAGCTGGTCAATAGCCGCCGCACGGAAAGTATCGGCGGCACCTAAAATTACGCTTTTGCCCTGCGCCTTATACATAGATGCCATTTTACCGATTGTGGTTGTTTTGCCCACGCCGTTAACGCCGATTACAAGGATAATCGAGGGGACGGTTATAAGCCCCATATCCTCGCCGCCGTAAAGCATTTCGGCAACAATATCCTTGATTTTCTGACGGATTTCAGCGGAATTTTTGATTTTCCCCTTTGAAACCTCGTCACGAAGTCTCTCGGTTATCTCAACGGCGGTGGTAACTCCCACATCGCCCATAACGAGTATTTCTTCCAGCTCTGTATACAGGTCGTCGGTAACCTCGTCAAAGCTGTCAAGCATATCGTCAATGGCGCCTGCCATTTTGTTTCTTGTTTTCGTAAGTCCGAAATTTATCTTTTTAAAAATTCCCATAACAATTTCCTTTCGAGAATTTGTTTATCGTTGCGGCGGGAGTAAACCCTCTACATATTTACTATATAATGTTTATCGTAGCTTGAAAATTGCTTGTATTGTGCTTTTTTGCGATGGCGAAGTGTATGAAGATACACGAGTTACCATCACAAAAAAGTGCAAGACAAGTAATTTTAGGGTAACGGTAATAATCCAAACCACGGTTTCTCGTGGCGGATTTGCCCTTACTCTTCGTTAAAATACTCGTTAATCCGAAAGGATTAACTGCGTTTTATGCCTCGATTAAGACCAAATCTGCACACGATAAACTGCAAAGCATCAAAAATGCTTGGAGTAAAGATGAGATTTGTTGTCTTGAGATGGCAGCCTTGCTGACGCAAGGCAACAGCGAAAGCGACAAATATCGCTTTAATACTGCATTTTTGACGGGTTCGGATTATTGCCGTTACCCTAAGCGAGACCTAATTTCCTTGCCATTTCAGCGGTTTTAAGCTCGAGAATTTTGGATACGCCCTCTTCCTGCATTGTGACGCCGTAAAGCATATCCGCCTCTTCCATTGTGCCTCGGCGGTGAGTGATAAGAACAAACTGTGTGTTCTTGGTCATTCGGCGGCAATACTGAGCGTAACGGACAACATTTACATCGTCCAGCGCTGCCTCAACCTCGTCAAAGATTACAAAGGGGGCAGGGGTAACTTTAAGAATTGCAAAGAGCAATGCAATTGCGGAAAGTCCCTTTTCTCCGCCTGAAAGCAGGTTGATATTCTGAACATTTTTTCCCGGTGGCTGAACCTTGATTTCAATATCACATTCGAGAACATTCATCTCGTCCTCTAAAATCAACTCTGCCTTACCGCCGCCGAACAGCTCGGAGAAGGTTTCGCCGAAGGAGACATTGATTTTCTGGAACTGCTCACGGAACTGAACGCTCATTTTTGTTGTGAGCTCGTCAATAAGCTTTATAAGCTCCGCCTTTGATTTTTCAACATCACCTATCTGCTCCGACATAAACTCGTACCGTTCGGAAACCTCTTTGTACTCGTCAATGGCGGAAACATTAACACTTCCCAAGGCTCTTATCTCGTTTTTCAAGGAGGAAAGCTTTGTTCTTGCCTCGCCGATATTTTCAATGACGATTTCAAGAGCTGCCGCCTCACGGCGTGTTAACTGATATTCCTCATAAAGCTTTGCGTTGTACTCCTCAAACTCGTTGAGCATTGAAGCTTTGCGCTCCTCCAATCGGGCAAGCTCACCGCTTACACGCTCACGCTCCGAGGACTTTGCTTTTTCAAGATTTCGCAAATCGGTATTTTCTTTTTCAAGCTGTGTGCGCTGTTCTAAAAGACTGTCGATATTCTCTTTGGCGTTGCTGTTTTGCTGTCTTAACTCATCGGCGGACGCACGCAAGCTTTCAATATCCTTTAAAAGCCAAATATTCTTATTTTTGAAGGCCTCGATTTCGCTGTCCAGCTCTGCCATTCTGTCGCTGTGAGAGCCTTTGAGGATATTAAGCCTTCGCATATTATCCTCTGCCGATTCAATATCCTTTTCATAGCCTAAAATTTCAAGGCGGATTTGCTCGGCAACTGCTGAAAGCTCCTCACGAACCGCCGCAAGACTTTCACGGTCGCCGCTGACTGCTTCAAGGCTCTTTTCCTTTTCGGCAATAGCCTTTGTCAGCTTCTCAACCTTTTCACGGGCGGCAATACTATCCGCCTTAATCTTTTCAATTCGACCTTTGAGTATCTGCTCCTCGTTAAGAAGCTCCTCAACGCCTCCTGCCGAGGTGTCATACTGCTCACAGGCAAGCTTATATTCGCCTTCAAGGCGGATTTTTTCCTCGTTGGCTGAAAGAATATCGCCCTCAATTCCGTTAAGGTCGGCAACTGCGGCGGCAAGCTCCTCGCTTAAAGATTTTTCCGTTAAAGCCAAATCCTTTTTCTTTTCTTCAAGCACCTTTACAGCCTCGGTAAGCTTTTCAATTTCATTACTGCGGCTGAGCATACCAACG
Source organism: Candidatus Fimenecus sp. (assembly GCA_051881435.1). Classification (GTDB taxonomy): domain Bacteria; phylum Bacillota; class Clostridia; order Oscillospirales; family Acutalibacteraceae; genus Fimenecus. The sequence goes on along the minus strand of JBJEPW010000034.1, from coordinate 16,963 downwards.
CCCTGCGCCTTACTGCCGCCTGTCATTGAACCGCCGGCGTTTATAACCTGACCGTCCAAGGTTACTATTTTAAAACGGTTATTATATTTTTTCGCAATGGTGATGGCAGAATCCATATCGTCACAGATAACGGTTTTTGCCAAAAGATTTTCGATAATGTCACGGTACTTGCTGTCTGCCGAAACAAGCTTTGAGGCGATGCTTACAAAGCCGTAGCAATCGTCAAGTCCCTTTTCGTCAAGGTGCCTTGATTTAATGGCGGTGAGGGGCAGAAAGGTTGCTCTGCCGCCGCGGGTTTCTTTAAGATATGCGATGGCACGCTTGGCGTCGTTCTCATTATCAACAACAATATTTTGAATTGCAATTCCCAACGCTGTTTCAACCGCAACGGAGTATTTATCCTTTACGGTGATAAGCTGGGAGAGAGGACCGTGAATACCACGAAGTGCGCCGCGCTTACTCTCGTTCATAACGCTTCTTACAGAGCCTTGGTAGCCCTCCATATTCTTTTCCAAATCGTCAAGAACTCTTATACGCTCGTTTTTGCGCCCGATTTCACTGTCAAGAACGGCGATTTCAGCCTTGATTTTTTCGCTTTTTTCTGTTCTTGTCTGCACCTTTATACGATAGCCCTCAACAGCGTTTTTATAACCGTTGATTTTTTCAATACACTCATCAAGGAGGGCTTTTGCGCTGTTCTTTTTCTCTGTTAAAGCCGTCACCGCCTCACGACGACCGCCCAAGGACAGGCTGATAGCGTCAATTCTCGCCCCGATTTCATCAATTTGTGAATTTGCGGTTTCGCTTATAACACGGTTATCCGCAAGGCTTACTGTCAAGAGGGAAATCTCCCTTGAAAGGTCGGCGGAAAGTGAGGCTTTCTCATCATTCTCGCCTTGGAGCTTTTCAATTTCGCCCATTTGCTGAGAAAGCTTTTTGTTTGCCTCTTCCAGCCCTTTTTGAGCCGCTTCCTTTTGCTTATTCGCCTCTTCTATCTGCGTATCCACATCGGTTTCGTTCTCGTTTTCCGAAAGCTTGTCCTTCTGGAGCCTTTCAATGGACTCGTTATTGTGGATTATGGAGTTTTCATAAACCTTTGCCTGACTTTCAAGCTCTGCCGCCTGCTCCTCAAAATGTGATGCAGAAGAACGCACCTGCTCAATTCCCACATTGATTTCACGGGTTTTTTCAAGGTTTGCGTTCATTTTCTCTTCAATTTCCGAGAGCTGTTTTTGTGTATCGCTGTACTGAACAGAGGCAATGTCGATTTTTCTGTCCTGCTCCTTTAAGCGTTCCTGTGTTTTTTCAATATTGTTAAGCCAAATGCCGATTTCAAGCTTTTTTCTCTCCTCGGCAAGGACCAAAAACTTCTGCGCCTTTTCGCTTTGAATTTTTAAAGGCCCTACACGGCTTTCAAGCTCCGTTAAAATATCTCTTAAACGGACAAGATTTTCCTCTGCCTGGGAAAGTCTTTTTAAAGCGTCACTTCTTCTGTAACGGAAATGGGAAATTCCCGCCGCCTCTTCAAACATTTCACGGCGTTCGCCCGATTTTGATGAAATAAGCTCGGCAATTTTTCCCTGACTGACCATTGAATAACCGTCACGCCCCAAGCCTGTATCCATAAAGAGCTCGTTAATATCACGAAGGCGCACACTTTCGCCGTTTATCTTGTATTCACTTTCCCCCGAACGGTAATAACGGCGTGTTATGCTCACCTCGTCCTTATCGCAATCGAGGGCTCTGTCCGTATTATCAAGGCACAGCGTAACCTCCGCAAAGCCTGTTGCCTTGCGAAGAGATGTTCCGCTGAATATGACATCCTCCATTTTTGAACCACGAAGACTTTTTGTGGACTGTTCGCCCAAAACCCAACGGACAGCGTCGGAAATATTACTTTTTCCGCTTCCGTTAGGTCCCACTACGCCTGTTATACCCTTGTCAAAATGAAGAACCGTTTTGTCGGGACAGGATTTAAAGCCCTGCATTGTAATTGCTTTTAAAATCATATGTTAACCTCAGCCTCATATTCGGGCAAATTATGCTTTCCCTTTATTTTACAATAAAAGCCCTCGTTTTTCAATGCTTTTTCGTTTCTTTTATTCTGTCCTTTTGCCTTTGACAGGGCTTTTTCGTTTACAAAAACCTCATATTCACGGTTTTTATCGCAACCCTTTAACTTTTCACGGATTTTTTCCAGATATATGTACCCCTCGCAAAGCTCACGAAAAGCGGGGTGATACGCTCCGCCTACCATATCCTGCTCCACGGTTTCACTGCTGTGAAGCCCTAATTTTATCACATTTATTTGTGCATTTCTGAAAAGCTCCAAAAGCTTTGCGCAAAAGGGTGCTGTTTCCTCCGCCGTCGGAGCCTTATATTCCCCTGTTTCCTGCAAAAATCCAAGATATGTATTTTTAAGCACTACGGTAGGATAAATACGCACCGTGTCGGGCTTTAATTCTATTATCTCTCTTGCTGTGTATTCGTCCTTCGTGAAATCGCTTTTATAAAGCCCTGTCATCATTTGAAGTCCCAAGGAGAAGCCCTGTTCCTTTATAAGAGCGGAAGCTTTTCTTACATCATCTGCCGTGTGACCTCTGCGATTCAATAAAAGCACCTCATCGTCCATACTCTGCGCCCCCAGCTCAATGGCGGTTACGCCGTAGTCTTTAAGGACTTTTAATACATCTTCATCAATGCAATCGGGACGGGTGGAGACACGGATTCCCGAAAAACCATGCGTATCCAAAAAATGCTTTGCGGCGGTTAAAAGAGACACCATATAATCTCTTTCAATCGCCGTAAAGCTACCGCCGAAAAACGCAATTTCAGCAGTTTTCGGATTAACATTATGTAAAAGCGCCGTTCTTACCGCCCTATCCACATCTTCGGGAGCGGCGGGAACGGTTTGACCGCTGATTGTCCGCTGATTGCAAAAACTGCAATCGTTGGGACAGCCCTTGTGAGGGACAAAAATACTTATATTTGAGTGCTTCATAATCCCATAAGCTCCAGTGCGGACCTTGCCGCCTCCTGCTCGGCACGCTTTTTACTGCTGCCCTTGCCCCTGCCTATCACATTGCTGTTGAGATGCACCTCAACAATAAATTCCTTATCGTGGTCGGGACCGCTTTCACCCACAAGGATATATTCAAACTTTTCCGTTGGATTTTGCTGCAAAACCTCTTGGAGGGTGCTTTTGTAATCTTTGAAAACAGGCTTTGTTTCGCTTGCCGTTTCTACAAATGGAAGCACGAATTTTTTTGCACTTTCAATTCCGCCGTCAAGATAAATTGCGGCAATAAGCGCCTCAAAGGCATCGGAAACAACGGACGGGCGCTGTCTGCCACCTGTATGCTCCTCGCCTTTGCCTAAAAGTATCATATCCCCCAAACCGATTTTTTCCGCATATCCGAAAAGTGTTTTTTCACAAACGGCATAGGCACGCTTTTTTGTAAGCTCACCCTCGGGATTGTTTTTGAAATGCTCAAAAAGAAATTCCGCCGTAATAAAGCCCAAAACGGAGTCGCCCAAAAATTCAAGGCGCTCGTTATCAAGCCCCGTACCCTTTTCGTTGGCGTAGGAGGAATGAGTTAAAGCCCTTTGAAGAAGCGCTTTGTTTTTAAATTCATAGCCTATTTTCTTTTCAAAATCAGTCATTTTTCAACACCTGAATCAATTCTTTGCCCGCCTTTTCAAGACTCTTTATGCCTCTTTCGGCAAGCATCATATATCTTTCCTGTTTATCTCTTATTTTCTCCCCCAGGGGCGGTAATACTCCGAAATTTGCACCCATGGGCTGAAAATTCTTCACCGTTTCATCGCTTATATATCGGCTCAATGCCCCTATCATTGTGTCCTCGGGCAATATTACCGTTTCTTTTCCCAAAAGGCGGAGGGCAAGGTTAACTCCTGCCATAAGTCCGCTTGCGGCAGACTCCATATACCCCTCAACACCTGTTATCTGACCGCCGAAAAAGAGATAGGGATTACTGCGCATACTGAAATCACCGTTTAAAAGACGGGGAGAATCAATAAAAGTGTTTCTGTGCATAACACCGTAGCGCAAAAATTCCGCATTTTTTAAAGCAGGGAACATGGAAAATACTCTTTTTTGTTCGCTGAATTTCAAGTTTGTCTGAAATCCCACAAGGTTATACATTGTGCCGTCACGGTTTTCACGGCGCAACTGTAAATTTGCCCATGGTCTGTGCCCTGTTTTAGGGTCGGTAAGCCCCACAGGCTTTAAGGGGCCGTAACGCATTGTGTCCTTACCTCGGGACGCCAGCACCTCAATAGGCATACAGCCCTCGTAAACATCTTTACGCTTATCAAAGGAGTGTAGCTCTGCGCTTTCCGCATTTATTATAGCCTCATAAAACGCCTCATACTCCTCTTTATTCATGGGGCAGTTTATATAGTCGCTTTCGCCCCCACGGTCATATCTTGACTGAGTAAAGGCGCAGGTCATATCAATACTTTCGGCACTGACAATAGGCGCCGCCGCATCGTAAAAGGAAAGTCCGTCGCCGCAAAGAGAACGCACGGTTTCACTTAAACCCTCACTTGCCAGCGGTCCTGCGCAAATTACAACGCCGTCTGCTTCGGGAAGCTTAGTTACCTCTTTTTCGATTAAGGTAATATTATCGTCACTCTTTATTTTTTCGGTAATTATTCTTGAAAATTCCAAGCGGTCAACTGCCAGAGCGCCGCCTGCCTCCACCTTACATTCATACGCTGTTTCAACGCACACAGAGCCTAAAAGCGCCATTTCCGCCTTTAAAAGCCCTGCGGCGGAATTTAAGCGTTCCGCTTTAAGTGAATTGGAGCAGACAAGCTCCGCCAGCGTATCAAGCTTATGGGCAGGGGAATGTCTTTGCGGCTTTTGTTCATACAAATCAACCTGTATTCCGTATTTTGAAAGAGCCTTTGTGCACTCAACGCCTGCAAGGCCGCCGCCGATAACTACCGCTTTCATTATTCTTCCTCTTTTGTCTTTCTTTTTCTCTCTGCCTTTTTCTCAAAGCCGCAGCCCTCATTGAGGCAAGCAAGAATACCGCCCTTGCGCTTAAACAATGATTTTCCGCATTGTGGGCAGAGTTCATCTGTGGGTTTATCCCATGTCATAAAGTTACATTCGGGATAATTTCCGCAGCCGTAAAAGGCATAGCCCCTTTTGGACTTTTTCTCAATAATCTTTCCGCCGCACACGGGGCAGGTTGCATTTGTTTCAACAACAAGGGGTTTTGTATTTTTACACTCGGGATATCCGGGGCAAGCTAAGAATTTTCCGAAACGCCCCGTTTTGATAACCATATTTCTGCCGCATTTTTCACACTTAATATCGGTTTCGTCCTCTTGGAGCTTTATTTTAACGCCCTGCATCTCCTCCTTGGCTTTGGAAAGAGTTGAGCTGAAATCGTCATAAAACTCGTGGAGCATTTTAATATAATCTGTCTCGCCGCTTTCAACCTCGTCAAGCTGTGACTCCATACCTGCGGTAAATTTAACATTTACTATCTTGGGGAATTTATCCTTTAAAAGCTTTGTTGTTGCCTCTCCCAATTCTGTGGGCTTTAACTGCTTCTGCTCACGGACAACATATTCACGGGCAGTAATAGTGGAGATTATGGAAGCATATGTTGACGGTCTGCCAACGCCTGTTTCTTCCAAAGTTTTAATGAGTGACGCCTCGGTATATCTTGCAGGTGGCTGTGTAAAGTGCTGATTGCCCACCAATTCCTTTAACTTGATTTGGTCGCCCTCCGAGATTTTCGGGAGCTTGCCCTCTGTTTCCTCGTCCTCATCAGTTCCGCTTTCGTAAAGACGGGTGTAGCCGTCAAAGCGCACGGAATATCCGCTTGCCGCAAAGGTGACATACTTTCCGTTTGCCATGTCCTGCTCATTTGCGCCCTGAATTTCCGCTTTAACCGTATCCTGAACACAGTTTGCCATAAGTGACGCCATAAAACGCTTCCAGATAAGGTTATAAAGCTTATACTGCTCGGCAGTAAGGCTTGCTTTTGCCCTTTCGGGTGTAATATCCATCATAGTGGGGCGGATTGCCTCGTGACCGTCCTGCGCATTTGCCCGTGTTTTGAAATAACGGGGCTTTTCGGGAAGATACTCCTCACCGAAGGTATTTTTAATATACTCATTTCCTGCGGCTCTTGCCTCTTCCGAGATGCGCAAGGAGTCGGTTCTCATATATGTTATAAGACCCACGGAGCCTATGCCCTGAATGTCAATACCCTCATAAAGCTCCTGTGCTATCTTCATTGTTCTGCGTGCCTGGAAATTAAGCTTTCTTGAAGCCTCCTGCTGCATTGTGGATGTGGTAAAGGGCGGAGCGGGCTGACGGCGGCGAACACCTTTTTTCACCGATGTCGCCACATAATTTGCACCCTCTAAACGGGAAAGGTACAAATCGCTTTGTTCCTTGCTTGTGATTTTAACTTTGCCTGTTTCGTCGCCTGTAAACTGGGCCGCAAACGATTTTTTTGACGAGGGAGCAAGCATTTTTGCATCAAGAGTCCAATACTCCTCAGGCACAAAGGCTCTTATCTCATTTTCACGGTCAACCACAAGTCTTACCGCAACGGACTGAACACGGCCTGCGGAAAGTCCGCGCCTGATTTTTTGTGAAATAAAGGGACTTAATGTGTAGCCCACAAGTCTATCCAGAATACGGCGAGCCTGCTGGGCGTTTACAAGATCCAAATCTATCTTTTCGGGCTTTTCTATTCCCTTTGTAACACTTGTTTTGTTTATCTCATTGAACTTGACGCGGTTATTCTCGTTCATATCAAGGTCAAGGAGCGTTGCAAGGTGCCATGAAATAGCCTCTCCCTCACGGTCGGGGTCGGCAGCCAATATAACGCCGTCGGAATTTTGTGCCATTTCACGAAGCTCTTTTACAAGCTTTTCCTTGCCCTTTATAACTGCATATTTAGGCGCAAAATCGTTTTTTACATCAACGCTTAACTTTGCGGCGGGCAAATCACGGATATGCCCCTTTGAGGACACTACCGTGTAATCCTTTCCCAAATATTTCTGTATGCTTTTTGCCTTTGAGGGGGACTCAACTATTACAAGCTTTGACATATATCATCTTCCTAATTTATTTTATATCGTCTGCCGCTCAACTGAGCTATCAGACCGTATATTTCCAATTCCGTAAGTGCTGAAAGCGCCGCACTTGCCGAAAGACAACAGCCGTTTATTATCTCATCAACATGCACGGGGCTTTCGCCTATAAAGGAATAAACCTTTGCGGCATTTTCGGTGAGATACGGCGGAGCAGGTTTTTTCACCGCCGTTTTCTGCGGTGCTTTATGCTCTTTCGCCGATTTATCGGAATGCTCTTTCGGCTTTTCGCTTTTTTCCGATAGAAACGCCTCATCTGTTAAAAACGCCTGTGCCCGCCTGATTATTTCATCATCGGGAGGGCGTGTTTCATTATTCAGTTTATCAAAGTAACGGTGGCAATATTCCTCTAAAATATCGTTGGGTGAAAACACGGGAATTGCTCCGTTGCGTATAAGATTATTTGTGCCTAAAAAAGAGGAGCTTACCAAATCCCCGGGAACCGCAAACACATCGTGCCCCTGCTCTGCGGCAAGGCGCGCCGTTATAAGCGAGCCGCTTCTCTCCCCTGCTTCAATTACAACCGTTCCCAAGGTCATTCCCGAAATTATACGGTTTCTTAAAGGAAATGTTGTTTTCCCTGCGGGAGTATATGGGGGAAATTCTGTAATAACTGCGCCGTTTTCAGAGATTTTTTGCCTTAACGGCTCGTTTTCCATAAGGTATTTTGTACCCAGCCCGCAACCCAGCACGCAAACCGTTTTGCCGTTTTCATCAAGAGCGCCGTTATGCGCGGCGCTGTCAATTCCCAAAGCTCCGCCCGAAACAATCGTAAATCCGCGGCTTGCCAGCGCACCCGAAAGGGCTCTTGCAACTGCTCTGCCGTAATCTGACGCCTTTCTTGCTCCGACCACTGATATGGACATTTCCTCCGTCAGCGCCGTTTCGTCACCGTTCACATACAAAACAAGGGGCAAATCCTGCAAGTGCAAAAGATTTTTAGGATAAAACTTGCTTGACGGCGTTATGATTTTCCACCCGTTTTCCTGCGATACTCGTAAATACTCCTCCGCCTTATGGAGAGGAAAGCTTTTAAGCTTTTTTACGCGTTTTTCCGTCAGCACATCAAGAGCGCACAGCTCCTTTTCCGACGAAGTGTAAATATCATACGGATTCCACTCGTAATACGAAACCATATCAAGGCAGGAGGCTCCCGCTCCCAATCCGCAGGAAAGCCACACCCAATACAAATCGTTGTTCATTTTACCAATTCCCACATTATTATTGAGGCAGCGGCGGCGGCGTTGAGGGACTCTGCTCTGCCCCGCATTTTAATTGTAACGCAGTCACGGCACTTGTCAATGATTTCTTTTGACACGCCGTTGCCCTCGTTGCCTATTATGCACAAAGCGCCCGTTCCAAAATCAACATCTGTAACACTTTTTGCCGTATTATCAGGCACGGCGGCATATGACGGTATTCCCACAGCCTCTGCTTTTTTAATCTCTTCGCCCAAATCGGCGCAAACGAGCACGGGAAGCCTCAACATCGCACCCATTGATGCTCTCAATGCTTTGGGGTTGTAAATATCACAGCCGCCTGAAACAATAAGCCCGTCAATTCCCAGCGCCTCGGCAGTTCGGGAAACCGCTCCCAGATTATCGGGATTCTGAACCGTATCAAGGGCGATATATTTCCCGCCCTCTTTGTATTCAAAGGTATTCCCCGGCATTTTCACGGTACAAACTACCCCTTGGGGCGTAACTGTATCGCTTATGCTTTTAATTATATCCTCGCTTACGCAAAAACAGCCTGCGGCACCGTTTTTCAACTCCGAAATGTCGTCAAAAAACTTTTCTTCACAGCTTTCGGTATAAAAAACACTTCCGATTTCACAACCGCTTTTCAATGCGTCACAGCAAAGGCGAACTCCCTCCAAAACGAACAGACCGGTATTCCGCCGCTCCTTTGCAGAGGTTAAAAGCGCCCTTATTTCTTTAATTTTAGGGTTATTTTTCGCAGTTATAACAAAATCCGACATAATTTTTAAAATGCAAAACCACGCGCGAGGGGAACTCGGCGTGGTTATTTAACTGATTCTTATTTAAGAGCTTCCTTTGCCTTTTCGGTAAGTGCTGTGAATGCTGCGGGATCCGCAATAGCAATCTCTGAAAGCATTTTACGGTTAAGGTCAATTCCTGCTTTTTTAAGACCGTTGATGAATGTTGAATAGTTCATTCCGTTCATTTTGCAAGCAGCGGAAATTCTTGTAATCCAGAGCTTTCTGAAATCACGCTTTTTCTGCTTTCTTCCTACATATGCATACTGACCGGACTTCATAACAGCCTGCTTAGCTGTTTTGAAAAGATTGCTCTTTGAGCCGTAGTAGCCCTTTGCAAGCTTTAATACTTTATTTCTTCTTTTGCGAGTCATCATCGCACCTTTAATTCGTGCCATTTCTCTTTACCTCCGTTAGTTGAGTAATCGCCTTTTAAAGGCGCTCGATTATTTATAGGGAATAAGACGCTTAATCTGCTTGCAGTTTGTAGTATCTGCAACGGCAGTCTTGCGGAGATTTCTCTTTCTCTTTGTGCTCTTCTTGGTAAGGATGTGAGATTTGTTAGCATGAGCTCTCATGGGCTTACCGTTTTTTGACATCTTGAAGCGCTTTTTTGCTCCGCTGTGTGTTTTGATCTTCGGCATAATAATATCCTCCTAAACAATATAATACATCACTTATTTCGACGACTTGGGAGAGAGGAACATAAGCATTTGTCTGCCCTCAAGCTTTGCGGGCTTATCAACCGTTCCCAACTCTGCGCAGGCCTCGGCAAATCTGTCCATAATACCGTTGCCCAAATGAGCGTGAGCCATTTCACGGCCTCTGAAACGGATGGAAACCTTTACCTTGTTGCCTGCTTTAAGGAATTTAAGAGCATGGTTCAGCTTTGTATCAAAGTCATGCGTATCAATGTTAACAGACAGCCTGATTTCCTTAGTTTCAACTATGCGCTGATTCTTTTTGGCTTCCTTTTCGCGTTTAGCCTGCTCAAAGCGGTACTTTCCGTAGTCCATAATTTTGCATACGGGCGGATTGGCCTGAGGAGCAACCTTAACAAGGTCAAGATTTTTCTGCTCGGCTTTTTTAAGAGCGTCCTTTGCGGACATAATGCCAAGCTGCTCACCGTCATCGGTAATTACTCTGACCTCTTTGTCTCTGATTTCTTCATTGATTTGCAATTCTTTGGTACTGATAAACGAACACCTCTCAAAGCCCTTAGGCGACGCGCGGCCGCCTGCACGGCGAAATTAAAATGCGGACAGATAATTCTGCCCGCACCTTTACACAAACTCAAAAAACTAAAAAGTTATTGACCGGGCGGCACATACGCCGCAGGGTGAGAACAAAATAATCCGTTCTGCTTTATTGCTCTGTTATTATAACATATATTTTTCGTATGTCAACTGTTTTTTAAAGATTTTTATGATTGTAAAATCAGGTGAATACCTTGTAGGTGCGATTCGCGATGTATAGTGTAATAACATAGTAAACAAGAGTGTAAGGACATAGTATACAGTTTTATGATAAAATTAAAGGTAGGGCGTGATTGTTGTAGGGGCGGGTTTCCATGCCCGCCCGATAAATTACATCACGCCAATGGTGTATATGTGATTTTTTCGGGGCGATGGGGGAATTGTCCCTTACAAATTTTGTGAAAATTTCCATCATTCTTCAATATTCATTAAATGAAAAACGGCGGGAGCAAGCCCCCGCCCTACACGGTTGAATTTGGTTTTCCGTAATTTTTACGGGACGATGAAAGGCATCGTCCCCTACGAAACATCAAAAAACTTTTAATTTTCAATTTTCCATTTTCAATTTTAAATTTATTCCGCCGCTTCTTTCCAGCCGAAGTTATATGTAAGCTGTGAGGTGCAGGGGAATTCCACAATTACGTTGCCGTACTGCGCCAGCGCGCCCGTAAAGGTAACATTTGCGGTTATAACCATATTCTTATCGTATGTAACATATGTCATTTCGTCGTTTACCGCGTTTATGCCTGCCGTGATTTTGCAGGGCTTAAAGGCAATTTCAAAGGAATTGAGCGTCATATAGCTTTCCGCTGTTTTGAACTGCTCCATAATTCCGTCTTTTTCACGGATTGAAAATGCCTTCTTAACGCTTTCCTCCTGCGGCTTCACCGTTATGCAGATTGTACGGTTAAGCTCCGTAGGAACAAAGATATATTCGCCCCGTTCGTCCTCTGCATTGTCGCCGTTTTCGTCAATATCGTTTACGAGCATGGGAATTACCGAGGAATAAATGGGATATGTTTTTGTTTCTTTATCCGTATAAAGGTCGTCAAGAGTGAGGCGGCTTGCATACTTCTCACCCAAAGGATACATAACCCGGCTCAAATCTGCGCCGTAATCCGTTGCCTCGTCCTGCCCCTTGTTCATAAGAAAGCTTCCTATGTCCTGCAAGGCTGTGTCGGCATACAAACGGAAAGCGGCACGGAAAACATCCTGATTTTCAAGTTCTTTACCGTCGGCAGATTTAAAAACAACCTCATCGTTATGGTCAATCCAGAAATATTCATTATACGAAACTCTTGCAGAGCCGTTTTCCTTAATACCGTTAATCAGGTTGTTGAAATAATCAAGCACCTGCTGTTGATTTGCAGTAAGCTTTGCCATCTGCTCGGCAGGAATAATCGCAAGAAGGTCATCGAAATATTTCTCTCCGCCGAAGGTGGAAACAAGCTCATAATAAGAAAGCTCAACGGTTTTGTCATCGGTTTTCTTTTTGGTATTCTCAAAAAGCGTTGCCAGCTTGTCACCGGGCAAAACTTTTCTCAAACCCCCGTAGGTCAGCACGAACTTTGCGTCCTGCAAATCGGTTTTAACCGTAACAGCCTTCGGCTTTTCGGCTTGTGTTCCGCAGCCTGCAAATGAAGTTACCATAAGTACGGCAACAAGAATAAGGCTTACTATTCTGTATATTTTTTTCTTCATCTTTATTCCCCTCTCGGTGAATTTATCAATATTTGTCGCGAAGCCCCTGTTCATCAAACAAGAACACGGTTTCAAGCATAATCTTGATTCCCGCCTCAAAGGTTTTAATATCAAGATTATCCGCTGTATCGCCTCTTGTATGATAATATCTTGCGGGTGTGGGATCCATAGCGGCAAGAGCAACGGATTTTATTCCGCCCTGCTGTGCCGCCGCCGCATCGGACGACCCGAAGAAAACAGATGCAAAGGGTATATCGTAGCCTGCGTTTTCACAGGCTTTTTTAACCATTTCAGCCGCCTGAGCATCAAGCTTTACGGTGCCTGTCATATCCTTGTTGTAAACGCCCATATAGTCATAATCGCGAAGGGTATCAACAGCCATATACACCGTTTCAACGCCGCTGTCCTTATACTCCTTTGAGTGAGCCTTTGCAAACGCCTTGGCGCCTCTCAGACCCGCCTCTTCACAGCCGGTTGACATTGCAACAACCTCTGTGTTTTCAAAGCGAATATCATTATCTTTAAGATATTTAAGCACAGCCATTGATGCAAAAACGCCTGTTAAATTATCGTTTGCGCCGTCAACGCACATCTTCCAGTTAACGAAGAAAAGAACAAGCACAAAGCCCGGCACGGCAACACACTGAATGACAAGCAGGACGATGTTTGCAATATTGCCCAAATCGAAAAATGAAAGCACATCAATAATCAAAGACAAAACAAGAGAACCGATACCTGCAATAATTACAGCCATTAAAAGCTTTCCGCCGCCCAAATGGGTGTATCTCCATTCATAAGCGGAATCTATATGACCTGCAAGGATTATGCGCTTTTTCGTCTCGCCCGAGGCTTTTCTCACGCAAAGCACATTGCTCGACTCTCTTTTCGGGAAAAACGGGTCCATAATTTGTTTGTAGAAAAGAAATTCGCCTAAAAGGAATACGAGAGACGCCACGCTCAATACCGTTGCCAAAGCTTTAAGAGCGACAGCGGCGGCAGGAACCGCACCTGACAGCGCAAGTATCATAAGCGCCGCAGAAATAAGCATCATAATACCGTCAACAAGCACCCAACCCATAAAAGCCTTGGGGTGCAGAGAAAATTTTTCTCTTTTCACCTCGTCGGCGATAGGCGCCATCAGCTCTTCAACATAATCCTGCGCCTTTTTCTCACCCTCCTCGCCCGAGGGACGGGGACCGATATTTGCGCACACTTTTTTTACCTCTCTTGCCGCAAAATTCGTACATTCACGAACCTTTGAAGCATAGTGACTGTTGCTTTCGCTTGCTTTCATTTTGCTTTTACCTCCGCGGATTTTTCGGTATTAAATAAATATACACCGACATTCTATCATACTTTCGCTGTCAAGTCACTATTAAAATTGAAATTTTTTCCGTTTTTTTACCGCAAAATTACGGGATTATTGACAAGCGAAGAAAAAAATAATAAACTATACTCAAAGTGCAGATACTTAAAGGAAAAAATGATATGAAAAAAAAGCGTTTAAAAATAAAAATATATCTGTTTGCGTCCCTTGTGATAATTTTGGGTATGCTCACCGTTTTATATGCGGCTTTTTGCCGTGGAAAAGGCTACAATCAGATTAAGATTGAGCTTGAAAGCGTTACCGAAGCGCCTGCCTCCACAGAACCGTCAACCGAAGCTCCTAACGAAGCCGTTTCGCAGGAGGAACCGCTCGTAATTGAGGAGGAAAGCACCTCGGAGCCCGTTGAGGAGCCCACCGACCCGCCTGTTGACTGGTCAAACTACAATCCCGTTGATATACTTTCAAGCGAGTATTGGTCGCTTACGCTTATAAACCGCAGTTATCCTCTCGCAAAGAGCTATTCTCCCTCTCTCGCTCCCGTAATTGAGGGAAGCTCCGTTACAGCGGACAGCCGTGTTGCCGAGGCGTACAAGAAAATGTATAACGACGCCCTCGCGCAGAATGTTATACTGACTCCTTATGCGGGATATTGCAGTTACAGCCGTCAGCAAACCAATTACGACAACAAGGTTCAGGCGTTTATGCTTCAAAATATGACGAAAGAAGAGGCAGAGGCAAACGCACAAAAACGGATTGAGCCTGCCGGATGCAGTGAAAACGGAGCGGGACTCGCGGTTGATATTTCAAGCGCAAGCGCAGGCTTTGCCTCAACAAACGAATACAAATGGCTTACGGAAAACGCCCATAATTACGGATTTATCCTCCGCTATCCCGAGGACAAAACAGATGTGACGGGTATGATTTATCAGCCCTGGCATTGGCGATATGTAGGCATTGATGCCGCAAAGGAAATGAAACAAACCAATAAATGCCTTGAAGAATACCTTGGCGCGGTTTGAAATTAAATAGAATCAGACTGCAAAAACGGTGCAACTTAAAGAAATAGTTGCACCGTTTTTTTATAGTCTATTACATTATGTCACCTTATAGTATCTTTTTGTACTTTCCGTTACCTAAAAACTCAATGAAGCCCTTATCTCGTAAAAATTGCAATTGTTGTCTGATTTTCGGCTTTACATTATTGTTATTCGGATGTTTCTCTTGCAATTCATTTTCAAAAATATAAATTTGACTTAATGAAAACTCATTGTCTTCCACCGTGTTTACGCAATTTAGAACATCCATGAGCCAACCGCGACTTTCTAAACTGCTTGTTTCAAGTTTTCTGCTTCTGTTCACCTGTTTTATAATATTATTTTTATCAAGCACATTACCATTTGAAATAATTGGAATTTTGCCCTGTGTAGGTATTTTGCCTACTAATATATTGCATCCGACCCAACCTGCTCTGCGCGCTGTCGGTGCTAACGGTTTTCTCTTTTCAATAATGCTCGGTGTAAAGAAATGCTTGGGTACTATAATAAAATCTTTAACTTTATGTTCTGTTTTTGAATAGTTCATAAAGAAAAAGTCCGGATTCTGATTGCTTGTAATGCGCTTTATCATCGTTTCATAAGCACCGTCATTTACTTTTTTAGATAAACTTCCCGATTTGCTTTTTAGCTCGTATTCGTTTCGACATGCAGGGCAAAAGAAATCTGCTACAGGTCTGTTGTTCTCAAATCTATTTATCGTTAAATTCCCGCATCTTGGGCAATACATGTTTTCATGTACCCATGTTTCAGTTAAAACTCTCGTTATTTGAGAAGCAGAATGATATTTTTCTGTTGATTGAATATCAAAAGTAAGATTCATATACTTATTCTTCCGTGTTGTTTTAATTCATATTATCTGTATATAATTATATTCTACTTTGCGAATAATAGCAATACTATTTTGCATAAAATCAGGGCAGTAAGGAAAGCCTCACCGCCCTAAAATTGCGTTATTTAGTTTTCTTATTTTTACACCTTAATCTCAACGCTTATGCCCAAATCGTCTTTATACTTTTCTATGATGGGGGTTACATAGTCGCGGACCATTTCCTCCACCTGCTGAGGGGCTCTGCCCACGAAATTTTCAGGCTTCATTTCCGCCTGAATTTCCTCAAGCGTCAAGCCGAAGGACGCATCATTTGCTATGCGATAAAGCAAATCGTTCTCCTTACCCTCAACCTTGACAACACGGCCTGCGTCCATTGAATGACAGCGGATTTTTTCGTGAAGCTCCTGGCGGTCGCCGCCTTTTTTAACTGCCGCCATCATAATATTTTCGGTGGCCATAAAGGGAAGTTCGCTTTGAAGACGCTTTTCAATCATCTTGGGATAAACCACTATTCCGCTGACGATATTTATATAAAGCTCCAAAATAGCGTCAACCGCCAAAAAGGCCTCGGCAACGCTTATTCTCTTGTTTGCGGAGTCATCAAGCGTTCTTTCAAACCACTGTGTAGAAGCGGTGATTGCAGGATTTACCGTATCGCAGATTACATATCTTGCAAGGGAAGAAATTCTCTCGCTTCTCATAGGATTGCGCTTATACGCCATAGCCGACGAGCCTATCTGATTTTTCTCAAAGGGCTCTTCAAGCTCTTTAAGATGCTGTAAAAGGCGCATATCGTTGGAGAATTTAGACGCGGACTGTGCGATTGAGGAAAGTACGGAAAGCACATGATAATCAAGCTTACGGGGATAAGTCTGTCCCGAAACGGGAAAGGTTTCGTTAAAGCCCATTTTTTCGGCAATTTTACGGTCAAGCTCCTTGATTTTATCCGTATCGCCGTCAAAAAGCTCCATAAAGCTTGCCTGTGTACCTGTTGTACCCTTTGAGCCTAAAAGGCGCATCTTCGAAAGCTGAAATTCAAGCTGTTCCATATCCATAACCAAATCCATAAGCCAAAGAGATGCTCTTTTGCCTACGGTTGTGGGCTGTGCCGGCTGAAAATGGGTAAAGGCAAGGCAAGGCATATCCTTATATTCCAAAGCAAACTTTGAAAGCTTATCCATAAGATTTACAAGCTTTTTGCGGACAAGCTTCAAGCCCTCGGTCATGGTTATAACATCGGTATTGTCGCCAACATAGCAGGAGGTTGCGCCCAGATGGATAATTCCCTTTGCTTTGGGGCACTGCTGACCGTAAGCATATACATGGCTCATTACATCGTGGCGGACTTCCTTTTCGCGAGCTTCGGCAACCTCGTAATTTATGTTGTCCATATTTGCCTTTAATTCATCAACCTGCTCCTGTGTGATATTAAGCCCCAATTCCATTTCACTTTCCGCAAGGGCAACCCAAAGCTTTCTCCATGTTTTAAACTTAAAATCAGGGGAGAAAATATACTTCATTTCCTTGCTTGAATATCTTGAATTAAGCGGGCTCTCGTAAATATCCTTCATTTTGCTTCTCCTTTTATATTTGAATATTCCTTTAATGCGTTGTATTCGATGTAGTTCCAATGATATTCAAAATCGG
>JBJEPW010000033.1:0-7801 GCA_051881435.1 Candidatus Fimenecus sp. | reverse complement strand
TCCCGGCCTCAACATCCCAAATGTCGCGCGCTACCAACTGCGCTATACCCCGATAGATTATTTAATTGTTGTTGTGTAAGTGGTCAACTGTGTGGTCAAGCACATTTTTGACTGCTTTTTTTCATTTTCTTAACCGCCCGAAATCCGCACGGTTGAAGGGTTTTCGGCGGTTTTTGATTTCGTGTAGTGCAGATACCGTCTATGCTCCCAAAGCAAGCGCGCTACCATCTGCGCTACACCCCGATATTACTTGTTTTTTAATTTTTCGGTCTCGATTTTTAATTCTCTTTATCAAGCCGCTTGCGCTTCCTTTTACAATATAGTCGCACTGCTTCCTGCCGTTCGCATTGCTCGTTATTGTAACACTCCTTTTCCCTCGCTTCATCCGCCACCGGCGGCGCTCGGGAACGTCCCCATCTGCGCTACACCCCGATATTACTTGTTTTTTAATTTTTCGGTCTCGATTTTTAATTCTCTTTATCAAGCCGCTTGCGCTTCCTGTTACAATATAGTCGTACTGCTCCCTGCCGTTCGCATTGGTCGTTATTGTAACACTCCTTTTCGTAAAGTTTACAGCCATATAAGTATAAACTATTTATCGCTTGTTGTCAATCAAAATTGTGTCGGTTCAAAGATATTGTTCTATAATTTTAACGGCGGGAGCAAAAGCCCCCGCCATACTTAATAATCAGAAATTAAACGATTATACCATTCCGTTTACAATCAAATCAATCTTTATTGCGTCATACGCATCAACTGCGCCGTCACAGGTTACATCGGCTACAATTTTTTGCTCATCAGACAATACCGTTGAAGCATTTGCGGCTAAAACGGCAATGGCATAGTCATTACTGTTAACAACTCCGTCGAAATCAGCGTCTGCCATAGCCACAAAGGTTTTTCCATGATTATTTGCAAAGTTTTGGGCATAAGAGTCATAATATCCGTATATTTTATTTGCGTTTGCACCTTCAAAAGCACCTGAATCAATGCTTCTTACACTATTCGGGATAACTACGAATTTTAAAGAGGAGCACTCCAAGAAAAACTGCTCGCCGATACTTGTTACGCCCTCGGGAATAGCAACACTTTCAAGGCTGCTGCAACCTGAAAACATACCAAATTCCATTTGCGACACTGTTTCGGGAACTGTTATCCTTGTGAGCTGATCGCACCACAAAAATGCCATATATCCCATACTCGTAACGCCGTAAGGTATTGATATTTCGGTCAGATTTATACATGCGGCAAAGGAAAAAGCAGCTATTCTTGTTACGGAAGACGGAAATTCAATATCCGTTTTTCCGTTGGGGCAAGCTACAAGCTCCGTTTTATCTTTATTATACAGTGCGCCGTCATATGATGAAAAGAATTCGCTGTCCTGCGCCGTTTTTATTTCGCAAAGACTGAAACAGCCTAAAAATGCGCCATCATCTACTGTTGATACATTTTTCGGAAGCGTGATTTCACTTAGCTGCCAGCATCCGAAGAAAGCTTGTGCGCTTATGCAATCAACACTTTCCGGAATATCAACTGAAGATTTTGCACCGGGGCACAAAATAAGGGTTGAAACATTCTTGTCGTACAGAACACCGTCGAAGGAGGAATAATAATCGTTTAAGGCAGAAACGGTTATTTCTTCCAAACTCTCACAACCTGAAAAGACTTCATTTCCGATTTCTTCTATATTTGCAGGTATTTCAATAGAGGACAACTGACTGCAATTCATAAACAGTTCATCAGGCAAACATACTGCGCCATCGGGAATATCAACGGATATAAGGCTTTCGCAATCGCTGAAAGCGCTCATTCCCAGGCTTGTGACGCTATCGGGAATTGAAACATTCTGAATAGACGAGCAACCTGCAAACGAATATTCGCCTATGCTTTCCAGCTCTGCGGGGAGCTCCAATTCCAAAAGAGATGAACAAAAGCGGAATGCCTGATCGCCGATAAACTTAACGCTGTCCGGAATTGATGCCGAAGATAGACTCACACAACCGTAAAAGGTTCCGAAATTTATTTCCGTTATCCCCTCCGGAATTGTCACGGTTCCAAGTTTATAACAATAATAAAAAGCCTGTTCTCCGATAGTTTCAACACCTTCGGGAATTGAAACGGAATTCAAACTGCTACAACCTGCAAAAGCATATACCCCGATTTTTTTTACGCTCTTCGGAATCAATACCGAAGTAATCCCCGTGCAGCTGATAAACGCCTGATCGCCTATGCTTGTGACCGCTTTGCCGTCAATTACGGACGGTATTGAAATCTGCGTATCGGTTCCCGTATAGCGGGTTATTTCAACTGTTCCGTCATCAAGCACATTATATGTAAATCCGTTCTCTTCCGCCGCAAATGCAGTTAAATTTACAACCGACAGGGACATTACAAGCATACACACGCAAAGAATTGTGCTGATAATACTTTTTAATGTTCTTTTCAACATAAAGCCTCCTTCAACATTTGGAAGAAGAATAATTCCGCACTTATACTTCTTGTGAATAACTCACATTATGTTACCACAATAAAAGCTTAAATGCAACCGACAAACGACAAAAAACAGGCTGTCAATGCAATAATCGACAGCCTGTTTGATAAGTTAACTTTTAAATTCCGTTATATGTTTTTACTATATTGAGTACCTCTTGCTTTGTTACAATTGCGTCTGTATTGTAATCGGCATGCTGAAGATTCAGCTCATCGAGATATTCAACATCCATACAATGCCTCAAAGCCAAGCGGGCATCTACAAGGTTAATCACACCGTCAAGATTTACATCGCCGTATTCATAAAGGTAATTCGCAAGATAATCGCGGTCAACATTATAAATCATAAACTGCGTATAAAGCGGATTTGACCTTATATCATACTGCTCTTTTGCAGTCATAAGCCATGCAAAAAATCCCGCAGAGCCCTGTGTATATGCAACATGATTCAAATTCTTAATAAACCAGGTGTTTTCGGGTGCCCAGCAGGTTGAAGCATCTATCACTCTGTCAGGTGAGATGTGGTTTTCGTGGCAATTTACAGCCTGATTATACGAATCGCTCAATGCGGTTCCCCTGTCTGCCACAGTTGCGAAAGCACTTGTATGATAGGTTTCAATAACACCGTCGCTGTTCATATTGCCCTTAGGCGTTACGGGAGCAATTTGGCGGTTATACTGGGAAACGCAGAAATAATTTACATCGCGGTTTCGGATAAGCGACTCTACCCTGCTCTGCATGGGAAGCTGAACAGCAAGATGATAAAAGCTGATTTTTGAAGAAAGGGAAACGCCGGGAGTAACATCACTGAATATAAAGTCGCGCGCCTCATTATAATAATTCGGAGGAACGAACGCCCAGATTGACGGCATATAGGCAAAATACGGAATAAAGAATTCGTTATAAAGCCTATCCTTTTGAGAATCTATTGCGGGCGCAAGCTTCTCGATTGCGGCGCGGAAAATAGATGTGTATTTAAGCAGCGCGCCCAAGTTTCCTTTATCGGGGCTGCCGTTGATTGCCTGAACAAGAACATCTACAAGACCGTCCGCGTCAAGCTGGATATTACCTGTGAAAAGCTGGCCTATCATTTCAAGTCCTGTATAAGCACCTGAAAGCATGGCAACGGTTTGAACATCGCCTGTACCGTACATGGCAAGGTAAGTCTGAACAACGCATGTACCCATGCTCTGACCGTTAATGGCAACCTTACTATGGCCTGTCTGACTTTTTACATTCTGGATATAATCATTAAGTTCCGCCGCCAAATCAGCCATATCACGGCGCCAATCGTATGTAAACACATAAACATGGTCGCCGCCTATTTTTTCGGCTACCGCCATGGAAAGCTGATCCTGCTGTCCCTCTTTAACCTCATAATTATAAGTATCAATACTGTTGGGGAAATAGCGCTCAATATGCACATCGGGATCCACCGAATTACCGTTGCTGTCGCACTTAATGGGGTCGAAAATTGACTGTGCCGCAGGAATAATTGCGTCCATCAAAGCGCTTGCGTCATCATCGCTTAAATACTTAACCAATGCGGGAACCACATCACGGATAACCGTTGTAACAATTTCCTGCGAATCGGGTGCAAAAACCTGCTTCCCGTTTCCGTCAACCAGCGGAACATGACCGAATCCCGTTACGGATATTACGGGTGCGTTTCCGCACTTGCATCTGTCAGACGCCGCAAGCACCGGAACGAATGCTGAAAGCATCAGAACCATTGCCAAAACGACGGCTCCCACCGTTTTTAACCTTTTCATATCATTACCTCCCAATATTTCTCGCAATTCAAGAAATAGTCAAGGTAATATTACCATATATTTCAAGTTTTTTCAATAGATATTAGATAAAAATAACAATATCAGAACACACTTTCAATAATTTTTTGTGACGCATCGGGAGAATAGCGCCAATAATCCATATGGGAGCCGTTGTAAAAATACTTTACAGGTTTCTGCTCGTATTCCGCAGGAAAGCTATCTACAATAGCAAGCTTTATTTTCATTTTTTCGGGATTGATGCTCTTTATGTAAACGCTTGCCGCGTCGCCCGTGTTCACAATGGGCGTATATTCCGCAAGGCCTGCCAGATTGGGCGCCAATTCAATAAACACGCCGTATTTTTCGATGGAACGCACAATTCCGCTTACGGTCTGCCCAGCCTTAAAACACTCTGCGTTTTCCTCCCAAGTACCCAAAAGCTCTTTATGGGAAAGAGTTACCCTGCCCTCGGCGTCAATGCTTTTCACAACGGCTTTTATCATACTGTTCACTTTTAAGCGCACATCGGGATGAGGAATTCTCGAAACGGAAATACTGTCAATGGGCAGAAGCGCCGAAATTCCGCAGCCTATATCGCAAAAAGAACCGAAATTCTCATTGTGGGTTACTCTTGCATCAATTATATCTCCGGGTGCAAGATTTTTTATGTATTCCTCGGCGCACTCCTGCTGTACGGCGCGGCGGCTCAGAATTGCCGTGCGAACGCCTGTCTCATCATCGGTAAAATCCGTAATTTTAAATGCCACAGGCTTATTAACTCGTGAAATTATGGCTATATCGCGCACACTGCCGTCGGAAATACCCAGAGCGCACTCCTCTCTCGGCATTATTCCCTGAATTACGCCCAAATCAATGTGGAGATTGTGCTCACTGTCGCACAGAGTTGCCCTTGCTTCCAAAATCCGCTCCTCAAAAAAGCACTCCCTTAAATTCCCGATTGATTCCATACATTTTTTATTCTGCCTGCTTTCAAACAGAACTCCCTCAGGAGAATATTTTTTCATACATATCACCTTTATTTTCAAAATTAGCAAACTGACTTTGCTATAAATTGATATGACGAAGAAACAGAAATAAGAATTAAAAAGGGGTATTTTATTTTTATATTATTTGTGCTATTATATAATGTAATGTTTTAAGAGGTAGATTTTATGGATATTAGACTTAATGATATTCTTGAAATGAAAAAAGAGCATCCCTGCGGAGGAAAGCGGTTTACAGTGCTCCGTGCAGGTATGGATTTCCGCATCAGATGTGAAAAGTGTGGCAGAGAGGTAATGGTGCCACGCGTAAAGCTGGAAAAGAATATTAAAAAGATAATTCGGGAGGGTGCGGAAGATGTTTGATAAGCTTTTGGGAATAGAGGAACGCTTTGAAAAAACGAACGAGCTGCTGTGTTCTCCCGAAACGGTAAGCGACCAGCAGTTATACACAAAGCTTATGAAGGAATTAAAACAGCTTACTCCCGTGGTTGAAAAGTTCCGTGAATACAAAAAAATCAAAGCCACTCTTGACGAATCAAAAGATTTGCTTGATGGCGGCGGGCTTGACAAGGACTTTAAGGAAATGGTGCAGGAGGAATTTGAATCCGCCAAGGAGCAGATACAGATTTGCGAGGAAGAGCTGAAAATTCTTCTTTTGCCCCGTGACCCCAATGATGACAAAAGCGTTATTGTGGAAATCAGGGCCGGTGCAGGCGGTGAAGAAGCGGCTCTTTTCGCCAATTCGCTTTTCAGAATGTACTCAATGTATGCGGAAGCCCGCGGCTGGAAGATAGAAATACTTTCGGAAAATTCCACGGAGCTTGGCGGCTACAAGGAAATAATAGTGAGCATTGACGGTGACGGCGCATATTCACGCTTTAAGTTTGAAAGCGGCGTACACCGTGTTCAGCGTGTTCCCGAAACGGAAAGTCAGGGCAGAATTCAAACCTCGACCGTTACGGTTGCCGTACTCCCCGAGGCAGAGGATGTGGATTTTGAATTAAATCCTGCCGATTTACAGATTGATGTTTTCCGTTCCAGCGGTGCAGGCGGTCAAAAGGTCAACAAGACTTCTTCCGCAATTCGTGTTACTCACCTGCCAACGGGTATGGTTGTGGAATGTCAGGATGAGAGAAGTCAGTATAAAAACAAGGACAAGGCGCTGAAAGTTCTGCGTTCAAGGCTTCTTGAAATTGAACAGGCAAAGCATGACGCAGAAATTGCAGGAACAAGAAAAGCGCAGGTGGGAACAGGCGACCGCAGTGAAAGAATCAGAACATACAATTTCCCACAGGGCAGAGTTTCCGACCACAGAATAGGCCTTACCCTCTATAAAATAGAGCAGATTATGAACGGCGACCTTGACGAGATAATCGACGCACTTATAACGGCAGACACGGCAGAAAAGCTGAAAGCAGAGGAATAAAATCTTAATGAAAACGGAAATAGTTGACATAAAAACCGAATATGACCGTGCTTTGAGTGAATCTGCAAAACTCCTTAAAAACGGTGAGGTTGTGGGTATTCCCACCGAAACCGTTTACGGTCTTGCGGCAAACGCTCTTGACGAAACGGCGGTTAAGAAAATATATGAAGCCAAGGGCAGACCCTCGGACAACCCGCTGATTGTGCATATCAGCGAATTTTCAGAGCTTGCGCCCCTTGTAAAGGAAATACCCGAAAAGGTTAAAATAATGGCTGGGCGGTTTTGGCCCGGTCCCCTAACGATGATTATGAAAAAAAGCGAAAGGGTTTCCGAGACTGTTTCGGGTGGGCTTGATACCGTTGCTGTGCGTATGCCGAAAAGTGAGGCGGCTAGGGCTATAATAAAAAACTGCGGATTGCCCCTTGCGGCGCCTTCTGCAAATCTTTCGGGCAGCCCAAGCCCCACAAATGCCAAATATGTTTTTGAGGATATGAACGGCAGAATCCCCCTTATTATTGACGGCGGAGCCTGCGAAATCGGCGTTGAATCAACGGTTATCTCCTTTGCGGAAAATCCCCCTCGCCTTTTGCGTCCCGGCGGAGTAACCCTTGAAGAGATGACGGAGCTTATCGGCGAAATTATTGTTGACGACGCTGTGCTCAATAAGTTGGAGGAGGGTAAAGAGGCCGCTTCTCCCGGTATGAAATACAAGCATTATGCGCCGAAAGCGGATATAACCCTTATCAAAAGCACCTTTGAAGAATTTAAAGCATTTATTGAAAATCAGGCTGATGCAACTGCCCTGTGCTTTGACGGAGAGGGAGAAAAACTATCCTGCCCATTTGTGGAATACGGCGATACAAACGACGGTTACAGCCAGTCATCACGGCTCTTTGACGCATTGCGTGAGTTGGACGAAATGGGAGCAAAAACAGTTTTTGCCCGTTGCCCCGACACAAAAGGTATGGGTTTGGCGGTGTATAACCGATTGATTCGCTCCGCCGGTTTTAAAATTAAAGTATTATGAGCGAAGAATTGCCGAGAAGAAAAAATTTAAGATTAAAGGATTACGATTACGGCAGTAACGGTTGTTATTTTGTGACAATATG